>NZ_LSIC01000001.1 GCF_001556045.1 Bradyrhizobium sp. CCH5-F6
TCATTCCGCCCAGCCATTACAACGGAATACTGCCAGCCTTTTTCAACAGAATCGGTCAGAAGGCGACGATCATGGCGGCCAGGCTGCGTGTCCGCTTTGCTCCCGGAAGCAGACAGCGCGGACCTGGCGTCCCCTCAGTTCAGGCCGTGAGGCGCCGAGAGCAGCCGCAGCACGATCGCGAACAGCTCGCTCTGGGAGGAGATGCCGAGCCGTTCATAAGCGCGCTTGCGATAGGTCAGGGTCGAATGCAGGCTGATGCCGAGTGCCTGCGAGATCGCTTCGGAGCTGAAGCCGGACAAGATGCGCCGGCAAACGTCCTGCTCGCGCGGCGTGAGATCGGCGAGCGGTAAGCGGGTGGCGAACAGCGCGGCGAGGGTCTGGTCCGGCGGTGCGCTTGCCTGGAAATGGCGGGCAACGCTTGCCGCGATCGCCGGTGCGATTGCTTCAAGCCGTCGGCGCTGCTCGTCGTCGAAGCGGCCCTGCGCCGCGATGCGGTAGAAGTTGACGTAGAAGCAGGTGTCGCCGGTCCAGATCGCGCTCGCGCATTTGTCGACGATGCCGGAATCGTTGAAGAAGATCTTGCGGTAGCGCGCGCCGTACATGCGCGGCGCGAACGCCGGCAGCACGATCGGCGCGTTGCCCTCGCCGTCGAACAGCGCATCGCGGTTGGGATCGGATTCGTGGAACTGGCCGGCATAGGCGGCGCCGAGATCGCCGCCGATCGGGATGTTGCCGGCGTCCAGCAGACAACGGGCCGCGCCCGCGCGCGTCAGCGCGAACACCATGCAATGACCGACCCCGGCCTGCCGGCGCAGCGTGTCGATGAGGATGTTCGGAAAGTCAGGCCGGCCGATGGCGAGCACCGCCGGCGTGACATCGCCGGCCGCAGGCATCGGAGCCATCTCGTGGAAACGCATCGTTCTCTCCCGGCCGCTTTTGCTGAAAATTATCAGCAATGGCGACCGGGCGGAAGACGGATGTCGTCGGCTACGGGCATGCAAAGCCGACGAGCCGAATGGATAGGAGGCTGCGCTCAGGAATTCGTGCTTCGCAGGATCTTGTCCATCGTCTTACCCTTGGCCAACTCGTCGATCAGCTTGTCCAGATAGCGGATTTCCCGCATCGTTGGTTCTTCGATATCCTCCACCCGGACGCCGCAAATGACACCCCTGATCATGGATCGCAGGGGGTTGATCCGAGGAGCCTTTGCGAAAAAGGTTTCGAAGTCCGTCTGCTTTTTCAGCTCGGCTTCGAGCTCTTTCCGACCATAGCCCGTCAGCCAGGAGATGACCTGGTCGACCTCGGCTTTTGTCCGTCCCTTTTTCTCGGCCTTCGCAACGTAAAGCGGATACACGCTTGCGAAGCTCATCGTATAGATCCGGTGCTTTGTCACGATGGAGCTCCTACCCCGCCGCAGCCTTGGCCGGCGCGACGTTGATGGCGAGCTTGCCGTAGCGGTCGGTGAAGGCTTCCGTGTCGATCTCTTCCAGCTCGATCTCGCCGCTCATCACGCCTCGTTTCCATTCGGCCTGCGCCGGGTCGTTCTGGAACTCCGGCATCACCTCGCGGCCGAACAGCTCCAGCGATTCGCAGATGTGCTCGTGGCTGTTCTTGCCGGCCTGGTTGAGCAGGATGACCTGGTCGATATGGGAAGACTGAAAGCGCTTCAGCTTCCTGCGGATCGTCTCGGGCGAGCCGATCAGGCCGCTGCGCAAGCTCGCCTCCTGCGCTTCCGGATTGTCGCGCTTCCACTTGTTGTACTCGTCCCACATGTTGACGGTGTAGGGCGCGGGGCGCTGGCGATTTTGCGAGGCGCCGTAGAAGCGCAGCGCGAACTGGAAGAAGGTGGCGCCGTCGGCGCGCGCACGCGCCTCCTCGTCCGTCTTGGCGCACATGAAGAACGAGACCAGCGCCATGTTCGGATTGATCTCGTAGTCGGCGAGCTTATGCAGCCGCTTGGTCATGGCGTTGTAATAGGCATGCACCCAGGCGTGCGCGGCATCGGCGCTGACGAACTGGAAACCAAGCGCGCCGAAGCCGTGGCGGCCGGCGCGCTCGATGGTCGGCAGCTGCGAGCACGCCATCCACAGCATCTTCCCGATGTTCAAGGATGCGGCTTCTGCACCGGCTTCGGCACCACGTTGCGCAGGGGGATGTCGAAATACTTGCCGTGGTGCTCGGAGCCCGCATCCTTGAACATCGGGAAGATCGCGGCGACCGCTTCCTCGAACACCTCCTTCTTGGTCTCCATGTCGCGCCCGAACGGCGTGAGCTCGGTGATGGACGCGCTCTCGCCCATGCCGAATTCGCAGCGGCCGTTGCTGAGCAGGTCGAGCACCGCGACGCGCTCGGCGACGCGGGCGGGATGGTTGGTGGTGAGCTGGAGGATGCCGTGGCCGAGCCTGATGTTCTTCGTGCGCTGGCTCGCTGCGGCCAGGAACGATTCCGGCGAGGGCGAGTGGGAGTATTCCTCGAGGAAATGATGCTCGACCACCCAGGCATGGTCGTAACCGAGCTGGTCTGCGAGTTCCATCTGCGAGAGCGCGTTCTGGTAGAGCCTGAGCTCGTCGCCGGCCACCCAGGGCCGTGGCAGTTGCAGCTCATAGAAGATGCCGAACTTCATGAGGCCTCCCGCTTATTGTTGTTGATCGCATCTTAGTGGGTGAGGCGGCGCTGTCTACGGAGCGGCAATTCCGCCGTGCGGGAGAATGATCCCGCATTTGTGCTTGGCAAGGCGCTGCGCTGCGACATCTGCGCAAGCCGGCAGATTGATCCAGATCAAGGCCGCGACGGCCCGATTGCATCAGAAGTGCAGCAAGGCAACGGCCCGGATGCCGTCCCAATCCCCACATTTCAGACGAGACCGAATATGTCGGCCCCAGACGACGCGACCTCGCGCGTGCGCCGTAAGCGCATGGAGATTTTCGCCTTTCTGTTCCTGACCGCAGTCGTGATGCCCGTCCTCGCGGTCGGAACGGTCGGCAGTTACGGCCTTGGCGTCTGGATCTACCAGATGTTTGCCGGCCCTCCCGGTCCGCCCTCCCGACATTGATTCCCCTCGAGCGAAAGACAGGCATCATGACTCACGCCACACTCAACCGCCGTGCCTTGATCACTGGCCGGGTGCTCAGCGCCGATCGCATCATCGCGCCGCCGGGGGCCGAGATCGCGAGCATCGTGGTGCAGGCGCGTCCCGAGCGTCTCGCCGAGCTCGAAGCCGAGATCACCGCACTGCCCGGCTGCGAGATCCACGGCCGCGATCCGCGCGGCAAGCTCGTCGTCGTGACCGAAGCGCCCGATTCCGGCAGCCTCGGCACCCTGCTCAACACCATCCAGTCGCTGCCGAACGTCTATTCCGCAGCCCTCGTCTTCCACGCCATCGAAACCGCCTGAGTCAGGAAGAGCCGCCATGACATCGCCCAAGCTCGACCGCCGCCAGATGCTGAAACTGGAGGCGGCCGCGATCGCTGCCGCCGCCGCCGGCATCCCCGCTCCGGCGCTCGCCGCCAATCTCGTCGCGGAGAGGAACATTACCGAGATGAAGTGGGACAAGGCCGCGTGCCGCTTCTGCGGCACCGGCTGCTCGGTGATGGTCGCGACCAAGGAGAACCGCGTGGTCGCCACCCATGGCGACACCAAGTCCGAGGTCAATCGCGGCCTCAACTGCGTCAAGGGCTACTTCCTCTCCAAGATCATGTACGGCCACGACCGCCTGATGCAGCCGATGCTGCGCAAGAGCGGCGGCAAATACGACAAGGACGGCGAGTTCACGCCGGTGACCTGGACCGAAGCCTTCGACATCATGGAGCTGAAGTGGAAGGAGGCGATCAAGAAGCGCGGACCGAACGGCGTCGCCATGTTCGGCTCCGGCCAGTGGACGATCTGGGAGGGCTACGCCGCCTCGAAGCTGTTCAAGGCCGGCTTCCGCACCAACAACATCGATCCCAATGCGCGCCACTGCATGGCCTCGGCCGTCGCCGGCATGATGCGCACCTTCGGCATCGACGAGCCTCCGGGCTGCTACGACGACATCGAGGCCACCGACGCCTTCGTGCTGTGGGGCTCCAACATGGCGGAGATGCACCCGATCCTGTGGACGCGCCTGGCCGACCGCCGGCTCTCTGCGCCGCATGTCCGCGTCGCCGTGCTTTCGACCTTCGAGCATCGCTCGTTCGACCTCGCCGACATCGGCATGGTGTTCAAGCCGCAGACCGACCTCTACATCCTCAACGCCATCGCCAACCACATCATCAAGACCGGCCGCGTCAACAAGGACTTCGTCGCCAGGCACACCGTGTTCAAGCGCGGCCAAACCGACATCGGCTATGGCCTGCGGCCCGAGCATCCGCTGCAGAAGAAGGCGACGGGCGCGGCGAAACCCAACGACGCCACCGACATGAGCTATGACGAGTTCGTCAAGTTCGTCTCGGAGTACACGCTGGAGAAGGCCGCCGAAATGTCGGGCGTGCCGCTCAACCGTCTCGAAGCTCTCGCCGAGCTCTATGCCGATCCAAAGACGAAGGTGGTCTCGTTCTGGACCATGGGCTTCAACCAGCACACCCGCGGCGTCTGGTGCAACAACCTCGTCTACAACATCCATCTTCTGACCGGGAAGATCTCCTCGCCCGGCAACAGTCCGTTCTCGCTGACCGGCCAGCCCTCGGCCTGCGGCACTGCGCGCGAGGTCGGCACCTTCTCGCACCGCCTGCCCGCCGACATGGTCGTGACCAACAAGGCGCATCGAGATCATGCCGAGCATATCTGGCGGCTGCCCGAAGGCACCATCCCCGACAAGAACGGCGCCCACGCCGTGCTGC
The DNA here is from genome assembly GCF_001556045.1 of Bradyrhizobium sp. CCH5-F6. Classification (GTDB taxonomy): domain Bacteria; phylum Pseudomonadota; class Alphaproteobacteria; order Rhizobiales; family Xanthobacteraceae; genus Bradyrhizobium. The sequence goes on from NZ_LSIC01000001.1 coordinate 4,818, forward strand.
AAAGCCGGATGCTGAAGGACGGCCTGATCAACGCCTATTGGGTGCAGGTCAACAACAACCTCCAGGCCGGCCCCAACATCAACGAGGAGACCTATCCCGGCTTCCGCAACCCCGACAATTTCATCGTGGTCTCGGATGCCTATCCCTCGGTGACCGCGCTCGCCGCCGACCTGATCCTGCCGACCGCGATGTGGGTGGAGAAGGAAGGCGCCTATGGCAATGCCGAGCGGCGCACCCAGTTCTGGCACCAGCTCGTCTCCGCGCCCGGCGAATCGAAATCCGACCTCTGGCAGCTCATGGAGTTCTCCAAGCGCTTCAAGATCGAGGAGGTCTGGCCCGAGGAGCTGATCGCAAAGAAGCCGGAATATCGCGGCAAGACGCTGTTCGACGTGCTCTACAGGAACGGCCAGGTCGACAAGTTTCCGGTCTCGGAGATCGATGCCGGCTACGCCAACGACGAATCCAAGGCGTTCGGCTTCTACGTCCACAAGGGCCTGTTCGAGGAATATGCCCAGTTCGGGCGCGGCCACGGCCACGACCTCGCACCGTTCGAGACCTATCACCGCGAGCGCGGCCTGCGCTGGCCGGTCGTCAACGGCCAGGAAACCAAGTGGCGTTTCCGCGAAGGCAGCGACCCCTACGTCAAGCAGGGCACGGACGTGCAGTTCTACGGTCATGCCGACGGCAAGGCGCGCATCTTCGCGCTGCCCTACGAGCCGCCGGCGGAATCGCCCGACAAGGAATATCCGTTCTGGCTCTCGACCGGCCGGGTGCTGGAGCACTGGCACTCCGGCACCATGACGCGGCGCGTGCCCGAGCTCTACAAGGCCTTTCCTGAAGCCGTCTGCTTCATGCATCCCGACGACGCGCAGGAAGCCAGGCTCCGGCGCGGCGACGAGGTGAAGGTGGTCTCCCGCCGCGGCTTCATCCGGGCCCGCGTCGAGACGCGCGGCCGCGACCGGCCGCCGCGCGGCCTGGTGTTCGTGCCCTGGTTCGACGAATCCAAGCTGATCAACAAGGTGACGCTCGACGCCACCGATCCGATCTCGCTGCAGACCGACTTCAAGAAATGCGCCGTGCGCATCGAGCGGGTGAGCATGTCATGATGAAACGATTTGCAATCGCCCTGCTCGCGGTCACGATCGCCGCGGGCGCGAGCTCGCTGACCGCGCAGACCGTAAGCTCGGGCCTGCGCGGCCCGACCCCGCTCAATGACGAGGGCCCGGCGCCGCCGATGCTGCCGAACCGCAACACGTCGGAGCGGGAGGTACGCAACTATCCGGAGCAGCCCCCGGTGATCCCGCATGCGATCGACGGCTACCAGGTCGATCTCAACGGCAACAAGTGCCTGTCCTGCCATGCGCGGGCGCGCACCGCGGAATCGCAGGCGCCGATGGTGTCGATCACGCACTTCATGGATCGTGACGGCCAGTTCCTGGGCTCGGTCTCGCCGCGGCGCTTCTTCTGCACGGAATGCCACGTGCCGCAGAACACCGCCACCCCGCCCGTCAGCAACGACTTCATCGACATCGACACGCTGCTGTCGCGCGCAAGCCCCGGTGGGCGCCGATGACCACGACCGCTGACGAGCCCAATGCCGAGCTGAACGCCAAGCGCGGCTTCCTGGCGCGAAGCCGGGACTTTGCGCTGGAGCTCTGGCAGGTGCTGACCCGCCCGAGCTCGGTGTTCGCCCTCGGGACCCTGGTGCTGGCCGGTTTCGTTGCCGGCGTGATCTTCTGGGGCGGCTTCAACACCGCGCTGGAATTGACCAACACCGAGAAGTTCTGCACCGGCTGCCACGAGATGAAGGACAACGTCTTCGCCGAGCTGAAGTCGACCATCCACTTCAGCAACCGCTCCGGCGTGCGTGCGACCTGCCCGGACTGCCACGTGCCGCACAACTGGACCGACAAGATCGCGCGCAAGATGCAGGCCTCCAAGGAGGTCTGGGGCAAGATCTTCGGCACGATCGACACGAGGGAGAAATTTCAGGATCACCGCCTCGAATTGGCGGCGCACGAATGGGCGCGCTTCAAGGCCAACGACTCCCTGGAATGCCGCAACTGCCACAGCGCCGACTCCATGGACATCACCAAGCAGTCGCCGCGCGCCTCGGTGGCGCACCAGCGCTTCCTGTTCACCAAGGAAAAGACCTGCATCGACTGCCACAAGGGCATCGCCCACCAGCTGCCGGACATGCGCGGCGTTCCGGGCTGGCAGTAACCTCCGCTCCTGACCCACCGCTCGCCCGGCGCGGCGAGCGGACGACGTCAGACATGCCGAATTCTGATAGCGAAAGTTCCATTCGGCAGTTTCATCATACCACTCCGTTATCCCCTGCTTAAACCACAGGGCCGATCATGCTCGCGACGGAAGCTGTCCCAAGTCCTACTGCGGTGGCCAGAAGAGCATGATGCAGCAGCAGACGAATTCCATCATCGACGAGCTCGAAGATGCCGTCCGTAACGGCTCCTCGGCCAAGCGCATCGAGACCTTGCGACGGGTGACGGACCTGTTTCTCGACCAGGGGCAGCGCCTCAGCGACGATCAGGTCGAGGTCTTCGATCATGTGCTCTCGCATCTGGTGACGCGGGTGGAAAGTCGGGTCAGGGCCGAGCTTGGCGATCGTCTGGCGCCGCTGGATTACGCGCCTGCCGGCGTGCTCGAACGCCTCGCCTGGGACGACGAGATCGCCGTCGCGGGCAAGGTGCTGACCGAGTCCAATCGCCTGAGCACCCCGACGCTGGTCGAGATCGCGAAAGCCAAGGGGCAGGATCACCTGTTCGCCATTTCCGGCCGCGCCGACCTGCCTGAGGTCGTCACGGACGTCCTGGTCGAGCGCGGCGAGCGCAAGGTCATCCGCCGCCTTGCCGACAACACGACGGCCCGCTTTTCCGAGGAAGGCTATGGCGGCATGATCGCGCACGCGGAAGCCGACGAAACGCTCGCCGAGTCGCTCGGCCTGCGCATCGATCTTCCCATCAAGTATCTACGCGACCTGCTGCAGCGCGCCACCGAAGCCGTGCGCGCGCGCCTTGCGACCATCGCCCCGCCAGAACTCCAGGCCGAGATCAAGCGCATCCTCGCCGCGATCACCAGCAAGGCGGCGCCGCCGGAGCCGAAGCGGGATTTCAGCCTGGCTGAAGCGGCCGTCAAACGGATGAAGGGCCTCAACGAGCTCAACGACGCCGCCATCGCCCGATTCGCGGAGACCAAGAGATTCGACGAGGTTGCCGCCGCGCTCGGGCTTCTCAACAACAGCGCGCCGACCGAGCTGATGGCGAAGGTTCTGGAAGGGCCGCGTGCCGACCTCGTGCTGATCCCCTGCAAGTCGGCAGGCCTCGGCTGGCCCACGGTGGAAAAAATCCTCTGCAATCGTCCAGCCAAGTACCGCATCGACGAGGCCACCCTGAAGCTCGCGGGCACGGATTTCGCCAAGCTGTCCCCGGCAACGGCCGAGCGCACATTGCGATTCTGGCAGCTGCACGACCGGATCGACAAATAGCCTAAAGCGCGATGAGGTTAGGATGAATCGTCATCGCGCTTTAGGTTGTTGTTTGAGCATGATCTTTTCGGAAAACCGCTGCGCACTTTCCCGGATCATGCTTCAGGACCGGCAGGACGGCCTGACCGCCGCTTGAACGGCCGGCCGCAATGGTTAGTTTCCGAGAAGCGGCGAATCGCCAGTTCCCTTCTCAAGACAGCCATGCCCACCTTCACCCCGCATCAAGACGCCGCGCTCAAGGCCGTCGGCGACTGGCTCAAAGCCAAGCCGGGCCGCAACGGCACGCCGCCGGTATTCCGCCTGTTCGGCTTCGCCGGCACCGGCAAGACCACGCTGGCGCGGCACATCGCCGACGGGGTCGATGGCGAGGTGAAGTTCGCCGCCTTCACCGGCAAGGCGGCTCTGGTCATGCGCAACAAGGGCTGCGACGGCGCCTCCACCATCCACTCGCTGATCTACCGCGCCCGCGAATCCGGCGAGGAGCAGCCGAGCTTCGAATTGTGGGACGACGCGCCGGCATCGAAGGCGAAGCTGATCGTGATCGACGAATGCTCGATGGTCGACGCCGAACTCGGGCGCGACCTGATGTCGTTCGACTGTCCCCTCCTCGTGCTGGGCGATCCCGCGCAGCTGCCGCCGATCCAGGGCGGCGGCTTCTTCACCAATTCCGAGCCGGACGCGATGCTGACCGAGGTGCATCGCCAGGCCCAGGACGATCCGATCGTGCGGATGTCGATGGACGTCCGCGAGGGACGCGAGCTCGACATCGGCCGCTACGGCGAGAGCGAGGTGGTGTCGCGGAAAGAGCTCGATCCCGACCGCGTCATGGGTGCCGACCAGGTCCTGGTCGGCCGCAACAACACAAGGCGCGCGTACAACATGCGCGTGCGCCAGCGCCAGAACATCGAGGATGCGTTTCCCGTCGCCGGCGACAAGCTGGTGTGCCTGCGCAACAACCGCAAGAAAGGCCTGTTCAACGGCGGGCTATGGCGTGTGAAGTCGCGCAACACCTCGCGCTCGAAATCGCGCATCCTCAGCATGCGGCTGTCGCCGGACGAGGATTTCGGCCACAAGGTGACGAAGGTCTCGGTGCGCGCCGACTGCTTCGAGGGCGGCATCGAGCAGATCGCCTGGGAGCAGCGCAAGCCCTATGACGAGTTCGACTACGGCTACGTGCTGACCGTGCACAAGTCGCAGGGCTCGCAATGGGACGATGTCGTGCTGTTCGACGAGAGCTTTGCGTTTCAGGACTCCAGGGCGAGGTGGCTCTATACCGGCATCACGCGGGCGGCTAAACGGCTCAGCGTGGTGGTGTAGGTCTCGCGTTTCCCGGTGATCCGTTCCGCCGAGCAGCGTTCACCGCGCGCTAGGTTTTGCAGCGTATCGGTATGTCACCTGCATCGGAGCGGAACATATGGCTGCGCGCGCGACGAGACCTGAACATCCCGATATCGATCTCGATGATCTCACAGTGAACCGTCGCGGCTTTCTGAGATCGGCGAGCGCGGCCGCCGGTTCACTGGCGCTGTCGACCACGGCTCCGGGGAATGCCCTTGCGGCGTCGGTCAGGTCGGTGCGCGTCTCGAAGGAGCGGCTCAACACGCTGGCGGCAAAGTTCTATGCCGTCTTCAACGAAGGCAATATTTTGCCGGCGAGCTTTGCAGACAAATATGCGGCGCGCCATGACGTGGAGCTGAGGCGCATCGTCACCTTCACGCGCGTCCCGGAGACGGGAGAACGCGTCAAGGTCAGCGGCCTGCTCGCCGTTCCGGCGGGCGCGCGCAGCGCCCTTCCGCTGTTGTCGTGGCAACACGGCACGATCCTGTCGTTCGACCAGGTCCCCTCGAACCTGCTGCGCCTGGGCGACGAAACATACGAGCTGCGCGACAATTTCGATTCGATCGAGACCTTGTTCAACATCCAGCGCTTCGCCGGCAACGGCTACGCGATCATCGCGGCCGACTATGTCGGCAAGGGCCCCTATCGCAATGGCCGGAGCGAAGCCTATGCCGTGAAGGGCGCGACCGTGCAGTGCTGCCTCGACATATTGAGTGCGGGGCAACTCGAGCTGCGCAAATTGGGCCTGCGCCCATCATCCCTGTTCCTGAACGGATGGTCGCAAGGCGCCCTGAACACGCAGTGGCTGAAACAGGAGCTGCAGCGCCGCGGCATCAAGGTTCGGGCGACCGCGACACAGAGCCCGTTCAACGATCTCGCCGACAGCTTTCACTACTGGGCGAACCCTGCGGCCTACATTCCGGCCTCGGAGAGCTCTTATCCGCTGCCGCCGGCCTGGATCACGCCTTGCATGATCGTCCTGCTCGGCAGTTACCGGCGCTATTATGGGCTGGGCGACCTGTTCAAGACGGCGATCAAGCCGCAATACCAGCCCTTCGCGGAAAAATACTGGTCCGATTACAGCCTCGAAGGCGAGATCGCGAGGAGCATTCCTCCCGCCGGCGACTTCCTCGTCGATGGCTTCTTCGATCGCTTCACCAGCGATTCGAACAGCGCTTTCCAGCGCCGCCTCGGCAACAATGGCGCGACCTTCTGGGATTACGATTCCCCGATCAGGTTCTATTACGGGCTGGCGGACGAGGCGTTGCATCCACGGCTGGTGCGGCCCGCAATCGCCGCCGGCGGACATTTCGCGGTGGGCGTTCCGGTCAATGGCGCCAGCCATCGCGCCACGTTCCTGTCGAGCCTCTATGGCGAAGCGGCCGTTCTGAACGGGCAGCCGACGGCGTTCGACTGGTTCAATTCGCTGGCGTGAGCCACGCAGCCAAACGGCTGAACGCGCTACGAACGCGACCGCTCACTTCCCCGCCACGAAGTAGAAGTCCTCTCTTCCCGGCGGCGAGCCATAGGTGAACGGCTGCTGCGCGTGCTTCGTCGCGGCCCAGACGTCGTCGCGAATGATGTCGAACAGCTTTCTGATCTCGACGCGCGGCTGCCTGATCTCGCGCGCCAGCGCGGTGGCGAACGGGCTGTTGGCGCTGCCGTCGCCGTCCATCGCGGTCTCGCCATGCTTGGCGGCGTAGACCACCATGAAGCCGGCACCGGGCTCGATGTTGGAAAAGCCCTTGTCGACCAGCTTGAGCGACAAGGTGCGCTGCATGGCCGGCGCGAACGGATTGTCGCGACAGGCGTCCAGGACCACGAGCCGCATCCTTCGCGCGGCGCCGACGGCGGCGATCACCTGCTCCAGGGCAACCGCCTGAGTCTCGGCATCGCTGTCGGCGGCGAGCTTGGCGTCGACCGGAACGAGATAGTTCACCCCGCCGATCTCGAAACCGTGGCCGGCGTAATAGACCACGGCCCAGTCGGCCTTTTCCGCCTCTGTGGCAAAGGCCTGCAACGCTTCGAAGAACTTGTCGCGGGTGAGGTCGTTGACGGATATCACGGTCTGGAAGCCGACGTCGCGCAGCACACTGGCGATCAATCTGGAATCGCTCGGGGGATTGGCGAGAGCGTGGACGTTCTTGTAGGCGCCGTTGCCGATCACCAGCGCGACGCGGTGCCCGACAGGCGCACCGCCCGGTGTTTGCGCCGTCAGCGCGGCGAGCCGCTCCCGTGCGATGGCGCGGGCGCGCGCGACGTCGATCTCGTCGAATTTCGTCAGCGAATAAGCCGCGGCGCGATAGTCGGCGCGCGCCTGGGCGAGATCCTTCCTGCGCTCGTAAATCTGGCCGCGGCCGGAATGCGCGCGGACATTGTTCGGGTTGATCTGGATGGCCGTGTTGTAATCCTTCAGCGCGGCCTCGAGGTCGCCTTTCATCATGTTGGCGTCGGCGCGGTTGTTGATCGCGAACACGTTCTTCGGCTGCCGCTCGATCAGGCGGTTGCAGTCGGCAAGGGCCTTGTCGAATTTTCCCATCATACCGTAGGTGACGCAGCGGTTGCTGGCGATCTGCGGCGCGGCCGGATCAATCTTCTCGGCCTCCGCGAAGTCGGCGAGCGCGCCGTCGAAATCCTTCATCAACGTGCGCACGCGCGCGCGATTGGTCCAGGCGAGCAGGAATTTGGGCGTGTATTTGATCGACAGGCTGAAATCGTCGAGCGCGCTTTGCAGCGCACCCCGTCGCAGCTGGATGACACCGCGGTTGTTGTAGGGAACGCCGTAAGCCGGACGCTTCTGTAGCGCGAGATCATAGTCGGCCATCGCGAGGTCGTCCTGTCCGCTGCGCTCATAGGCGAGGCCGCGCAGATTGAGCGCCACCGCATAGTCGGGATCGAGGTCGAGCGCCGTGGACAGGATCTCGATCGCGTGGACATGATCGCGCTTGTTGAGCAGCGTCGTGCCGCGCACGGACAGCGCGATCGCCTTGTCCTTGCCGGCGACGCGGTCGGCGTTCAGCAGATTGTCGCAGGCCGTGGCACGGGCCTGCGCCTCCGCCTGGCGGTCACGGCAAATGGCGAGATCGCCGCCGGCTTGGGGATCGGCCACGGCAAGCGACGTGCCGGCGGCGAGGGCGGCAAGGATCGGCAGTACGACGCGCAGCATGTTGTCAGGTGAGCTCCAGCCACCATTTCTTATTGTCGATCATGCCGGCTCGTCCAGCGCGGAGTTCCGCATCCCGCCAGGCCGCATCGTCGCCGCGCCATTTCCCGGACGTTCTCACGGACTCGTGTCCGCCCCGGCGTAACAATCGGCGGCTGCGTCCGTATCTCGGTTGATGCGAAAGCGCGCCCGGGCAGGCTGTTCGCCCGGTCCCGACCGCCCTAGACTGTCAGCCCTTCCGAAAGAGGATTGCCATGCGCCGAACCGCCCTCGCCTTCCTGCTCGCCGCAACCACCGCCCTGACGCTGGCTTTCACGATGCCCTCCCGGGCCGCGGAGGAAGCGGTCGTGATCCCCGCCCCCGCCGTGGACGCCGCGCCCGCGAGCGGCATCCAGACCGCCGTCCTCGCCGGCGGCTGCTTCTGGGGCGTGCAGGGCGTCTTCCAGCACACCGCGGGCGTCGTCAACGCGGTCTCCGGCTATGCCGGGGGCACCAAGGCGACCGCCGACTACAAGGCTGTCTCGAGCGGGCGCACCGACCACGCCGAGTCGGTCGAGATCAAGTACGACCCGAAGAAAATCTCCTACGGCAAGATCCTCCAGATCTACTTCTCGGTGGTGCACGACCCGACCCAGCTCAACCGCCAGGGCCCCGACGTCGGCCCGCAATATCGCTCGGCGATCTTCACCACCTCCGACGAGCAGAAGAAGGTGGCGGAGGCCTATATCGCGCAGCTCAACGCGGCCAAGGTGTTCAAAAAGCCGATCGTGACCAAGCTCGGCCCACTCGAGGCGTTCTATCCGGCGGAAGCCTATCACCAGGATTATCTGACCCTGCACCCGAACCAGCCCTACATCGCCTATAACGACATCCCGAAGGTCGAGAACCTGAAAAAGCTGTTCGCGGACAACTACATTGAGAAGCCGACGCTGGTGAATGCCAGCAAGGCCACCAACTGATCGCAAGAGAGAAACGGGAGACCCATGCCCGACACCAGAACGAAGATCACGGACGACAAGGTCATCAAGAGCGAAGAGCAGTGGCGGCGCGAACTGACGCCGATGCAGTACGCCGTGCTGCGCGAGAAGGCGACCGAGCGTCCCTTCTCGGGCGAATATGAGCACGAGGAGCGCGCCGGCACCTATGTCTGCGCCGGGTGCGGCAATGTGCTGTTCGCGTCCGACGCCAAGTTCGATTCCGGCTGTGGCTGGCCGAGCTTCACCCAGCCCGCGGTCGAGAGCCATATCGACGAGGAGCGGGACACGAGCCACGGCATGGTCCGCACCGAGGTGCTCTGCTCCAAATGCAGCGGTCATCTCGGCCATGTCTTCCCCGATGGTCCCGGGCCGACGGGTCTGCGCTATTGCATCAATTCGGCGGCGTTGAAGCTGGAGCCGAAATAAACGGCACGCAGCGCCGGGTTCCCGCATGGAACCCGGCTCCGCGATGTGCTTTTCTCGCCTGGCGGCGCCGCCGATCGCTCGATTGTGGCGGCCGCCAGGGAGGATGCCATGTCGCTCGGGACCATCCTGATCATCCTCGTGATCATCTACCTGCTCGGGGGCCTGTCCGGCCGCCTGGGCGGCTATGGCTACGGCATGGGCCATTCCGGCATGGGGATTGGCGGGCTCGTCCTCGTCGTGCTGGTCGTGCTGCTGCTTCTCGGCAAGCTCTAGTCTCAAATAACTACATGATATTGCTTGATTTTTTGCGCATGCGCAGCTGCCATGCGCGGATTCATCATCTCGCATCGCGGGGGTCGCAATTTTGTCAAATCGGCCTATATTAGAGGGCGACAATGACATGCGGCGGGCCCGCTGGATTGCGGCCTCTGCCCTTCCCCAACCCCACGCGCTTAAAGCCCCAGAGAAGATCACGAGGTCTTTGACCATGCGTCCACTGCGTCCGTTCAACTTCAACACGTCCGCCGAACTCTTCCCCGCCGCGATCCGCAAGAAGAAGCGTGCAGGCTTCACCTATCGCCGGTTCGGCACCGCAGCCGAGGCCGTGCAGTTCGCGATGGAGCAGTTGCCGACGGATTCGCTGAACGGCGCCTATCTCCAGGTCGAGGAAGCGCGCTTCGATCAGAACGGCATCCGCTCGCTGTACGAGAGCGAAGCCTTCCCGCTGCCCCGTCGGCCCAAGCCGGCGCCGGCCGCCGAGACCGACGCCGACGCGGCGTAAGCTTTCGCAAGCCTCCGATATGCGCAGAAAGCGCGACGGCCGAAAGGTCGTCGCGCTTTCTGCGTTTTGGTTTTCCCCCGCATGCGCGAGAGCTGCCCCTGAGAGGGACGATGAAGGCTCAAATCCGCGGCTGCTTTTCCAGCCAGCGGCGCAGCAGGCGCACGTTGCGCATGTTGGCGCGGAACATCACGTCGAAAGCGTCGCCCGCGAACGGCACCAGTCCGACCACGCCGTCGAGCGCGACATTGCCGAGCATGCGCGCGGTGATGTGCCAGGGCGCCCCCAGCGCCCGGGCTTCGCGCACCAGCCACAGCGAGATCGCCGTGGTGATGATGTCGCCGACCACGGGGATCAGGCCGATCAGCCCGTCGATGCCGTAGCGGATGTTGGTGCCGGGCAGGATGAAGGCGACGTCGAGCAGCTTCGCGATCGCCTCGAGACGCGCGATCCGCTGCTCGCGCGTCAGATTCGCGAACGGGCTGGCTTGCCCGAACTCGAAGCGAAACTCACGAAATCCCTGCTCCAGGCTTTCGGGCCTGATCTCGTGGCCTTCCTGGTCGATGATCGGCCCGCGCGCCCGGTTGCCCGAACGCGAACTACTCCCCGTACGGGATCTGCGCGGAGCAAGGATGTCGTCGTCGGACATGGTCATGGTCTCCGGACAACGCGCCGCGGCGGCGGAGGTTGCTGCCGCGATCGAATGCCGCGCGTCAGGTCGGCGCCGCCGCTGCCTGCGGCTCCTCGACGTAGCGATGCACGAGCCAGGATGAAATCACCGCCGGCACGAACCCGACGAGGCCATACAGGATGAACTGCACAGCGCCCGAATCCGGCCCGCGCGAGCTGTAGGTGAGCGACGCCAGGGCGAAGGCGAACAGGCCGACCAGGAGCATCCGCAAGCCCGGGCGGATCCGGCGGATGTGGATCAGGATGTCGTCGACCGCGCCGATCATCAGCGCGGGCAGGAAACCGAACAGATAGCTGTATTGCAGGGTCTTGAAGAACACCGCGAACAGCTTGCCGACCTCCCCGAGATTGGTCTGGGCCCAATAGCCGGACTGGTAGGTCGTCGTCAGCAGCAGCAGGAACCCGCCGACGAATGGGCCGACCAGGGCAAACACCAGATAGCGTTTCATCGCGCATCCTCACAATTCGCCTCGTTATAGCAGCGCTGTGGGAACCTTGAACAGCGGGGGGCAGCCAGCTCGAGGGAACAAGTGGCAAGGCGACGAGTTCACGCAGGACCTGAATTGACCTCTGGCAACTGGAGCGCCGATGGCCCGCAAACTTCTCCTGGCGACGATCACGCTGGCAACCCTGACCGGTCTGTCGGACGGGCCTGCTTTCGCGCAAGGCAACATGGGCACGCCGCAGGAGCAGAAGGCCTGCTCACGGGACGCGCAGCGTTTCTGCCGCAAGGACCTCGGCAACGACTTGGCCGTCCAGGGCTGCCTGCAAGCCAATCGCGCCAAGCTGTCGAAGTCCTGCAGCAAGGTGTTTCAGAGCCACGGCATGTGAGGACCGGCACCATCCCGGCGAATGGAGCGTGAAGCCATGATACGCGACGAACAACTCGCCATCCTCCGGGACATCAGCCAATCCGTTGCTTTCGCCGACGACCGGCAAGGCAAGGTGGGGCAACTGATCGCCGATGGTTACGTGATGAAGGACGGCGATCTGTTCGAGCTCACCGCCAAGGGTGTCACCGCCGTCGAGGAGCATGCCTCCGCTCTCGGCGTGGACGACGCGGAACGGGCGAAGGCATCCCCCGAACGACTGATCTGACGCGGGCGACGTGACTCGCGCGCAACAATTGCGAATTCCTTCGCGCTGACCATTGCAGCCGCATGACAATGGCGCATACTTCGCTCGGGCGGCGCAGCACTTTTCGATTCGAACATCACGAGAGATCGAGCGACCACATGCGGGATCAAAGTCCCGGCGTGAAGGCTGTGACATGCGGCAGATCAAGCCGCGTGCGGCGCCCCAAAAACCAAGCGGCTGAAGCCCACGGGAAATCGGGGACCCATTCCACATGACACGCCATCAGACGATTGCTTCGCTCTTCGCTCTCGCCGTCACCAGCCTCGCCCTCCAGACATCGCCTGGCCTCGCCTTCTCGTCCGAAGCACAGCAGATGTGCTCGGGCGACGCGATGCGGCTGTGCTCCAGCGAAATCCCGGATATCCCGCGCATCACCGCCTGCATGGTCCGCAACAAGGCCCAGGTCAGCCCCGGCTGCCGCGCCGTGATGGACCGCGAGCACGCGGCCGCCGCAGCATCGCGCAAGCGGGAAGCGGCGGCGCGGTAGCGATCATTCGCTCATTCAGGGTGTCGTTCCGGGGCGACGCATCAGCGTCGAGCCCGGAATCCATTCTTCCCCGTCATCCGCTGCACGATGGAATCTCAGATGCGCAATTGCGCATCATAGCTCGCGCTACGCGCGCCCCGGAATGACGGAAGCGGTGGCCGCCCGACTCAATCGCCCCACTGCGCGAAGGCGTCGTTGAAGGCGCGCTCGCCGGGGGCGCCCTTCTCGATGGCGATGATGGCGCGGCGTTGGTTGGCGTAGACCAGGGGAACGTCGAACCAGGAACGCTCCTTCAGGAGCTGGACGTTGCGGGCGCGGTCGGCATCGACGTTGGAGAGGCCGACCAGGAAGAAGCCGTCGGTGACCTTGACCGCGAGGCCTGCGAGCGGCGTGCCGCGCGCCTGCTCGTTCGACTTCATCAGGATGCCCGGCACGTTGGAGACGCTGCCGCCCGGAAAATCCGGCGGCAGGATGAAGGTCAACTCCGCGGTGTGGCTCGCCGGCAGCGAGGAATCGGTGTTGCGGCGGAACGACATCGTCATCTTGAACTTGCGGTCGGGAATCTCGATGTCGGCGCGCACCGCGACGTCGGCCTTCTGGTTGCCCGACGCCTTGATCTGCTCGAGCCGCCACACCACCGAGCCGACATATTGCTTGCCCTTCGGGTCGGACGGATCCTCGTCATAGAGCACGACCTTCTGCGCCACCGGCGCGACCGGCTGGTCGCTCGCGGAAGGCTGGCCGACGCGATCGGGAATTTTCGGCTTGGTCTGCGGCTGCGCCGGACTCGGCGTTTCCACCACCTGGGTCGCGGACGGCTTGAGAAGGCCGGTGACGGTCTGGACCAGCTGCTTGCCCCAGAGGATGCCGGCGCCGACCAGGATCAGCACGATGCCGACGGCGATCGCACTCTTGAACGGAAAGGCCGAGCCGGTGCGGGCGCGTTTCTTGACGTCGCGCTCGGGCGCGATGCGCGGACGCGGCGACGGCGGCTGCGGCGCGTAGCGCTCGGCCTCCTCGATCGACGCTTCGTAGGAATAGGGCGCCTCGGACTCGCCGGCGCGGTTCTCCAGGCTCGGCTCGAGCCGGTCGAATTCCGGCGAGGGCGATGGCACGTTGGCGTAGGTGCGGCGCGCGGCGCGGCTGGCCTGCGCGGCAGCGCCGCCGAGATCGTTGGCGTCGGCCGTGATGTCGCGGAAGCCGCGCACGCCCGGTGCCGGCGGTAGCGGCGGCGGGGGTCCGAGGTCGGGCGGACGGCGCGCGCCCGCACGATCGCGCCCGGCCGGCGGCTCAGGCGTCGGCGGCGGGGCGGGGGGTCCCGGCTGGCGCGTGGCATCGAAACGCGGAGCGCGCGGCGGACGCGGGGCTTCTCCC
>NZ_LSIC01000010.1 GCF_001556045.1 Bradyrhizobium sp. CCH5-F6
GTCTTGGCCCCGCCTCTCTCATTCGGCATTTTAGTTCTGCTTATGCCTGGCTGGCGACGGCCTTGCCGAGCGCCGCTTGCGCCGCGGCGAGGCGGGCGATCGGCACGCGGTAGGGCGAGCACGAGACGTAATCGAGCCCGATGTGGTGACAGAACGCGACGGAGGCGGGATCGCCGCCGTGCTCGCCGCAGATGCCGACCTTGAGCTTCGAGCGCGTCTTGCGGCCGCGTGCGACGCCGATCTTGACGAGCTCGCCGACGCCTTCCTGGTCGAGCGCGACGAAGGGATCGATCGGGAGGATGCCCTTGGACACGTAGGTTCCGAGAAAGCTCGCCGCATCGTCGCGGCTGATGCCGTAGGTGGTCTGCGTCAGGTCGTTGGTGCCGAACGAGAAGAACTCGGCGCTCTCCGCGATCTCTGCCGCCATCAGGCAGGCGCGCGGCAGCTCGATCATGGTGCCGACCTGATAGGCGATCTTGGTGTTGGTCTCGCGCATCACCGCCTTCGCGGTGGCGTCGATGCGTGCCTTGACGAGGTCGAGCTCCATCTTGGTCGCGATCAGCGGCACCATCACCTCGAGGCCGACGGCCCTGCCGGTGCGCTTTTCGGCCTCGACCGCGGCCTCGAAGATCGCACGCGCCTGCATCTCGGCGATTTCAGGATAGGCGATCGCGATGCGGCAGCCGCGGAAGCCCAGCATCGGGTTGAACTCCGACAGCTCGCGGGCGCGGTCAGCCAGGCGCCGCGGGTCGGTATTCATGGCGCGCGCCACTTCCTCGACCTCGGCGTGGGTGTGCGGCAGGAACTCGTGCAGCGGCGGATCGAGCAGGCGGATCGTGACGGGCAGGCCCTTCATGATCTCGAACAACTCGACGAAGTCGGCGCGCTGCATCGGCAGCAGTTTTGCCAGCGCGGCGCGGCGCGACTGCTCGTCCTCGGAGAGAATCATCTCGCGCACCGTGCGGATGCGCGTCTCCTCGAAGAACATGTGCTCGGTGCGGCAGAGGCCAATGCCTTCCGCGCCGAACTTGATCGCGGTGCGCGCGTCGTCCGGCGTATCGCCATTGACGCGAACGCCGATCTTGCGGACCTGGTCGGCCCAGGTCATGAGCGTGCCGAACTCGCCGGACAGCTCCGGCTCGATCATCGGCATGCGGCCGGCGAGCACCTGACCGAGCGAGCCGTCGATGGTGATGACGTCGCCCGTCTTGAAGGTACGCGAGCCGATGCTCATGGTGCCGCGGCCGTAGTCGACACGGATGGTGCCGCAGCCGGAGACGCAGGGCTTGCCCATGCCGCGCGCGACCACCGCCGCATGCGAGGTCATGCCGCCGCGGGTGGTCAGAATGCCTTCGGCGGCGTGCATGCCATGGATGTCTTCCGGGCTGGTCTCGATGCGAACCAGAATCACCTTGCGCCCGTCGGCCTGAAGCTTGGCCGCTTCATCCGAGGAGAACACGATCTCGCCGGAGGCTGCGCCGGGCGAGGCCGGCAGGCCGGTCGCGATCACGTCGCGCTTGGCGTCGGGATCGATGGCCGGGTGCAGCAGCTGGTCGAGCGAGGCCGGATCGATCCGCATCACCGCTTCGTTCTTCGAGATCAGGCCTTCATTGGCGAGCTCGACAGCGATACGCAGCGCCGCTTTCGCGGTGCGCTTGCCGCCGCGGGTCTGGAGCATCCAGAGCTTGCCCTGCTCGACCGTGAACTCCATGTCCTGCATGTCGCGGTAGTGCTTCTCGAGCAGCGTGTAGATCCGCGTCAGCTCGTTGAAGGCCTCCGGCATCGCCGATTCCATCGACGCCTTGTCGGAGCCCGACTCCTTGCGCGCCTCCTCGGTGATGTCCTGCGGCGTGCGGATGCCCGCCACCACGTCCTCGCCTTGCGCGTTGATCAGGAACTCGCCGTAGAGCTTGCTCTCGCCGGTCGAGGGATTGCGCGTGAAGGCGACACCGGTCGCCGACGTCTCGCCCATGTTGCCGAACACCATGGCCTGCACGTTGACCGCGGTGCCCCAGGATTCCGGAATGTCGTGCAGCTTGCGGTAGGTCACCGCGCGCGCGTTCATCCACGATGAAAACACCGCGCCGATGGCGCCCCAGAGCTGGTCGTGCGGATCCTGCGGGAAATCCTTGCCGGTCTCGCGCGCGACCGCGTCCTTGTACTTGCCGACCAGCGCGACCCAGTCCTCGGCGGACAGATCGGTGTCGAGCGTGTAGCCCTGGCTGTCCTTGAAGGTGTCGAGGATTTCCTCGAAGTGATGATGCTCGAAGCCGAGCACCACGTCGGAATACATGGTGATGAAGCGGCGATAGCTGTCATAGGCGAAGCGGCGATCGCCCGACAGTTCGGCCAGCGCTTCCACGGTCTGGTCGTTGAGGCCGAGGTTGAGCACCGTGTCCATCATGCCCGGCATCGAGGCGCGCGCGCCGGAGCGCACGGAGACCAGCAGCGGGTTCTTGGTGTCGCCGAAGATCTTGCCGGTCAACTTGCCGACATGGTTCAGCGCCTTCTCAACCTGCGACTGCAACTCCTTCGGGTAGGTCTTGTCGTGTGCGTAGAAGTAGGTGCAGACCGAGGTCGGGATGGTGAAGCCGGGAGGCACAGGCAGGCCGAGATTGGCCATCTCGGCGAGGTTGGCACCCTTGCCGCCGAGCAGGTCGCGCATCTCCGAGCGACCCTCGGCCTTGCCGTCGCCGAACGTGTAGACCCATTTGCCCGCCTTGCCAGCTGCGGAAGCCGTCTTCGCGGGGACAGCCTTCTTCGGTGCGGGCTTCGCGGCGACCTTCGGCAGAGCCGCCTTGGTCACGGCCTTTGCCACCGGCTTGGCTGCGGACTTTGCAGCGGGCTTTGCAACGGACTTTGCAACGGCCTTGGCGACCGGCTTCGGCGCGCTTTTGGCCAACGCCTTGCGGGCCGGCGGTGCGGCTTTCGCGGTGGCAGATGACTTTGATTTCGCTGGCATTTTCTTGGGCTTCGAGGCGGCTTTGGCCATAGCTTGCACACAACCTGCGAGAGGAATGGGAAATCGCGGGCCTTACACCACTTTGGGCGGGCCCGCGCAAGACGGACAGTTCCGAAAAGTGACGCCTAGAAGCGCAACCACTTCAGGAGCCCGAGCCCGATCGCGCCGTTCACGATGAGGAAGACCGCGACAATGAGGTTGAGAAGCCGCGGCATGATCAGGATGAGCACGCCCGCAATCAACGACAGGATCGGCGAAATGTGGGCGACGGTGATGTGCATGAACTATCTTTCTGTGGAGGTGAGGCGAATCGCGCGCGGATCATAGCCGGCCCGGTTCCGCGAGTAGAGATGCGCAACATGCGCTTCGAGTTCCCGGCTTCGCAAAAATTGCCCGAAATTGCCGCGAATGCGGCAGGCCTTTTCCCGGAACATTGCCAGCGGGCATGCATTGGCCAATCGGTTGCGCCACTGGCGCCCCGAAAAATCTCGTCGAAGGAGTTGTCATGCGGAACAGGATTCTCGCTCTTGCAGCGATCGCGGCCGCGATCGCTGCAAGAGCGAGAATCCTGTTCCGCATGACAACTCCTTCGACGAGATTTTTCGGGGCGCCAGTGGCGCAACCGATTGGCCAATGCATGCCCGCTGGCAATGTTCCGGGAAAAGGCCTGCCGCATTCGCGGCAATTTCGGGCAATTTTTGCGAAGCCGGGAACTCGAAGCGCATGTTGCGCATCTCTACTCGCGGAACCGGGCCGGCTATGATCCGCGCGCGATTCGCCTCACCTCCACAGAAAGATAGTTCATGCACATCACCGTCGCCCACATTTCGCCGATCCTGTCGTTGATTGCGGGCGTGCTCATCCTGATCATGCCGCGGCTTCTCAACCTCATTGTCGCGGTCTTCCTCATCGTGAACGGCGCGATCGGGCTCGGGCTCCTGAAGTGGTTGCGCTTCTAGGCGTCACTTTTCGGAACTGTCCGTCTTGCGCGGGCCCGCCCAAAGTGGTGTAAGGCCCGCGATTTCCCATTCCTCTCGCAGGTTGTGTGCAAGCTATGGCCAAAGCCGCCTCGAAGCCCAAGAAAATGCCAGCGAAATCAAAGTCATCTGCCACCGCGAAAGCCGCACCGCCGGCCCGCAAGGCGTTGGCCAAAAGCGCGCCGAAGCCGGTCGCCAAGGCCGTTGCAAAGTCCGTTGCAAAGCCCGCTGCAAAGTCCGCAGCCAAGCCGGTGGCAAAGGCCGTGACCAAGGCGGCTCTGCCGAAGGTCGCCGCGAAGCCCGCACCGAAGAAGGCTGTCCCCGCGAAGACGGCTTCCGCAGCTGGCAAGGCGGGCAAATGGGTCTACACGTTCGGCGACGGCAAGGCCGAGGGTCGCTCGGAGATGCGCGACCTGCTCGGCGGCAAGGGTGCCAACCTCGCCGAGATGGCCAATCTCGGCCTGCCTGTGCCTCCCGGCTTCACCATCCCGACCTCGGTCTGCACCTACTTCTACGCACACGACAAGACCTACCCGAAGGAGTTGCAGTCGCAGGTTGAGAAGGCGCTGAACCATGTCGGCAAGTTGACCGGCAAGATCTTCGGCGACACCAAGAACCCGCTGCTGGTCTCCGTGCGCTCCGGCGCGCGCGCCTCGATGCCGGGCATGATGGACACGGTGCTCAACCTCGGCCTCAACGACCAGACCGTGGAAGCGCTGGCCGAACTGTCGGGCGATCGCCGCTTCGCCTATGACAGCTATCGCCGCTTCATCACCATGTATTCCGACGTGGTGCTCGGCTTCGAGCATCATCACTTCGAGGAAATCCTCGACACCTTCAAGGACAGCCAGGGCTACACGCTCGACACCGATCTGTCCGCCGAGGACTGGGTCGCGCTGGTCGGCAAGTACAAGGACGCGGTCGCGCGCGAGACCGGCAAGGATTTCCCGCAGGATCCGCACGACCAGCTCTGGGGCGCCATCGGCGCGGTGTTTTCATCGTGGATGAACGCGCGCGCGGTGACCTACCGCAAGCTGCACGACATTCCGGAATCCTGGGGCACCGCGGTCAACGTGCAGGCCATGGTGTTCGGCAACATGGGCGAGACGTCGGCGACCGGTGTCGCCTTCACGCGCAATCCCTCGACCGGCGAGAGCAAGCTCTACGGCGAGTTCCTGATCAACGCGCAAGGCGAGGACGTGGTGGCGGGCATCCGCACGCCGCAGGACATCACCGAGGAGGCGCGCAAGGAGTCGGGCTCCGACAAGGCGTCGATGGAATCGGCGATGCCGGAGGCCTTCAACGAGCTGACGCGGATCTACACGCTGCTCGAGAAGCACTACCGCGACATGCAGGACATGGAGTTCACGGTCGAGCAGGGCAAGCTCTGGATGCTCCAGACCCGCGGCGGCAAGCGCACCGCGAAAGCGGCGCTGCGTATCGCTGTCGAGCTCGCCAATGAAGGCCTGATCTCGAAGAACGAAGCGGTGATGCGGATCGATCCGGCCTCGCTCGACCAGCTGCTGCACCCGGCCATCGATCCCGACGCCAAGCGCGACGTGATCGCGACCGGCCTGCCGGCCTCGCCCGGCGCAGCCTCCGGCGAGATCGTGTTCTCCTCGGATGAAGCGGCCAAGCTTCAGGCCGACGGGCGCAAGGTGATTCTGGTTCGCATCGAGACCAGCCCGGAAGACATCCATGGCATGCACGCCGCCGAAGGCATTCTGACCACCCGCGGCGGCATGACCTCGCATGCGGCGGTGGTCGCGCGCGGCATGGGCAAGCCCTGCGTCTCCGGCTGCGGCACCATCCGTGTCGACTACGGCCGCGGCACCATGAGCATCGGCTCGCGTACCTTCAAGACGGGCGACGTCATCACCATCGACGGCTCGCTCGGTCAGGTGCTCGCCGGCCGCATGCCGATGATCGAGCCGGAGCTGTCCGGCGAGTTCGGCACGCTCATGACCTGGGCCGACCAGGTCCGCAAGATCGGCGTTCGCGTCAATGGCGATACGCCGGACGACGCGCGCACCGCGATCAAGTTCGGCGCGGAAGGCATTGGCCTCTGCCGCACCGAGCACATGTTCTTCGAGGAGACGCGCATCCGCACGGTGCGCGAGATGATTCTCTCCGAGGACGAGCAGTCGCGCCGCGCCGCGCTGGCAAAACTGCTGCCGATGCAGCGCGCCGACTTCGTCGAGTTGTTCGAGATCATGAAGGGCCTGCCCGTCACGATCCGCCTGCTCGATCCGCCGCTGCACGAGTTCCTGCCGCACACCCACGCCGAGGTCGAGGAAGTGGCGCGCGCCATGAATACCGACCCGCGGCGCCTGGCTGACCGCGCCCGCGAGCTGTCGGAGTTCAACCCGATGCTGGGCTTCCGCGGCTGCCGCATCGCGATCGCCTATCCTGAAATCGCCGAGATGCAGGCGCGTGCGATCTTCGAGGCCGCGGTCGAGGCCGAAAAGCGCACCGGCAGGGCCGTCGGCCTCGAGGTGATGGTGCCGCTGATCGCGACCAAGATGGAGCTCGACCTCGTCAAGGCACGCATCGACGCCACCGCGAAGGCGGTGATGCGCGAGACCAACACCAAGATCGCCTATCAGGTCGGCACCATGATCGAGCTGCCGCGCGCCTGCCTGATGGCGGCAGAGATCGCGGAGAGCGCCGAGTTCTTCTCGTTCGGCACCAACGACCTGACGCAGACCACCTACGGCATCAGCCGCGACGATGCGGCGAGCTTTCTCGGAACCTACGTGTCCAAGGGCATCCTCCCGATCGATCCCTTCGTCGCGCTCGACCAGGAAGGCGTCGGCGAGCTCGTCAAGATCGGCGTCGCACGCGGCCGCAAGACGCGCTCGAAGCTCAAGGTCGGCATCTGCGGCGAGCACGGCGGCGATCCCGCCTCCGTCGCGTTCTGTCACCACATCGGGCTCGATTACGTCTCGTGCTCGCCCTACCGCGTGCCGATCGCCCGCCTCGCCGCGGCGCAAGCGGCGCTCGGCAAGGCCGTCGCCAGCCAGGCATAAGCAGAACTAAAATGCCGAATGAGAGAGGCGGGGCCAAGAC
>NZ_LSIC01000100.1 GCF_001556045.1 Bradyrhizobium sp. CCH5-F6
ATCCCAGTTGTGGGTGTAAGCACCACGGAAGCCCCAGGTCTTGACGGTTTCCTGCGAGCCGCCGGTGATGAACACCGTGTCCGGAGCATTGGCGAAGCCGACGCTCTGGTAGGCAATGCCCGAGCTGCCGTACATCTGGTAGGAGCTGCCCGCCAGGTTCTGGAAGTTGTAGCGGGTCGCGCCGTCCGTGTAGACGCCCTGGATGTTGATCGTGTCACCCGCGCCGGTCGGGATGTTCTTGATCGACAAAGCGAGCTGAACCGCCCAACCCCACTTGTCGTCGGGGTGGCCAGTGGTCTCGGTC
>NZ_LSIC01000101.1 GCF_001556045.1 Bradyrhizobium sp. CCH5-F6
CCGCGCGGTCATGCCGACGCCCTTGGCGGCTTCGATCAGCGCGGGATCGATGCCGTTGAGACCGGTGATGCCGTTGCGCAGCACCGGCAGCATCGAATAGAGCGCCAGCGCCAGCATCGCCGGCAGGAATCCGAAGGCGGAGAAGGAAACGCCGAACCAGGCCAGCGTGACGGAAGCAGCTAGCAGCAGCAGCGGATAGAACAGCGCAAGCAGCGCCAGCCCGGGCACGGTCTGCACGATGCTGGCGAACGCGAGCAGCATGCCGCGCGGCGCCGGGCGGTTGCGCGTGAGGATTGCCAGCGGCAGGCTCACGGCAAGGCCGAGGGCGAGCGCGGCGAGACTCACCCGCACATGGTTGCCGAGATAGTCGGGCAGATGCGCCAGCGCCTCGCCCCAGCGTGGGTCGGCGAGGAAGCTCATGCCGCCCCGCTCTGCGGCAACAGCGCATTCAACCGCTCGACCTGGCGACGCGGCGTTCGCAGCAGCTCCAGCACGTAGGCGTCGTCGCTCTTGGTGAGCTCGTTGGGCGTCCCTTGCGCGAGCAGCCGTCCACTGCGCATCACCGCGATGCGGTCGGCGAGCAGGATCGCCTCCGTCATGTCATGCGTGATCATCACGGTGGTCAGACCGAGCTTGCGATGCAGCGAACGATAGTCGTCGCCGAGCGCGTCGCGGGTGAGGGGGTCGAGTGCGCCGAACGGTTCGTCCATCAGCACGATGCGGGGCTTTGCCGCGAGCGCCCGCGCCACGCCGACGCGCTGGCGCTGGCCGCCCGAGAGCGCGTCCGGCAGCCGGTCGCGATGCGCAGCGCGGTCGAGCTGTACGAGCTCCAGCAGCTCGTCGACGCGCGCTGCGATATCCGCCGCCGACGCACCCAGCAGTCTTGGTGTGATCCCGATGTTGTCGGCGACGCTCAAATGCGGAAACAGCCCGCCGCTCTGGAAGACGTAGCCGATCCGCCGCCGCAACGCGACCGGATCGACATTCCTCACGTCCTCGCCGTCGACCGTGATGGTGCCGCCGTCGGCTTCGATCAGCCGGTTGGCAAGCCGCAGCAGGGTGGTCTTGCCGGAACCTGAGCCACCGACGATGGCCAGAAATTCGCCTTGCGCGATGTCGAGCGACAAATCGTGGACGGCCCTGAGCGCACCGAAGCTCCTGGTGACCCGGGCGTAGCTGATGGCCAGCTTGGAGGACATCGATGGCAGACTCGCTCTTCCCTAACCCTGCCTCAGCGAAGGGGCAGCACACGCGAGCCCATGCGTAGCACGCTTACCGGGCCGATTGAACTTGGCCGCGCGAGCGGCTAAGGCATCGGCCCGAGTTCGGAGGAAGCATATGTCGACGCCCACGGCGGTGGCGCTGGAGGATACCAAGGTCGCGTTCCGCCTCGGGGACGGTCGGGTCTACACGGCGGTGGAGAAGGCGCATCTCGCGGTGGCGCAGGGCGAGTTCGTCGCCATCGTCGGTCCGACCGGCTGCGGGAAATCGACGCTGCTCAACGTGGCCGCCGGCCTGCTGAAGCCCGCTGCGGGCAGCGTCACGATTTTCGACCGGCCGCTGACGGGGCTGAACCGGGATGCCGGCTACCTGTTCCAGGCCGATGCGCTGTTCCCGTGGAAGACCGCCCTCGACAACGTTGCGATCGGGCTCGAGGTCAAGGGCACGCCGCGTGCAGAGGCGCAGCCGCGGGCGCAGAAATGGCTTACCTCCGTCGGCCTCGGTGCCTTCGCGAACCGCTATCCGCACATGCTCTCGGGCGGCCAGCGCAAGCGGGTGGCGCTGGCGCAGGTGCTGATCCGCGATCCCAGGATCCTGCTGATGGATGAGCCGTTCGGGCCGCTCGATGCGCAGACCCGCCAGGTCATGGGCAACCTCCTGCTCGACCTCTGGAACGCGGACCGCAAGGCGGTGCTGTTCGTCACCCACGATCTCGAAGAGGCGATCGCGCTCGCCGACCGCGTCGTGATCATGTCGGCGGGACCGTCCTCGCGCATCATCGGCGATTGGCGCGTGAGTCTGCCGCGCCCGCGCGACATCTTCGAGGTCCGGCTCGACAAGGCGTTCCATGAGCTCCATCGCGAGATCTGGGGCGTGCTCAAGGACGAGGTGATGAAGGGCTACGCGCAATCCGCGCAACCGGCGGAGGCGGTCTGATGTCGCGCCCGACGCTGCTTGCGCTTCAAATCCTGGTCGCCGTCGTCTGCATCGTGCTGTGGCAAGTGCTGTCGACCGTCCCCGTGTTCGGCAAGATCCTGCTGCCGCCGTTCTTCTTCTCCAACCCGTTCGACGTGTTCAGCCAGATCGTGAAATGGTTCTCGTCCGGCGTGATCTGGAAGCATCTCGGCATCACATTGACGGAGTCGATCCTCGCTTTCGTGATCGGATCCCTCGGCGGCGTGCTGGTCGGCTTCTGGTTCGCGCGCCAGCCGCTGGTGGCTGCGGTGTTCGACCCCTACGTGAAGATGGTCAACGCGCTGCCGCGCGTCGTGCTGGCGCCGATCTTCGCGCTGTGGCTCGGGCTCGGCATCTGGTCCAAGGTCGCGCTCGGCGTCACCCTGGTGTTCTTCATCGTCTTCTTCAACGTCTATCAAGGCGTGAAGGAAGTCAGCCGCACCGTGCTCGACAACGGCCGCATGCTCGGCATGAGCGAGCGGCAGTTGATGCGGCACGTTTATTGGCCGTCGGCGCTGTCCTGGATGTTCTCCTCGCTGCACACCTCGGTCGGTTTCGCGGTGGTCGGCGCGGTCGTCGGCGAGTATCTGGGATCGGCGGCAGGGCTCGGCTATCTGATTCAGCAGGCCGAGGGCATCTTCGACGGCATGTTCGTGCTGTCGGCCTTCGTCATCCTGATCGACTTCGGCGTCACGCTGGTCGAGCGTCGCCTCCTGGTGTGGCGGCCGACCGCGTCTGACGGGCGCGGCTAGGCTGCGGCGGTCTCGATCGAATGGGCCGAGGAGCGCTTCTCAAGCCAGCCTCGCTGCTCTATGGTGCCGCCGGCCGAACGGAGTAAACCAATGAAGAACACGATTGCCAGGCTCGCCGGCGCGCTGCTCGCGCTGACGCTCACCACCTCGCTTGCCGCGGCGCAAAGCAAAGTGACTATCGCTGTCGGCGGCGGCTCTTGCCTATGCTACTTGCCCACGGTGCTGGCCAAGCAGCTCGGTGAATACGAGAAGGCCGGCCTCAATGTCGAGCTCGTGGACCTCAAGGGCGGTTCGGACGCGCTGAAAGCCGTGCTCGGCGGCAGCGCCGACGTGGTCTCTGGCTATTTCGACCATTGCGTCAATCTCGCGGCCAAGAAGCAGGAGCTCCAGGCTTTCGTGGTCTATGACCGCTATCCCGGTCTCGTGCTGGTGGTCGCACCCTCGCGCACCAACGACATCAAATCGGTCAAGGATCTCGCCGGCAAGAAGGTCGGTGTGAGCGCGCCGGGCTCCTCCACCGACTTCTTCCTCAAATACATGCTCAAGAAGAACGGGCTCGATCCCGCCGATACCGCCGTGATCGGGGTCGGCCTCGGCGCCACCGCAGTTGCCGCCATGGAGCAGGGCCAGATCGATGCGGCCGTGATGCTCGATCCATCCGTCACCGTGCTTCAGGGCAGCCACAAGGATCTGCGCATCCTCTCGGACACCCGCACCCAGAAGGACACGCTGGAGACCTTCGGCGGCGAATATCCGGGCGGCGCGCTGTACTCGACGGTGGCCTGGATCAATGGTCACGAGAAGGAGACGCAGGCGCTCACCAATGCGATCCTCGCGACGCTCGCCTGGATCCACTCGCACTCGCCCGAGGAGATCATGGCGAAGATGCCGGAGCAGGTGGTCGGCAAGAACAAGGATCTCTATCTCGCCGCGCTGAAGAACACGATCCCGATGTTCTCCGAAACGGGCAAGATGGATCCGAAGGGCGCCGACGCCGTGCTCGCGGTGTTCAGCGTCGGCTCGCCCGAGGTCGCGAACGCCAAGATCGACGTCAGCAAGACCTTCACCAACAAGTTCGTCGATCAGGCCAAGAAGACGACGGGGAATGCCAAATAGCTGACGCGAAGATGCGGTATCGTCCCTCATGACGACACCAATCATTCATCGCGTCACGACGCTCGATCTCGCCGTTCGGCCGGGAATGTGGCCGTTCGCGGAGGAGCGCCGCGCCGAGATCGCGGCGCATTTCGCCGAAAAGCAGCGCGAGCGGCCGAAGATCTGGAATGGCCGCATCCTGCTCGGGCGCGACCCCGTATTTGCGGGCGGCCATCTCGCCGCGACGTACTTCGAAACCGATTTCGCCAGCTTCCTCGCCTGGCGCGACTGGGGCTTTCCCGATACGGCCGTGTTCAACGGTTTCGGCATGGGCGCGCTGCGGGCCTCCGACGGCGCCTTCGTGATGGGCGAGATGGCGCCGCACACCGCCAACGCCGGACGCATCTATTTCCCGTCGGGCACGCCCGACCTCGGCGACGTCAGGGATGGCGCCCTCGACATTCCCGGCAGCGTCGTTCGCGAGATCGCGGAAGAGACCGGGCTGACCGCCGACGACTACGCGGCGGAGCCGGACTGGCACTGCGTCGTCTCCGGCCGCGCGATTGCGATGATCCGGATCCTCAACCTGGACATGCCGGGCGACGAGGCCCGGGCCCGGATCGAAGCCAATCTCGCGCGCGAGGCCGAGCCTGAACTGTCGGCCATCCATCTCGTGCGCGACATGGGTGATCTCAGGCCGTCCATGCCGCGATTTGTCACGGCTTTCGTCGAGCGCCAGTTCGCCACGCGCTGATGCGCGAGGCTTGACATCGCCGCGCTCAACCCATGTGATGGGCCAAAAGCAAAAGCAACGACAATGCGATGCACAATCGTCCAGGGAGGTTTTGATGCGCCTGCGCATGGCTACCCGTTTGGTACGTGGGCTGTTGGTCGCGATATCAGCGACAGGCTTGGCGGTGTCCGCCGAGGCCCAGGAGAAGAAGCTCAAGATCGGTGTCATCTACGATCTGACCGGCCCGCTCGCCGGCGGCGGCTCGGAGCTGCAATATACCGGCGCAAGAATCATGCTGGATCAGTACAGCGCGAAGGATGTCGAGGGCTACAAGATCGAGGCGATCTATGCCGATGCTCAGAGCAAGCCGGACGTCGCCATCAATGAAGCGATCCGTTTGATCGAGCAGGAAAAGGTCGACATGCTGCTCGGCTTCTTTTCCTCGGCGCAGTGCGTGCCGGTGGCAGCGCGCGTCGAGCAGCTGAAGAAGTTCATGTGGATCACGACCTGCATTTCGTCCGCGGTGCTGGAGAACAAGAACTACAAATACGTGTTTCGGCCGCAGGCCTCCGGCGATCAGTTCGGCATGATGACGATGGACTTCATCGCGCAGAACACGAAGGAAAAATTGGGCAAGGATCCGAAGGACCTGCGGGTCGCCATCATCCATGAGGACGGCGCCTACGGCGTCGACGTCGCCAAAGGCAATGAAGCCGGTGCCAAGAAGGCCGGTTTCAACATCGTGCTCAGGGAAGGCTATTCGGCCACGGCCCCGGATTTGTCCGCGCTGGTCACCAAGCTGAAGCGGGCCAAGCCGGATGTGATCTTCCACACCGGCTACAATCCCGACATCACCCTGTTGCTCCGGCAAGCGCGCGAACAAGGGCTGAAGTTCGGTGCGCTGGTGGGACATGGCGCCGGCTACGGGGTCTATGAGAAGCTGAAGGAAGGCCTGGGCGCCGATGTAAACTACTTCTTCAACACCGATCCGATCTCGATCTGGCTCGCCAACCAGAAGAGCATGGATCCGAAGCTGCCGCCGATCATCAAGGCGGTTGGCGAGGAGTTCGACAAGCGCAAGCCGGGCGTCGCCATCCGTTCGGCTCATGTCGGCATGGCTGCGTCCAACACCTACCTGTTTCTGACCGACGTGCTGCCGCGAGCGATCAAGAAATATGGCGGCATAGATCCCGACTCCCTGCGCAAGGCAGCACTCGATACCGACATACCCGAAGGCGGCACCATGCTCGGCTTCGGCGTCAAATTTCACGGCGAGGGCTCGCCAATGGCCGGCCAGAACGAGCGCTCGTTCCCCGTCGTAATCCAGTACGTCGACGACAAGTCCTACGTGGTGTGGCCCAAGAGTCAGGCGCAGCGCGAGGCCGTGCTGCCGCTGCCGAAAGGCACCACCTACAGCAACCAGTAGCGGCGGAGAGCGGCGGTGCTGGAAGTGAACGGGCTGGTGAAGCGGTTTGGCGGCTTCACCGCCGTGAATAACGTGTCGTTCAGGGTCGACCAGGGCGAGATCCTCGGCCTGATCGGCCCCAACGGTTCGGGCAAGAGCACGATCTTCAACATGCTCTCCGGGACACTGGCGCCGACTTCAGGTTCGATCCTGTTTGCCGGCCACGAGATCGCGGGCCTTCCGCCGCACCGGATCATCAATCGCGGCATCGGCCGCACCTTCCAGATTCCGCGCCCTTTCCGTCGCCTGACCATCTTCGAGAACGTCGTGCTCGCCGGCTTCTACGGCCAGGGCCGCCACAGTCGCGCCAAGGCCGAGGAAGCGGCCGAGCGCGCGCTGGCGATGGTCGGCCTGCCCACCGATCGCCATGCCAGTGTCGATGGTCTCGGCGCTGCTGGCCTGAAGAAGCTCGAACTCGCAAAGGCGCTCGCCACCGCGCCCAAGCTGCTGCTCGCCGACGAGAGCCTCGGCGGTCTCGACGAGGCCGAGATGGACCAGGCGGCTGACATGCTGCGCAACATCCGAGACGAGCTCGGCATCACGATCATCTGGGTCGAGCACATCATGGGTGTGCTGATGCGGGTCGTCGATCGCGTCATGGTGCTCGATCACGGCGAGAAAATCTCGGAAGGCCTGCCGAGCGCGGTCGCCGGTGATCCGCGCGTGATCGAGGTCTATCTCGGCACCGATGCCGAGACCACGCAGGCCGCGGCCGCCGAAGCGCGCCGCCGCGCGGGAGGCTAGCCGATGCTGGAGCTTCGCGGCGTCAATGCCGGCTATGGCACGTTCCAGGCGCTGTTCGATGTCAATATCGACGTGAGAGCCGGCGAAGCCGTCGGCGTCATCGGCCCGAACGGCGCCGGCAAGACCACCTTGATGCGCGTCATCTCCGGCCTGATCCGCCCCTCGCGCGGGTCGGTCAGGATGGAAGGTGTCGACGTCGTGACCACCCCGGCGCACAAGATCGTCAGCCTGGGCATTGCGCATGTGCCGGAGAACCGCCGGCTGTTCCCGCAGCTCACGGTCGACGACAATCTCAAGATGGGCGCCTTCATGAAGGAGGCGCGCGGGCACTATGCCGAGCGGCTCGACGTCGTGTTCGAGCTGTTTCCGCGCCTGAAGGAACGCCGCCACCAGATGGCCGGCACCATGTCCGGCGGCGAGCAGCAGATGTGCGCGATCGGCCGCGCGATGATGTCCAACCCGAAGCTGCTGCTGCTCGACGAGCCCTCGGCGGGCCTTGCGCCGGTCGTGGTGCAGCAGGTGTTCGAGCTGGTGAAACGGATCCGCGCCAGCGGCCTGACCGTGCTGATCGTCGAGCAGAACGTGCAGCAGGTGCTGAAGGTGGTTGACCGGGCCTATCTGATCGAGGCGGGCACGATCCGCGCGTCCGGCACCTCGGCCGAGATGCTGGCGAGCGACACGGTCAAGGAAGCGTATCTCGGGGTGTGACGGGCATGCAGGCGTTCCTGGACGTATTCGACATCTACCTGCTGGAGGCCGTGATCAACGGCATCCTGCTCGGCGGCGTGCTGGCGCTGCTCGCGCTCGGTCTTAATCTGATCTTCGGCGTCATCGACGTCACGTGGATCTGCTATGCCGAGCTCGTGATGATCGGCATGTACGGCATGTACTTCATGGTGCAGTATTACGGCGTCAGCTATTTCGTCGCCGCGCCGTTCACCATCCTGCTGGTCGCGGCGCTCGGCGCGGCGCTGCACTATCTCGTGATCGCGCCGCTGCTCACGGCGCCGCCGATCAACCAGCTGCTCGCGACCGGCGGCGTGCTGTTCGTGCTCCAGAGCTTTGCCACGGTGGCCTTCGGCATCGACTTCCGCAATCTCGGCATCCGCCTGCCGGTGCTCGTCTTCGGTGACATGAACTTCAGCTACGCACGGCTTCTGTCCTTCCTCGCGGCGCTGGTCGGCATGGTCGCCGTCTATCTGTTCATGACGCGCACCTTCACCGGCACCGCGATCCGCGCCATCTCGCAGGACCGGCAGATCATGGCGCTGATGGGCGTCGACACCAGGCGGATCTACCTCATCACCTCGGCGCTCGGCGGCGCGCTGGCCGGGCTCGCGGCCTGCCTCCTGGTGCTGCAATACGATGTGCATCCCTTCGTCGGCCTCTCCTTCGGGCCGATCACCTTCCTGATCTGCGTGCTCGGGGGCCTCGGCAATTTCATCGGCGGCTTCATCGCCGCCTTCGTGTTCGCGGAGATCATCTCGCTCGGCGGCCTGTTCTCCGATCTCGAATGGGGCTATGTGCTCGCCTTCGCCTTCTTCATCGTCATGATGTTCATCCGGCCCGCGGGCCTGCTTGCGAGGCGCCGATGATGGGGCAGGGACGGCTTGCAGCCTGGGGGGTAGGCCTGGCGGCGCTGATCGCGCTGCCCTTCGTCTATCGCGATCCCTATCATCTGCACATTCTGGTGCTGATCCTGATCTGGTCGTTCGCCTACACTTCCTGGTCGATGATGGGGCGGTTCGGCCTGGTCTCGCTCGGCCACGGCGGCTTCATGGGCATCGGCGCCTACGTCACTGCGCTGCTCTGGAATCATCTCGGCCTGTCGCCCTGGATCGGCATTCCCATCGGCATGGTTGCGGCGGGAGCGCTGGCGCTGATCGTCGGCTATCCCTGCTTCCGCTTCCGCATCACCGGCCACTATTTCGTGCTGGTGACGCTGGCGCTGTCCGGAATCGTGCTCCAGGTCATCACGGCGACGCGCGACTATACCGGCGGTTCGCTCGGCTATACCCCGAACCGTGCGTCGGGCAACAAGCTGCTGGCGCTGCAATTCGACGACAAGATCACCTGGTACCTGATCGCGCTCGCGGTCTGGCTTTTCGGCATCGTGGTCTGGCACTTGGTCGATCGCAGCATGGCGCGCTATGCGCTGGAGGCGATCTCGGAGGACGAGGACGCCGCGGCCGCCGCCGGCGTCGACGTCACTGCGGAGAAGCTGAAGATCACGCTGCTCAGTGCGGTGATGACGGCGCTCGCCGGCGCGATCTACTGCCAGTACCAGATGTTCATCACGCCGGACACCGTCAGCGGCATCGCCGTGTCGCTCCAGATGGTGTTTGCCGCCATCGTCGGCGGGCTGTTCGTCTCGCTCGGCCCGACCGTCGGGGCCATCATCACCATCCTGCTGGCCGAAACGTTGCGCATCGGCTTCGGCACCAAGGCGGTCGGCTGGGACAATCTCGTCTACGGCGTGCTGCTCGTGCTCTTCATCATATTCCTTCCCAAGGGTATCCTTGGTAGCTTGCTCGACCGACTGAAGCCGCAACGCAAGGTGCCCCGCGCTCATGAGCAAGATGCCGTCCAAATCGCTCGCCCAGGAACTTGACCGCTACATCACGCCATTCCGCCATGACGGATCGGGCAAGTTTCACCTCAAGGACCACAAGACCGACGAGAGGGGCGATCTCGACAAGGAGAAGGCGCAGGCGATCCTCGATGACAACAAGAAGCGGCTGACCGGGTTTCAGGAGAAGCTCTACGCCCAGGACCGCTGGTCGCTGCTGATCGTATTCCAGGCCATGGACGCCGGCGGCAAGGACAGTGCGATCAAGGCGATCTTCGAGGGCATCAATCCGCAGGGCTGCGAGGTCCATGCCTTCAAGGCGCCGAGCAGCAAGGAGCTCGACCACGATTTCCTCTGGCGCCACGCCGTGGCGCTGCCCGAGCGCGGCCGTATCGGCATCTTCAACCGCTCCCACTACGAGGAATGCCTGGTGACGCGCGTGCATCCGGAGATCCTCGCCAAGGAGAAGCTGCCGCCAAAGCTCGTGACCAAGAACATCTGGAAGGAACGGTTCGAGGACATCTCCGCCTTCGAGCGCTATCTCTCCCGCAACGGCACCGTGGTGCTGAAATTCTTCCTCAACATCTCCAGGGAGGAGCAGCGCAAGCGCTTCCTCGACCGGCTGGAGGATCCGGCCAAGCAGTGGAAATTCTCCATGGGCGACATCGAGGAGCGTGCGCTGTGGCCGCGCTACCAGGCGGTCTACCAGGACATCGTCCGTCATACCGCGACGCCTCATGCGCCGTGGTACGTCGTGCCCGCCGACCACAAATGGTTCGCTCGCGTCGTGATCGGCTCGGTGATCAACGCGACGCTCGAAAAGCTCGACCTGCGCTTCCCCCGCGCCGACAAGGCATCGCTGCAAGAGTTCGAGCAGGTGCGACAGGCGCTGGAGAAGGAGGAGAAGGGGGGCAGGAAGCGGGCAGGGTGACGGCGAGAGGCGGCCGAACCCGGTATGCGACAACGAAAAGTACGAAAACAACCCCATGCACAGTAGCCCGCGCCAACAAAATCAATGGCTTGGCGGGGGGCTTGTGCTCTACGGATTTGACGAAGCCGTTTTGACTCGTCGGGCAAAACAGGGGCATGATGTCATCATCGCTACTGCCGGGTAGGTAGGCGAGGCAACCATTGTTTACCGCGGAGGGACCGGCGGGCACGGCGTACTGGCGCCGTTGCCCACCCCGAAGCCTTGCCCAGGTTTGCTCTCGACCCTCTCAATATCCGCGAGCCCACCAGTAGCAGAACCGCTCGACATTGGCGGGAAGCGTGGTCTCGTAATTCGCCCACTTCTCATATTTCGGCAGCTTCACCTCCTTCATCGCGTTGTCGAAGCACTTGCCGGCGTCGGCCGCCTTCTTCACCTCGGCCGAGAGATCCTCCATGTAGGCGATGTGATCCTCGATGTCCTTCTTGGTGCCGAGGCGACCGCCGGCATAGGGATGGCCGGGGATCATCCGCTCCCAGTCGAGCGACGCCAGCTTCTTCAGCGAGGCGATATATTCCAGCGGCGAGGCGTTGTCGGGAATGTTGCGGAACTGGACCTGCTCGATCGGGGCGAAGTCGACCACGAAGACGAGCTTCTCCTTCGGCAGCCGCATCACCAGCGAATTGTCGGAGTGATTGCGGCCGACATAGTTCAGCTCCAGCGTGGTGCCGCCGAGCGTGATGCTCTTCTTGTCGTCCACCACCTGATCCGGCATCACGACGTCGGCGAGCAGCGATTTCTGCTTCTTCAATTCCGCGAAGCGCTCCTTGACCCGGCGGTGGGCGACGAAGGTGGCGCCGAGATCCTTGAAGGGCTGGCCGCCGGCGATGTGGTCGTAATGATGATGACTGTAGACCACGTATTTGATCGGCTTGTCGGTGACGGCCTTGATCGCGTCGATATAGGGCTTGGCGGGGCGCAAATAGGAGATCGGATCGGTGGCGATGACGCCCTGCGGCGTGACGATGAAGATCGACTGATGGCCACCGTAGCGGAAGATGTAGACGTTGTCGGTGCCGTCGACTTTCCTGGTCGAAGTCTGCGGCGGGTTTTGTGCGGCTGCGGATCCCAGCGAGGCGATGAGCGCTACCAGCGCGGTGAGGCAAATCGATATCTTCATGTCTGGCTTTCTGAAAATGATGGACGGCGGGCGAGGTATCCTCGTCATCACAAACGCTGCCGGGAAGGTTTTATTCCGCTGCATCGGGTCGCAGGCCACAGCGACCCGGGGAACCCGCGGCCAATTGTGATCCTCCGCGACTTTGATGCCGCTTGACAGTTTTATGTCGGAGGAGGACCATACCGCTGGTCGCAAACAAGCGACGCGTAACGTCCACCTCATGAGCAAGGGGAGGTCTATGACTCCACCTCCGCAAATCCAGCCGCGTTAATTGCGATGGAGCTCGTTCGGACTATCGCATAGCGGCAGAAACCGCGAACGGCACGCCGGGACAAGGTTTAGAGGGCTGCATCAGTGAGGCAAAGCCCCTACCTTCCCGGCGCTGTATTTTGTGGCACCTTGACTTTTGATCGTGTCGGATGGCCGCGACGAGGCTGCCGCGACAGGCATCTTTGACCTCCTGCTTTCCCTTTCCTCATCGCAGTTCCGCCATGGCCCGAAAGGTCTTTGGCGCATCACAGCGCTTGGCCGGGGCCTAGGCTGTCCATCCTGCACTGCGGCAAATGCCAAGAGAATGTCGCCTCGGAGGCCAACTTCCGACACAGGGCCGGGGCGAATAGCTGCATCCGACATGACGCATGTGCTTCGGCGGTGACGGTCCCGCCGCCCCCGGGGCTTTGGCATTTTTCAAGGAATCCGCGTGTCGCATAAGCTTGCCCCGGCGCTCCTCGCCGCTCTCTTCCTCGCGATCTCGTCTCTCTCCGGCGCCAGCGCCCAGACGCCTGCGCCGGCGACAATTCATGGTGCCGCACTGTCCCCCGAGGAGGCCACGCGCGCACTGGAGACGCTCCAGGACGAGAAGAAGCGTGCGCAGATGATCGACACGCTGCGCGCGATCGCGAATGCGTCCGGTCAGCAGCAGGCAGGGTCGCCGGCGTCCGAGCCAAAATCCCCGATCCCGCTGGCGGCCGACGGCCTCGGCGCGCAGCTCCTGCTCACGGTGTCGGAGGAAATCGGCGAGATCTCGGGCGAGATCGCCGGCATGGCGCGGACACTCACGCATTTCCCGGCGTTCTATTACTGGATCGTGCGGACCGCGAACGATCCCGCAGCCTACAACCTCCTGATCGAGATCGCCTGGAAGATGGCGCTGGTGCTCGGCTGCGCCCTTGCGGCCGAGTGGGTGATTTTCCGCCTGATCCGCCGTCCGGTCGCGTTCCTGGAAGGACGCGTGCCGCAAACCGTGCATCTGTCGGCACAGGTGCTCCCCATCGCCGACCCGCCGTCATCTGTGGCCGATGTGACTCCCGCACCGGAGCTGAACAAGCGCCGTCATAGCCTTGCGCGCGTCTGGCAGGTCGTGCTGCGGTTGCCCTTCGTGCTGGGGCGCCTCATGCTCGAATTGCTGCCGGTGGTCGTCTTCGTGGGCGCCGCCACGGCGCTGCTCGGGACCGAAATCGGCCAGCCCACGACCGTCCGCCTCGTGATCCTCGCAGTCGTCAACGCCTATGCGTTCTCGCGCGGGCTCATCTGCATGGTCCGGGCGCTGGCGGGACCGTTCGGCCTGTTTCCGGTTCGGGCCGAGACCGCAGCCTATATCGAGATCTGGGCACGCCGCATCGTCGGCGTCGGCGTCTCCGGCATCGCCTTTGCCAACGTTGCGCTGCTGCTCGGCCTGCACCGTGCCGGCTATGCCGCGCTGCTCCGCATGGTGATGCTGGTCGTGCACCTCTTCATCGTCGTGATCATCCTGCAATGCCGCCGGCAGGTCGCCGAAGCCATTCGCGCGCCGGCGGACCGGCAAGGGATCGCGGCCCGTCTGCGCAACCGCATCGCCGTGGGCTGGCACTATCCTGCCATCGCGCTCGATCTCGCGCTGTGGGCGGTTTGGGCGCTCAACATCCGCAACGGCTATTCGCTGCTGCTGCAATATTTCGTCGGCACGGCCGTGGTGGCGCTGGTCACGCGTGTCGCCATCATGCTGACGCTGAGCCTGATCGACCGCGGCTTCCGCATCAGGCCGGAGATCCTCCAGCGCTTTCCCGGTCTCGAGATCCGTGCCAACCGCTATCTGCCGCTGTTGCGCAGGATCGTATCCGGCGTGATCGCCTTCATCGGCTTCGTGGCCGTGCTCGAAGTCTGGGGCGTGGACGCGATCGTCTGGTTCTATGGCGGCCAGATCGGCAGCCGGCTGATCTCGGCCGTGGTGACGATCGGCCTTGCCGTGTTCATCGCAGCCGCGATCTGGGAGGCCAGCAACGCGCTGATGGACCGCCAGATCAACACGCTGTCGCGGGATGGCCACTATGCCCGCGCCGCGCGCTTGCGTACCTTCCAGCCGATGCTGCGCACGGCGCTGCTCTGCCTGATCGCCACGGTGGTCGGCCTCACGGCGCTGAGCGAGATCGGCGTCAATGTCGCCCCGCTGCTCGCGGGCGCCGGCATTGTCGGCATCGCCATCGGTTTCGGCTCGCAGAAGCTGGTGCAGGACCTCATCACCGGCCTGTTCCTGCTGCTGGAGAACACGGTGCAGGTCGGCGACAATGTCAGCGTGTCGGGGCTTTCAGGCGTGGTGGAGAACGTCTCGATCCGCACCATCCGCCTGCGCGCCGGCGATGGCGCCGTCCACATCGTGCCCTTCAGTGCGGTCACGACCATCACCAATGCCAGCCGTGGCGCAGGCAATGCTTCCGTCAGCGTCAACGTCGCCTACAAGGAGGACACCGACCGCGCCGGTCAGATCCTCAAGGACATCGTCGACGAGATGCGCCGCGAACCGGAGTTCCGCGCTTTGATCCGCGGCGACCTCGAACTCTGGGGCATCGACAAGGTCGACGGCGCGATGGTGTCGATCGTCGGCCAGATCCGCTGTACCGAGGCCGGGCGCTGGCCGGTTCAGCGCGAATTCAACCGCCGCATGAAGCTGCGCTTCCAGCAGAATGGGATCCAGGTCGCATCCGCGACGCAGACCATCTTGATGCATATCGCCCCGCCGGCCGACAGCGCCGTCAATCTGACGCCACGGCGGGCGGCTGGATAGACTCGACGATCTTCCCGCTTGCCTCGAAAAAGGCGTTCACCGTGACGTCACCGACGAGGCGTTCGTCTGCGCCCGACTGGCCGACCATCGACGAATCGGGTCTATACAGACTCTACATTTCCTGCCGGCACGGCATCTGGACACCGCAATAGCGCCGTTAACCTTCTTGCGCGCGACTGCCAGGCCTTTCGCGACGGTCTCGCTGCGCTGCGAGATCACAATCGAGGCCCGAGTCTCTCCGTCCTTGATCTGGATGAAGCGGTGTCCGACAATGTCCTCGGTTCAATGAGAAGCTCCTTGGGGGAATACGTGAATAGACCTGCGCGGGTCGTTGCCCAACCGACATCATCCAATCCACCCCAAGGCATGACGCTGCTGCGCGATCCCTTGCTCAACAAGGGCACCGCCTTCACGGAGTCCGAGCGCGAGACGCTCGGCCTGCGCGGCCTCTTGCCGCCCTGCGTGCTGACGATGGAGACGCAGGCCCAGCGCGTGCTCACGAATCTGCGTACGCTGCCGACGGATCTGGAGAAATACGTCGCCCTGAATGCGCTGCATGACCGCAACGAGGCGCTGTTCTTCCGCGTCGTGGTCGACAATATCGACGAGATCCAGCCGATCATCTACACGCCGACGGTCGGGCTCGCCTGCCAGAAATATGGCCTGATCTTCCAGCGGCCTCGCGGCATGTTCATCTCCTCGCGCGATCGTGGCCAGATCGCCGAGATCCTGAAGAACTGGCCTTATCCGGCCAAGCTGATCGTCGTGACCGACGGCGAGCGCATCCTCGGCCTCGGCGACCTCGGCGCCAACGGCATGGGCATTCCGGTCGGCAAGCTCTCGCTCTATTCGGCCTGCGCCGGCGTCCATCCCGAACTCTGCCTGCCTGTTGTCCTCGACGTCGGGACCAACAACGAAGAGCTTTTGAACGATCCCTATTATCTCGGCCTGCGCGAGCGGCGGCTGACGGGCGAGGCCTATGACAGCCTGGTCGACGAGTTCATGCAGGCTGCGCGAAAGACCTTTCCAGGCGTGCTGATCCAGTTCGAGGATTTCGCCAACCATTCCGCGTTCAAGCTGCTGCACAAGTACCGGGACGAGGCCTGCGTCTTCAACGACGACATCCAGGGCACCGCGGCGGTGGCGCTCGCGGGCCTGTTCTCAGGCCTGCGCATCTCCGGCGGCAAGCTCAGGGACCAGCGCATCCTGTTCCTCGGCGCGGGCGAGGCGGCGACCGGCATCGCCGATCTCGTGGTCTCCGCCATGATAGCCGAGGGTGCCACCGAGGCCGAGGCGCTCCGCCGCAACTGGCTGGTGGATTCCCGCGGTCTCGTCGTCAGCGGCCGCGAGAGCCTCTCCGGTCACAAGCTCCGCTATGCCCACACCGACCAGGCGCCGATCGCCGACTTCCTCACCGCGATCAAGACGCTGAAGCCGACGGCGATCATCGGCGTTGCCGCGGTTGGCGGCGCCTTCACGCCCGACGTGCTCCGGACGATGGCCGAGCTCAACGAACGGCCGATCGTGTTCGCGCTCTCCAATCCGACCTCGAAGGCCGAGTGCTCGGCGGAGGACGCCTATCGCTACACCGAGGGCCGCGCGCTGTTCGCCTGTGGCAGCCCCTATGATCCGGTGAAGCTCAACGGCCGCACCTTCGTGCCGCGCCAGGGCAACAACTCCTACATCTTCCCCGGCGTCGGCCTCGGCGTCATCGCCAGCCGCTCGCGCCTCGTCACCGACGAGATGTTCATGGCGGCGGCCCATACGCTGGCGGATTGCGTCGGCAAGGAGGACCTCGCGCAAGGCAGTCTCTATCCGGCCTTGCCGCGCATCCGCGAGGTCTCGGTTCGCATCGCAGCCGCCGTGGCGGATGTCGCCTTCCAGCGCGGGCTCGCCGATGGACCGGCGCCCAACGACGTCAAGGGTCTCGTCCAGTCGCAGATGTACGAGCCGAAATACTGAGCGGGGGAAGCGCACGCGCGCGAACGTCAACCGGCAGGCGCTGTCCAAACTCTGGCGCAGCGCCTGAAAATTCCGCAGCGACCAAGAGCGCGGAGGCTGTCCCGATTCAGGACACGTCACTGTGGTGAAATCGTCACAGCTGGCGCCAAACCGCCGCGGCCTCGGGCCTGCTTTCGTTACGACAAGGTTCTGCCCTCATTGCCCACCGAAATCCAGCCGTTCGGAGGGGCGTACCATGTCTTGCATTGCACGTACCGAAACTGGCCGGATTTCCTTCGCAACCTCGTGCCGCCTGCTGCTCGCTGTCTTCGTCGCAGCATCGCTCGCCGCCTGCGCGCAAGCGCCGGTCAGCCGCCAGAAGGCTGATCTCGCTGCGACCGGCCGGCAGGCCAAGGTGGAGCGTCCGCACAGGGTGGCGGCGCTGCATCCGCGGCAGATCAGCCGGGCGCGCGTTCCCGACCGTGACGCGAAGCAAACACCGTCGCACGGCGTCGCCAGCTTCTATTCGGACACGGAAACCGCGAGCGGCGAGAAGTTCGACAAGAACGAATTGACCGCAGCGCATCCGACCCTGCCATTCGGCACCAAGCTGCGCGTCACGGACACTTCCTCCGGCCGCTTCGTCACCGTCAGGGTCAACGATCGCGGACCTTATGTGCGCGGACGCGTGGTCGACATTTCCCCTTCGGCGGCCGAGGCGCTCGGCATGGTCGACAAGGGTATCACCAATGTCCGTCTGGAGGTCGTGCAATAAGGGCGTCCGTCGACACCAGCACCGCGCGCTTAACCGGCTGTTAGCCGCTTCCCGATCATCATGCGTGTCCACCATCGCGTCTTTCGGGGAGGCGGCGCTTGAACACGATCCAGTATCTCGAAGATCAGGCCGCGCGCGCCGAGCGGCTCGCCAAACGGATCACGGATACGCTGACGATCGAAAAGCTCCTGACCTTCGCGGGCGAACGCCGCCGCGAGATCGAGGTCATCGCGGGCAAGCACCGCAGCCCGCAAACCATGCTGTAGGCGCATTGCGCCAGCGCTCAGGAATGGCTCTCGACGAAGTCGCTGAGATAGTCGGGCAGCCTCACGCCGTCGATGTCGCATCGCGCCCTGATCTCGCCCGCGACATCGGTCGAGATGTCCTTCATCCAATGCTCGAGCGTGTTGAAGGAGATCACCTTGACGGGATCGTGGAAGCAGCCGGCAACGAGCTCGCCAATCGTGGCTTCGAGGTCGTTTCGCTCAATCCGGATCTCGGTCGTCCGGTCGAGGCGATCGATCACCACGAAGATGGTCTGGTCTGCCCCGTAGGGCACGACGGGAGATGGCACGCCAGCTTGAAGCATCCTGGGGCACTCGCGACTTGGCTTCCGGTCCCCGTTAACGAGACAATCCGGGCTAAGGTTCCTGCGCGTGGCTGTGGAGCGTCGTCAGAGAAACTCTCTCAAGCGTGAGAGCTCGATCACATGCTCGGGCGAGAGGATGTCCGTGACCAGCGGTGGTTGTGCCGTCGTCCGAATCTCGTAGAGATGCCGGGTAGCGGCCGGCTTCGCCATGAATGCGGAGATGCAATCGTCGAGCGTGCCCTCGAGGATCTGGTAGGACTCCCGGTCCGGCTGACGCTGGTTCGCTAGCGATGGC
The DNA here is from genome assembly GCF_001556045.1 of Bradyrhizobium sp. CCH5-F6. Lineage (GTDB taxonomy): Bacteria > Pseudomonadota > Alphaproteobacteria > Rhizobiales > Xanthobacteraceae > Bradyrhizobium. The sequence goes on from NZ_LSIC01000101.1 coordinate 18,282, forward strand.
CATTTATGCAGCACCGCAAGCGCCCTGAAATCGACCTTTGAATCCCCGACCACGTCCCCCATCACCTCGCCTCACGCAAGAAAGAACCCCGGCACGCAAACCTGCGCGCCGGGGTCTACACCTGTCGCTGCATCTCAATGCCACGAACGCGTAACGCAGCGGCCGGGAAAAGGTTCCCGCCCGCCTTGCTCCCATCAGCTTGCGGCAGCTGCGATGCTGTGCCTTGGGCTGGCATTGACCTGACTGCTCTCGTCGACGCGGCCGACCTCGGGCGGCAGTCCGGCAAAGCGCCGCAAAGCCCGGGCCATCTGCTCCCGGCCAGGCGCGCCGGTGATCACCACGTCCACCATCGCGAAGGACGAGTGGAAATGGCCGCGCGCCTTGAGCTGCTCGACCTCGACACCGGACGCAGCCATTGCCTCGGCATAGGCGACGCCCTCGTCACGCAGGGGGTCGAACTCGCAGGTGACGACGAAGGCCGGCGGCAGGCCGGCGACCTTGCCGCGCAGCGGAGAGACGCGCGGATCGGTGCGGTCGGCCGGCGAGCAGTAGAGGTCCCAGAACCAGTACATCAGCGAGCGCGTCAGGAAGTAGCCGGTCGCATTGTCGTTGTAGGAGGGACGATCGAAGCTGCAGTCGGTGACCGGGCACACCAGCAACTGGCCTGCGATCTCCGGCCCGCCACGATCGCGCGCGAGCTGGCAGGTGACGGCGGCGATGTTGCCGCCGGCGCTCCAGCCGGCGACCAGCACCGGCCCAGGTCTGCCGCCGAGCTCGGCGGCGTGCTCGGCGATCCAGCGCGTCGCCGCATAGCCGTCTTCCGCCGCGGTGGGGAAGCGATGCTCCGGCGCGTGGCGGTAGCCGACGCTGACGAAGATCATGCCGGTCCGCCGTACCATGTCACGGCAGAGCGGCTCGTCCGACTGCTCGTCGCCGAGAACCCAGCCGCCGCCGTGGAAATAGACCACGACCGGATGTGGCCCCGGGGTTGCAGGCTTGTAGACGCGGTAGGGCAGCGAGCCGTCAGCCACGGGCAGGGTGCCGTCGACGATGTCGCCAATTGGTCGCCCCGCGGGCCGGCCCTTGTTGAATTCGTCGACGAAGGCCCGTGCCCCGATCGCGCCCATCGACTCGATCGGCGGCAGGTTCAGCGACGCGAGCAGGTTCATGACCAGCCGCACATCCGGCTGCAGGCGCACCACCTCGCCGTCATTGCATTGCGCGGCGACGCCGGGGCCGGTGAGCCTGAAGCCCAGCATGCCGCGGCTGACGACCTCGTCGCAGATGCTGCGATAGGGGCCCACGCCTCCGGTATAGGGCATCACACCCTGCACCTTGCCGGGCACGTTGGCGCCCGTGTACCAGGTGTTGGCGAGCCGGTGCAGCGTCAGCATCGAACAATCGGCCATGTGCCGGCCCCAGCCGGCCTGCGCCGTCTCGGTCGGCTCGATCGTGGTGAAGCCGGCCTCGCGCAGGGCGACGAGGCGATCAACCACCCAGTCGACATGCTGCTCGATCGACACCGCCATGTTCGACAGCACCGACGGACTGCCGGGGCCGGTGATCATGAAGAAGTTCGGGAAGCCTTCGACGGTGAGGCCGAGATAGGTCTGCGGTCCCTGCGCCCAGACGTCGGAGAGCGATTTGCCGCCGCGCCCGGTGATCGGATGTACGGCGCGGATCGCGCCTGTCATCGCATCGAAGCCGGTCGCGAACACGACCACGTCGAGATCGACGCTGCGCCTGGCCGTCGTGATGCCGCCCGCGGTGATCGCCTTGATCGGCTCCTGGCGCAGATTGACCAGCGTGACGTTCGGCCGGTTGTAGGTGGCGTAGTAGTTGGTGTCGAGGCAGGGACGCTTTGCGCCGAAGGGATGATCGTCCGGTATGAGCGCCGCGGCGGTCTCGGGGTCCTTGACGGCGGCGCGGATCTTCTCGCGGATCAGCTCCTGAACGATCTTGTTGCCGTCGACATCGACGGCCTGGTCGGCCCAGAGCTGCGTGAGGATATAGACGAGGTCGCCCTTGCCCCAGGCATCCTCGAAGCGGGCACGGCGCTCGGCATCGCTGAGCTGCCAGCTCACGGCCGTCTGCTGCGGGTAGGGCACGCCCGCCATCGACTGGCGCGCCTGCTCGCGATAGGCCGCGCGGTCGCTTTGCAGCAGGCTCATGCGGTCTGATGGCGCCGGGCCGTTATGCGCGGGCAGCGCGAAGTTCGGCGTGCGCTGGAACACGGTCAGATGCGCAGCCTGCTCTGCAATCACCGGGATCGACTGGATCGCCGACGAGCCCGTGCCGATCACGGCCACGCGTTTTCCGGCGAGATCGACGCCGTCATGCGGCCAGCGGCCGGTGAAATAGACCTCGCCCTTGAAGTCCTTGACGCCGTCGATCTCCGGCGGTTTTGGGGCGGAGAGGCAGCCGGTGGCCATGATGTAATGGCGGCAGGAGACCGGCGCGCCATTGTCGGTGGTGATGAGCCAGCGCTCGGACGTCTCGTCCCATCGGGCTTCGGTCACCTTGGTCCTGAAGCGAATGTCGCGCCTGAGATCGTAGCGATCGGCGACGAAGCCGAGATAGCGCAGGATCTCGGGCTGCGTGGCGTATTTCTCCGACCAGGTCCAGGCCGTCTCGAGTTCCGGATCGAAGGTGTAGCTGTAGTCGATGGTCTGGATGTCGCAGCGCGCGCCGGGATAGCGGTTCCAGTACCAGGTGCCGCCGACATCGCCGGCCTCCTCGAGGCCGACCGCCGAGAAGCCGGCCTTGCGAAGACGATGAAGGAGATAGAGGCCGGCAAATCCGGCGCCGACGACGGCGACATCGACTTGCTGAGCGGTTCCGCGCTCGCCGGGGGCACGTGTGGCAACCATTGCGTCAGACATGGCATTCCTCCCGTATGTTTTGTTTTGCCGTCAGGCTATCGCCTCAGGCTCAGCTTGTCATTACAGCCAGTGCAATCCTCGGTAGTTTTTCGCGACGGCATCGTTGCCGCGTGAACGTGGCGGGCACCACATGCCCCGCGATGCACAATGGCCGTGATAACCCGGGGTAATCAGACCGCATCCTTGCGTGTATGCTTGCGCTTACAAGTCACGCGTACCGGCCGGGCGTCATGACAGAGTTGAGTGAGCGAACCAGAGCGAACATGGATGTCGTCCTCGAGGAGACGTGCCGGCAATTGCCGCATGGCGGCGATCACGACAGCCGCAGGTTCATCGCCGAGCGCCTGATCGAGGCGGCGCAGTCCGGCCACTCCACGCTCGGCGAGCTCGGCATCGTCGCGCGGCGCGCGCTGGCGGAGTTGATGGGCAAAGGCGGCTAGGCGCGGGCGCGAGCCTTGCATCGCCGACGGCCCTGGACATAACCTGCCCGGGATCCTTCATCGAGATCTTCGAAGATGCGGTCTCTGCTTGCACTTGTTGCGGCTTGCGCAGTCCTGTGTTGTGCACGATCGGCCATGGCTCAGCCGGTTGGACAGTTTCCCTTCGCGCTGACGCGTGAAGGGCAGATGCTCGGCGCGGTGGAAGGCGAGGTGGCGTCCTTCAAGGGGCTGGCTTACGCGGCGCCGCCGGTCGGCATGCTGCGCTGGCGCGCGCCACAGCCGACGACCGAGAGCTCGGACATGCGCACCGCCTATGACCACGGCGCGCCGTGTCTTCAGCCGGCGCTGCGGGACGCGCGCGAGGATTGCCTCACGCTGAACGTGTTCCGTCCTTTCGGGGTCGATGGCCCATTGCCGGTGATGGTCTTCATCCATGGCGGCGCCTTCGTCTCGGGCACCGCGAACGATCTGCTGTTCGATGGCGCCAGGCTGGCGCAGGCGGGCGTGATCGTGGTCACCGTGAATTATCGGCTCGGCGCGCTCGGCTGGCTCACGCACCCCGCGCTGTCGGACGACGGCTCCGGCAATTTCGGTTTGATGGACCTGATCGCCGCGCTGCATTGGGTGCACGACAATGCCGCGGCCTTCGGCGGCGATCCGGGCAACGTCACATTATTCGGTAGCGATGCAGGCGCGACATCGATTGCGCTCCTGATGCTGTCTGCGCAATCGCACGATCTCTTCCAGAAAGCCATTCTGCAATCGGTGCCCGGCCGCGTGCGCCTGCGTTCGGCGCAAGAGGCAGAGGTCATCGGCCGGCAGTTCGTCGCCGCGCTGGGGCCGACGGCGGATTTGCGCGCAGCCGAGCCGAGGCGCCTGCTGGCCGCCGAGAAGCACCTGCTGGAGAAATCACGGCGCAGTTTCGCGCCGGTGATGGATGGACGTCTGGCGACCGAGGACATTGCACCAGGCTTTGCGGCCGGACGTCAAAGCCGCATTCCTCTGATCGTCGGCTCGAACGACGACGAGACGGGTGTGGAGAATGAACCTGATATCAACGAAGAGCTTGTGCGACCCGGTACTGCTGGCGACGAACTTCGCGAGCTTTATCCCGATCTCGCCGGACCTTCGGATCGCGCGGCGAGGTTCTACACCGACAAGATCTACTCGGAGCCGGTGCGACTGCTGGCCCGCCTCCACGCGGCAAGCGGCGCACCAACCTTTCGCTACCGCTTCGCCTACGTGCCGGAGGCAAGGCGCGCGAATCCGGAAGGCGGCCACGGGCGGGAGCTGCAATTCATCTTCGGCACGGAAGGTGTACCCGGCGCAGGCATCCTGTCACGCCGTGATCGCGCGGTCGCGAGCCACATGCGCGCCTACTGGATCAACTTCGCGAGGAGCGGCGACCCCAACGGATCCGACCTGCCACGCTGGGACGCGGCTAAAGGCGATCGCCTGCTGCTGATCACGAACGATCGCATCGCGAGCGGAGACGATCCCCTTGCGGAGCGTCTCGACCGGCTCGCCGGCGAGGGCAGGAAATGAGTTGGAATTTACGCCGCGAGCTCGACGCGGGGAGCCAGCGTCAGGCGCTCTTCCTCCAGATAGTCCACCGTGCCGTCCTTCTCGACGGCATAGAACTGCTTGCCTTCCCTGGACCTGAAGGCGGCGCGGACGACACCGCGGCGGCCCTTGTCACTGTTGACGACGTCCCCCAGCGCAAACTTCCTCATCTCACGTCTCACTTGTCTTCAGGCCGACTCCTTCGGCCACGCCGGGGATTCTGGGCGGCAAATCGTTAACGACTTGCTAACCATGCGGCTTTGCCTATGCTCACGGCGCAGCGAGCGGACAGCTCGCGCGCGCCTGTTGTCAACGAGACGAGCCCATGACGCGATTTCCGACCCTCTTTCTGTCGCATGGCGGCGGCCCCTGGCCGTTCATGGAGGACAGGCGGGTGCAATATGCGAAGACCGCAGAGGCGTTCGCCGGGCTGCCGCAGCTGCTCCCCGCGAGACCGAAGGCGGTGCTCGTCATCACCGGGCATTGGGAGGCGGATGCGTTCACGGTATCCACCTCGCCGCTTCCGCCGATGGTCTACGACTATTACGGTTTCCCCGAGCATACCTACCACCTCAAATATCCGGCGCCGGGCAGGCCGGAGCTCGCCGCGCAGGTGAAGGCACTGCTCACGCGTGCCGGCCTCGATTGCCGGGAGGATCCCAACCAGGGTTTTGATCACGGCACCTTTGTGCCGCTCGGGCTGATGTATCCGAACGCCGACATGCCGATCGTGCTGCTGTCGCTGAAATCGAGCTACGACGCGGCCGAGCACGTCAAGGTGGGACAGGCGATCGCATCGCTGCGCGACGAAGGCATTCTGGTCGTCGGCAGCGGGCTCACCTATCACAACATGCGGGGCTTCAACCGGCCGGAGTCCAAGCCGGTCTCTTACGACTTCGAGGCCTATCTGAACGAGGCCATCATCAATCCCGATGCGGCGCGTCGCAATGCGATGCTGGTCGACTGGGAGAACGCGCCGAGTGCGCGCCTGGCGCATCCGCGCGAGGACCATCTGCTGCCGTTGATGGTCGCGGCCGGTGCTGCCGGCAGCGACGTCGGACGCCGCGTCTTCGTCGACGAGGTCGCGAACGTGGCGATGGCGTCGTATGTGTTTGGCGTGTGACATTGCCCTCTCCGCGCAAGCGGGGAGAGGTGAAGCAAAGCTCACCCGTATTTCAGCTTCATGAACAGGATGCCGCCGGCGAGCACCATGGTGACGGCGTTTGCGGCGACGAGCGGAGCGTCCCCGGAGAGCAGGCCGTAGGCGAGCCAGAGCGCCAGGCCCAGCACCATGACCAGGAACATGCCGAGCGAGATGTCGCGCGCCGAGCGGGTCTTCCAGACCTTGATGAACTGCGGCGCGTAGGCAACGGTGGTGCAGGTGGCTGCGGCAAAGCCGAGCAGCTTGATCGCGAAGGGGTCCATACCCGGCTCTATAGCATGGATTCGGCCCTGCCTCACGCCCGGGCCGCGACGAGGTTGCGGTAGAGTGCGGCATAGTCGCCGGCGCGGTTGCGCCAGGAGACATCGGTCGCAAGGCCGCTTCGTTGCAGCCTGCGCCAGGTCAGCTTGTCGTGGAAGGCGATGTTGGCCTTGCGCAGCGTGCCGGCGAGAGCTTCTGCCGTCACGGGACCGAACTTGAATCCCGTGGCATCGTGGCCGGAGGCGTCGGCCTCGCCGATGTCGACGATGGTGTCTTCGAGGCCGCCGACGCGGGAGACGATCGGGACGGCGCCATAGCGCAATGCGCAGAGCTGGGTCAGGCCGCACGGCTCGAAGCGCGATGGAACGATGAGGGCGTCCGAGCCGGCCTGGATCAGATGCGCCAGGATCTCGTCATAGCCGATCACGACGCCGATCCGGCCGGGATTGGCGCGGGCCGCGGCCTGGTAGCGATCCTGCAGATCGCGGTCGCCGCTGCCGAGCAGTGCGAGTTGCATGCCTTCGCGCAAAATGGTCGGGATGGCCTCGAGCAGGAGATCGAGCCCCTTCTGCCATGACAGCCGGCTGATGACGCCGAGCAATGTTGCTTCGTCGGAGCAGTCGAGGCCGAACTGCTGCTGCAGCACCGCCTTGTTCGCGGCACGGAACGTCAGGTCGTCCGCGCCGAAGCGGTGGGCGATGTGCGGATCGGTTTGCGGATTCCACACCGATGTGTCGATGCCGTTGAGGATGCCGCTGAGCACGCTCGCGCGTGCGCGCAGCAGGCCGCCGAACCCCATGCCGCCTTCATCGCTCTGGATCTCCTTCGCGTAGGTCGGCGATACCGTCGTGATGCGATCGGCGAATTGCAGGCCGGCCTTCAAAAAGCTGATGCCGCCGAAGTATTCGAGCTCGTTGACGCTGAAGGAGTGCCAGGGCAGGCCGATCGTACCGATCAGCTCAGGAGCGAACTTGCCCTGGTAGGCCATGTTGTGAATGGTCATCACGGTGCCGGGCCGTGGACGATTGTCGTAGTGCAGATAGGCCGGTGCAAGGCCGGCCTGCCAGTCATGGGCGTGCACGATATCGGGCACGAAGGCGGGGACGAGGCCGTGGCCGATATCCGCGGCCACGCGCGCCAGCGCGGCGAAGCGCACGCCGTTGTCCGGCCAATCGACGCCTTCGCTCGTGACATAAGGGTTGCCCGGCCGCGCATAGAGATGCGGCACGTCGAGCACGAACAGATCGAGCCCATTGTGCGAGCCGGCGAGCAGTCGTCCCGGGCCGCCGAAATAATCCGGCCAGCGCCGGATCTCCTCTGCGACTGACATCAGGCGCATCACGTCGGGATAGCCCGGCATCAAGGTTCGCATCTCGACGCCATGCGCTTTCAAAGCGAGCGGCAGCGCGCCTGCGACATCCGCGAGGCCACCGGTCTTGACGATGGGATAGACTTCGGAGGCGACCGCGAGGACGCGAACAGGCGTCATGTATTGAGCCTGTCGATCATCGGCTGGGTGATCAGCGAGATGCCCTGCTCGGTGGTGCGGAAGCGCTTTGCGTCGACTTCCGGATCCTCGCCGATCACCAGCCCCTCCGGGATCTCGACGCCGCGGTCGATCACGACGTTCTTCAGTCGGGCGCCGCGGCCGACATTGACGTAAGGCATGATCACGGCGTTCTCGACATTGGCATAGGAGTTGATGCGCACGCCGGTGAACAGCAGCGAACGGCGCAGCGAGGCGCCGGAGATGATGCAGCCGCCGGAGACCAGAGAGCTCACCGCCTGGCCGCGCCGGCTCTCCTCGTCATGGACGAATTTCGCCGGCGGCGTGATCTCGGCATAGGACCAGATCGGCCAGGCGCGGTCGAACAGGTCGAGCTCCGGCACCACGTCGGTGAGGTCGATATTGGCGGCCCAATAGGCATCGACGGTGCCGACGTCGCGCCAATAGGCGCGGGGGTCGCTGCCGGAACGGACGCAGGAGGTCGAGTACTGGTGCGCCATCGCGCGGCCGTTCTTGACGATGTAGGGAATGATATCCTTGCCGAAATCGTGGTTCGAGTTCGGGTCCTCGGCATCGCGCTTGAGCTGGTCGAACAGGAACTTCGCGTCGAACACGTAGATGCCCATGCTGGCGAGCGAGACGTCCGGCTTGCCCGGCATCGGCGGCGGATCATTCGGCTTCTCCAGGAACGACTGGATCCAGCCGTTCTCGTCGACATGCATGATGCCGAAGCCCGAGGATTCCGTCCGCGGCATTTCGAGGCAGCCGACGGTGACGTCGGCGCCGCTCTCGACGTGCTGGCGCAGCATCACCTCGTAGTCCATTTTATAGATGTGATCGCCGGCCAGCACCACGATGAAGCGGCAGGCGTGGGGTTCTATGATGTCGATGTTCTGGTACACCGCGTCCGCTGTGCCGACATACCACATCGTCTCGGAGACACGCTGGCTGGCAGGCAGGATATCGAAACTCTCGTTGCGTTCGGGGCGGAAGAAGTTCCAGCCCATCTGGAGATGGCGGATCAGGCTGTGCGCCTTGTATTGGGTTGCGACCGCGATACGGCGGATGCCCGAGTTCACGGCGTTCGACAGCGCGAAATCGATGATGCGGGACTTGCCGCCGAAATAGACTGCCGGCTTGGCGCGCCGGTCGGTCAGCTCCAGGAGGCGGCTGCCGCGTCCCCCGGCCAGCACGAACGCCAGCGCCTGACGGGCAAGCGGCTCGGATCTCGCGGCACTCATGTCATTCTCCCACAACTCTGGCGCTCGCGAGAAGCCTCCCGGCCGCGCACATTGGAACCGATAGTAATGGCACGAATAGTAAATCGGGAAGGTGGTTGTTGGTTGCGATGCACCGGAAGCTTAATGCTCGCCGGCTGATCGAGCCTCAGGCGCCGTCGTGCCGGTGTCGCACTTGGCGAGATTGTCGATCCTCGCCGGGTACCGGTTGGTCAGAAGGGAGGCAGACGTCTTGTGCGGTGCACGCAAATTCCAGGCTTTGACTTGGCGCAAGGATGCCCGATCATGACGCTGCGATCCTTTTCCTAGCGAAGGTCACACAGGGAGTAAGACGATGAGGATCTGGAAGACGGCAATTGCCTGTTCGCTGGCGGGCTTGGTCGTGGCGAGCCAAGTCGGGCAGGCCACGGCGGGCCCGATGCCGACCAATGTCGCAACCATGAAGGCTGCAGTCGGCGATGACGTCACGCAGGTGCATTGGCGCGGTGGCGGCTGGGGATTTGCCCTTGGTGGTCTCGCCGCCGGCGCGATCATCGGCGGCGCCATCGCCAGCGGCGCGCCTTATGGGTACGGCTATTATGGTCGCCCGTACTACGGCGGCTATGGATATCCGGGCTACGGCTATGGATATCCGGGTTACGGCTATGGCTACGCTCCAGCATATTACGGCGGCTATGGCTACGCGCCGGCCTACACCTATCCGCGATACTATCGACCCTATCGTCCGTACTATAGCTACGGCTATTATCGGCCGTACCGTGCCTATCACCGGCCGTACCGTGTTTATCACCGTCACTATTACCGTAGATGGTGAGCACCGCGCGGCTAGAACGAGAGCTACGCAATCACGCTCGTGTAGGCGACATACGCGAGCATGATCGCGGCGGAGTGCCGCGGGCAAGCCTTGAGGCGAAGCCCGGGCAATCCGCCGCCTGCGCCTAGTTCGATCCCGCGGCCGCGGCAGTGAAGCTGCGGTCGACGGCTCGGCTTACGTCGAGCTTCTTCGGCAGGATGCCGTAGCGGGTCGAGCGGTCTGATGCCTCCTGCACCTCCTTCACGACGGTCTCGTCGATCACGATCGGGCTGGTGCGCTGTGCGGTGTAGGCGGAGAGCAGCACGTCTTCCGGCAACCTGGTCAGCTCGGCCGTATTCCTGGCGTATTCGGCGAGGTGATCAAGCGACCACAGCCGCGCCTTGTTCAGCCGCTGCACGAGATCCTGCACAGCCGCCCGCTTGGAGGCGATGGCGTTGTCGGAGGCAACGATGAAGGTGATCGTCGGCGTCAGGCCTTCGCCGTGGGCGATCACCCGAGCCTTGTCTTTCAGTGTGGCGAACGACACGTAGGGTTCCCACACAGCCCATGCGTCGATCGAGCCGGCGAGCAACGCGATTTTGGCATCGACCGGCCCGAGCGGCGCGAAGGTCGCATCCTCCAGCTTGATCCCGGCCTTCTCCAGCGTCGCGTCGATCAGGAACTGGCCCCAGCCGCCGCGGGTGCCGGCGAGACGCTTGCCCTTGAGATCGGCGGCCGAACCGATCGGGGAATCCTGGCGCACCAGGATAGCCTGGGTCTTTGCGTCCGACCTTGTGCCGCCGATCGCCTTGATCGGCGCGCCCGCCGCATAGACCGACAGGAAGGAGAGATCGCCCGTGTAGCCGACATCGAGCGCACCGGCGTTGAGCGCCTCGAGGATCGGGGCGGCTGCCGGAAATTCCGACCATTCGATCTTGTACGGCAGATCCTTTGCGTAGCCGGAAATTTCGAGCAGCGAGCGGTTGCCGCCCTTCTGGTCGCCGACGCGAAGCACGACGTTGTCCGCCGCGGACGATGCGGCAGCCGTCGACAAGGTGAACGCGGCGGCAAGCAGCGATGCGGCGAGACGGCGAGTGATGGGGAAGTGATGGGAGTTGATGCGCATGTGGCCTGTCTTGTTGCTTAGCTCACGACGCGTGAGCGAACGATGCAGCGAGACGATCAAGTCTATGATCGCGTGATGCGCAGTCAATGAAATGACCATCCGTATTGCGCGTGCATCAGGCAATGACGTTTCAGCAAAGCTGGGCTTTCGAGCATGGTCGATGTGCGCGGCCGAGACTGTGCGGGAATGAAGCGCTTCGAGGAAGCACGGCGCGCTTTGCCGGCAGATGCATCATCGAAAATGCTTTGCTCGTCACCGCACGCGCCGATGGAGAGAATGACTTTGCGGCGCGCAACATTCGAAATTCCATTTCATTGACGATGCGGCAACGGGGCCGCATGATTTGCGCATCGCATCAACGTGGCGGGTGACCGCCGCACAACGACATTCTCTCAACGCAGCTCCGCACGGACCATGCGCAACGCGACACGTTGCGCAAACGGTGGAGCCGTGCCAGCGCAGGAGCGGGGACCGATGAACAACGACAATCAGCGCGCCAGATCGAGTCTCGACCGTCGCCGTCTGATTCAGGCGGGGCTGGCTGCAGCCTTCGCCGCGCCGCTCGGCGCCCTTGGCGCCGCGCAGGCCTTCGTGCCGGGCAGGATTGCGACCGGCGTCGACTTCTCGGAGTTTCCGCTGTGCCGGACGGCATCGGATGCGCCTGCGCTCACCGGCGCGCCGCGCAAGCTGAAGCTGTCCTGGAATGCCGGCGCGGTCTGTCTCGCGCCGGTGCCTGTCGCGATCGAGCACGGCTTCTTCCAGAAGCACAATCTCGACGTCGAGCTCATCAACTATTCCGGTTCGACCGACCAGCTGCTCGAGGCGATCGCGACGGGCAAGAGCGATGCCGGCCTCGGCATGGCGCTACGATGGCTGAAGCCGCTCGAGCAGGGTTTTGACGTGAAGATCGCCGCCGGCACCCATGGTGGCTGCTTGCGCGCTCTGACCCGGGCCGATTCCGGCATCAACAAGCTCGCCGATCTCAAGGGCAAGATCGTCGCGGTCGGCGATCTCGGCGGTCCGGACAAGAACTTCTTCTCCATTCAGCTCGCCAAGCTCGGTATCGATCCGAACAAGGATGTCGACTGGCGCGCCTATCCCGGAAACCTCCTCAACGTTGCCGTCGAGAAGGGCGAGGTGCAGGCCTTCCTGGCGTCCGATCCGCTCGGCTATCTCTGGCTGAAGGATACCCAGTACAAGGAGATCGCGTCGAACCTCGACGGCGAATATCGCGACAGGAGCTGCTGCATCCTTGGCCTGCGCGGCAGCCTGATCCGCGAGGAGCCGCAGGTCGCGCGCGCCCTCACGCAGGCGCTGCTCGATGCCGCGATGTTCACCTCGCAGAACCCGACCGTGACGGCGAAATCGTTCCAGCCCTACGCGCCCAAGACGGCGAGCGTCGCCGACATCGAGGGCATGGTGCGTTACCACACCCACCACCATCATCCCGTCGGCGACGTGCTCAAGCGCGAGCTCAAGGCCTATGCCGACGATCTGAAGAGCGTGCAGGTCTTCAAGCAGAGCACCGATACGGCGAAATTCGCGGAGCGCATCTATGTCGACGTATTCGCTGTCTGACGGCCTCGCTTCCGGCGCGCCGCGCCTGACGCGCGCGCCGCTGCTTGCGGGCTGGCTCCGGGAATCCGGCGTCGGCGTGCTCGCCAGCCTCACCTGGATCGCCTCAGGCCTGTCGTGCCTGTGGTGGGAGGACGTCGGCGACTGGTCGCGCACGCACTCGCTCGGCATTGCCGCCTTCGTCATCGCGGCCGTGGCGCTGTTCGGAACGGTCGGCGCCGACTATCTGGGGTCGGCGGGACAGGCGTTGCGCAAGCGCGCGCCCTGGCTCGTCGCGCTCGGCATCGTCCTCACGATCTGGGAGATCGCGACCGCGAAGTTCGCCTGGCTTCCGCTGCCGTTCTTTCCGCCGCCGCAGGCGATCATCGAGGTCTATACCGACGATCTGCCGAAGCTGCTCGACAGCGTCCTTGCGTCCATAAAGCTGCAGCTCGGCGGTTATCTGATCGGCGCCACGGTCGGCTTCCTGACCGGCGTCTCGATCGGCTGGTCGCGCGCCGTCGGCTACTGGGTGCATCCCGTGCTGCGCTTCATCGGGCCGCTGCCGGCGACCGCCTGGCTGCCGATCGCCTTCTTCACGTTCCCGTCGAGCTGGAGCGCATCGACCTTCCTGATCGCGCTGGCGACCGGCTTCCCCGTCACGGTGCTGACCTGGTCGGGCGTCGCGAGCGTCAGCAACGCCTATTACGACGTCGCGCGCACCCTGGGAGCAAAGCCTTCCTTCCTGGTGCTGAAGGTCGCGATTCCAGCGGCGTTGCCGCATGTCTTCGTCGGCTTGTTCATGGGGCTCGGCTCGTCCTTCGCGGTGCTGGTCGTCGCCGAGATGATCGGCGTCAAGGCCGGGCTCGGCTGGTACCTGCAATGGGCGCAGGGCTGGGCCGCCTACGCCAACATGTATGCGGCGCTGATCGTCATGTCGCTGCTCTGCTCCGGCGCGATCACGCTGCTGTTCGCGATCCGCGATCGCCTGCTGGTCTGGCAGAAGGGGACGGTGAAATGGTAGAAGCAGCTCTCGCCGAGATTGCCACGCATTCGGCCGCCGGCGCTGCGCTCGATATCGAGCAGGTCAGCCACGCCTTCGACATCGACGGCGCCGAGCTGCCGGTGCTCAGCGACGTCAGCATCTCCGTGCAGCCGGGCGAATTCGTCGCGCTGCTCGGCCCTTCCGGCTGTGGCAAGTCCACTCTGTTGCGGCTGGTTGCGGGTCTCGACAAGCCCAAGGTCGGGACGCTGCGTGAGGACGAGGACCGCATTACGCGGCCGCATCCTTCGCGCGTCGTCGTGTTCCAGGATCCAACGCTGTTCCCCTGGCGGTCGGTCTGGGACAACGTCGCGCTGGGTCTCGAGGCCCAGGGCACCCTCAAGAGCCAACGTCAGCGGGTCGACGATGCGCTCGATCTGGTCGGCCTGACGTCTTTTCGCAACGCCTATCCGCACCAGCTCTCCGGCGGCATGGCGCAGCGCGTCGCGCTGGTCAACGATCCGAAGATCCTCATCCTCGACGAGCCGCTCGGAAAACTGGACTCGCTTACCCGCATAACCATGCAAGCCGAACTTGTCGCGCTGTGGCAACGCAAGGGATTCACCACGCTGCTCGTCACGCATGACGCCGAGGAGGCGCTTGTGCTCGCCAACCGCGTCATCGTGTTCAGCGACCGCCCGGCACGCGTGAAAGCCGACATCCGCGTCGACCGCCCCTATCCACGTCACCGCGGCGATCCGTATCTGTCCGACCTGCGCCGGCAGATTCTCGGTCTTTTGGGGCTGGATGCCACATGGTGACCCCCGCAGCCCAGGGGCGGACGCCCCATAGCGAGCCTGACTACGTCGCTCGCGCCGAGGCGCTGGCCATGAGCTTTGCCTCGCGCGCGGCCGAGCATGATCGCACCGGCAGCTTCCCATTCGAGAACTTTCGCGAGCTGTCCGAGGCGGGCCTGCTGTCGCTGACGGTGCCGGCAATACATGGCGGTGCAGGCGCCGGCGCAAGATACGCGGCGCGCGTCATCGGCATCCTCGCCAAGGCTGATCCGTCGACGGCGCTGGTGCTGGCGATGCACTATATCAACCACCTCGTCATGGCGCGCAGCCCGACCTGGCCGGCCCGGCTGTCGCGCAAGCTTGCGCGCGAGACGGTCGAAGGCGTCGCGCTCGTCAACGCGCTGCGCGTCGAGCCCGAGCTGGGTTCACCGGCGCGCGGCGGCCTGCCGGCGACGATCGCGCGGCGGACCGAGACCGGCTGGCGCCTTTCCGGCCACAAGATCTATTCGACGGGCTCGCCAATCCTGAAATGGTATCTGGTCTGGGCGCGGACTGACGAGGCCGAACCGCGCATCGGACAGTTCCTGGTGCCGGCGGGCCTGCCGGGCACGCGCATCGTCGAGACCTGGGATCATCACGGCCTGCGTGCCAGCGGCAGCCACGATGTGATCTTCGACGACGTGGTGATCCCCCTGGATGCCGAGGTGGATGTCCGCAAACCCGCCGACTGGCAGGGTCCTGACGTGACGCAGGCGACCGTCCACACCGTCTTCGTCGCTGCGATCTATGACGGCGTTGCACGCGCCGCGCGCGACTGGCTGATCTCGTTCCTGAAGCAGCGGGCTCCCGCCAGCCTCGGCGCGCCACTGGCGAGCTTGCCGCGCGCGCAGGAGATCCTCGGCGCCATCGAAGCCCGGCTCGCGGTCAACGCGCGGCTGATCGAGTCCTTTGCCCGTGACTTCGATGACGGGGTCAAGCTCTCCGCGGGGGAATCCAACGTCATCAAGCTCACCGTGACGGGAAACGCCGTCGCCGCGGTCGAGGACGCGCTGTCGCTCTCCGGCAATCACGGCCTGTCCCGCGCCAATCCGCTGGAGCGGCATTATCGCGACGTGCTGTGCGGGCGGGTGCACACGCCACAGGACGATACCACGCGCATCGGCCTCGGCCGCACCGCATTGGGCCTCTAGCTTTCCGGACAACAATCAGGGAGACGATCATGTCGATCGAGTTCATCGGCTTCATCAGCAACAACAATTCGTCCGAGACCATCGTCCGCGAAGGACCTGTCCTCGACCCGACCCACATCGAGACGGTGGCGAAGGCGCATGAGAATGCCGGCTTCGATCGTGCGCTGCTGGCTTTTCATTCGACGACGCCGGATGCGCTTCAGGTGGCCCAGCACGTGCTCAACACGACCAGCCACCTCAACGTGCTGATCGCGCAGCGGCCCGGCTTCACCGCGCCGACACTGCTGGCGCGGCAGTTCGCCGTGCTCGATCAGTTCTCCCGCGGCAGGGTCGCGATCCACGTCATCACCGGCGGCAACGCTACCGAGCTTCGGCAGGACGGCAACACGCTGGACGACAAGGACGAGCGCTATGCCCGCACCTCGGAGTTTCTCGATGTCCTCAAGCTGGAATGGGCAAGCGACAAGCCGTTCAGCTACAAGGGCAAGTACTATCAGGTCGAGAACGCCTTCTCGCAGGTGAAGCCCTATCGTCCGGAGGGCATCCGGATCTATTTCGGCGGCGCCTCGGATGCGGCGATTGACGTCGCCGGCAAGCATGCCGACACATTTGCGTTGTGGGGCGAATCCTATGCACAGGTACGCGACATCACGTCCCGCGTCCACAACGCGGCGGTCCGGCATGGGCGGCCAACGCCGCGCTTCAGTCTCTCGGTGCGGCCGATCATCGCGCCGACCGAGAAGCAGGCCTGGGAGAAGGCAGAGGAGATCCTGGCGCGCGCCACGGCGCTGCAGGACAAGACCGGCTATCGCAAGCCGGCCGACGGTCACGCCACCGCGGGCGCGCGGCGCCTGCTGGCGCTGGCCGACCAGGGCAGTCGGATCGACAAGCGGCTGTGGACCGAGATCGCCAAGCTCACCGGCGCCAACAGCAACACCACCGCGCTGGTCGGCACGCCCGAGCAGGTCGCCGAAGTGTTCGGCGACTACTACGACCTCGGCATCAGCCACTTCCTGATCCGCGGCTTCGATCCGCTGATTGACGCCATCGAATACGGCCGAGAGCTGATACCGCTGACGCGCAAGCTGATCGCCGAGCGTCAGGCCGTTCGCGGCGAGGCCGCGGAATGATCCGCCTCGTGCTCGCCGGAGCGCTGCTATTCGGCTCGTTCGAGCTCGCGGCAGCGCAAACCACCTTGCGGGTGGGCGACCAGAAGGGCAATGCGCAGGCCGTGATGGAAGCGGCCGGCGTGCTCAAGGACGTGCCCTACAGGATCGAGTGGAAGGAGTTTCCGGCAGCCGCGCCGCTGCTCGAGGCGCTCAGTGCAGGGGCGATCGAGACCGGGCTCGTCGGGGATGCGCCCTTCCCCTTCGCCGCCGCCTCCGGCGCACCGGTGAAAGCGATTGCCGCGATCCGGCAGACCCGCGAGGGGCTTGCGATCCTCGTGCCCGAGACCTCGCCGATCAAGACGTTCGCCGACCTGCGCGGCAAGAAGATCGCAACCGGCCGCGGCTCGATCGGCCATCAACTGATCCTCGCTGCGCTCGAGAAGAACGGCTGGAGTGCGGGTGACGTGCAGATCGCATTCCTGGCCCCCTCGGATGCCAAGATCGCGTACACGCAAGGCTCAGTCGATGCATGGTCGACCTGGGAGCCCTATGTCAGCCAGGAGGAGGTGCTGTTCAAGTCGCGCCGCATCATCACCTCGGAAGGGCTCACGCCGGGCTTGAGCTTCCAGGTCGCACGGCCCGACGCCATCCGCGACAAGCGCGCGGAGCTGACGGACTTCATCCGGCGCCTCACCGCGGCACGGGCGTGGTCGCTGAACAATGTCGACGGCTATGCCGCGACCTGGGGCAGGCTGATGAACATCCCGACCGCGGTGCCGCAGAACTGGCTCTCCCGCGCAAAGATCCGCATCGCGCCGATCGACGATGGCGTCGTCGCTGACGAGCAGAGCACGATCGACCTCTATTTCCGCTGGGGCTTGATCAAGCAGAAGCTCGATGCGGCCGCGATCGTTGATCGCTCGTTCACGGATGCGATTGCGAAGGCAGGACTCTGACCCTCTCCCCTTGTGGGAGAGGGTGGCTCGCCGCGTAGCGGCGAGACGGGTGAGGGGTTTCTCTCCGCGCACTTCGATGTCACCGTATGGATAGATACCCCTCATCCGGCGCTTCGCGCCACCTTCTCCCACAAGGGGAGAAGGAAGAAGCGCCCTCACGATCACTTCAAGGACTCGTGAGGAAAAGAAGATTTCCGGTGCAAGCGCAATCCTCGACACGTTCTTGCTGCATCTGACGCTACCGACAACACCCCCATTGCTATTTGCACCGCCTCCCTTGCACCGCGCTTCACTCCCGCAAAAATCAGACAGACGACCACATCGGGAGACCGGCCATGGGCCTGCAAGAAACAAAAATCGAGTCGCTTCCTTTCGTTACTGCCGAACTCAACTATCTCGCGCCGACATCGGGAAAGCCGCGAACCTACGCATTCGATCCGCCGCCGGGCGAGCCGAAGAGCACGGCGCTGGCCGAGCCGCATCAGGTCCCGATCTTCGATGCACGGCTGATCGCGCAGAACCTCTCACTCGACCGCGAAGGTTTTGCACTGGTGCGCCATTCGACGCGGGTGAGAGACTTCTACAACGACGAGGAGGTGAAGGCGGTCTACTATCCCGCCGTCGAGGCCTTTCTGCGCGCCACGCTGAAGGCCGACCGGGTCGTCATCTTCGACCACACCGTGCGCAAGCGCGTGGATGGCGCCGCCGATATTCGCAGCAGTGGCCCTCGCCAGCCTGCAACGCGCGTCCATGTCGACCAGACCGCCATCTCCGGCGCCAACCGCGTGCGCGAGCACCTGCCTGACGAAGCCGAAGAGCTGCTCAAGGGCCGCGTGCAGGTGATCAATCTGTGGCGGCCGATCCGGGGCCCCTTGCGCGATTCACCTTTGGCGATGGCGGACGGCACCACGGTTGCGCCCGACGATCTCGTCGCCTCGGATCTGATCTATCCGAACCGCCACGGCGAGACCTATTCGGTGAAGTACAATCCGAACCATCGCTGGTTCTATTTCCCCGAGATGACGGCGGATGAGGCGTTGCTGCTCAAGTGCTACGATTCCGCAACCGACGGGCGCACGCGGTTTGGGCCGCACACCGCCTTCATCGATCCGACCACGCCGGCGGATGCACCGCCGCGCGAGAGCATCGAAGTGCGCACGCTGGTGTTCCATCGGCGGTAACAAATGATGAGCGCCGGCGTGGTGCGTGTCTTGGTGGATCAGGGCCGCCTGCAGGCTATAGTGCCGCCCAAAGCAAGGGTGAGGGGCGCTATGGCTGGGATCAGGGCGGGACTCGTCGGCTGGGGCTTCGTGTCGGAGCTGCATGTGTATGCATACCGGCGTGTCTATGGCGTCGACGTCGAGCTCGCGGCAGTGGCCGCGCGCGGCGATCATGTCGTCGACTTTGCCGCCCGTCACAATATCCTATCCTCCCTCTGAACCGTCGTTCTACCGGCTATTTTCGGCGAAGTGTTGAGCGGGGGTTGGAAAGTCAACATCGCCGGAGGTCGATGAGGCGGCGGCGTCGAACGCAATTGCGAAGGGCGGCAACGAGCCCGGCGCATCGTGCGATGCAGGTCCCCATGATGCTGCGGCCGCAGATCACAACGCGCGGTGCGGATGGAAAGCATCGGACGCCGACGGTTCACGTCGACGTCCTCGATTGCGGGTCCCTCGTTTCCGCTCAGCCGGGCCCTGCGCCTTGCGTGGCCGTGTAGACTGCGTAGAGCGACTGGCTCGCCGCCATGAACAGGCGGTTGCGCTTGGGGCCGCCGAAGCAGACGTTGCCGCAGACTTCCGGCAGGCGGATGCGGCCGAGCAGCTTGCCCTCCGGCGACCAAACAGTGACGCCGCTGTAGCCGACGGCGCGGCCGGCATTGCTGGAGGCCCAGAGATTGCCGTTGACGTCGCAGCGCAGGCCATCCGGTCCGCACTTCACGCCCTCGATCACGCAATCGCTGAACTTCTTGAGGTTGGAGAGCTTGTTGTCGCTGCCGACGTCGAACACGAAGATCTCGCCCTTGCCGCCGGGACCGGTGTCTCCGGGCCCTTTGCCCGTCGAGGCGATGTAGAGCTTCTTGTAGTCCGGCGAGAAGCAGAGCCCGTTCGGGTCAGGCACCTGCTCCTCCGTGACGACGAGATCGACGCGGCCCGAGGGATCGATACGATAGCAATTGGTCGGCAGCTCGCGCCTGCCCGGCACGAAGCCGGCCGGCTGGCCGATCCGCGGATTGAGCTTGCCGCCCGCATTGCTCGGGCCGCCCGCGACGTCGGGCTCGCCCTCATAGAGCTGGCCGCCATAGGGCGGATCGGTGAACCAGTAGCTGCCGTCGGGATGCGCGGCGATGTCGTTCGGCGAGTTCAGCCGCTTGCCCTGATAGGAGTCGGCGAGCACGGTCGCGGTGCCGTCGTGCTCGTACCGCGTCACCCGCCGCGTCAGGTGCTCGCAGGAGAGCTGGCGGCCCTGGAAGTCGAACGAGTTGCCGTTGGAATTGTTGGACGGCGAGCGAAACACGCTGACGCGGCCGTCGTCCTCGGTCCAGCGCATCTGCCGGTTGTTGGGAATGTCGCTCCAGAGCAGATAGCGGCCTTGCGCACTCCACGCCGGGCCTTCGGCCCACAACAGGCCGGTGTACAGGCGCTTGATCGCGGTGTTGGGCTGCGCGAGATCGTTGAAGGACGGATCCACCGCGATGATGTCCGGGTCCCAGAAATAAGTGGTCGGTGCGCCGCTCGGACCGAAGTCGCGTGGCGGCGTGGTGATTGTCGTCGGCGGAGCGGCGGGTCCGGTCTGGGCCAGCGCGGGGCCGGCCATCGTGGCGGCGGCGCCGAGCGCGAGTCCCCGGACAAGTGTTCGTCGTGAAAGCGCAGCATCCTGCTCACGCTGCTCGTGGTCACGAGCCTGCTGGCGTGTCATCGCGTCCTCCCGGTCATGTTCGGCTAGCCGGTTGATCCGGCCGAGCGGTGCGGAGGTTAGTCCGGTCTGAGCCCGGTTGCGAGAGGCAGGTTCGCATCCTTTGCGCGATTGCAGACCGGCAAAGGCTGGAACGCGGCTGCATTGCGGCGAGGCGAGGGCAGAATCGACAATTCGTCCCGGACTC
Source organism: Bradyrhizobium sp. CCH5-F6 (assembly GCF_001556045.1). Lineage (GTDB taxonomy): Bacteria > Pseudomonadota > Alphaproteobacteria > Rhizobiales > Xanthobacteraceae > Bradyrhizobium. Next base: position 38,942 of record NZ_LSIC01000101.1, read on the forward strand.
GTGGTTCGGGGCCCTGCCGTCGGCCTTGGCGGATAGCCCGAGCGGTTTTTAGGGCGTGTCAAGCCTTGACCTCACGCGCGATGTTGGCAGAACGTTTCCAGGGGCATTGACCGGAGTTCGATGTGCAAGGCGTCGTCGTACTGATCATATTGCTCGGGATCGCATTTGCGGCCGGCTACTTCACGCGCGACTACGTCTCCCGCAAACGACGCGCGGAGGCGCGCCGCTGGCGCGACTATGGCGAGCCGGGCTGGCTCACCGCCGCTGCGCCCGCCAACACCAACGAGGCCGCGAAAACCAACGCGGCTGCGCCTTCGGCGACCGGCGAACTCGGCCAGATGCTGGACCGCTGGGAAAACCGGGCGCGCGCCCGGCGCACGGGATAGCGGCGCCGACGTCGAGACGCCGCGCAACCTCAATTCGAATGAGCGACTTGTCCGCCGCAGTTCGAACGGAAGCGATCTCCGGACAGACCGAAATCCGTCAATCGACATCCTGAGATGACAGGAGCGCTGCGAAACTATCGCAGCGTGCGCATCTGAATGGAGTCCCGCGCGCGAGGCCCTGCGATGAGCCGGCGGGGCGTGCGCGTGATGAGAAGATCGGCATGCCGTGGCGGCGCGATTGCCGGCTATGCACGCGACGGCGCCCGAGTGTTGTTTGACCTTCATGTAACAGACATATCATTATGCGACATAAATTATGATACGTGGTGAATTTTCCTGTTACGGGATCGTGTGCCGCCGTCTCGGCCTGATCCCGGGGGGATCCGCCGCAAGAGTTCATGAAGCTCCGTCCCGTGGGCGGCAACAAGGAAAACAACCATGACCGACGCACTCGCTGCCGGCTCGATCGCATTCACCGGCTTCAACGCTGACGGCGATGACGGCCTCGCTTTCGTCTCGTTCTCCGACATCAAGGCCGGCACCGTCATCCATTTCACCGACAACGCCTGGAACGGCACGAGCTTCGCCACCGACGAGAACGTCTGGAGCTGGACCGCGACCAGCGACGTCGCCGCCGGGACGATCATCAGCATGAGCGGTCTCGGCGCCGGCGGCAGTGCTTCGTCCAATGTCGGAACCGTGGCGTTCGACACCGCCAACACGCGCGACATCGCCGACATCAACGAAGTCGTCTACGCCTACACCGGCGACGTTTCCGCGCCGGTGTTCCTGACCGCCATCACCAATTCCGTCTTCAACGCCAGCCTCGGACGCGGCACGCTCAATGGCACCGGCCTCACCAACGGGGTCAACGCCAAGCAAATGTCTACCAGTCCCGACATCGCCGTCTATGTCGGCGACCGGTCGAGCCTTGCCAGTATCGAGGACTACAAGAAGAGCATCTACGCCACGGCCAACTGGCAGCTGCAGGGTGGTAACGGTGACCAGAGTCAAGACGGCACCGCCCCCGATCTGCCATTTTCGACCCAGGCCTTCACCGCCGATCCGACCGCACAAAAGATCGAGTTCGCCTCCGTCACGGCGAGCGTCACCGAAGGCGATAGCGGCGACACGGTGCTGACGCTGACGTTGACCCGCATCGGTTCGACCGCGGGCATCACGACCTTCTCCGGCACGGTGGGCAACGCGTCCGGCATGTACGGCTACGCCAACGCCGACGATTTCGGCGGCGCGTTGCCGACGTTCAGCGGCAGCTTCGCCGACGGCGCCTCGACCGCGACCGTGACGTTCCACATCAGCGGCGACACCACCTACGAGCCGGATGAACATTTCTTCGCCAAGCTCGATACGGTCGCGAGCGCCGGCGGCCTCGTCTATGTCGGCGACAAGGCGGTTGTGGACGCAACCATCGTCAACGACGACCCGGTCCAGTTCTTCGGCTTCGCCGAGAATTCGCTGACGGTTTCGCAGGCGGAAGGCAATGCCGGCGATGTCAGGACCTTCACCTTCGTGGTCGAGCGGACCCGCGGCACGGAAGGCGATCTTTCGTTCAGCGGCGTGATCTCGTCGGGCTCCGCAGATGCTGCCGACTTCGGCGGCACGGCGCCGTTGACGTTCTCCGGCGTCATCAAGGCCGGCGAGAGCACCGCCACTGTCACCGTCACGACCACAGGCGACGTCACGCTGGAGGGTAACGACAGCTTCAGCCTGCATCTGACCGATGCGAGCTCCAGCAACAATACCGCCATTGTTCTCACCTACACCGATGCGGCCGGCATCATCGTCAACGACGATCCGCTGCACATCGGCGCCGGCGAGAGCGTGACGTCGCCGCTCACGCTCGCCGATGGCGACCATCTCATCGTCGACCAGGGCGGCGCGCTCGCCGTTCCGGACCCGCAGGACGGGACGAGCGTCAACGCAATCCTTTGGTCCGGCGGCACAGTGACCGTCGACAATGCCGGTGGCATCGGGGTCGATGGCACGAACTATCATGTGACGGATGCCAGCGACGTTACCGGATCGTTCACGTTCAACAACGCCGCGACCGGGGCAACGTGGGGCAGCATCGGGTTCAACTACCTTGGTTCCGGGTCCGTCGTCACGGTGAACAATGCCGGCCTGATGAATGGTGGCGTCGGTTACGCGCTGGTTTTCACCGACGTCGGCAAGGTCTCCACGGTGACCGTCAACAACTTCACCGGTGGCATCATCACCAACAGTCAGGCCAGTGCCGACGTGGTGCGCGGTGGCGCCAACATGGTGCTCAACAATTCCGGCATCATCCGGTCGATGGTGGATGATGCTGCCAACGGCTACTATGGCGGCGATGCGGTCGATTACAGCGGCAGCGCCGGCGGCATCGTGCACAATTTCTCCGGTGGCCTGATCGAGGCGTCCCGCCACGCCGTCACCAACAAGAAGGGTATCACCGTCATCAACGATGCCGGCGCGACCCTGATCGGCCGCAACGGTTCCGGCGTCAACATCGACAACGACGCAACCGTCGCCAATACGGTCTATGTCACCAACCGCGGCACGATCATCGGCGCCTCCGCTGCATATGATGACAGCGATGGCGATGCGATCGACACCGACGGCCTCGTCAAGCTCGACAATTACGGGCTGGTCGCGGGCGTCGGCGCCAACGGCTATCACAACGGCGAGGTCAACGTCTCCGAGGGCGCGGCGATCGGCGGCGGCGTGATCAACAATTATGCCGGCGGCGCCATCTACGGCTACGGCCGCGCCATCCAGGTCGACAATTCCTCGAACGGCGCGGCCCTTGGCGCCACCACCATCTACAATGAAGGCCTGATCCAGGGCGACGGCCATGGCCCCGAGGGCGTCGATCCGGCCGACGCGGCCGCAATGAACGCCAGGATCGCCGGCCGCGAGGCGATCGACATCCTCGGCAGCTTCGCCGACAGCATCACCAACAAGGGCACGATCCTCGGCGGCATCTTCACCGATGGCGGCGCTGACGTGCTCGATAACAGCGGCCTGATCGTGGCGAGGGGCGGTGCGGCGGTCGATCTCGGCGACGACAACGACACTCTCACCAACAGCGGCATCGTCTCCGGCGACGTGCTGCTGGGCGCGGGCGACGACACCGTCAATCTCGTCACCGGCTCGACCGTCTCGGGCACCATCAATGGTGGCGACGATAGCGACATCCTCCATCTGTCTGGCGACGGCATCGGGAACCTCGGCGTCACGGCCAATGTCGAGAAGCTGGTAGTCGACAGCGGCACATGGTCGGTGGCCGACAGTGCGCGGGGGTTCTCGAATATCTCCATCAAGGGCGGCGCCGCAGTGACGTCGGCGATCCAGATCAGCAACACCGACACTCTCCAGATCGAGCACGGGGGCATGCTCACGGCGCGGTTGGACTTCACCAACGATGGCTCCAATACGACCGGAGTTATGGCGCTCGACAATGCCGGCGAGATCTCCGTAGCGACCGCTACGGCAGTTGCGCTTCAGCTCTCGTCGCTGGACACGAAGGTCACCCTCAGGAACGAGGAAGGCGGCGTCATCCAATCGGGAGCCGGCAGCAGCAAGGCGGGCACGATCAATGTCGGCGCCATACCGGCGATCGCGCCTACGGCCGATGTCGAGATCGATAACGCCGGCCTGATCGCCAGCGGCGGCGTGGCGATCTACGCCTATAACTTCGGCGGCGACGAGTTCGTCCTGAACAACTTCGCCACCGGGATCATCCGCGGCGGTTCCGCAGGGGCGACAGTGGTCGGCTGGATCGATACCGTGAACAATGCGGGGCGCATCGAGGGCGGGATCGACGGCTTCAGCTACGACCGCAATCCGAACGCCACGTTCAACAACCTCGAGGGTGGCCACATCGAAGGTAATCGTCATGCCGTCACCGGCAAGGGCGGTGCAAGGATCAACAACGCGGCCGGAGCCACGATGGTTGGTCGCAACGGTTCGGCTGTCAACGTCGACAACAACGCCTCGGTCGCGAACACCGTCTACGTCACCAACCACGGCGTCATGGAAGGCCGCTCGGCGAACGCCGCCGACAGCGACGGCGATGGGATCGATATCGACGGCCTTGTGACGCTCGACAATTATGGCCAGGTCAGGGGTCTCGGCGCCAACGGCTATCATAATGGAGAGGCCAACGTTTCCGAAGGCGTCGCGATCGGCGGCGGCGTCATCAACAACCATGCCGGCGCGACGATCTACGGTTACGGCCGTGCGATCCAGGTCGACAACTCCGCGAACGGTCCGGCTTCTGCAGAGACCACTATCGACAATGAGGGCCTTATCTGGGGCGACGGCTTCGGACCGACCGGCGTTTCCGAGGGTGACGCGGCCGCGATGAACGCCAGGATCGTCGGCCGCGAGGCGATCAACATCATCGGCAGCTTCGACGACACCATCACCAACAAGGGCACGATCCTCGGCGGCGTCTTCGCCGACGGGGGGGCCGACACGCTGATGAACAGCGGTCTGATGGTCGCGAAGGATGGCGCGGCAGTCGATCTGGGCAGCGGCGACGATAGCTTCACCAACAGCGGCATCGTCTCCGGCGACGTGTTGTTGGGGGCCGGCGACGACACCATCAACCTCGTCGCGGGCTCGACCGTTTCGGGCATCATCGACGGAGGTGCCGGCGGCGACACTCTCATCCTGTCTGGCACGGGGGAGGGAACGCTGGGCAAGGGCACCGGTATCGAGAACGTCGACGTACAGAGCGGCGCCTGGGCGATCAACAGCGATGGCAGCTTCAACGATGTCACGGTCCAAAGCGGTGCCCTTGCCCAGCGTTCCCTCCCCCGTGCCAGACGCGAGCAGCGCGTCATCAATGGTGCCGCGGCGAATGGCACCAGCATCGAGGGCGGTACGCAGCATGTCTACGGCACCGCCGACGACACCACCATCGACGCGGCCGGGCTGCAGCACGTCCATGGCAGCGCGACCGATACCGTCGTCAATGCCGGCGGCGAACAGAACGTCTATGCGGGTGCGATCGCCACCGGCACGACGCTGAACACGGGCGGCCTTCAGATCGACTGGGGCACCACGATCGCCACCACGATCGCGGGCGGCAGCCAGTACGTCTACGGCATGGCGGCCGACACGGTGATCCTGTCCGGCACGCAATATGTCGAGGCCGGCGGCGCCAGCTACGGTGCCATGATCGGGAGCGGCACGCTGCACGCTTTTGCCGGCGCCTCGGTGCACAACGTCACCTTCGCGGGGGCGGATGCCACGCTGGTGCTGGACCACGCTTCCGACTTCAGCGGTTTCCTGTCCGGCTGGCAGGACGGCAATCATCTGGATCTCGGCGACATCCAGTTCGGCGAGAGCACAACGCTGGCCTATGTGGCCAATGCCGGCAGCAATGGCGGCAAGCTGACGGTGTCGGACGGCTCGCACACGGTGTCGCTGGCGCTGCTCGGCCAGTACACGGCGGCCGACTTCGCGCTGTCGAGCGACGGCCATGGCGGCAGCCTGATCAGCGACCCCGGCGTGCAGGTGCAGAACCAGCTCGCGATGGCGCAGGCCTGAGGCGTGGGCGGCGCCGCGCGATGATCCCGCACGGCGCCGCTCCGGTCTCCGGGGAGCAAAGGGAGACGGGCCGCACCAACAAGGTCACCCATCCTGACTATCTTTTGGCGTTGCAGTTGCAGCCGTTTCTCGTCTAGAAACGGTCTCATCGAGCCATCGGCAACCAACCGTCAACGGTTTTGACCGAGGATTTCAGGGCTCAAAAGGGTCTGGCAATGCTGATTCGCGGCCAAATCGAGGGGATTTCGGGGGAGGTGGCTCTGGCCGCCGCCACGATCCCGGCCGCGCTGCTGCCCACCCTCCTTATTGGCGGCCTTCTTCTTACCTGCCCCTGAGGGCCGGCTGGGCGCACGCGCCTGGGCACTCAGGGGTTTGGTCGAGATCACCGGACAACCCCAGGCGCTCGAGGCAGATGAAGGGCGCCAAAGCTCAAAAGGACATTTGAAATGGCCCCCGTGAACAAGTCCGACAAGGACCGCGTCATCATTTTCGACACCACGTTGCGCGACGGCGAGCAGTGCCCCGGCGCGACCATGACCTTCGAGGAGAAGCTCGAGGTCGCCGAGCTGCTGGACGACATGGGCGTCGACGTCATCGAGGCCGGTTTCCCGATCACCTCCGAGGGCGACTTCCAGGCGGTCAGCGAGATCGCCCGCCGCTCCAAGAACGCCGTCATCGCCGGGCTGTCGCGTGCCCATCCGGCCGACATCGACCGCTGCGCCGAAGCCGTGAAGTTCGCCAAGCGCGGCCGCGTCCACACCGTGATCGCGACCTCGCCGCTGCACATGCGCGTGAAGCTGAACAAGACGCCGGAGCAGGTGATCGAGACCTCGGTCGCCATGGTCGCGCGCGCCCGCAACCAGATCGACGACGTCGAATGGTCGGCGGAAGACGGCACCCGCAGCGAGATGGACTTCCTGTGCCGCATCGTCGAGGCCGTGATCAAGGCCGGCGCCACCACCGTGAACATCCCCGACACGGTCGGCTACACGGTGCCGGAGGAATACACCCACTTCATGAAGACGCTGATCGAGCGCGTGCCGAACTCCGACAAGGCGGTGTTCTCGGTGCACTGCCATAACGACCTCGGCATGGCTGTGGCGAATTCGCTGGCCGGCATCGTCGGCGGCGCGCGCCAGGTCGAGTGCACCATCAACGGCATCGGCGAGCGTGCCGGCAACGCTGCGCTCGAAGAGATCGTGATGGCGATCAACGTGCGCAACGACAAATTCCCGTACTGGAACAAGATCGACACCACGCAGCTGACCCGCGCCTCGAAGGTGGTGTCGGCGGCGACCTCGTTTCCCGTCCAGTACAACAAGGCGATCGTCGGCCGCAACGCGTTCGCGCATGAGAGCGGCATCCACCAGGACGGCGTGCTCAAGGACGCCTCCACCTACGAGATCATGCGGCCGGAGATGGTCGGCCTGAAGCAGTCCTCGCTGGTGCTCGGCAAGCATTCCGGCCGCCACGCCTTCGTGCACAAGCTGGAGGAGATGGGCTACAAGCTCGGCCCGAACCAGCTGGAAGATGCGTTCACGCGGATGAAGGCGCTCGCCGACCGCAAGAAGGACATCTACGACGAGGACATCGAGGCGCTGGTCGACGAGGAGATGGCGGCCTCGCACGACCGCATCAAGCTGACCTCGCTGACCGTGATCGCCGGCACTCATGGTCCGCAGCGCGCGACCATGAAGCTCGACGTCGACGGCCAGATCAAGATCGAGGAGGCCGAGGGCAACGGACCGGTCGATGCCGTGTTCAACTGCATCAAGCGCCTCGTGCCGCACGAGGCCAAGCTCGAGCTCTACCAGGTCCACGCCGTGACCGAGGGCACCGACGCGCAGGCGGAAGTGTCCGTGCGGCTGGCCCAGGACGGCCGCTCGATGACGGCGCGCGCGGCCGATCCGGATACGCTGGTCGCCTCCGCCAAAGCCTATCTCGGTGCGCTGAACAAGATCGTCATGAAGCGCCAGCGCGATACGGTGACGACGGCTGCTGCGAGCTGACCGCGTTCGGTCAAGGCTGAATCTGCGAAAACGCGGCGCCCCCGGCGCCGCGTTTTTCTTCGGCCGCGAGCGCGTCATGTGAAGGTGCGCCGCAACAATTGTGTTATTAACATGTCATGTTAACATTCCATTAACCGGCAGCGTCGCTCCCCCGCTGCTGGAGAATTTGAAATGGCCTTGACTGCTGGTTCCATCGCCTTCACCGGATTCAACGGCGACGGCAACGACAATCTGTCCTTCGTTGCGTTGACCGACATTCCGCAGGGCACGGTGATCAACTTCACCGACAGCAACTGGAACGGCAGCAGCTTCGCCTCGGGCAGCAGCTCGGAAAGCACGATCGCCTGGACCGCGACGACCGCAATTCCCGCCGGCACCGTCATCGACATCAACAACGTCGGCAAGGGCACGTTTGGCGCCAGCGCCGGCTCCGTCACCTTCACGAATGCAAACAATACGGGTCTGTCGAACGACAGCGAGGTGGTCTACGCCTATGTCGGCTCCGCCAGCGCGCCGACCTTCCTCGCCGCGATCTCCAATGTCGGCTATGCGACCTCCGACGGCACCCTGACCGGCACCGGCCTCGTGGCCGGCCAGACGGCCGTCAGCTTCACCGGCGGCCTCGACATCGTCGGCTATAACGGGCCCCGCTCGGGCCTGACGAGCTTTGCGGACTATCTCGCCGCGATCGGCGACACCGCCAACTGGCAGACCCAGAACGGCAGCGGCGACCAGAGCGCGGACGGCACCGCGCCGAACGCGCCGTTCCCGACCACCGCATTCACCGTTGTGCCCCCCGCCGCGCAGTCGATCTCGTTCTCGCCGTCCAGCGTGTCGGTGACCGAGGGTGACAGCGGCACCAAGATCATGACCTTCACCGTCGTGCGCAGCGGCGGCACCACAGGCACCATCAGCTTCTCCGGCAGTTTCGCCGCCGGCACCACCAATGCCGCGGACTTCGGCGGCGCGCTGCCGAACCCGACGTTCGCCGGCAGCCTCGCAGACGGCGTGAATTCGGCGACCGTCACCATCACGATCTCCGGCGACGCCGTTGCGGAGTCCGATGAAAGCTTCACCCTGACGTTGACCAGCGCCAGCAATCCCGGTGCCACCGTCACGATCGGCACCGCGACCGCGACCGGCACCATCCTCAACGACGATGGCACGCTGGTCTCCGGCAACTCCTCCAATCCGGTCACGCTGGCCAACAACGATCATCTCACCGTGCTCGCCGGCGCGACGCTGTCGGGCTCGACCCCGGTGACCTGGATCGGCGGCAGCACCGCGCCCGGCGCGCTGGTCGACAATTTCGGCACCATCAGCGGCAGCAGCCGGGCCATCTACACCAGCGGCTCGACCAGCGGCAGCTTCACAATCAACAATGAGGCGGGCGCGACCATCACGGCGATCAAGGACGCAGTGAAGATCTCGAACCTGGTCTCGGGCACCACCGGCACGCTCACCATCACCAACGAGGGCACGATCTCCTCGACCGGAACCGGCGGCAATGCCGGCCAGGCGCTCGATCTCGACGACGTCAATTCGAGCGACGTGCAGACCATCATCACCAACGCAGCTGGCGCTGTCATCTCGGCGGCCGATGCCGACGCGGTCCGGGCCGGCGCCAACGCCACCATTTACAATTACGGGCTGATCGTCAGCCACAACGCCTCCGCATCCTCGTCCGGCAACGACGCGATCGACTTCCAGTCGGTCAATGGCGGAGGTGTGATTTACAATTATGCCGGCGGCATCATCGACGGCGCGCGCCACGGCATCACCGGCGACCAGCCGATCACCGTCAGCAACGACGGCACGATCACCGGCGAAGCCGGGGCCGGCATCAACATGGACAGCGCCCCGGACACCACCACGACGGTGACCAATCACGGCACCATCGCCGGCACGTCGGTCGGCGGCGCCGATGCCGACGGCATCGACGTCGACGGTCTCGTCTGGATCGACAATTTCGGCACCATCGAGGCGGTCGGCCTCGTCGACGCCGCCAACGGCCTCAACGAGGCGCTCGCGATCGGCGGCGGCTTCGTCCACAACGAGGTCGGCGGCCTGATCGTCAGCGACCAGCGCGCGATCACGGTGGACGACAGCGACGACGGCGACGCCTTCGGCGTCATGACGATCATCAACGACGGCACGATCCGCGGCAACAACGGCGAGGCGATCTCGATCGTCGGCACGTTCGGCGACAGCCTCACCAACTCGGCGACCGGCAAGATCATCGGCGGCATCTTCACCGATGGCGGCGACGACACGCTGAGCAATGACGGCACCATCACCGCGCTGCACGGCTCGGCGGTCAATCTCGGCGACGGCGACGACCTGCTGATCAATCGTGGGACGATCACCGGCGCGGTCCAGACCGGCGCGGGCGATGACGAGATCATCACCACCAGCACCGGAATCTTCGACGGTGCGGTCTCGATGGGCGACGGCGACGACAAGCTCGGCAATTCCGGCAAGATCACCGGGACGGTCGACATGGGGGCTGGCGACGACGTCGTGAACCTCTATATCGGCACCAACGTCACCGGGACGATACAGCTCGGGACCGGCAACGACCGGCTCACCGCCGACATGTATCAGAGCCAGGGCTTCACGGTGGATGCCGGGGACGGCGACGACCTCGTGACGACGAGCTTCGGCAACGACGTGATTCACGGCGGCGTCGGCAACGACACGATCTATGCCAGCGAGGGCGACGATGAGGTCTTCGGCGACGACGGCGACGACCTCCTGGTCGGCGAGGCCGGTTCCGACCTGCTCGACGGCGGCGCGGGCAACGACCGTATCCTCGCCGGCGCGGGCGACACCGTGCTCGGCGGCGCGGGCGACGACACGATCGAGCTTACGGCCTATCGCGGCACGCCCGCTTCGATCGACGGCGGCGACGGCAACGATACGCTGGTGCTCACCGACACCGGCACCGGCGCGCTGCTCGGCACGGTCGTCCATGTCGAGAAGCTCGACGTCCAGAGCGGCATCTGGCGCATCAAGGATGCCGCCGGCTATTCCGAGATCGATGTCCAGAGCGGCGCGGGCGTCGTCCTCGAAGGCTCGGCCGACGGGATGGTGGTGGCCGCAGGCGCCGTGCTGTCGGTTTATGGCTCGGCCGCGAACTCGGTGATCTCAGGCACTCAGTACATCCAGGTCGGAGGCTCGGCGGACGGCACCACGATCAAGACCGGTGGTGAGCAGGACATCTATGGCGGCGGAGTCGCCTCCAATACCGCTGTGGACGGCGGCACCCAAACGGTGTTCGGCTTGGCGATCGGGACCACGATCGCGAATGGCGGGCTCCAGCACATCCACAACAACGTCTTCTCGACCATCGTGAATGACGGCGGCGAACAGAACGTCTATATCGATGGCAGCGCGACCGGAACAACCATCAATGCCGGCGGCCTCCAGATCGACTGGGGATTCACCATCACCACGACGATCAGCGGCGGCCACCAGTTCGTGTTCGGGTCCGCGACCCTGACGACGATCAATTCGGGCGTGCAGACCGTCCAGAGCGGCGGAACGGCCAGCGAGACGACGATCCATGGCGGCGAGCAGGACGTCTATTCGGGCGGGACCGCGATCAACACCACGATGGACGGCGGCAGCCAAGCGGTCTACGGCAGCGTGACACAGACCATCATCGGTAACGGCGCCATCCAGTATCTCCACGGCAGCGCCTCGCTCACCACCGTCAATGCCGGCAGCCAGCAGAATGTTTATGCCGACGGCTTCGCGACCGGCACCACGATCAATGCCGGCGGCTACCAGCTCGACTGGGGCACAGCCAGCGGCACCATCGTCAACGGCGGCGAGCAGTATGTCTTCGGCAGCGCGACCGGCACGACGGTTCTGGCCGGCGCGCAGCACGTGCAGTCCGGTGGCAGTGCGGACGACACCACGATCGGTGCCGGCGCACTCGCCTATGTGCATGCGGGCGGCACGATCGACGACGTCGTCTTCGCCGGCGGCAACGCCTCGCTGGTGCTCGATCAGGCCTCGAGCTTCATCGGCACCATCTCCGGCTGGCAGGATCATGACAGCATCGTTCTCGGTGACATCCTGTTCAGCGACGGCGTCACCTCGCTGGCCTATGCGGCGAACGGCGACAACAGCGGCGGCACACTGACCGTATCGGACGGCACGCATACCGCGACGCTGAACCTGCTCGGGCAATATAGCGCCGCCGATTTCGCGTTGTCGTCGGACGGCCATGGCGGCACGCTGATCAGCGATCCCGGTGTGGTTCAGCAGAGCCAGCTCGCAGCGACGCTGCACGGCTGACGGTCCGCTGGGGGATGGCGGCCGTTCCGCCATGCCCAAGGCTTTTTGCTGCACGGCACAATATGCAAGTCGGCCCCTGCGAAGGGGCAATGGCGCCCCGGCCGACTTCGCGATAAAGCTTCCAAACAATCAAGCCGGGGCGGCCCGCCCGCGCCCGGCAAAACGTGCGGGAGGAAGCATGCGGAAACTCATCTGGGCTGCGGCATCGATTGCAGCTCTGGCACTGGCCGGGCCGGCAATGGCCCAATCGCCCATCATCATCAAGTTCAGCCACGTCGTCGCCACCGACACGCCGAAAGGCAAGGGGGCGGAGAAGTTCAAGGAGCTTGCCGAGAAGTACACCGGCGGCAAGGTCAAGGTCGAAGTCTATCCGAACTCGACGCTCTACAAGGACAAGGAAGAGCTCGAGGCGCTCCAGCTCGGCAGCGTCCAGATGCTGGCGCCGTCCAACTCGAAATTCGGTCCGCTCGGCATCCGCGAGTTCGAGGTGTTCGATCTGCCCTACATCCTTCCCGACCTGAAGACGCTGCGGAAGGTGACGGAAGGCCCGCTCGGCACGAAGCTGCTCAAGCTGCTGGACGCCAAGGGCATCACCGGCCTTGCCTATTGGGACAACGGCTTCAAGCAGATGAGCGCCAACAAGAAGCTGGTGACGCCTGCCGACTACCAGGGCGTCAAATTCCGCATCCAGTCGTCGCGCGTGATCCAGGCCCAATTCAAGGCGCTCGGCTCGCTGCCGCAGGTGATGGCATTCTCGGAAGTCTACCAGGCGCTCCAGACTGGCGTCGTCGACGGTCAGGAGAACACCTGGTCGAACATCTATACCCAGAAGATGCACGAGGTGCAGAAGTACATCACCGAGACCAACCACGGCTACATCGGCTACGTCGTGATCGTGAACAAGAAGTTCTGGGAAGATCTGCCGGCCGACATCCGCGACCAGCTCTCCAAGGCGATGAAGGAGGCGACCGCCTTCAGCAATGCGCAGTCGCAGAAGGAGAATGACGACGCGCTCGCCGAGATCAAGAAGAGCGGCAAGAGCGAGATCATCAAGCTCACGGCCGAGCAGGACGAGGCGATGCGCAAGGCGATGGAGCCGGTCTACAAGGATGCCGCAAGCCGCATCGGCCAGTCGCTGATCGACGAGTTCCAGAAGGAAGCGAAGAGCACGACGAACTGATCCAGGCGGACGATGAAGGAAGGCTTCCGTGCAGTTGGCACGGAAGCCTTTTTGTTGCGAATGATTTCCGATTGCGGCTGGAGGTAAAATCGGCCGTTACATCTTCGTAACAACGCGCTCCCTGTCCAACTTGTAAGTTGCGCGTCAGCAGCGGCGCGCTCATCCTTCGGGACATCCTGCCGGAGGAGATCCCCATGAGGAAGTTCACCATCGCCGCCATCGCCGTGCTCAGCATCGCCGGCTCGAGCGCGGTCTACGCCCAATATCATCGCCCGTGGATGGAGCACGCCCGCCACATGCGCATGAACCCCGAGGACCGCGCCGCCTTCGTCGACGCGCGGATCGCCGCCGTCCACGCCGGGCTGAAGCTCAACGCCGATCAGGAGAAACTGTGGCCGCCGGTCGAGACCGCAGTGCGGGAATTCGCCAAGCTGCGCATCGATCGCGCCAATGCGCGGATGAATGCCGGCCCGGGCGATGCCGACAAGCCCGAGGATCCGATTGCCCGACTGCGCCAGCGCGCCGAGGACATGGGCGCCAGCTCCGCCGCCCTGAAGAAGATCGCCGATGCCGCCGATCCGCTCTACAAGACGCTGGACGAGGGCCAGAAGCGGCGCCTCGCCGTGCTGACCCGCCACCGCGGCCCGTTCGGCGGCGGCGAAGACGGCCCGCGGCACCGCCACCACTTCATGGAACGCGGCATGGACCGCATGATGGAACGCGGCATGGACCATTTCCACCATGACCGTTTCGACCGTGACGGCGGCGAGGGCCGGGACCGCGAGGGCCGGCTCTGAGCGGGCCCGGCTCCCGAGCCGTCAACCCTGGCGAAGCCGCTGGAATCCAGTGGCTTTTCGCCCATCCGGGCTTTTGGACGAAGCCTTGGAAAACTTCGGCCCGATCGCTTGCCATCCCCGGATCGCTTTGCTAAACGACCGGCCTCGCAAGGCATTGACCGCCTTTCGGGCGCATAGCTCAGTTGGTAGAGCAGCTGACTCTTAATCAGCGGGTCCCAGGTTCGAGCCCTGGTGCGCCCACCATCCCAAAGCCCTGCTGGTGCAGGGTTTTTTCATTTCAGGTCGCGGAACAAAACGCGTCTCGTGCGACGCTTTTCGTGGTCGGACGTCGCTCGGTGCGATCAGTTGACGTCTGTTCGTGGAATGTTCTTGGTGGTCGGCATGACCCATCCGCCTCGTCAAAGACCGTGATTACTACGTTGAAGTTTGGAACGGCGCCGACGAGCACTGCATCCGGATCGAAGCGCTCGACAGCTTCGATGCGGCGGTGCGGCTGTTCAAGAAACTGACGAAGGGCGAGCCTGACATGCGCGTCGTGATGCGCCGGCGCGCGCACGTGTTCGATGTCTGGATACCGAAGCGGCTGCGAAGCGATCTGGATCGGAAGGCTTGATCCGATGCCCGGATGCCCGCGCGAATCTACTAGGATCGGAGAGTACGCACTGCTCGTTTAAATCCTGCATCGGGGAGGCTCGATCTTTCTGGAGAAAAAACCGAAGTAGCTGTCGCAGAAGGATGCCGCTCGTCTCTATGCGGGCGTACATGCCGCTGCCGTGGTCAACGTCGCCATTCTGACCGCGCTGTCGGAAACGCAGAGGGCAGCGATCATCAAGGCGCTGAAAACGGCAGTGGCGACCAAAATGTCGGAGCCTGATCTGCCGGCAGGGTTCGGCGAGGAGAACAAGCAGGTGTACAGGAACGCGCTGAGCGGCATCCTGCAGTTGTACATTGAAGCGGAAGAAGAGCGAGGCAGCTAGCCCCTTATCCCGCCATCCCTTCTTTCCGGACCTGCAACACCAGCCGGTCAATCCCCGCATCGGCGCGATCGGGGTAGCGCGCGCGGTAGTGCTTCACGATGGTCTGCGCGCTCTTGTAGCTGTGGCCGGTGATGTCGCAGATCGTGAGCAAGTCGCAGCTGGCGCGATCGAGCAGCATGACGCAGGTGTCGCGGAGATCCTGGTCGTGCTTCTTGTCGGGCTGGCCGGTATTCTCGTTGATGAAGGCGAGCTAAACCGCCAGATCAGATTTAGGTTTCTTGAGAACGCTGTCCGCAGCTGACGACCGCGACGGGGTGCGCGCGGATACGCTGTCATCCGACGATCGTAAGACTCTTTCAGGTGCCTGGCGGAAAATGCGCACGCCAGTGCCTCGCAATGTCGATACCGCGACAGAACCAGACGCCGTCAGTGGCCTTCATGTGCTGCAGCAGCTTGATCAGGCCGCCGGCGCGACCGGGGCGGCCAATCAGACGGTCATGCAAACCGATCGACAGCAGCTTCGGCGATCCCGCGACGCCTTCGGCGTACAGGATATCGAAAGCGTCGCGCATGTACTCGAAGAACTGCCCGCTGGTGGAGAAGCCTGAATTTTCGTTGAAGCGGTTGTCGTTGGCTTCGTAGGAGTACGGAATGACCAGATGGGGTCCATGTGCGGTTGCGATCCAGTATGGCAGCTCGTCGGCGAGCGAATCGCGATCATAAAGAAAGCCGCCTTCCTCAGCGATCAGGCGGCGCGTATTCGGGCCCGGACGCCCCGTCATCCAGCCGAGCGGGCGGCTGCCGGTGAGTTTGGTGAGCGTGTCGACGGCCTGGCGGATGTGCTCGCGCTCGGTCGTCTCATCGACATCGCAATAATCGATCCAGCGATAGCCGTGGCTGACCATCTCGTGGCCGCGCTCGACGCAGGCGCGGGCCAGCGCCGGATTTTGCTCCAGCGCGCGCGCCACGCCCAGGATGCTGACCGGAACCGCGAACCGCTGCAGGATATCGAGGACGCGCCAAGCGCCGCGACGGCTGCCATATTCGAACACGGACTCGACCAGCGGCACGCGCACCCCGCTCTTGGTGGCAACGCCGATGTCGTTGAGCATTCCCTCCGACACGGCGTCGCCATTGGCCAATGTGGACTCGCCGCCGCCCTCGATGTTGAGGCTGAAGCTGACGGCGATCTTCGCGCCGCCCGGCCAGCGAGGATCCGGCGGCGTTTCGCCATAACCGACCAGATCGCGCGCCTGCATGGGATCGGGCCGGATATGGCCTGGCGCCATGGATTTGAGGTCGACGGGTTTGAAATCAGACATGTCGGCTCCTATGCGGCGGCGTCGAGCGAAACGAGACAGGGATCGTAACCGAAGAACCAGTCGGTTTCTGTCGGGCCGCGCATCCAGGTGTTGTCGATCGAAATCTGCTGGACCTCGGCGACGCGTGGAATACGGATCGCGGCGTATCGTGCGAAGGCGGTCGAAGGATCATCGAATTCCGTGATACAGCGGCTGAGAATCGCGGCGTCCTCGATCGCCATCGAACCGCCGGCCGCCATGAACGGGCGCACCGCGTGGCACGCATCGCCCATCAGCACCACCGGCCCGTTGCTCCAGCAGTCATTGCGCGTGCGATCGTGAATCGGCCACACCATCACATCACCGGCTGCCTCCGCCGTGCGCAGCAGGTCGGGATGCGCACCGTCGAAAGCCGCGATGAACTCGTCGCGATCGCCGCGCACCGGCGAACCGTCGCCATCCCAATGTTCAGCCGGCAATGCGGCCATGAGATAGACTTCGTCGCGCCGGGCAGACATGTAATACGCAAGCGCGTGGCGATCTGTCGCCCACCATTTGGTGCAGTCGCCGATCAGCTCGCCCTTGATCCGGTTGGTCGGAAACACCGCGCGCGGCGCGCTGCGGCCGATGAAGCGCGGCTCTTCGGCGCCGAGTATGATTTCACGCACCCTTGAGCGAATGCCGTCGGCGCCGATGGCAATATCGCAATCTGCGATCATGCCATTATGAAACGACAATGTTACGCCGTTCGCGGTCTCCTCGATCCCCGCAAGCTTGTGCCCGTAGTGAATCGTGCCGGGCTGAAGCGGCCGTTGCAGCAGCTCATGCAGATCGGCGCGGTGGATATTGACGAACGGCCCGCCGAAGCGCGCCTCGCAGGCCTCGTCGAACGCCAGCCGGTAGAGGGTTTCGCCGCTGTCCCAGGCGCGACTGACAAAAGCGTCAGGCCGGATGCCGGTGGTGGCGAAAGCCTTCTCCAGATCGAGTTGGCGCAGCACCTTGGCGACATTGGCGCCGAGAATGATGCCGGCGCCGATACGCGAGAAACTGGGTGACTGCTCATACACTGCAACGGTGAAGCCCGCGCGCTGAAGCAACCCGGCGACCGCTAGGCCGGCCAGGCCGGCGCCGATGACTGCGATTCTCGTTCCACGATCCATTGCAAACCCTGTCAAAACCGCACCGGAGCGACCGATTGAGATCATTCGATAGCTAACGAAGCGGGATAAATCGAGGGGATTTCGGCTGTCAAGTGAAGCGGGGGGTGATGCACGGCGATGAGGCGGATTGGCTGCAAAATGCGCTCAAAATTGCCAAGCTTGATCAAATCTTGAGCGTGGGACTCGTTGATCTCTGGCAGAGCGAGAACTAATTTTCATTTGATTTCGAATGAAATGGCCGCCGCGACGTTCGCGGCAGTGCCGGCTCCATTCAGCACGTCCATCAATGAAGGTCGGACCATGAAACTAAGCGCTCGCCTTGCCGTTGCTCTCGCCTGGACGTTGGTCGCTGCCGGCGTGCGGCCTGCAGATGCAGCTGAGACCAATTTCGTCACTGATTTCGGCTTCAACGGTCGTCATGCCTATTTCTACGTCGCGCGCGAGAAGGGCTATTACAAGGCCGAGGGTTTCGACGTGAACTTTGTGCGCGGGCAGGGTTCGGCCGATGCGATCAAAAAAGTCGCCGCCGGTATCGCGACATTCGGTTTCGCCGACGCAGGATCGCTGGTGCTGGCGCGCGGCAATGACGGCGTTCCGGTGAAGCTGGTGTCGATCGTCTACGCAAGGCCCCCGCAGTCGATCTTCGCGATCAAGGGCAGCGGCGTTGCCTCGCCGAAGGACCTCGAAGGCAAGACGGTAGCCGATACGGCATCGAGCTCGGTCCGCCTGCTGTTTCCGGCGTTTGCCAAGGCGGCGGGCATCGATGCAAGCAAAGTGAAGTGGGTCGTGGCGGAAGGCTCCGCGCTGCCGTCGCTGTTGGCGAACGGCCGC
Source organism: Bradyrhizobium sp. CCH5-F6 (assembly GCF_001556045.1). Classification (GTDB taxonomy): domain Bacteria; phylum Pseudomonadota; class Alphaproteobacteria; order Rhizobiales; family Xanthobacteraceae; genus Bradyrhizobium. The sequence continues at coordinate 57,447 of NZ_LSIC01000101.1, forward strand.
GCCGACGCGATCTGCCAGTTCTCCGTCGGCGAGCCGCTGATCGCGGCAGCGACCGCACCGAAAGAGATTGTCCGCATCGATTACAAGAATTCCGGCCTTGATTACTATGGCAATGGACTGATCGCCTCCGAGGAGACCATCGCAAAGAACCCCGAGCAGGTCCGTGCCTTCGTCCGCGCGACGATCAGAGGCATGAGGGACGCGTTCGCTGATCCTGCGGAGGCCGCGGCGATCATGGCGAAGTACCAGAAGGAATTGTCCCCGGCGGTCATCGAAGGCGAGACCAGGCTCGTGACCGAACTCGCCGAGGTGAAGGGCAAGCCGCTCGGCCAAATCGACCCGAAGAGCATTGCGGGCACCGTCGAGGTGATATCTGCGAATTTCACGCTGAAGAATCCTGTGCCGCCCGCCGAACTGTTCGCGCCCGGCTTCGTCGAATGATTGCTGCGACCGGCCTTCGCGCAGCGGCGCCGCCATCAACGGCGGCAAGCGTTGCGGCGATCGACCTCAAGGGGGTCACCAAGGTTTATGCCGGCCGCGACGGCGCTCCGGTGCATGCGCTGGGTCCGGTCGACCTGAAGATCGAGCCCGGCAGCTTCGTCTCGGTGGTCGGTCCGTCCGGCTGCGGCAAGTCCACGTTGCTGCGGCTGGTCGCCGGGTTGGAGATGCCGGATCAAGGCATCATGCAGCGTTACGGCGTCTCGCTGGACGGACCATCGCATGAAGTCGGCATTGTGTTCCAAGAGCACGTGCTGTTTCCATGGATCTCCGTGCTGGAAAACGTGCTGCTGCCTGCGGACGTCCTGTCGCTGCCAAAGGCAGCGTCCAGCGAGCGCGCGATGCGCCTTTTGGAAATGACAGGCCTGAAGGATTTTGCGCAACTGCGCCCGCAGATGCTGTCGGGCGGCATGAAACAGCGCGCCGCCTTCTGCCGCGCGATGTTATCCGACCCACGCCTGCTGTTGCTGGATGAACCATTCGGCGCGCTGGATGCCTTGACGCGCGAAGAACTGTCGCTGGAATTGTCGCGGCTGTGGCAAGATCTCGGTCGGACCGCGCTACTGATCACCCATGACATCGAGGAGGCGATCCTCCTTGGCGACCGCATCCTGATCATGTCGGATCGGCCGGGTACGATTCGCGCCGAAATCGCCGTGGACCTGCCGCGCCCCCGCAATGCCGAGACCGCCAGACTGCCGCGCTTTCAGGAGATCAAGAATCAGGTGCGCGACATTATCTTCAACCGCGCGGGGGCCTGACCTATGGCTGCTTCTTCCTCTTCCTCGAAGTTCGCCAATCGCGCGGCCACGCCACTGATCTATGTTGCACTGCTCGCGTTGTGGGAGCTGTTGGCTCACCTGCTCAAGGTGCCTACCTGGATTCTGCCGGCGCCCTCGACGATTTTCGAGGCAGCGGTGAAATGGGCGCCCGAGCTGGCGCATAACACTTGGGTGACCCTGCGCGAGACCGTTATCGGTTTCATGCTCGCGATCATATTGTCGCTGCCGCTGGCGATCCTGATCAGCCTCAACTCACTGGCGCGCCGGCTGCTCTACCCGATCTTGCTCGGCTTGCAATCGGTGCCGAAGGTGGCGGTCGCACCCTTGGTCATCCTGTGGTTTGGGCTGTCGGAATGGCCGAAGATCATCGTGGTTGTGCTGGTCTGCTTTTTCCCGATCCTCGTCAACATGGTCGCCGGGCTGGAGGCGGTGCCGAAGACGATGCTGGATCTGATGCGCTCGCTCGGCGCATCGCCGCACAAGGTATTTCGTCGTCTCAGGGTGCCGGTGGCGCTGCCGCACTTCTTCACCGGCTGCAAGGTCGCCGTCACATTCGCCGTGATCGGTGCGGTCATCAGTGAATTCGTGGCGGCGCAGGACGGCCTCGGCTATCTCATTTTGATATCGACCGCGCAGTCTCAAACTCCGCTTGCTTTTGCGGCCATTGCGCTGCTGACTGTGCTCAGCATTGCGCTTTTTCACGGGATAGAATTTCTCGAGCGACGCGTGGTCGACTGGACGCCGTGAGCCTGGCGTCCGGTGCGCGAAGGAAATAGACATGAGCAGGTCGAAGCCGACAGCAGGGCGGTCCAAGGATCATTCGACAGCGAAACCGCCGACGCGCCGGGTCACGAAGGGGCGTGCGGCGCGCGAGCAGGTCGACGCCATCTTCTCGCAATGGCGAACCGAGCGGCCGGATATCGACACCAGCCCGGTGCAAGTCTATGGCTTGATCGGTCGCATCCAGATGCAGTGCACCGCTTTCATCGAGGAAGTGCTGGAGCCGTTCGGACTGACGCGCGGCACCTTTGACGTGCTGACTGCGCTGCGCCGTGCCGGCTCGCCTTACTGCCTGTCGCCGAAGCAGATCGCTCAGTCGCTGCTGCTGAGCGGCGCGGGGTTGACCAGCCGGCTCAACAAGCTGGAGGCTCAGAAATATCTTGCGCGGCTGCCAGAGCCGAATGATCGCCGAACCCTCCGGGTGCAACTGACTGCGTCGGGCGAGGTCGTCATCAATGAAGCGATACCGCGCGTCTTCGAAGCACAACGAATCCGGCTGTTGCCGCTGGGGGACGATGGTCAAAAGCGCCTTGTCGAGGAGTTGACGAGGTTCGCCGACGTGATAGATGGCTGGCCGTCCGTCCCAACGGCCTAGCTGCTTGGGCTATGATGCCTTCTCGGGCGTGCTGGTTAGCGGCCACAATTCGCTCCCCCGGACACGGGGTCGAACGTCCGACCGTTTCCTCGGAAGCAAGCATCGCAAACCTTATCTGCCGCGACAACGGTGCAAGCAGCGTTCTGCCTTTCTCCTGATGCCCTAAATGTGAGCTTTCAGGAGGTTATCCATCCGTTCTGGAATGAGGTTTCATTGCCCGAGCTAATTCCCCGCTGCCACAGGCGCCGAAGCGGTTGCGGCGCTACGAGCTCGAACATCCCGGCGAGTTGATCCACATCTACATTGGAGAGCTCTGCTAGTCCAATCGTATGGTCATCGCATCACCGGCGATCACTGGTTGTGAAGTAGCGTCGCCTGGCGATGTTTCCTCTTCCTGTCCAATTACCCGGCCGTCAATGAAGGAATATCGGCCGGAGCACCCGTGTCCTTGCCGCGTTCGTCATGCTCATACTTCTCCGAGAAGAACTGGTTGATCGCGTCGAATGCCTGCAACCGGTTCTTTTCCAGCAGGATCATGTGCGTGCCTTCGCCGATCTCGACCCACCTACGATACGGCGCGTGCTTCAGCGAGAGAAAGAGATCCTGCGCCGAGCTGATGGGCACGTCCCGATCCCATTCGGCGTGAACCAGGAGCACCGGCACGCGAATGTCGCTGGCATGGTAAAGGGCGTTGCCGGCCGCCCAGTATTCACGGATATCTAGAATGGGACCGTTCACCGCACGCATGAGCGGAGAAGTTCCCGCGCTGAATTCTGGGTCCGTCGCCAGTGAGATGTTTGCCCAGAGTTCGAATCCGCCCGCTGGAATGAGTCCTGGCCGCGCTTTCTCCGGCGCTGCCGAAAGCCAGCGCTCCCTGAAGTCCAGCACAGGGACCTTACGATAGGCCCCAAGGCGGCCCCCCGCGTCGATCGGAGCCGGGCCATTCAGCAACCAGAGTGGCGCGACCAGCGCGAGCTTCACGATCTTGTCGTTATTCACTGCCGTATAGGCGCCGGCCACGGAGCCGCCCCAAGACATGGCGAGCAGATTGAGCCGCGTGATGTCGCGATGCTTCAGGACGTACTGGACTGCGCTGGCGAGGTCACGCACGCCGACTTCGGTGCGCACAAGCGGCTCAGAGTCCTCGGGTGGCGCATCCATTTCGGACGGACGCGTCGATCCGCCATAGCCGCGCACGTCCAGTGCGAAGACGTCGTAGCCATGCCCGGCGAGATGATCCATGAAGGAGCTTCCGCCGAGGGGCACATCGAACAGACTTCCCGACGAATAGGTCGCACCGTGCATCATCAGGATGGTACGCTCGGCTGAAAACGTCTTGAGCGCCGCTGGTCGCTTGTTGCGCAAATGAAGCGAAATACCTGGCGTGTCGCTCGGGATCATGAGATCCTCGACTACAATTGCCGGCTCCTGTGCCCTTGCGGAAATGTGCTGGTCCATGATCGGTCTCCTTGATCAGAGGAAATGCCAAGCGAAGCGATCTCCGCGGCGGTCGATGCGTCCGACGGAAGATTGTGCGAAGTGCGTGGTGAAGACGGTTGCGCCACGTTCGGCTGCGTCCTCGAGAACGAGCGCGCGAGAGCGCAAAGCAGCCTCAGGAAATTCGCAGAAGCACGAATTGAGCGAAGGCTCATACACTTGCAGCGAGTGGTGCATCACATCGCCGGCAAACAGCGCTTGCTCGCCCCGTGAAACCAGCCGGATAGATGCATGATCGACGCTATGGCCTGGCGTCGGAACGAAGGAGATGCCATCGAGGACTTCGTCACCATTCACGGTGATGGGCTTGGCAAGACCGGCTTCGATCACCGGCCTCACACTGTCTTCATAGACACCATCGGCGGGCTTGCGTGCCGCCGGCCCAAGGGTGGGGTCTGGTCGAGCTGCTCCGGCCGGCTCCTTGCCCGCTGCAAGGCTCTCGCTATAGGCCTGTTCGATCCGGGAGAAGACATAGGTCGCGTTCGGGAATGTTGGGATCCAGCGACCATCGACGAGACGCGTGTTCCAGCCGACGTGATCGGCATGGAGGTGGGTGAGCAGAACGTAGTCCACCTGTTCCGGAGTAACGCCTGCATCCCCAAGCCGCTCGAGGAAGGGCTCGTTGAGCTGGTGCAGCGGCGGGATGTCGGGCCTGTGCTTGTCGTTGCCGGTTGCCGTATCGATCAGAATCGTGTGGTGCGGAGTTTTGACCAGCCAGCTGTGAATACTTTGAATGAAGGTGCCAGTCTCAGGATCGAACGAGCCCGCCTCGAGCTGGTCGCGGTGGCGCTCCAGCGCCTCCGGCTCGGCACCAGGATAGAGGGCGTCGAACTTGAATGCGGCAAGCCGCAACTCATCAACTCGTGTGATGGCCGCATCGCCGATGCGGTAGCTTTTTGTCGCTTGCGTCACCAAGATGTCCTCCGGGTCGTGGCTCAGCCGGGCTGATTGCCTGCGCCGGCCTGACCGTGAAGTACGAAGCGGCCCACTCCGCCGGGAGAGCCGTGAGTTCGATAGGTCTTATCGACGTCGTCGATGTCGGCGGCTCTGCCAGCGCGGCTTTTCAGGCCGCCGTTTTGGCTTTACCCCTCCTGTCGCGGCCCGTCCGGCCGCGATCATGTGCCTTGGATGGAGAAGAACCGATGCTGGATGCGGAACACGGTTCAGGTCGGCTGACCGGTGATGCCGATATTGCCGAGATTGATCTCGGCCTTCTGCTCGCCCTGGAGGCCCTGCTGCGCGAGCGGAACGTCACGCGCGCGGCGTCGCGCCTGAACATTGGGCAACCGGCGCTGTCGGCTCGGCTGAACCGGCTGCGACAGGTCTTTGCCGACCCATTGTTCGTGCCGGCCGCCGCGGGCCGCGGCGTAGTGCCGACGACGAGAGCGGTGGAACTGCAGGCGGAGCTGGCGGATGTGCTCGGCAAGCTTCGTCGCATGGTCGAGGGGCCGGCGGTATTCGACCCGATCCACAGTCAGCGCACCTTTGTCGTTGCCATCCATGAGAATCCAGCCGTGACGCTGGCGCCGGGGTTCGTCGCGCAGTTGACCGCCACCGCGAGGCGGGCGCGGCTCGCCTTCGTTCACCCTACGCGCGACGTCGTCGATCGCCTCGAACGAGGCGAGATCGATATCCTGGTGACGGGGGCCGACGGGGCACACGGTGAGCTGATGCAGCGTCTACTTTTCGAGGACAGCTTCTTGTCCGCGCAGCGTAAAGGTCATCCCCGCGGCAATGAGCCGCTCGATTTGGATTGCTTCTGTGCGCTCGATCATCTGCTTATCTCTGCCGACGGCGGCGGCTTCTCAGGCCTTGTGGACGATTCCCTTGCGGCGCTCGGCCGCTCCCGGCGCGTCGCCGTCTCGATCCAAACCTATGCGCTCGCGCCGGTCATCCTTGCCCACAGCGACTGCATCTGCACTCTTCCACGACGCTTTCTCATGCGCTTCGCCCACGAGCTCGATCTCACGTCGCCGCCGCTCGATCTGCCGCCCGCACGCATCGTCGCGCTCTGGCATCCGCGCAATCAGGAGGATCGAGCTCATGCCTGGCTGCGAGAGTGCCTGTACCAGGCCGCGGTCGTGTCCCCGGAGGTGGTGTAGCTGTTAAGCAAAGCCGCTCGCGATGCGCGCTCCGATCCGGCGCATATCAGGTTTCTCGGCTTCTTCAAGCCGGCCTACTACAAGAACGGCAAGTTCCGCGAGGACGGCCGCATGGTCCACGATATGTATCTGTTCGAGGTCAAGAAGCCGGAAGAATCCAACGCGGCATGGGACCACTACAAGCTGCTCGCCCCCGGCCGGTCAAGCTTTCCAGCCCTTGGCGCTGTCGTGGTGCCCGTTGATGAAAAGTAGAGCTGAGGCGACTGGAGGGCCTCTTCATGGTGCCCGGAATCAATGAGACCCTGCGCGTCAACGGGCGTGCGGAGATCTCGCAGGATGCCGAGCTGTTGACGCCGCTCGCGGTGCAGAACGTCGTCCCGATCATCGGGCTCAGAATCCACGTCGAGGAGACCTACTTCCACTGCGGCAAGGCGCTCATGCGTTCCAAGCTGTGGAGTCCGGCGGCACAGGTCGAGCGCAACAGCTTCCCGACACTCGGCCGCATCATCGCCGAGCAGACTGCCGCCATCGAGCCCGAAGTCGCTGAGAAGACGTTGGAAGAAGGCTATCGTACGAGGCTCTACTGAATGACGACTTCGGCTTTGCCATACCGAGGCGCTGTCGACACTGCTGCAGATAACGTGACCGGCAAAATCAAGGGGCGCGTCGCGATTGATGTGGAGGCGGAGAATCGCCTCTTACTGGGGAGTATGCCGCCAGCCTATTGGAATAGCCGAGAGCAGCGCCGATGGTTCTGGCTGCCTCCATCACGTGAACTGAATACTCCTTGATCTGCTTGCGCTTGATGCGGGTGTCGGGGCCGGACATGCCGACCGCTCCGACGAGCTCGCCGGAACGGCCGAGGATCGCGCAAGCGCAGGCCGCGATGCCCTCGCGCCATTCGCCATGCAGCACGGCGGAGTAACCCTGCGCGCGCGCCAGCTCGATGTCTTCCCGCAGTTCCTCGATCGTCGTTCGCGTCGTTTCCGTGTAGCGTCTGAGATGCGGCCGGAATCGTTCCAGGTAGTCATCAGGCATATGTGCGAGCATCGCCTTGCCTGTCGCCATGGTGAAAGCGGGTGCGCGCATGCCCACGCTCGTATGGGCGCGGATATGGTGAGCGCTTTCGATCTTGTCGACGTAGACGACGTCGGTGTCTTCGAGCACGGACAGATGAATGGTTTCGCCGGTGATCTCGGCAAGCTTCGTCATTGCCGGTCGCGCGACGTTGATGAGATCCATCCGGTGAATGACATGGCTGCCGAGCGCCCAGATCTTGGTCGTGAGCTCGTAGGTGCTGTGCGGGGGGATCTGGCGCACATAGCCTTGGGACTGCAAGGTCACCAGCAGCCGATGTACGTTGCTCTTGGTGAGCTTCAGCTCACTCGCGAGGTCGGTGACCCCACGGGGCTGCTCGCTCAGAGCAAGTGCTTCCAGGAGACGCAGTCCCTTGATAAAAGCCTTATCCATCCACCAGCCAAAATAGAATGATCTTTCCCTCGATCTAGCATGGCCGCGCGAACGGCAATAGCCCTGGTGTGGAATCGGCCCCGATCCGTTCGGATCGGGGCCGATCAGCCTGCCTATTGCGCCAGCAAGGCGTTGAGCTTCTCCTGCCCGTACTCTTCGTTGGTGGATTTTCCGGCCGGCGAAGCTGCGCCCCAATAATCCGGACTCCATTCGATTGCCTTCGAGACGTTGTCCGGGTTGTTGGCCCAGTAGCGGGCGAGCTTCTTGTCGGTTGCTGCCTCGAACACGACCTGGGAAGGAAGGGCGACCGGGAAGGTCGAGGTGAGCTGCGCTGCGCGTTTGGGCTCGAGCCGCCAGGAAAGCAGTTTCAGCGCGTTGTCGTAGTTCGGTGCTCCCTTGGGGATCGAGAAGAAGTCGTAGTAGATGAAGCCCTGATTGAAGGTCAGCTCGATCGGGGCGCCTTCCAGGGCGAGCTTGCTCATCGAGCCGGTATAAGCCATGCACATGTCGGCCTCGCCATCGAGCAATAGCTGCGGCGGCTGTGCAGATGTCGTCCACCACTTGGCGATGTGTGGCTTGATCTCCTTGACCTTCTTCAGCGCCCGCTCCATGTCGATCGGGTAGAGCTTGCTCTTCTCCACGCCGTCGGCCATCAGCGCCGCTTCGAATACGAAACGCGGCCAGGCGGGCATGCAGCGCCGTCCGGGAAATTTCTTCACGTCCCAGAAATCGGCCCAAGTGGTCGGTACGTTTTCGCCCTTGTACTTGTCCTTGTTGTAGACGAGGCCCACGCCGATCACCTGGAGTGCCACGCCTTTCTTGCGCTTCAGATTGTCCGGCATTGCCGCCAGCGTCTGCTTCGCGCCGTCCGACAGCTTGGAATAGTCGATATCGGCCAGGCAGCAGTCGCCGAGCAGCTTCGTTTCCTGGTCGAAGATGAATGTCAGATCCCATTGCGCTTTGCCGGCTTCAGCTTGAGCCTTGATGCGCGGACCGCTTCGGGCCTCCTGGACGGTGACCACCTTGATGCCGGTCTCCTTCTCGAACGGGTCGTACATGACCTTGCGCAATGCATCGCCGTATCCGCCGCCCGGATCCTGCATGATCACGACGTTGCTCTGCGCTTGAGCCAGACCCGTCCCCATCGCGACGAGCAGGGCCGAGGCCAATACGGAAGCCGATAGTCGCCAGCGTTTCATTCCCAGCATTTTTCTTTCCTCCAGTTGAAATTGATCTGCGTCACGTCGCCTTCCGTGACGTGGCGAGAACGGGTCGTGCAAGCACCAGCCCTGCGACGACCAGAAGCACCTCCAGCGTCGAGACCACGGCCAGCACCGGATTGAGCCGGTAATTGACGTCACCCCACAGCATGAGCGGGAGCGTCTTCAGCTCCGCGCTCGACAGGAACAGCGTCAGCACCAACTCGTCGAACGAGTGCAGGAAGGCGAAGAATGTCGCGGCAGCCAGGCCCGGCATGATGGCCGGCAGCGTCACCAGGCGGAACACAGTCAGCGACGATGCGCCATGGACGGCAGCGGCCTGTTCGAGCCTGGCATCGACGCCCTGAAGCGATGCGCACAGGATCACCACGACGAGGGGGAGGCCGCCGATCGCATGCGCCGCGGCAAGGCCGAAGACGGAGCCAACCATATCGAAACGCAGGAACAGGCTGTAGAGAGACAGGCCGAGCACGACCGGAGGGACGATGATCGGACTTACGAGAAGCAGCATGATGGTGGACTTGCCGCGGATGCTGCTCCTGACGATGCCGAGGGCGGCCGACGCGCCCAGCACGATCGCGATGCCGGCCGACATTGCTGCGACGACCAGGGATGTCCAGAACGCCCGCATCCAGTTCGAATCCGAAAAGAACTGCTCATACCAGCGCAGCGAGAAGCCCGGCGGCGGGAAGGTCAGATAGCTTGCGCTGCTGAAGGAAATGATCATCACCACGATGATCGGCAGGATGAGAATGGCAATGACCAGCCCACCCATGAGACGAACGGTCCAGGTCCCGAAGCTCGCCGGCAGCCGCCCGAACAGCCTCAGAAGCGGCCAGCCGATCACGTCGGCAGCCGACGCGCCGAGACTCCGGCGGCCGGTATCGGCGGCGCGGCGGTTGATCGTCGTTGGTGCGGCCTCGGTGAGCTTGCGGCCGCCCCAGATGAATTCGAAGCCGAGGAAACGTCCGGCCACCGCGACCACCGCCAGCGTGATCGTCAGCAGCACAACGCCCAAGGCCTGCAGGAATCCTTCCGACGTGACCGAGTCTGCCTGCTGCGTGATATGCATGGCGAACATCTGGTCGCCGGGTCCTCCGAGCAGCGTGGGCGTAATGAAGAAGCCGATCGCGGCGACGAAGACCAGCAGGAAGCCGGCGCCCATGCCGGGCAGGGTCAGCGGCAGCAACACGCGCCAGAACGCGGCAATGGGCCCGGCGCCGCTGGCGAGCGCCGCGCGGGTCAGGCTTTGATCGAGGCGCGCCACGCTGGAATAGATCGTCAGCACCATCAGCGGCAGTAGCACCGCGGTCATGCCGAGAAGCACCGTGCCGCGATTGAAGAGAAGCTGCGCGGGCTCGCTCAAGATGCCGAGCGAAACCAGCAGCTTGTTGACCGGTCCGTTGCGGCCGAGCAGGACCATCCAGGCGTAGGTCCGGATCAGGATGGCGATGAAATAGGGCAGCACGATCGCAGTCGCGATCAGGGCCTGGGCAATGCCGCGGCTGCGGTGAATGAGCAGCGCCGTCGGATATCCGAACAGCAGGCACAGGCCGGCAACCGTAACCGAGATCTGCATCGTCCGGACGAGCGAGTCCCAATAGAGCGGTATCGCGAATACACGCTCGAAGTAGGACGACCATGATGGCCCGCTCAGGCTGATACGAATGAGGTCGATCAGCGGCAGGAGGTAGATGAAGGCCAGGAAGGCGAGCGCGGGCAGGAGCAACAGCGCGGGATCCCTTAACCTCCTGACGAGATCAAGATCCGCGGGACGGTCTGCCTGGACGCCGATCGATGCCGAGGTCATGCAAGCACCCAGCAGTCCGCAGCGCCCCAGCTCACGTGCAGACGATCCCCGACGGTCGGCAGAGGCCGGTCGGCCATGTCGGTACACCTGATCAGGAGCGGCTCTCCACCCTCCATCTGGGCCTCGATCCGCAGGATCTCGCCGAGGAAGATCGCAGACGTGACGCTGACGGGCGCGGAGTTCGCAGTCGGCTCGTTCGACACGGCGATGCGTTCCGGGCGCACGAGCACCGTTGCGCGCCCAACGTCGATCGTGTCCCGGCTTTCGGCGTTGAACACGTATCCTGCGCGGTTCTTCATCGTCAGCGTCGATCCGCGCTTCTGCAGAATCTCGGCCTCGATCAGATTGCTCTCGCCGACGAACGAGGCGACGAAGCGATCGGTCGGATGCCGGTAGATGTCCAGCGGGCGGCCGATCTGAACGATCTTGCCGGCGTTGAGCACCGCGATGCGGTCGCTCATCGTCAGGGCTTCGCCCTGGTCATGGGTGACGAACAGGATCGTGCTGCCGATGGTCCGGTGAAGGTCGCGGATCTCGATCTGGATCGACTCGCGCAAACGCCGGTCCAGCGCGCTGAGGGGTTCGTCCATCAGCACGACCTTGGGCCTCCTGACGATCGCACGGGCAATGGCGACGCGCTGCTGCTGCCCGCCCGACATTTGCGAAGGAGACTTCGTCGCGTGCTCCGTCAGCCGCATGATCTCCAGCGTTTCGGCGACACGTCGCTCCGCAGTCGCCCGGTCGACACCCGCCATGCGAAGTGGAAACGCGACGTTTTGGCTGACGGTCATGTTCGGAAAGAGCGCGTAGCTCTGGAACACCATGCCGAATCCACGCTTGTGCGTGGGCACATTGTGGACAGGCTTGCCGTCGACCAGGATCTCGCCGTTGTCGAGGCTCTGGAATCCCGCCACGAGGTTGAGCAGCGTGGTCTTTCCGCTGCCGGAAGGGCCAAGAAGCGTGATGAACTCGCCGGGCTCGATGTCGATGCTGATGCGGTCGACCGCGTGAAAGCTGCCGTATCTTTTCACCGCGTCGCGGACGGCGATGCTCGACCCGATGGCGTCGCGTTCCCGGAGGCGGTCAGTCGGCGACGTCCGAACGTTAGCATCGCCGGAGCGCATTGCGCGCAGAGCCGCGGGCTCAGCCATTCTCTCCTCCCAGATTGTTCTATATTGTAGAACACTATTCCAATTATTGTTGGCGCAACGCGCCATCTTGTCAAGTCGTGCAGAACGATCGCGGGGCAATGGCGCCCCGCTACGATCCATGCGCAGACGAGATCCCCTGTAAACAAAGGCTTCGCCGGCCAAGCCAGATTGACAGTGTCGTCCGGATCCGCCTAACATAACTTGGAATAGTGTTCTACAATATAGAACATGTTGCAGGGAGGATGGTGATGTTGAGCGAGCCTCGCGCAATGGCGAAGCACATCGAGCCGGGCATGCGCGTGGCGCTGCCGGTCGACTACGCCGGCGTCTCCATGGTCATGACGCGGCACATCATCGAGCATGGCGCGGGCAATCTCGATCTCGTCTGCGTGCCAACCGGCGGATTGCAGGTCGACCAGCTTGTCGGCTCGGGTCTTGTCCGGACGGTGGAGACCAGCGCCGTCTCGCTGGGTGAAGCCGGTGCGGCGCCCCGGTTCAACGCTGCGGTCAAGGAGGGCGCCGTTCGATTGAAGGATGCAACGTGTCCTGCCATCCATGCCGGCCTCATGGCGGCGCAGAAGGGCAGTCCCTTCATGCCGCTCCGGGGGCTGATCGGAACGGACCTGCTCCGTCATCGCGACGATTGGCGCGTCGTCGACAATCCGCTGGCGGACGGAGGCGATCCGATCGTGCTGATTCCGGCCATCAAGCCCGACGTCACGATCTTCCACGTGCCCATGGCTGATCGCTTTGGCAATGTCTGGATCGGACGGCGACGCGAGCTTGCCGCCATGGCCTACGCTTCGCGCACCGTTCTGGTCACGGTGGAGCGAATCGTCGAGGAAAATCTGCTCGCCGATGAGATGAGCGCCGCCGGCGTGCTGCCGGCACTCTACGTCACGGCAGTCGCGCGCGCTCCGAAGGGGGCGTGGCCCTACGGTCTGTGGGGTGAGTATCCGGCCGATAGCGCGGAGATCGCGCGCTATGCGAAGGCCGCGCGAACGGCCGACGGCTTCTCTGCCTATATGGCGCAGGCGCAGATGGAGCCCGCGTGATGGCCGAAGTTCTCCCTCGCGAAGTGCTGATTTGCACGATCGCGCGGTTGCTCGACGGGGTCAGGCACGTCGCCGTAGGCGCCTCCTCTCCGATTCCTGCCGCCGGCGCGATGCTGCTGCGTGCAATGAAGGAGGCGGGCGGCACCGTCGGCCCACGCATCTCCATTCTCGGTTCTGTCGAGCATAACTTCTTCACCAACGGCTCGGCGGAGCTGTTCGATTGTGCCGGTCAGGGCCGGATCGATGCGTTCTTCCTGGGCGGAGGACAGATCGACGGATTCGGCAACGTGAACCTCGTCGGGACCGGCGACTATCCGCGCTCCAGCGTGCGCTGGCCCGGCTCGTTCGGGTCGGCCTATCTCTACTTTGTCGTGCCGCGAGTCATCCTCTTCCGCGAGGAACATACGCCCCGCGTCTTCGTCGAGCACGTGGACTTCATTAGTGCGCCGGGCGTCAGTCCCGAGGGAGTCTTCCGGAGCGGCGGCCCCATTGCTCTCTTGACCGGCAAGGGACTCTTTCGATTCGACAAGACGCGGCCGGGATTCGACCTGGAGAGCGTCCATCCCGGGCACGATCTTGCGGAGATCAAGCAAGCGACCGGTTTTCGCTTTGGCCACGACGCCGAGCCGCGACAGACCCCGCTGCCTGATCGATCCACGCTCGACCTGCTTCGCGGCCGTGTGTTCGACGAACTCGCCGAGACCTATCCCGAATTCGCCGCGCAGATGCGGCGCGATCTTGTGGCGGTCGACGCATGAGCAGGATCAAGCGGATCCCGCATTGCAGCCATTGGGGTGCGTACACGATCCTCGTCGAGGATAATCGAATCGTGGGCATCGAGCCGTTCGAGCACGATCCGGCGCCTTCCCCGATCATCCATTCCGTCGCCGAATGGGCCAACCCGGAGCGGCGTGTGTTGCGACCGATGGTCCGCTCCGGTTGGCTCGACAGACGCGAGAAAAGCGATCGCCGGGGCAGAGGCCGCGAGAAATTCGTGCCGGTGAGCTGGGACGAGGCGACGACGCTGGTCGCCGAAGAAGTGTGCCGCGTGGCCGGCACGTTCGGCAACGCGTCGATCTTCGCGGGTTCTTATGGCTGGACCAACTCCGGCCGCCTGCATCATGCTTCTTCGCTCTTGAAGCGCATGCTCAATCTGGTTGGCGGCTTCACCAGGCACGTCGACACCTATTCCATCGCGGCAGGTCCCGTGATCTTGCGCCACACGCTGGGCAGCGACGACGCATGCGGCGGCCGCGCCAATACGCTCGACACGATCGCACAGCAGACCGAGACGCTGGTGGTGTTCGGTGCTCTCTCGCCGCGAACCGCGCAAAACGAGGCCGGAGGAATTGGCAGCCATCGCCTCGAGACTTATCTCAGGAAAATCGTCGAACGCGGCGTCAAGGTCGTCCACGTCTCGCCGCTAAAGGACGATCTGCCCGACTGGGTCGATGCCGAATGGTGGCCGATTCGGCCGAACACGGACACTGCACTGATGCTCGGCCTTGCCGGCGAGATCGTGAAGGCGGGCCGGCACGACAGGGATTTCCTCGCGCGCTGCACCAGCGGCTCGGATCGTCTTCTTCGCTATCTCGAAGGCCAGGCGGATGGCGGACGCAAGGATGCCGCGTGGGCCGCCGGCATCTGCGGGCTTGATGCGGGTCGGATTGCCGAGCTCGCAAGACGCCTCGTCGACACGCGGAGCATGCTGACGGTGAGCTGGAGCCTGCAGCGTGCTCATCACGGCGAACAGCCGTTCTGGGCGGCGCTCGGACTTGCGTCGGTTGTCGGCCAGATCGGATTGCCGGGCGGGGGCGTCGGCTACGGCTACGCTTCACTGGGGGGCGTGGGCGCACCGCTCAATCTGGGCCGCTCTCCTGCAATTTCACAGCTGACCAGGCCGATCGACAGCTTCATTCCGGTGGCGCGGATCAGCGACATGCTGCTCAATCCCGGCAGGCCGTTCAGCTACGAGGGCGAGGTCCGAACCTATCCGGATACGAGGCTGGTCTATTGGGCGGGCGGCAATCCCTACCATCATCACCAGGACCTCAATCGCCTGTCGGAAGCCTGGTCGAGGCCCGAGACGATCATCGTGCAGGACCCGATGTTCACGGCGACGGCCCAGCGTGCCGATATCGTGCTGCCGGCAACCACGTCGATCGAGCGCAACGATCTTGCCGGCAACAGGCGCTCCGACTTCATCCTGGCGATGAAGCAGGCCATCGAGCCGCTGGGCGAATCCCGTTCCGACTTCGATATCTTCAACGCGATCGCGGGCAAGCTCGGCGTGGCCGATCGGTTCAACGAGGGCCGGGACGAGATGGGCTGGGTCCGGCATCTCTACGAAGGCTGCCGCAGCGACGCCTCGCAGCGCTTCGGCTTCGCAATGCCGGATTTCGATGCGTTCTGGGAAGCCGGCCATGCGCGCTGCCCGGTCAAGACAGGGCATACGTTCCTGGCCGACTTCCGCAACGAGCCGGAGGCGCATCCGCTCAGGACCGAAAGCGGAAAGATCGTGCTCGGCAGCGAGACCCTGGCCAGGCTGGACTACGCCGACTGCCGCGCGCATCCCGCCTGGATCGAGCCGGCCGAATGGCTCGGCAATGCGGCCACCCCTGGCCAGATGCACCTCATCTCGCACCAGCCGACCGGCCGTCTTCACAGTCAGCTCGAAACCGGCGCATCGAGCCGGGGCATGAAACGCAATGGCCGTGAAAGGGCTCGCCTTCATCCTGACGATGCGGCTGTTCTCGGCATCGCCGACGGCCAGACGATCCGCATCTGGAACGGCCGCGGGGAGTGTCTTGCGACGGCAGAGATCACCGACAAGGTCCGTCAGGGCGTACTGGTGCTTCCGACCGGTGCCTGGTTCACGCCGACCGGCAATAGCGGCCTGGAGATCGCCGGAAATCCGAACGTGCTCACGCTCGATATCGGCACGTCTCAGTTCGGCCAGGGCTGCTCTGCCCATACCTGCCTCGTGCGAGTCGAGCCGTACGCCGCCGAGCGGCGCGATGCGTTCGAGGCCTATCAGGAAACGCTCGTCGCGCTCGCGGCAGTCTAACAGGAGCTTGGAACATGTCTGCGCCCGCCATCAGCCGCTTTCCCGTCCCCGACATCGCAAAACTCCCCGAGGATATCCGCTCGCGTATCGAGGCGGTTCAGGAGAAGTCCGGCTTCGTTCCCAACGTCTTCCTGACACTCGCGCATCGCCCGGACGAGTTCCGGGCGTTCTTCGCCTATCACGACGCCCTGATGGACAAGCCCGGGCCGATCACCAAGGCCGAGCGCGAGATGATCGTTGTCGCGACCAGCAGCGCCAATCAATGCCAGTATTGCGTCGTCGCACACGGCGCCATCCTGCGCGTGCGCGCGAAGAATCCGTTGATCGCGGACCAGGTCGCAGTCAATTATCGCAAGGCCGATATCACCGCCCGGCAGAGGGCGATGCTCGATTTCGCGATGAAGGTCTCGGCGCGCGCCTATGAGGTGGACGATTCCGACATCGTGGATCTCAAGGGACACGGATTCACCGAAGAGGACGTCTGGGACATTGCGGCCATAGCCGCATTCTTCGGCATGTCGAATCGCCTCGCCAACGTCACCAGCATGCGTCCGAACCACGAGTTCTTCGCGATGGGACGCTGAACGCCGCGGACGAAAACTGCCATGGTATCATTGGTCATCGACAGACGCTTCCGGGGCCCGCCCAACTCCGCCAACGGAGGTTACGTTTGCGGATGTCTCGCAAGGCACGTCGCCGGAGACGCCGAAGTGACGTTGCGCGCCCCGCCGCCGCTGGAACGGCCGCTCGACGTGTTGACGAAGGCCGACGGCGCGATCGAGTTGCGCGAAAACGACAGGCTGCTCGCGACGGCGCGTGCAGCAGGCATCGATGTGTCGGACATTCCCAGGGTGAGCTACGAGGCGGCCGAAGAGGCGGTCGGCAGAACACCCTACGACGAGCAGAGCCACAATCTTCCGGGATGCTTCGTCTGCGGCCCCGCACGTGGCCATGGCGACGGTCTCCGGATCTTCGCAGGTCCGCTGCAGGCGGGGTCAGTCCCGGGCAAGCCCGTCGTGTTCGCGGCCTCCTGGGTGCCTCATGGCAGTCTGTCCGGCGAGGACGGTCATGTCGCGCCCGAATTCGTCTGGGCCGCTCTCGATTGCCCGACCGGCTATTGCAGCGTGGGCGCCCGTCACCTGGGATTGAACGGTGACGAGACGGCTCTGCTCGGACGCATGGCGGCACGGATCGATCGCCGGCCACGTTCCGGAGATCGATGCGTGGTGGTGGCGTGGCCGACGGGGCGGGAAGGCCGCAAGCTCTTTGCCGAGAGCGCTTTGCTTGATGCGGAGCAGGGGGTGCTGGCGACCGCGCGAGCCACCTGGCTGTTGGTCGACCGGCAGGTCCAGCTCGGAGCAAGTGTATGAACGCGAATTGGAAGCAGGGCATGAGCGGTTGCGATACAGAGCTCGAACTTCGTCAATCCATCATCGATGCGTGCCGCGAGATGGCGGCGCAAGGCATCAACCAGGGAACGTCGGGAAACATCAGCGTCCGAACCGACGACGGCATCCTGCTCACGCCGTCCGGTCTTCCATACGACCGCATGAAGCCCGAAGACATCGTGGCCATGAAGTGGGACGGCTCGTGGACCGCGTCGGCCGGCAACGTTCCTTCGACGGAATGGCGTTTTCACCTCGACATCCTGAGGTCGAAGCCGGAGGTCGGCGCCGTGGTTCACGCCCATCCGATCTTCTGCACGATCATCGCGATCATGAATCGATCGATCCCCGCGATTCACTACATGATCGCCGCTGCCGGCGGAAACGACATTCCCTGCGCGCCCTATGCTCAATACGGCACGGCCGAGCTGTCGGAGGCGGCCCTCAACGCACTTCGCTATCGCCGCGCCTGCCTGCTCGCACATCACGGGCTGATCGCCATCGGTCCCAACCTGCGCAAGGCCATGTGGCTCGCGGTGGAGGTCGAAGTGCTCGCCAAGCAGTATCACGGCTGCCTTCAACTTGGTTCTCCTCCGCTGCTGCCGGACGAGGAAATCGACAGCATTCTGAAGCGATGGGGACAGTACGGCCTGCGCGATAACGACGACACGCCCAAGATCCCCCAGCGTTCGAGCTAGATCACGATCCAACCACTGTCTGCGAGAAATCATGGCTCACTCTCACGACGTCAGCGTCTGCGGTACTTATATTCTGGATATTCTGGGGGTCCCGGTGACCGAGATTCCGCCCGGTGGCGGCCGCTTATTGATCGAAGAGATTCGGCTGGCGGTCGCAGGCACCGCCGGCGGAACGGTCGTCCCTTGCGCGCGTCTCGGGCTGAAGGCGCTCGCGGTCGGCGCCGTCGGCTCCGACGAGAAGGCCGACTGGATGCTGAACGCGCTGGAACGTGAAGGCATCGACATCTCTCTCATGGAGCGGATGGCCGACAGTCCGACCTCGGCCACCATCCTGCCGATCCGGCCCGACGGCTCGCGTCCGGTCATGCATGCAAGGGGCGCATCCGCCCGCTGGCGTATCGCACCCGACACGCAAAAGGCCGCCTGCCGGAGCAGGATTCTGCATCTCGGCGGGGTTGGTTCCTTGCTCGCGATGGATGGAGCGCCGTCCGTCGCATTGCTGCGCGATGCGAAGGCGGCTGGTTGCACGACGACGCTCGATCTCATCCAGGCGCGACGTGAAACGCTGGCGCTGGTCGAGCCGCTGCTGCCCTATGTCGACTTCTTCATGCCGAGCATCGATGAGACCAATGCCATGGTCGGAACCGACGATCCCGCCGCGTGTGCGCGGTTCTTCATCGACAAGGGCGCGGGGGCATGCGCCATTTCTCTCGGTGCCGATGGTTCGTTCGTGATGACACGCGACGGACGTCAGTTCACCGTGCCGGCGTTCGAGGTCGCGGTCCGCGATACCTCGGGATGCGGCGATTCCTACACGGGCGGCTTCATCGCGGGTCTGGCTCGCGACTGGGACCTGCTCGACTGCGCCAGGCTTGCGACCGCGACGGCCGCGATCGTCGCGACGGGGCTGGGTTCGGGCGCCAATCTCGTGTCGTTCGAGGAGACCGTGAAGGCCATGAACACCCTCCCGGTCCGCAAGGCTGCTCGCGCCTGATCCATTCACATCGGTAAAAAACATTCATCCGAACAACAGGGGAGAACGCAACATGGCCCGACATGCGATCGTGACGGGAGCAAGCCGCGGAATTGGCCGCGCGATAGCCATTGGTCTTGCGAGGCGCGGCTACGATCTGGCGCTGACTGACATCGCTGCCCAGGAGAAGGTCCTTCTCGAGACCGTCGCAGAGGTCAGGGAGCTTGGTGGCCGGTGCATCCCGGTGCTGGGCGATGTGAGCGATGTCGGCGATTGCAGGCGGGCGGTGGCTGAAGCCATCCAGGGACTTGGGCACATCGATGTCCTCGTCAATAATGCGGGAATCCTCAGGCTGGCGACCATCGACGAACTGACGACCGATACGTGGGATCAGACGTTCGCCGTCAACACGCGCGGCGTCTTCCAGATGACCCAGGCCGTGGTGACGCATATGAAGGAGCGCAGATACGGACGGATCGTCAACATCGCCTCGCTCGCCGCCCGAACGGGCGGTCCGGGACAATCCCACTACGCTGCATCGAAGTCAGCCGTGGTCGGCTTCACCCGGGTTTCGTCCATGGAGTTCGGAGGCTACGGTATCACGGTCAATGCCGTTTGCCCGGGCATCATCGTGACCGAGATGGGGATGAACAATCTTCGTGATCCCGAGCGCGTCGCGTATTTCGAGAAGGTCACGGACTTGCACCGGCTTGGACAGCCCGAGGATGTCGTCGGTCCCGTGGCATTCTTTGCGTCGGATGATTCTGCGTTCGTGACCGGCCAGGCTCTCAATGTCGACGGAGGTATCTTCTACAGCTAGCCACAGGGGTGGTCGCCGAAAGAACTCGCTATTGGCCGGGTTCAGCACGCCGGTTCTGCTTGGAAGCCGGAGCGGCGTGCATGGGCTCATTCCTGTTGGCAGGCAGTAGCCCAACGATCGACTTGACGTCAAACGCGAGACTGGATCGCGGTGAAGCCGTCCTGTTGGCTGAATTCCGCACGGCAGCTGCGCGGCGCTGGACGCATTCGCGTTGACGCATTGCACGACATAATTGCGCTCAGCTTGACGTTGGCGCGCCTTCTCCTGGTTCAGATTGGTTGTGCTGCACAGCGCGATCTTGTTGTGCCCGAGTTCCTCGGCACCGGCTGTCCTTAACTCGGGCTTGAGGCGCCCAAGAATGCTGAGCTGCGCCGGTGTGCCCAAGTCTCCATCTTGATTGTGCCGTTGCTAAAGGCGTAGGGCGGACGTGAGCGCGCCTGCATCATGATCGGCCGGCGGTAAGGCCCCGATCTGTGCCCGCACGTGCAGTAGCGCGCGTCGCAGCCAGGTCTTGATGGTGTTGACGGGGACGCCGTACTGCTCGGCCAGCCGGTGCCGGCTCTCACCGTGGATATAGGCCGCGATCACCAGATGACGCCGTGTCGGGTCGAGCGTTTGCAGGGCGGACAACATGCTCTGCTGAAGCCTGACGGTGTCGCTTTCGTTCTCCCTGCTCTCCATGCTCTCCAGCGCCGTGGGGGCGTCGGTGGGAAACTCCAGCAGGACCGAATGGTCGCGATAGATTTCCCGCGATGGTCTTCGCACGGCATCGATTGCGAGATTCTTGGCGATCGTGATCATCCACATCATGGGCGAGGCCAGCGCCGGACGATACGCGGCCGCGTTCAGCCAGATGCGAACATAGGCCTCCTGCACGATCTCTTCGGCGAGATGCCGGCGTCTGACGACCAGCAGCACGGTGGAGAACAGCTTGTGCCACGTGGCGGCGTGCAGCTTTTCGAAGGCCGGCTCATCGCCCCCCGCCATGCGCAGCAGGAGCCGCTCGAGCTCGGTCGGATCGGACCGTTCAGTGCGGAGGTCGCTCGTCATTGGCGCCATATCATCCCCCCGGGACTGCCCCGTAATTCCGTCCGGCCAAGCTCTCCGATGCTGGCGCAACTGTCAACTATAGTTTACAGTTTGATCTGACAATTCTGACCCGGGCGTACGAAGTCTTTCAATAATTGGCATAAATTCAATGGCATGGTTCGACCGAAGGCCTGCGGGGTCGCTCATTGGAACGAAGTGCAATCGCTCCCATTGTCTTCTCAATCGTACAATGGAGGCTTCCCGTGCAAGGCGACAACCCGATCAGCTGGCTGATGTTCTTCACCCTCGCGGCGACGACATTCATCATTGCCGGCGCATTCATCTACTTCCTTCGGTCCCGCACCAACCGCGAAATCGCGGCGATGGCGCTCGAAGGCAACGGAAACAGCCGAGGCGTCGCGCCGAGCGGAGCCGGACCCGAATTGATCGGGTTCGCCGTCCTCGCGCTCGCGGTGATGGGCCTGCTCACGGTCGGCTACAACGGCAAATCCCGCATTGAAACTGCTCAGGCACCCACCTCGGTCGGTGGCGCAACCACAGGCATGGCGCAGCCGGCTGGCACGCCTGATCAGCCGAAGCGTTACCAGCCGGTCAATCCCGCACCGGACACCCGCGCCGCCCCGACATCGTCGGATACCGGGTCCGGCTCCGAGAACGGCTCCACTGGTCAGCCGAAGTAAAGACAACGAGCAGGAAACTCGGAAAGCGGAATCGTTCTCACGGATCGGCAGCCTTTGCTGTCGATCCGTCCTTGTCTGACGATCCAGTTCCTGATTTCGGGTCGTGTTGCCGAAAAGGTGTCTTCGCGTTCTACCAACCGCGAGTCCCGGCGCCGCCCTTGAACGGTCCAACGATACGCGAGGTGATCCAGCCGCCGTAGAAGTCGCCTTCCTGAGGAAGCACGCGTTCGTCATCCACCCAACATTCATCGACACGCGAGGCATAAAAGGCCAGATGACCCGCGATGTCAGAAAATTCCGACGATGGCGACGGATAGCTCCAGGCCGCGCGTTCGGACGTCCGTCCATCGACGAGGAGCGACCAGTATCTTGCCTGCCCCTTGAATTCGCACCACGAGCCGCCCGGCACGTCCAGCAGATATTGCCGGGCGATATCGTCGGGCGGAATGTAATAGGCTGGCGGATGACTGGTCTCGAGGACGCGATAGCCCGCCGTGGTATCGGCAACGGTGCGACCGTTGAAAATGACGCGCAGCCGCGCGCCGGTTTTCTCCAGCCGTGGCGGACGGGGATAATCCCAGACGGACTCTTGTCCGATCGAGGGCTCGATGCGCTTGGGTCTCCACATGTCTCGTCAACTCCAGCAGGAGATCGTCCGGGAATACTCATCGCACGATCATCGGAAATGTCACCGCGATTGCCCATGCGAACACCGCGCCGTTGGCGAGTGCACCCGGCAGCGGATGCCGGGTCGCCGCGTAGCTCCAGCGGCTGATCAGCCCAAAGGCCAGGAACAGCAACAGGATCGCCGGCACGATGATGACGAGAAAGAACAGCTTCATCGGGTTGAGCGCCACGGCAATCGCGAGCGAGAGCAAAAAGCAGACTTTGGTGAGGGCGTAAGCGCCGGTCCGGGCCTCGCTGCCACTTGTCAGCCATTCGTCGGCAATGAAGTAGGGCAGGGTCCCGCAGGCGATTGCGGCGATCAGCGGCAACCGCGCCGGAATCGGCAGGAACGAGAACACATAAGCGTCGATGGGAAGGCCGAAGGCCAGGACGTTGTAGGCAGACACGGCGGCTGCTGCGATCGCGACGCGTGTCCAGGCGACCGTCGCGGCGGTTGGCTGTTGCCCCCTGCGCAAATAGACCAGGATTGCGGTCGTCAGAGCGCCATAGAGCAGAAAATGCAATGTCAGATAGTCGCCGAGCAGGATCGGCAGAAAGTCAGTCGGCATTTTCCAGAGCAGCAGCGGGGTCACGACCGCCGGCAGGAACGCAGCAGTCATCAGTGCCTTCCAGCCCAGACTTGCGCCCGCCGGACTCGGGCTCACCGCGGGCAACGCTGCGGACAGCGGCCAGGCGAGTGCGACGATGCCGGCAAACACCAGCGCCAGCCAGCGCCCGCGGCTGTCGACCTCTTCATACGGCCGGTCGCCGAACGCGGCATTCATCCAGCGCAATGCTTCGACCATGCCGTCATGACTGTAGAGCACGCCGATATGTTCGACCCCGCGCGCCAGCACCAGCTTTCGTGCGGTGCCGTCGGAGAATCGTCCGTAGGTCTCGCCGGGGATTGCCGTGCCGCTGGCCGTCAGATTGACGATGCGCAGACCCTCGTTCCGGAGCATCGCAGGCTCCAGCGCGCCGACGATGACAAGCAGATTGCGCGGACTGGTCGGTGTTACGACGGGTGAAAACACCGAGACCGCGACGGTGGTCTCGACGTCCGGATGGGCTTGCGCAAACCGCACCACGATGTCGGACGCCATCGAATGTCCGAGCACCGCGAGCCGGCCATCCCTCCCGGGCAGCCTGCGTGCTGACGCCGCGACGTCGGTCAGTTCCTTCAGCAACGCGGTGGTGATGGCCAAGCCCTCGGTGATATCACCATGCATGGGAACCGGGTTGCGCCCGTGGCCGGGGAAATCGAAGGTCACGGCCATGTAGCCGTTGCGCGCAAGCGTTTCGGCGAACGGTTGCATCAGTTGTTGCGAACCGGCAAAGCCGTGCGCGATCACGACGACCGGCGCGGGCGCGGCGGATTGCCGTCTGAATACCGTGACCGGCGTTTCGCCGACGACGGTCCGCGTCACGTTCAGTTCACTTCTGCCTTCATGCAGTTCAAAGAGCCCGATCAGGATCGCCACTGTCGCGATAAACCCGACGAGGAACCTCATCGATCTTCGCCGGCGATGTGCTTCCTGCGGATACTTCGCACCGTCCACCAGATCGCAAAGCCCGCAACCGGAACGAAGACGGCCGTCGCGACGCCGGGCTCGACATGAAGAGCACCGCTATCATGCGCCGCCTTTGCGATGTATCCGAACAGACTCACGACGTAGTAGGTGATCGCCGCGACCGACAGGCCTTCGACCGTGGCTTGCAGCCGCAGTTGCAGCCGCGTCCGCGCGTTCATCGACTTCAGAAGCTCCTGGTTCTGCTGCTCGAGCTCGACATCGACGCGGGTGCGCAACAGGTTTGCAGCGCGTGCGAGCTTCAACGACAGGCTGGATTGCCGCGCCTCGGTGGTGACGCACGTGCGCAGCGCCGGCTTCATCCGGCGTGCGAGAAACGACGACCACGTCGGGAGGCCGCCGACCTTGCGTTCGCCGATAGTCTGCAAGCGTTGCTCGACGATTTCCTCGTAGGCACGGCTGGCGCCGAAGCGGAACACGCTGGAGGCCGCCCCGGCTTCGACCTCGGCGGCGAGGGCCGTCAGCTCGTCGAGCAACTTGTGATTGGCGGCGAGGTCGCCGGCGTGTCGCATCTGGTCGGTCACTTCGACGAGCCGGCGCTCCGCCGCCGCGATCGACGGCGACAGCCGTTGCGCTTCCGGCAGGCCGAGCAGGGCAAGCGTCCGGTAGGTTTCGAGCTCGACCACCCGCTGTACCAGTGCTCCGGCCCGTTCCGGCGACATCGTGCGGTTGGCAACGAGGATGCGGACAAAGCCCGAGGGTCCAGGCTGGAAGTCGGTCGCGTAGAGCGCGGCGCCGTCGGAGTTCTCGGCGACGGCCAGACTGGATTTGTCGAAGAGTCGTTCTGGCGCAGTTCGTTGCAGATCCTCCGTCAGAAGATGCAGATCGACTGCCACCAGCAGCGGGCCGGGCTGCGGCACCAGCCGCATCGGCAGCGCCAGCGAGGCTGCATCCGGATGGAACGGCGCGGCCGCAGGATCGGCCGGCATTTCCCAGGTGTAGGTCGTGAACTCGGAGTGCTGCTCCCATCGCAGCGCGGTCGTTCCGAACGGGACACGATGATGCTTTTCGGCAGGCGACGGCGGTTGCAGCCCGCGCGATGTGCAGAACGCGATCAGGTTGACGCGGTCGGCTTGTGCGCGTGACCCCGACGTATCGAAGGCAAAATGCACGACGCGCGACGGCACCGCAATCGGTGTGAACGGGCGGGCATGAACCTCGCCGAGCACCGCTGCTCGCAATGGATGAGGTGTCAGCCGGGCCGCCTCGCCGTCACCTATCAGAACATCCGTGCTCATCGCATCTCGATCTCCGGTGGTTGATTGCTTCTTGGGGCCGCTACGCTACGAGTAACACTCCGTCGTGCCGGGCAGAAGCCGGAAGGCGTCCACTACGCTTCGGCAAAAAAAACATGGCGCGCGGTGAAACGCCGGATGATTGGCTCGTATATCTTCCGTGGTGTTGCGTCTTGATATCGGAGTGTGCACCGCACGCTGGCCTTGGTTTGCATTCCGGCAACGGCCGGCCTTAATCTCTGCCCGCGCCGCGGAACGTCGAGCGGCTGCGATTGGAGCTTGGTGGTGGCAGTCTCTATCATTGCGCGTATGCGGCCAGGGCCATGAAAGGTTAGCATGGCAACAGCGTTTCCATTCTCCGCGATTGTCGGCCAGGACGAGATCAAGCTCGCGCTCCTGATCGCAGCGGTCGATCCCAAGGTCGGTGGCGTGCTGGCCTTCGGCGATCGGGGCTCGGGCAAGTCCACCGCGGTCCGTGCGCTTGCGGCGTTGCTGCCGAAGATGAAGGTCGTTGTCGGTTGCCGATATAATTGCGATCCGGATCGGCCGGCGGAGTATTGCGAGGATTGCCGAGTTCGCGCGGCCGGGGGCGGGCTGAAATCCGTGCAGGTGTCGGTGCCGGTCGTCGATCTTCCGCTCGGGGCGACCGAGGATCGCGTGGTCGGGGCACTCGATCTGGAACGCGCTTTGGCGCGCGGGGAGAAGGCGTTCGAGCCGGGATTGCTGGCCCGCGCCCATCGCGGGTTCTTGTACATCGACGAAGCCAACCTGCTGGAGGATCATCTCGTGGATCTCCTGCTCGATGTTGCCGCGTCCGGCGAAAATGTCGTCGAGCGCGAGGGCTTGAGCATACGTCATCCGGCGCGATTCGTGCTGGTCGGCACGGGAAATCCCGAGGAAGGCGAGTTGCGCCCGCAATTGCTGGACCGCTTCGGCATGTCGGTGGAGGTGAAGACACCGGGCAGTCTCGCGGACCGGATCGAAGTCGTGCGGCGCCGTGACGCCTTCGAAAGCGATAGCGAAGCTTTCGTCACCAAATGGGCCAAGGACGAGGCCAAGCTTCGCAAGAAGATCATCGCGGCGCGGGAGAAACTGTCCTCGGTTTCGGTGCCCGACGTGACGCTCGAGCGCGCCGCAAAACTCTGCATGTCGCTCGGCACCGACGGCTTACGGGGCGAACTGACATTGATGCGCGCGGCCCGTGCGCTCGCCGCACTCGACTCCGCCAAGACTGTGACCGACGATCATCTGCGCCGGATGGCGCCTTCGGCCTTGCGGCATCGCCTGCGGCGCAATCCCCTCGATGATGCAGGCTCCTCGGTACGCGTCGACCGTGCGATAACGGAGGTGCTGGGATGACTGGCGCTGCCGCCTGGTTCGATGCGGTGACGGCAGCGCGATTGTTCGCCGTAGACCCGTCGGGGATCGGTGGCGTGGTGTTGAGATCGCGCGCGGGCCCGGTGCGGGACCGCTGGCTCGCCTTGCTTCGTGCAGCGCTGCCGCCATCCGGCAATTTGAAGCAGGTGCCGCTCAACATCGCCGAAAGCCGATTGCTCGGCGGGCTCGACCTCAACGCTACGTTGCTCGCGGGCCGCCCCGTTGCCGAACGCGGACTCCTGGCGGAAGCCGATGGCGGCGTCATTATGCTGGCGATGGCGGAGCGGCTCTCGGCAGCAACGACGGTCCATGTCACGGCCGCGATGGATGCCGGGGAGACGATCGTCGAGCGCGACGGTCTGTCGCTTCGGATGCCTGCGCGTTTCGGCGTCATCGCCCTTGACGAAGGCGCTGAGGATGAATTCGCGCCTGCATCGCTGCGCGATCGTCTCGCGCTTCACGTCGATCTCAACGCAATCGGCATCCGTGACGCCGAGGAGTTCGCGCTTGATGCCCGGGAAACAGCGGCGGCACGCGCGAAGGTGCCGTCCCTCGAGGCCGACGCGGCCCAGATCGAGGCACTTTGTACCGCGGCCACTGCGCTTGGAATCGCCTCGTTGCGTGCGCCATTGCTCGCGCTGCGCATCGCCTGCGCCAGTGCCGCGCTCGCAGGTCATTCCAAAGTCGAAAAGGATGATCTCGCTCTGGCTGCGCGGTTGGTGCTGGCGCCCCGCGCGCTGGTGTTTCCGCCGGCGGGTGAGGCGACCCAACCGGAGGAGCCACCGCCGCCGATCGAAGATGAAGCGGATGAGTCCGGTGGCGCAGATCAAACCCCCGACATCGATCGCGCGCTCGACGAGGTCATTCTGGCCGCAGCGCAGGCGGCGATCCCGCCGGATGTGCTGATCGCCCTTCGTACGGGATCTGCGGGACGATCGCACGGTCGTTCCTCCGGAAAGGCCGGTGCGTTGCAGAAATCCAGCAAGCGCGGCCGGCCGGCCGGCGTGCTGCGCGGCGTGTTGCGCGCCGGTGCCAGGCTCAACGTCATCGAGACCTTGCACGCGTCGGCACCATGGCAACCTTTGCGACGCCGCGAGGCGACCGGACCGGGCGAGGAATCCCGCCCCCGCATCCTGATCCGCAAGGATGACTTTCGTATCTCGCGTTTCAAGCAGCGTACGGAAACGGTCACGATTTTCGTCGTCGATGCGTCCGGGTCCGCGGCATTGCATCGGCTCGCGGAAGCCAAGGGTGCGGTCGAGTTGCTTCTGGCGGATTGCTACATCCGGCGGGACCAGGTGGCGCTGATCGCGTTTCGCGCAAATGCCGCGGAACTGCTGCTGCCGCCGACCCGTTCGTTGGCGCGCGCCAAGCGAAGTCTTGCAGGATTGCCTGGCGGCGGCGGTACGCCGCTGGCCGCAGGGCTCGATGCCGCCTTCGTACTGTCGGACTCGATCCGCCGCAAGGGACAGACGCCGACAGTGATCGTCCTGACCGACGGCCGGGCCAACATCGCGCGCGATGGCGGGCAAGGGCGTCCGCGTGCCGAGGATGATGCGATGAGCGCGGCGCGGCAGTTGCGCGGCGCAGGTATTGCGGCCGTCCTGGTCGATACGTCCCCGCGTCCGGGAATTTCTGGAGAAGCCATCGCCAAGGAGATGGGCGCACGCTATCTTCCGCTGCCGCACGCCGACGCAGTGACCTTGTCAAAGGCCGTGCTCACCAGCGTCGGCTAAAGCGATCCCTTGTAAGCCCGAACCCGCTTCAACATCTGCTCGACATGCGCGATCGGGGTTTCCGGCTGGATCTCGTGGCCGAGGTTGAAGATCAGCCGGCCACCCGCGAAATTCGTCAGCGGAGCTTGTGTCAAGCGGCATTTCCGTTGCCGGCCGACAACTCTGATTGTCAGTCCTGATACACTGCTGTTACGGTCTCTGCCACGGCGAATGCGGCCTGGTTCGACAAAGGAGATTTGCGATGAGCGCAGCCGCCCCGACAAACAGTCCCGTCGCTTTGCGTGGCACGAACGAACTGCCAGCGCCCGTCTCCGGGCAGCGCCACGAGATCGGAAGCCCGGTCGGACGGTTGACTTATTATTCGGCCGGTCCCGACATTCCCGGCAAATCTCCACCGCTGCTGCTGGTTCACAGTATCAATGCCGCAGCCTCGGCTTACGAGGTCAAGCCGCTTTACGAACATTACAGGCGAACCCGGACTGTCTATGCGCTCGAGCTCCCTGGTTTTGGTCATTCTGAACGCGGAGAACGCGAATACACCGTGCGCATGATGACGGATGCGATCCTGGTCGCGGTTCGCGAGATCCAGAACGACTTCGGCCGTATTCCGATCGACGCGTTGGCGGTGTCGCTGTCCTCGGAGTTTCTTGCGCGTGCCGTTTCGGAGTCGCCGCTTGCGTTCCGCTCTCTGGCGCTCGTCAGCCCGACCGGCTTCACCACACTCGACAAGAATACCAACTGGCGCGAAGGCACCCGCGGCAAGCCGTGGCTGCGCCGGCTTTTCGAGTTTCCCTTGTGGAGCGATGGCTTCTTCCGGCTGCTGACCAGCCGGCGCATCATCCGCTACTTCCTGAACAAGACCTGGGGCTCGACCAATATCGACGAAGGTTTGCTGGACTATGACTACCTTACCGCGCATCAACCGGGAGCACAGCACGCGCCATACTACTTTGTTTCGGGCTTCCTGTTCAGCAAGGACATTCCGAGGATCTACAATTCGCTGACGCTGCCGGTCTGGATGAGCCACGGCGTGCGCGGCGATTTCGTCGACTACACCAACAAGTCACAAGTCGAGGGCCGCGCCAACTGGACCATTCGGGTGTTCTCGACCGGTGCGATGCCGCACTTCGAAGCCGAAGCCGAATTCATTGCGGCCTACGACGCGTTCCTGGCCGGCGTGCCGTCGGCACCACTCGGATAGGCGCTGCCGTGTCCGGTCTCGTCTGGAACCGCGATGGTGCAGATTGGCCCAACCGGGATGCCAGTGCGTTCGTTGAAGCGGCCGGCATCTGCTGGCATGTGCAGCGGATGGGCGAAGGCCCTCCACTTCTGTTGATCCACGGCACCGGGGCCGCGACTCATTCCTGGCGCGAATTGTTGCCGCTGCTGGCCCATAATTTCTCGGTGATCGCGCCGGATTTGCCCGGACACGGATTCACGCAATCGCCGCCGGCACATCGGTTGTCGCTGCCGGGAATGGCGGCGGACATCGGCGCGCTGCTGCGCAAGCTGGAGGTCAGGCCGGAGATCGCGGTCGGTCATTCCGCGGGGGCGGCGATATCGGCGCGCATGTATCTTGCCGGCCGCATGGCGCCGCGCCTGCTGATCGCCCTGAATGGCGCCTTCATGCCGTTCGGCGGCGTTGCAAACCATCTGTTCTCCCCGCTTGCAAATCTGCTGGTGATGAACCCGTTGGTGCCGCGCGTGTTCGCCTGGCAGGCATCTCATGCCGGCGCGGTCGAGCGGTTGATCGCCAACACCGGTTCGACGATCGATCAGGAAGGCGTTGCGCTCTACCGCAAGTTGGTGCGCAATCCGGCGCATGTCGCGGCCGCACTGCGAATGATGGCGAACTGGAAACTCGAGCCGCTGCTGCACGATCTGCCACGGTTGACGACGGCGCTGGTCTTGGTGGCCGCTACCAATGATCGCTCGATATCGCCGGAGGTCGCGCGACAGGTTCGCGAGATTCTTCCAAGTGCCGTGATCGAGCAGCTGCCCGGCCTCGGCCATCTCGCGCACGAAGAGCAACCGCAACTCATCGCGCAGCTCATCTTGAAGTACGCGCACGCAAATGCTGCCGGGCAAGCGGCACAATAAATGTAACTTAGAATATACACTTTAGGGCTTGGAAACTGTCAAGATATAGTTACAGTGACCTGATGCTGGATTCAACGTCGGTCCCACCAACGCAGCAAGCGCCATCACATCGCCAGCCGCATGCGGTGGTGATCGGCAGCGGCTTTGGCGGATTGGCAGCGGCGGTCCGGTTGGGCGCAAAAGGCTATCGCGTCACCGTTCTCGAAAAGCTCGATGCCCCCGGCGGCCGTGCCTACGTCTATCGGCAGGACGGCTTCACCTTCGACGCGGGGCCGACCATCGTCACCGCGCCGTTCCTGTTCGAGGAATTGTGGAAGCTGTGCGGACGAAAGATGTCCGACGACGTGACGCTGGTGCCGGTCTCGCCGTTCTATCGGATCCGGTTTCAGGACGGATCGCATTTCGACTATTCCGGCGACCCCGGCGCGATGCGCGGCGAGATCGCGCGATTTTCGCCTGATGACGTTGACGGCTACGACGCGTACATGAAGGCCAGCGAGGAGATATTCAAGGTCGGCTTCGAGCGGCTGGGCGACGTGCCGTTCAACAAATGGACGGACATGGCGAGGATCGCGCCAGAGATGCTGCGCCTGGCCAGCTATCGCAGCGTCTACTCGCTGGTTTCGAAATTCTTCCGCGATACGCGGTTGCGCGTCGTGTTCAGCTTTCATCCGTTGTTGATCGGCGGCAATCCCCTCACTGCGAGTTCGATCTATTGCCTGATCGCATTTCTGGAGCGGCGTTGGGGCGTGCATTTTGCGCTTGGCGGTACGGGACGAATGGTCGATGGGCTGGTCAAGCTGATCGAGGGGCAGGGCGGCCGGCTCCGCTGCAATCAGGAGGTCCGCGAGATCGTCGTGAACAACGGCGTCGCCTGCGGCGTACGGCTCGCTTCGGGCGAAACAGTTCATTCCGATATCGTCGTGTCCAACGCGGATTCCGCCTGGACCTATCGGCATCTCGTGCCTGCGTCAGCGCGATCGCGCTGGACCGACAGGCGTATTGAACGTGCGCGGTATTCGATGAGCCTCTTCGTCTGGTACTTCGGCACACGTCGTAGATACGATGGGGTGCCGCACCACACGATTCTGCTGGGACCGCGCTACAAGAGATTGCTGACCGACATTTTCGAACGCAAGGTTCTTGCCGACGATTTCAGCCTGTATCTGCATCGCCCGACTGCGACGGACACGTCCCTCGCACCGGATGGCTGCGACGCGTTCTACGTGCTTTCACCCGTCCCGCATCTGCAGAGCGGAACCGACTGGAGCGTGGTGGCGGAGGATTATCGCCAGGCGATTGCTGGCGAGCTATCGAGGACGGTGCTGCCCGGTCTGCAGAACGAGATCATCAGTTCGCGCCTGCTCACGCCGCAGGATTTTCAGGACCGGCTATGCTCGTTTCTCGGCGCCGCCTTCGGGCTCGAGCCGATATTGACGCAAAGCGCGTGGTTCCGCCCGCACAACAAGAGCGAAGATATCGAGCATTTGTATCTGGTCGGCGCAGGCACCCATCCCGGCGCAGGTTTGCCCGGCGTGCTCTCATCGGCCCGCGTTCTGGATTCTCTGGTGCCTGATGTCCAACATTTTGCAAGCCTGGTGACCGCATGACGATAAGGCTAGATCCCGCCGATATGGCCGCCTGCCGCGCCTTGCTCAGAGGCGGCTCGCGGACCTTCAATGCGGCCTCGAAGGTGCTTCCACGCGGGGTCGCCGACCCCGCCATCGCACTCTACGCGTTTTGTCGTCTGGCCGATGATGCCGTCGACCTCGGCAGCGACCGCGGCGCGGCAGTGGCGCGGTTGCGAGACCGACTCGATCGTGCCTATCG
Organism: Bradyrhizobium sp. CCH5-F6; assembly: GCF_001556045.1. Classification (GTDB taxonomy): domain Bacteria; phylum Pseudomonadota; class Alphaproteobacteria; order Rhizobiales; family Xanthobacteraceae; genus Bradyrhizobium. The sequence goes on from NZ_LSIC01000101.1 coordinate 89,613, forward strand.
CCATCAGCCAATGGACCTCGCCGCGGATCGCTTGTTCGCCGAGATCGTCACCAAATTCTGCATTCCTCGTGAGCTGCCGGAAGCCCTGCTCGAAGGACTGGCCTGGGATGCGGCGGTCCGGCGTTACGAGACGTTGCAGGACCTGACCGCCTATGCCGCGCGGGTCGCGGGCGCCGTTGGAGCGATGATGACGCTGCTGATGGGGCAACGCGCCCCCGAAATCGTCGCTCGGGCCTGCGAGCTCGGAATTGCGATGCAGTTTACCAACATCGCTCGCGATGTGGGCGAGGACGCTCGCGCCGGGCGGCTCTATCTTCCGCAGTCGTGGCTGCGTGAGACGGGGATTGATCCGGACACGTGGCTGGCGAACCCTTGCTTCACGTCTGATGTCGCGGCCATCGTACAGAGGCTGCTGGATGCGGCCGATGTCTTCTATTCCCGCGCGACGCACGGGATCGCCAATTTGCCGATCGGCTGCCGCCCCGGCATCTATGCGGCCCGCGCGCTCTATGCCGAGATCGGCCGCGAACTGGAGCGCGGGGGGCTGGATTCCGTGTCGAGGCGTGCGGTCGTCTCGACCAGTCGGAAGCTCGCGGTCTTGGCGCGAACGCTGCTCTTGCCGCAAACGGAATGGGCACCCGCGAGAAGGCTTGACGTCAAGACCGCGGATATTGAAGAGACCCGCTTCCTGATCGACGCCATAGCGGCCACGCCGCTGCGCGAGAATGCCAAGCCGCGGTGGCGGCCGATCGAGGACCGCGTGGTCTGGGTGATCGACCTGTTCGAGCGGCTGGAACGCCGCGATCAGCTGCAACGTACGGTCTCCTACCGGTAGAACAGACGAGATGCACGGGACCGAGCCCATCCGGGAAGGCAACAACGGTCTCGCCGAACGGCAGCGAGCTCAAGCGAAAGTCTGGTTCGAATCGCTTCGCAACAGGATCTGCGCCGAGGTCGAGTTGCTGGAGCGCGAGGCGCCGGCCGAGCTGTTTCCCGCGGAGCCCGCCACCTTCACTTACAAGCCTTGGCAGCGCGCGACCGGCAGCGGCGGCGGTACCGGTGGTTTCCTCAGCGGTGGCAGACTGTTCGAGAAGATCGGTATCCATACGTCATCGGCCAACGGGACGCTTACGCCAGAGATGGCCAAAGCGCTGCCGGGCGGCGGCATTCAGCTCGACTACGTTTCCACGAGCATCAGCCTGATCATTCATCCGCGCAGCCCGCGGGTGCCGACCGTGCACATGAATACGCGGTTTCTGTCGACCGCGAAGGGGTGGTTCGGCGGGGGTGCGGATCTCACGCCGATGCTGCCGGAACAGAGAAGCCAGGATGCGCCTGACGCCGTGACGTTCCACGCCGCGATGAGACAGGCCTGCGACGCTCATGATCTCGCCTATTACGGCAGGTTCAAATCGTGGGCGGATACCTACTTCTTCCTCCCGCACCGCGGTCAGGCGCGCGGCGTCGGCGGCATCTTCTACGATCATCTCAACACTGGCGACTTCGAGAAGGATTTTGCCTTCACGCGCGACGTCGGGCTCGCTTTGCTGGATGTCTATCCCCGGATCGTACGCCGGCGGATGATGGAACCGTGGACCGAAACCGAGCGCGCGCAGCAGCTCGCTTGCCGGGGCCTCTATGTCGAGTTCAATCTGCTCTACGACCGCGGCACCATGTTCGGACTTCAGACTGGCGGCAACATCGAGACCATCCTCAGTTCGATGCCGCCGCTGGTGAGCTGGGCGTAGCTTTCGGCCGAAACCAATTCTGCGCTGTAGCGGTAGCTGCGGAGAGTTGCGCGGGGCGACATCATGGACAGCTATCTTGGTTTCATCGAGCTCTTCGCGGTGCTCATGTTCGCGGCGGCCTGGGGCATCCTCGAACTGGTTTGCCGGCGACTCGACAGAAAGAAGGAAGCCGAACGCGCGAAGCAGCAAAAGCCGACCGCCTCACCCTGACCCCACCAGTTCTACCCCCGCGCCCGCGGCATGCGGAATGGCAGCATGGCCTGCACTATCGGCATTTTGAATCGATCGAGTGACAGGCTCTCGTGCATCAGACTCACGGCCTCACCGAGAAGCCTGGCCGAGACCACCGAGCGGGCATAGAACGGTGCGTCTTCGAGATTCTTGACGATCTTGGCGGAGTTCGCGCTGCGCACGCTGCGGGACATGCGCCAGCCGGTGCGCCTCAGCTCCACCATCGGCGGCGGCTCGAAAAGTTGCAACCGTCCGTTCGGATCGAAGGTCATCGCGAGGTCGACCCTGCTGCCGTCCCGGCGCAGCGCTTCGTAAAGGATCACCGTGCCGTCCTGCATCGCGCCGCGCGACCATTGCCAGTTGGAAAAGCCCTGCTCCAGCGGTGCGTCACCGCAGTTCATGTCGAAATAGCCGTCACCCTCCCAGCTCAGGCGCGGATGATCGAGCCGCACCTGGACGCGCGCGCACGGCGCTATCGGCCACCATCGATGATGACCTTCCCCGTTCAGCAAGAAGGCCTGTTGTGCGATCGCGGTGGGAACCAGTCGGATGGTGCCGCGCAGACGTCCGGGGATCGGAACCGAGATTTCATCGACGTTGATGGTGAGCGATTCGCCGTCCCAGGACAGGTGGCTTGGGCCCACTGTGAACGTGTCCATCGTGCGGATGACCGCCCCGCGCGGCCGCTCCGTCATCGCCCAACGATTGCCGCCGCTTCGATAGACCGCGACATTGACGGCGCAATGATTGAGCGGATCTGTCGGTCCTTTGCGCCGTGCGAATGCGTAATAGGGTGAGAACACGCTGCCGATGAAGGCGATGATGGTGATGCCGTCCTGCCCGTCGTCGCTCAACGCATCGACATACCACCACGCATAGCCGTTCGCCGGAACGACCCGTGAGAAGTCAGGTCCGCGAGCAGGCTGGCTGCTGCCGCTCGACCCGACAATGCCGCCATCGGCACGCCCGGCCCCGGATGCGTGCTGCCCCCCGCCAGGTACAGGCCCGGAATTCTGGTTCGCGCTCCCGGACGCTGGAAAGAGGCCATCCATCCGTGCGAGCTGCGGCCGTAAAGCGCGCCGCCGGTGGCCGGAAACATCCGGTTGAAATCCGCTGGCGTCGTCACTTGCATCGCCGTCGCCTGCGGCTGGATTCGCAGGCCGCATCGCTCCAGCATGCCAAATGTCCTCTGCGTGCATTGCTCCACCTCCGCTGAATCGTAAACGTGCCGGTCGCCATTTGCTGGCGCGTTGACGAGGACCAGGAATTTCTCGGTATCGCCCGGCGCGATATCACGGTCGTCGCGATCCTGGGCGCAGACATAGACGGTCGGCTCGCGAGGGAGCTGGTCGTGTGCGAGAATGTCGTCGAATTCGGCCGCATAGTCGCCCGAGAAGAAAACGTTGTGCCGGTGGAGCGGGAAGCCATCCGGCTTTGCCACGACGCTCCACGTCATGGCTGACAGCGAGCGGGCTCGGAGCGGGATCGCCGTTGTCGCGCGACGGGCAGGGATGCCGAACGCTCCGTCCGCGACAGCGCCGACATCCGCGTTCACGATCACGGCGTCCGCTGCAATGCGTTCGCCGCTTGCCAGCGTGACGCCACTGACGCGGTCGCCGGAGATGAGAACTTCGCTGACCTCTTCACCGTAGCGGATCGTCGCGCCAAAGGAGCTTGCGCAATCCGCCAGCGCTTTGGCGAGCGCATGCATGCCGCCGTCGATGGACCAGACCCCCTCGCGCTCGACATGCGCGACAAGCATTAGCGTTGCCGGCGCAAGATATGGCGACGATCCGCAATAGGTCGCATAGCGTCCGAACAGCTGACGCAGGCGTGGATCGGCAAAGTATCGTCCGAGCGCCGACCACATCGACGAGAAAGGCTTGATTTGCGGCAGCCGCATCAGCCCGCGAAAGCCATCGGCGCCGATCAGTCCGCCCATGCTCGGCTGGGTGGAGCGCAGGAACGGCTTTTCGAGGATCTCGTAGATGCGTCTGGTATCCCGGCAGAAGGCGCGGTAGCCGTCCGCTTCCTCCGCGCCCGCAAAATCCCCGATTGCTTCGACCGTGCGTTCCCGATCCGCAAATAAATCGAGCCGGGCGTGCTCGTCCCAGGCGTGTCTGGCCAGAATATCCAGCGGGCTTAAGCGGACGTGGTCCGCGAAATTCTGGCCGGCTGCGGCGAACAGTTCGTCGAAGACCCAGCGCATTGTGAAGACGGTCGGACCACTGTCGATCAGCGAGGTGCCGATCGCGATCTGCCGCATCTTGCCGCCCGGCGAGGCGGCGCGTTCGAGAACAGTTACGTCGAGGCCGCGTGCTGCGAGCGCGAAGGCGGAGACGAGCCCTGCGACGCCGCTGCCGACAACGACAACACGATCTCTGGGCATAGGCGACCGGCTCCGGGTTGTCCGATTGACAAGTGTCTATATTTCTTTACACTTCATTGGACAAGATAAATTGACATTCCTTTTGTCGAGCACGGGAGGCTGCCATGGACGTCACGAGCCGGATCGAACGGGCCCTCAACGACGCGATTGACCAGGCCGAGCTCCCCGGCTGTCCGCCCCGGTTGGCGGCGGCCATGCGTTACGCGGTGTTTCCCCGCGGTGCGCGGGTGCGGCCAAGGCTATGCCACAGCGTCGCTGCGGCCTGCGGCGAGGATCATCCCGCCGCCACTGACGCTGCCGGCGCCGCGCTCGAGCTCCTGCATTGTGCCTCGCTCGTGCATGACGACCTGCCGTGCTTCGACGCGGCAGAGACGCGGCGCGGCCGTCCTTCCGTGCACAAGGCGTTCGGCGAGCCGCTCGCGGTTCTCACCGGAGATGCGCTGATCGTGCTCGCATTCCAGACTCTGGCGCGTCTTCAATGCACGCCGGAGCGGTTGGCCACGCTCACCCTGACGGTGGCCCGATCCGTCGGCGTGCCCTCGGGCATCGTCGCAGGGCAAGCCTGGGAATGCGAAGAACAGATCGATCTCGCGCATTATCACCGCGCCAAGACCGGTGCGTTGTTCGCCGCGGCAACCGTGGCAGGGGCCGCATCAGCCGGCGCCGATTGCGAGCCGTGGCGGATGGTCGGGGAGAAGCTCGGCGAGGCCTATCAGGTCGCCGACGATATTCGTGATGCGGCCTCGGACGAAGACGAGATCGGCAAGCCCGTCGGCCGCGACCTCGCGCTCGGGCGTCCCAGCGCGGTGATCGAGCTCGGCCTCGATGGCGCGCTTTACCGTCTGCATGACCTGGTGCGCGGCGCGATCGATGCGATCCCGCCCTGTCCCAATGGCGCCGAGCTGCGTTCGCTGATGCTCTCGGAAGCCAGGCGCCTGGTGCCTGCCAAGCTTGCCCAGTTCGCTGCGTAGCCACCATGGCTGCGATCACGCATCGTGAGGGCGGTGGTGAGACATCCGACACGGCGCGCGGTGCGGACATCGTACCTTCGGGGCACGGCGTGTCTCGGCTGTCTCTGCATGATCGCCTGCTGGCCTGGCGCGATTCGATCCTCGCCAGTTCGCGTTTCCAGCGATTTGCAGCCAATTTCGCACTGACGCGGCCGATCGCGCGACGCAGGGCAAGCGGGCTGTTCGATCTCTGTGCCGGCTTCGTCTATTCGCAGGTTCTGTTCGCGTGCGTCCGTTTGAACCTGTTCGATCAACTGGCGGATGGCCCGCTGAGTTCGGCAGAGCTGGCATCGCGTGTGCCGTTGCCGGCCGATGCGACGCTGATGCTGCTCGATGCGGCGGTCTCGCTGCAACTGCTGCAGCGGCGCAGCGACGGCCGTTACGGTCTCGGTTCGCTCGGCGCTGCCCTGAGGGGCAATCCCGGCGTCGTTGCCATGATCAAGCATCATGCGATGCTGTACGACGACCTGCGGGATCCGATCGCGCTGCTGCGCGGTGACGTCGGGGCAGGGCATCTCGCCGCGTACTGGCCTTATGCAGGTAATCGCAAGGCTGCCAATCTGTCGCGTGAGGCGATCGCGCCTTACACCGCATTGATGGCGGCGTCTCAACCGATGATCTCACAGCAGGTGCTGTCGGCATACTCCTTTCGTAGACATCGATGCCTGCTCGACATTGGCGGCGGCGACGGCTCCTTCATCGCTGCCGTCGCGGCACAGACACCAAAACTGCGCTGCGTGTTGTTCGATTTGCCGGCGGTGGCCGATCAGGCCAGCGAACGGTTTCGTGTGGAGGGTCTGTCATCACGCGCGGTCGCAATCGGTGGGAGCTTCCTTGCGAGCCGTCTGCCCGAGGGCGCCGACATCGTCTCGCTGGTGCGGGTGATCCACGATCACGACGACGCTGACGTCATGACGTTGCTGCGCGCCATTCACTCTTCCTTGCCGATCGACGGCACGCTTCTGATTGCCGAGCCCATCTCCGGCGTTCGCGGCGCCGAGCGGATCGGTGACGCCTATTTCGCTTTCTATCTGCTCGCGATGGGCAGCGGTCGACCGCGCAGCTTGGCGCAGCTGCGCGGCATGCTCACCGAGGCAGGCTTCGGCGATATTGCGCTGCGGCCGGTCGCGATGCCGATGCTGGCGAGCGTGATCACAGCGCGAAAGAACGAGATTGTCGTTAATCAATCTTGACAGTTCAAAATGTAAGTCTAGCATGACAATCGCGGAGTCCCTCCGCATCCGCCGCAGATCGGAGTGGGCGATGGAGACCATCGCGGTAGTTCTCAAGCAGCCGGAGCAGATCGAGCTCAATCGGCTGGCTTTGACTCCTCCGACCGCCGACGACGTCGTCGTGGATGTCGACTGGAGCGGCGTCAGCACAGGTACTGAGCGGCTGCTGTGGTCGGGACGAATGCCTTCGTTTCCGGGCATGGGATATCCGCTGGTGCCCGGCTACGAGTCGGTCGGGCATGTGGTCGAGGCTGGATCCGCCGCCGATCTGCATCCCGGACAACGCGTTTTCGTTCCCGGCGCAAAATGCTTCGGCGAGATTCGCGGCCTATTCGGCGCCTCCGCCTCACGCCTGGTGGTGCCGGCGAAACGCGTGGTCGCACTCGATCAGAGTCTCGGCGAACGTGGAATCCTGCTGGCGCTGGCGGCGACGGCCTATCACGCCATTGCGGCGCGCGGTGCCTCGGCGCCGGACTGCATCGTCGGTCATGGCGTGCTCGGGCGGTTGCTGGCGCGCATCTCCATCGCGGTTCGCAACGAGCCGCCGACCGTGTGGGAGAAGAATCCGGCGCGCATCGGCGGTGCCGTCGATTATGGCGTGATCGATCCCGAGCACGATACGCGGCGCGACTACAAGAGTATCTATGATGTCAGCGGCGATGCAGGACTGCTCGATTCCCTGATCGGCCGCATGGCTCGCGGCGGCGAAATCGTGCTGGCCGGATTCTACAGCGAGCGACTGTCCTTTGCGTTCCCGCCCGCGTTCATGCGCGAGGCGCGGCTTCGCACCGCCGCCGAATGGCAGCCGTCCGATCTCGTCGCGATCAAGTCCCTGATCGAAGCTGGGCGTCTCTCACTCGACGGCCTGATCACCCACCACCACGACGCCAGTGATGCCTCGAATGCCTATCGCATCGCGTTCGAGGATCCGGCGTGCCTGAAAATGGTCCTGAACTGGAGTTCGCTCTCATGAATGTCGTGCCAACCATCAACATGAAGGACGCTCTGCGGGCGGAAGCGTCGATCGAGCCGGACGCGCCGGTGACGACGCCGGCGACCAAGGAGACCCAGATCATCGCGATCTACGGCAAGGGCGGCATCGGCAAGAGTTTTACGCTGGCCAATCTGTCTTACATGATGGCGCAACAAGGCAAGAGAGTGCTGCTGATCGGTTGTGACCCGAAGAGCGACACCACGTCGCTGCTGTTCGGCGGCCGCGCCTGTCCGACCATCATCGAGACGTCGTCGAAGAAGAAGCTTGCCGGCGAGGAAGTGAAGATCGGCGACGTCTGCTTCAAGCGCGACGGCGTGTTCGCGATGGAGCTCGGCGGCCCCGAGGTCGGTCGCGGCTGCGGCGGCCGTGGCATCATCCATGGCTTCGAGCTCCTGGAGAAGCTCGGCTTCCACGAGTGGGGGTTCGACTATGTGCTGCTCGACTTCCTCGGCGACGTCGTCTGCGGCGGGTTCGGCCTGCCGATCGCGCGTGACATGTGCCAGAAAGTCATCGTCGTCGGCTCGAACGATTTGCAGTCGCTGTATGTCGCGAACAACGTCTGCTCGGCGGTGGAGTATTTCCGCAAACTCGGCGGCAATGTCGGTGTCGCCGGCATGGTCATCAACAAGGACGACGGCACCGGTGAGGCGACTGAGTTTGCGCGGACGGTCGGCATTCCCGTTCTTGCGGCGATCCCGGCCGACGACGACATCCGCAGGAAGAGCGCGAACTACGAGATCATCGGATTGCCGGGCGGGCAATGGAGTTCCCTGTTTGAACAGCTTGCCACCAATGTCGGCCTGGCGCCGCCGGTTCGCCCCGCGCCGCTGACTCAGGACGGTCTGCTCGGCCTGTTCAAGGGCGAAGCGGTCGGTCGCGGGGTTGTGCTCGAGCCTGCGACCATGGAGGACATGTGCGGCAAGTCCATCGTCGACAGGCCGTCCCTCGAAGTTGTCTACGACGCGGCGTGACCGGCAGCATGATGCGGAGAGCAACATGAACGTCATTCTGCCGCGATACGCAGGCGCGATAGCCGAATCCGTCGTGAACGATCCCGTCGAGGTCGACGCAGTTGCGACGGATGCCGCCGCTGTGCCCACGATCCACGCCGCGGCGACCAAGAGCGACGGCCTGGGCTGTCATGCCGGTGCTGATGAGCTCAAGGCCGCCGCCAGTGTTGCGGGAAAGAGCGACATTCTCGATCGTTATGCCGTCGACTATCCCAAGGGTCCGCATGACCAGCCGCAAAGCATGTGCCCGGCGTTCGGTTCGCTCCGAGTCGGCCTGCGGATGCGGCGCACCGCGACGATCCTGTCGGGCTCGGCTTGTTGCGTCTATGGGCTGACCTTCACTTCACATTTCTACGGTGCGCGACGCACGGTTGGCTACGTTCCCTTCAATTCGGAGACATTGGTCACCGGCAAGCTGTTCGAGGACATCCGCGAAGCCGTCTTCAAGCTCGCCGATCCCGCGCTGTACGACACCATCATCATCACCAATCTCTGCGTACCGACGGCGTCCGGCGTTCCGCTCGATCTGTTGCCGGACGAAATCAACGGCGTGCGCATCATTGGCATCGACGTACCGGGCTTTGGTGTGCCGACCCATGCCGAGGCCAAGGATGTACTGGCAGCGGCGATGCTGGAATATGCCCGCAAGGAAGTGGAGCAGGGGCCGGTTCAGGCGCCGCGCGGCGGCAAGAGCGAACGGCCGACAGTTACCCTGGTCGGCGAAATGTTTCCCGCGGATCCCGTCGGCATCGGCATGATGCTGGAGCCGCTTGGTCTTGCGGCCGGTCCGGTGGTGCCGACGCGGGAGTGGCGCGAACTCTATGCCGCGCTGGATGGCTCCGTCATTGCCGCGATCCATCCGTTCTACACGGCGAGCTTCCGCCAGTTCGAACTGGCCGGCCGCAAGATCGTTGGCTCCGCGCCGGTCGGCCACGACGGCACCGAAGCTTGGCTCGAATCCATCGGCGCGGCCTGCAACGTCGCGCGCGAGAGAATAGACGCCGCCAAGAATCGTTTCCTGCCGATGATCAAGGCGGCGTTGGCCGCAAAACCGATCGACGCGCGCATTACGGTCTCTGGCTACGAAGGTTCAGAACTGCTCGTCGCGCGGCTGCTCATCGAGAGCGGCGCTCGCGTGCCCTATGTCGGCACAGCCTGCCCAAGGACGCAATGGTCAGACGCCGATCGGGAATGGCTGGAGGCCAGGGGCACGCGGATTCAGTACCGCGCATCGCTGGAGATGGATCTGGCCGCAGTCGGCGAGTTCAAGCCCGATCTGGCCATCGGCACGACGCCTATCGTCCAGAAGGCAAAGCAGCTCGCCATCCCGGCGCTGTATTTCACCAATCTGATTTCGGCGCGGCCGTTGTTCGGCGTCGCCGGTGCCGGCTCTCTGGCGCAGGTCGTCAATGCCGCGCTCGCCAATCAAAGCCGTTTCGACGAGATGAAGGAATTCTTCGGCGATGTCGGCGAAGGCCACGCTGCCGGCGTCTGGGAAGACACGCCGATTGAAAACGTGGCTTTCCGGGAGAAGCACAAGAAGCAGATCGAAGCCCAGGCCAGGAAGCGCAAAGCCGAGGAGATGATCTGATGCTGGTCCTCGACCATGATCGCGCGGGCGGTTATTGGGGCGCGGTCTATGCCTTTACCGCAGTGAAGGGCATGCAGGTCATCATCGATGGTCCGGTCGGCTGTGAGAATCTGCCGGTCACTTCGGTGCTGCACTATACTGATGCGTTGCCGCCGCATGAGCTACCGATCGTGGTAACGGGCCTCGGCGAGGAAGAACTCGGTCAGACCGGCACCGAAGGTGCGATGAAGCGCGCGCACCGTGTGCTCGATCCCTATCTGCCGGCAGTGGTGGTCACGGGTTCTATCGCCGAGATGATCGGCGGCGGCGTGACGCCGGAAGGGACCAACATCAAGCGCTTCCTGCCGCGCACCATCGACGAGGATCAGTGGCAGAGCGCCGATCGCGCCATCGTCTGGCTCTGGAAAGAATATGGCGTCAAGAAGATTCCCGAGCGCAAGCCGCGCGTTGAGGGTGTCAAACCGCGCGTCAATATCATCGGCCCGATCTACGGCACCTTCAATATGCCGTCCGACCTCGCGGAGATCCGCCGGCTGATCGAGGGCATCGGCGCCGACGTCAATATGGTGTTCCCGCTCGGCAGCCACCTCTCCGACATTCCGAAGCTGGTGAATGCGGACGTCAACGTCTGCATGTACCGCGAGTTCGGCCGGATGCTGTGCGAGGCGCTGGAGCGGCCCTATCTGCAGGCGCCGATCGGCCTGCACTCCACCACCAAGTTCCTGCGCAAACTCGGCGAACTGCTTGGCCTAGACCCCGAGCCGTTCATCGCGCGCGAGAAGCACACCACCATCAAGCCGCTGTGGGATCTCTGGCGGTCGGTGACCCAGGATTTCCTCGGCACAGCCAGCTTCGCCATCGTCGCCAACGAGACTTATGCGCGCGGCGTCAGAAACTTCCTGGAGACGGAAATGGGCCTGCCATGCACCTTCTCCTTTGCGCGCAAGGCCGGCGTCAAGCCGGATAACGATGCCGTACGATCTGCGGTGCGCGAGAAGCCGCCGCTGATCCTGTTCGGTAGCTACAACGAACGCATGTACCTGGCCGAGGCTGGTGGCCGGGCGATCTATGTGCCGGCGTCGTTTCCGGGCGCGGTGATCCGCCGTCACACCGGCACGCCGTTCATGGGTTATTCCGGCGCCACTTATCTCGTTCAGGAAGTCTGCAACGCGCTGTTCGACGCGCTGTTCAACATCTTGCCGCTCGCGGCCGATCTCGATCGTGTCGATCCGACGCCGGCCCGGCTGCACGAGGAAATTCCCTGGAGCGACGAAGCCAAGGCGTTGCTCGACGAGGTGCTGGAGGCCCATCCGGTGCTGGTGCGAATCTCGGCAGCCAAGCGCCTGCGCGATGCCGCCGAGAGCGGCGCCCGCCAGGCAGGCGAGGCGCGCGTCACCACGGATTTCGTGACCAGAGCGCGCACGGCGCTGATCAGTGGAGCGCCAGCATGAGAATGGTCAAGGCCGGCCTGTTTCCGGTGATTCCTCATCCGCACGTGCAAGGCCGCAATCGGGAGGTGATTTCGATGTCCGACTATGCTTATGGCGATCGACCGAGGACACAGGGCGCGAACAAGTCAGTCGAAACGCGGGTGATGTTCGGCGCGTGCTACATGGCCTTTCTGTTCCGGGCTGTGGTCGCACGGCTGATCCCCTGGCGCAAACGGGCGGCATTCGATCAATCAAGGAATCGCGAGTCGATCTTCACGGAGGCCCGCACTGCTGCGGGCACGATCGTGACGTCGTCGTTCATGGGCTTGTGACCGGGATTCCGTCCGGCGGTCGCCGGGTGGATAAGCGCCGTATCGAAAGGTCCGGCATTCGCTGTCGCCCACGCTCGGGCGGCGAACGGCCGTAAGGCCATCACTAGGAGGATACCAAATGAAGGACGGTTCCTTATCGGGGCTATCCGAAGCCGAAGCCAAGGAATTCCATTCGATATTCATGACGAGCTTCCTGCTCTTCACGGCTGTCGCGGTGGTTGCCCATATCCTCGCCTGGATGTGGCGTCCCTGGTTGCCCGGCCCGGGCGGCTACAAGACGACGGCGCTGGATAGCATCCAGCACGTCGCCAGCGTCGCTCTTTCGTACCTGACATAAAGGGAGGCAACCATGTGGCGAATTTGGCTTCTGTTCGATCCGCGCCGTGCCTTGGTCGCGCTCTTCACGTTCCTGTTCGGACTGGCGATCGTGATCCACTTCATCCTGCTCTCGACCGACCGGTTCAACTGGTTGGACGGGCCCCGCAAGGCGAAGACGTCAGAGATCACTCTGCCGTACACACCACCAAGCATGCCGTCCTGATGGCATGACGAACTGCGTACCGGAACGGACGAGGCAGGATCGAGCGACCCGTCTCGTCCGCTTCCGGTAGCGACCACGATGATGGCTACGCTGGTTTTCGCAGGCGGAGGAACGATCGATGGCTATGCTCAGCTTTGAAAGAAAATACCGCGTTCGCGGCGGAACGCTCGTCGGCGGCGACCTGTTCGACTTCTGGGTCGGCCCGTTCTACGTCGGGTTCTTCGGGGTCACGACGGTGTTCTTCTCGTTCGTCGGCATCGCGATGATCCTCTGGAGCACCGCGCTCGGCCCAACGTGGAATCTCTGGCAGATCAGCGTGAACCCGCCGGACGTCAAGTACGGCTTGTCTTTCGCTCCGCTGCAGGAAGGCGGCATCTGGCAGATCGTCACGGTCTGCGCACTCGGCGCCTTCGTTTCCTGGGCGCTACGCGAGGTCGAGATCTGTCGCAAGCTCGGGATCGGCTACCATGTGCCGTTCGCCTTCGGCTTCGCGATCTTCGCCTATTTCAGCCTGGTGGTGATCCGGCCAGTGCTGATGGGATCCTGGAGCTACGGTTTCCCCTACGGCATCATCACTCATCTCGATTGGGTGTCCAACACCGGCTACCAGTACGGCAACTTTCATTACAACCCCGCGCATATGATCGCCATCACGTTCTTCTTCACGACGTGCCTGGCGCTGGCGCTGCACGGCGGCCTCATCCTGTCGTCGACCAATCCTGACAAGGGTGAACCGGTCAAGACGCCCGAGCACGAGAACACGATGTTCCGGGATCTGATCGGCTATTCGGTCGGCACCATCGGCATCCATCGCCTCGGACTGTTCATCGCGCTATCCGCGGTGTTCTTCAGCGCGGTCTGCATCGTGATCAGCGGACCATTATGGTCGGAAGGCCAGGCCTGGTCGGAGTGGTGGAACTGGTGGCGCAATCTTCCGATCTGGTCATCCAACTAATTTCGGTCGTCAGAGAGAGTCCTGAGCCATGGCCCAATATCAGAACTTCTTCACGCAGGTGCAGGTGCGCAGCACCATCTACCCCGGAATTCCGATCCAACCCGGAATATGGGTTCGTTCCAGCGAGGGCCGGTTCAGCTACTGGCTCGGAAAGATCGGCGACGCCCAGGTCGGCCCGGTCTATCTCGGATTTCTCGGACTTGCCTCCATCGCCTGCGGCATCGTTGCGATCGAGATCATCGGCCTCAACATGCTGGCGTCGGTGAACTGGAGCCCAATCGAATTCGTCAGGCAACTGCCCTGGCTTTCGCTGGAACCGCCGAAGCCCGAATACGGCATCAGCTTTCCGCCGTTGCAGGAAGGTGGGTGGTGGTTGATGGCCGGCTTCTTCCTGACCACCTCGATCCTGTTGTGGTGGGGACGAACATATCGGCGAGCGCGGGCGCTCGGCATGGGTACGCACGTGTCGTGGGCCTTCGCATCCGCGATCTGGCTCTATCTGGTGCTTGGCTTCATCCGGCCGCTGCTGATGGGGCAGTTCAGCGAAGCCGTTCCCTTCGGGATATTCCCGCATCTCGACTGGACCAACAATTTCTCGATCACGCACGGTAACCTCTTCTACAATCCGTTCCATATGCTCTCGATCGCGTTCCTGTACGGCTCGGCCCTGCTGTTCGCCATGCACGGTGCGACGATCCTCGCGGTCAGCCGTTACGGCGGCGAGCGCGAGATCGAGCAGATCGTCGACCGCGGCACGGCGCTGGAGCGGGCGGCCCTGTTCTGGCGCTGGACCATGGGCTTCAACGCGACGGCCGAGTCGATCCATCGCTGGGCCTGGTGGTTTGCCGTGCTTTGTCCGCTGACGGGCGGCATCGGGATCCTGCTCTCCGGCACCGTCGTCGACAATTGGTTCGACTGGGGCGTCAAGCACGGTCTAGCGCCGCCGCGATAATTCACATGAGGTTTTGGACGCGCGCCGGATTGCAACATGCCGCTGCGACGCGCGTGCGCTTTCATCGTCTTCCCGGCTCGGCTGTCCGAGACGACGCGGCGGCGTACGGCCCAATACGGGCTTCGTGCGTCAACAAAAACGGGTTCGAGGAACGCTAGGTGAGAGATCACGGGTTGTTGGAGGATATTTGCCCTGGTTCAGGTGTTCAAATCTCCGAAGGAGTCGCTGGGGAATCTCGGCGCATTGCCGCTCGCGAACCTGATCGCGGTGGCCAGCGACGTCGCTGTGATCATCGACGGCGAGGGAGTGATTCGGGACGTTGCCTTCAACAAGGAAGACCTTTCGCTCGAGCTCGACGCCCATGGCCGCTGGCTCGGTTCGAAGCTCGCCGAAGTCGTCACCTCGGAAACCAGTTCGAAGGCCAGGGAACTGCTCCAGGATGCGATGAGCCGAAAACTGTCGATCTGGCGTCAGGTGAACCATCCGTCGCCCGGAGGCGTGGATATTCCCGTGCTGTATTCGGCAGTCAACATCGGACGCAACGATCGCTTTGTCGTTGTCGGTCGCGACCTGCGGCCGCTCGCGGCGATGCAACAGCGGCTCGTCAACGCCCAGCAATCGATGGAGCGCGACTATGTCCGGTTGCGCCACGCCGAAACACGCTATCGTTTGCTATTTCAGGTCTCGTCGGAAGCTGTCATGATCGTTGATGCGTCCAACAATGCCATTCTTGAGGTCAATCCGGCGGCGCTGGCACTGCTCGACGAGAGCGCGCCGCAGGTTCTGAAATCGAATCTTTCCTCACATTTCAATGCGGCGGATGCCGAGCCGGTCCAAACCCTTCTGTCGAGCGTTCGCGCCACCGGTCGTGACGGCAATGTTCGTGCCCGGCTTGCGAAGGGAGACCGCGAGTGCCGTGTCGCCGTGTCCCAGTTCCGGCAGGAGAACGCGACCTTGTTTCTGGTCCGTCTGTCGTCGCAGCAGGTGCCGCCGCAAGCCGGCGCGACGAAGGCAGCATCGGGCTTGCTGGAGTATTTCGAAGCCGCGCCCGACGCGTTGGTCATCACCGGGCACGACGGCCGCATCGTCAAGGTGAACCCGGCATTCACGGAGATGGCGCAGCTCGGCAGCGCGGAGCAGTCGCGCGGCGAATCACTGGATCGCTGGCTCGGCCGCGCCGGCGTCGACTTTGCGGTGGCTTTCGCCAATCTTCGCCAGACCGGTTCGATCAAGCTGTTCTCGACTTCGCTGCGCGGTGAGCATGGCGCGACGACGGATGTTGAGGTCTCGGCCGTATCTCTGATCCAGGACGACCGCAAGCAGGGTTTCGGTTTCGCGATCCGCAATGTCGAGAAGCGTCTTTCGGCATCGCCGTCCTCGGCCCGCGAGCTCCCGCGCTCTGTCGCCCAACTCACCGAACGGATCGGCCGTGTGCCGCTTCGCGATCTCGTACGCGAGGCCACCGACGTCATCGAAAAGCTCTCCATCGAGGCTGCGCTGGAATTGACCGGCGACAACCGCGCATCCGCTGCGGAGATGCTCGGGCTCAGCCGTCAAAGCCTATATGTCAAGCTCCGGCGCTTCGGGCTTGCCGAGCACGCGGGTGATGGGGAGGCCGAAGATGACTAGTGCCGTTGTCAGTCATCCCGCGCCATCGGTCATTCTCGAACTGCTGAAGCCGATCACCTGGTTTCCGCCGATGTGGGCCTTGGGATGCGGGATCGTGTCATCGGGCGTTTCGCCGGGCCAGCGTTGGCCGATGATCATCGCCGGCGTGCTGCTGGCGGGACCCATGGTCTGCGGCACCAGCCAGGCCGTGAACGACTGGTATGACCGGCATGTCGATGCCATCAACGAGCCGGACCGGCCGATTCCGTCGGGACGTATTCCCGGCCGCTGGGGTCTCTATATCGCGATCGTGTGGACGGCCCTCTCGTTGTTGCTTGCGACCACGCTCGGCACCTGGGGCTTTGCTGCTGCAATCGTCGGTCTCGTGCTGGCCTGGGCCTACAGCGCACCGCCGATCCGCCTCAAGCAGAACGGCTGGTGGGGTAACGCCGCGTGCGGACTTTGCTACGAAGGTCTACCCTGGTTCACCGGGGCCGCTGTGATGAGCGCATCCGCGCCCGATTGGCGTGTCGTTTTGATCGCGCTGCTCTACAGCATCGGCGCCCACGGCATCATGACCCTCAACGACTTCAAGTCCGTCGAGGGCGACAAGCGGATGGGGATCGATTCGCTCCCTGTGCTGCTCGGCGTCGGCAATGCTGCGCGCTTTGCCTGTCTGGTGATGGCGGTGCCGCAGGTTGCTGTCGTGGCGCTGTTGCTGGCATGGCAGCGGCCATTTTATGCGGCGGCAGTTGCTGCGTTGGTGCTCGCGCAGTTGTTTCTGATGGTCCATTTCCTGAAAAGCCCGCGCGAGCGCGCGCCTTGGTACAACGGTACCGGGATCAGTTGCTATGTCGTTGGTATGCTCATCAGCGCCTTCGCGCTGGCAGCACTGAAAGTGAGCTGATCATGAACAAGCCGGTTCTTTCATGGTTAGGCATCGTCAGGCTGGGCCTGGTTCAGACCGGCCTCGGTGCGGTCGTGGTCCTGACGACCTCGACGCTCAACAGGGTCATGGTGGTCGAGCTGGCGATGCCCGCGATCCTGCCGGGGGCGCTCGTTGCCATTCACTATGCGCTTCAGGTTTTCCGGCCGGCATGGGGCCATGGTTCCGATATCGGCGCCCGGCGGACGCCGTGGATCGTCGGCGGCATGGCGGTGCTCGCAACCGGCGGCTTGACGGCCTCGGTCGCGACGGCGTGGATGACGACGCATCCGTTGTTTGGCATCGCGCTTGCGGTTGTTGCCTTTTGCCTGATCGGCGCGGGTGTCGGCGCCGCCGGTACGTCGTTGCTGGTGCTGCTCGCCAAGCGCACCGACGACAACCGTCGCGCGGCGGCGGCGACCATCGTCTGGGTGATGATGATCGCCGGCTTCATCGTGACCACTGGTGTTGCCGGCCATTGGCTCGATCCCTTCTCGCCAGTGCGACTGATCATTGTCTCGGGATCGGTATCCGCGGCGGCGATGGTTCTCACCGTCGTCGGCGTATGGGGTGTCGAGGGAAGTTCCGTCGCCCGCGTCCCGCCGGTTTTGAGTTCGCCGACGCGTCAGGCGTCCTTTCGCGAAGCTTTCATGGAAGTATGGACCGAATCAAAATCGCGGCGGTTCGCGATCTTCGTCTTCGTTTCGATGCTGGCCTATAGCGCGCAGGATCTGATCCTCGAGCCGTTCGCCGGCGCGGTGTTTGGCTTCACGCCCGGCGAAACGACGAAGCTCTCGGGTGTCCAGCATGCGGGAACGTTGATCGGCATGGCATTGGTGCCGTTGATCGGCGCCGTCTATCCGCGGTCTCGCGGCAACCTTCATATCTGGACCATTGGCGGGTGCATCGCTTCGGCGATCGCGCTGTCGTGCTTGGCGGTAGCGGCGGTCGTTGGATCGTCCTGGCCGTTGCGTGAGACCGTGTTCATGCTCGGCGTCACCAACGGGGCCTATGCGGTGGCCGCGATCGGCTCGATGATGGCGCTGGTCGGAGCAGGCGGCGAGAAGCGCGAGGGAGTCCGGATGGGCCTGTGGGGCGCGGCGCAGGCGTTCGCGTTCGGGATCGGCGGATTCCTGGGCACGCTGGCCAGCGACGTCGCGCGCTACGTCCTGACGTCGCCGGCGTTGTCCTATTCTGCGGTGTTCGCATCGGAGGCAGGCCTGTTCGTCGCTGCCGCCGTCATGGCCGTTTGGGTTCATCGCCCGCCGGCAAAGGACGCGATGCAGCAACGCGTGCCCGATAAGTTTCCGGTTGCTATCGCAGAGGGAGCGCGGTCATGACCAGTTCGGAGATCTTCGATGTCGTGGTTGTCGGCGGAGGACCGTCCGGGGCGACGGCAGCACACGATCTCGCCAGGCTCGGGCGGAGTGTGTTGTTGCTCGACCGTGCCGGTCGCATCAAGCCTTGCGGCGGGGCTGATCCGTGATTTCGATATTCCCGATCATCTGCTGGTCGCACGCGTCAATTCCGCCCGGATGGTGTCGCCGTCGGACCAGCAGGTCGACATGCCCATCGACGGGGGCTTCGTCGGCATGGTCGACCGCGAAATGTTCGACGAATGGTTGCGGACACGTGCCGCGGAGGCCGGCGCGAAGCGGCGAACCGGGTTGTTCAAGCGTTTCGAACGCGACGAGTCCGGGACGACCGTCGTCCATTATGAAAAACGTGCCGCCGACGGGACGATGGTGGAAAGCTCGGTTCGGGCCCGCGCGTTGATCGGCGCCGATGGCGCATTGTCGGCCGTTGCACGACAATGTCTTCCCGGCGCGGATCGGCTGCCTTATGTGTTTGCCTATCATGAGATCGTTCGCGCGCCGCCGGCGGTGTCCAGCTTCGATGGCACACGTTGCGACGTCTACTACCGCGGCAGCGTGTCTCCCGACTTCTACGGCTGGGTCTTCCCGCATGGCGACACGGTCAGCGTCGGCACAGGCTCCGCCTGCAAGGGATTTTCATTGCGGGAGTCCGTGGGCGGCCTGCGCGATGCCGCGGGGCTTGGGGCGTCCGAGACCATTCGCCGCGAAGGCGCCCCGATCCCGCTGCATCCGCTGCCGCGGTGGGACGATGGGCACAGTGTGCTGCTCGCCGGCGATGCGGCGGGCGTCGTTGCCCCCGCGTCAGGCGAGGGGATTTACTACGCGATGATCGGCGGACGCTTGTCGGCGGAGGCGGTCGACGAGTTTCTGGAGACCGGGAGCGCCAAGGCCCTGCGCAATGCGCGAAAGCGCTTCATGCGGTTGCACGGTGTCGTGTTCTGGATTCTCGGCGTGATGCAGTGGTACTGGTACTCCAACGATCGTCGCCGCGAGCGCTTCGTCAGCATCTGCCGCGACCGCGACGTCCAGAAGCTGACGTGGGATGCCTATATGAACAAGGAACTGGTTCGCGCCAAGCCGGTCGCTCATGTGCGCATCTTCTTCAAGAATCTTGCCCACATGGCAGGACTGGCATCGGCGTAATGGCCACCCGCGGCAGTTTCTGGAAGCCCGTCCTGATCGCAGCTTCGGTCGCGATCTTCATCGCGGTGCTCGGCGGCACGCTGACCGACACCGGGGTCTGGTACCAGAGTCTGCTGAAACCCTCATGGCAGCCGCCGGACTGGCTGTTCGGCCCCGCCTGGACCTTGATCTTTGCGCTGGCGACCGCCTCGGCGGTTGACGCCTGGCGCAGCGCCGAGAGCCGTGCGCAACGGGAATGGGTCATCGCGCTGTTCGCCCTGAACGGATTTCTCAATGTGTCGTGGAGCACGCTGTTCTTCGCTCTGAAGCGTCCGGATTGGGCGTTGATCGAGGTGGCGTTCCTGTGGCTCTCGATCCTGTTGCCGATCATCGTGTTCTGGCGCTTCGCCAGGCCCGCAAGCCTCTATCTGGTGCCCTATTTGTTGTGGGTGTCGTTCGCCGCATTTCTCAACCTCACGGTCGTCCGCCTCAACGCACCGTTTGCGTGAGGAACGGTTGCCTGGACCGGCCCTCCATGTGATCTTGCGGCATGGCTGACCTGTTCGCGAGTGGACACCTCGTCGATCTCATTCTCGCCGTGGTCGTTGTCGAGGCTGCGGTCTTGTTCGTCTATTGGTCTCGTACCCGGCGGGGCATTGCGCCACGCGACCTGTTACCCAATCTATGCGCCGGTGCATTTCTTCTGCTTGCGCTACGCGCGACCCTTGCCGGCAGCGGCTGGATGTTGGCAAGTCTCTTCCTCGCGGCCGCCGGTCTCGCGCATCTGACAGACGTCGCCCGGCGGTGGCGCAACTAGAGCCGTTCCCGTTCCAATGGAATCGGAGCGCGGCTCTAGCTTCTTGTTTTGACGCGTTTTCTTGACGCGAACCGGTGCCCACTTCGCTCGAAAATGCTCTAGCCACCGCGCCGGTCCTGCGGCGGCTGACTATTTCTTTTCGGAGAATTTGTTGAGGTAGGCGATGACGTCCTTGCGCTGCTGCTCGTCGGTAAGCTTGAACGCCATCTTCGTCGAACCGGTCGCCAGATCCGCTTTGCCCTTTTCGGTCAGGAATTTCTTCAGGAATGCGTTCGGATCGGACAGATACTGGAAGATCAGGTCGTCGGACCAGACCAGTCCGTTCTCGCCGGCGGCCTTGTTGAGCGCCGAATAGGCGAAGCCTGGCGCCGTTCCCGACTGGCGGCCGATGACGCCGGTCAAGGCCGGACCAACCAGGTTCTTGGCATCCGGCCCGATGCGGTGGCAGGTCATGCACTGCTTGAAAACCTGCTCGCCTTTGGCCGCATCCTGTGCGAAGGCCGCGCTGCCTGAAAAGACCATGGCTGCCGCAGCAAAAGCAAAAACTTCGAATTTCACCGGCACGTTTGAACTCCCTGACTTCTTTTTGGTCTCGACCTGAGTGTTAGGATACATTGACAGTTGTAAATATCAATTAGAGTTGTCGGTTCCTGACGTTCTTTTTGAGCGGGGTCAATCGAGCTTCCCGTGGATTGTGCTAGCTGGGATCGATCGACCGGATTCCTGCCGCGACGGCACAGCCGGTGTCAGGCAAATGTGACAACTAAAACCTTCAAAACAAAGGTGTTTCTTGACTTTGCGCGGGATTTTGCGCATTCCTAGCAAGCAGGGCTTCAGTTTCGGGTGCCAAGTGTCAGGCAACATTGGCACGTCGTGTGCATCGCCCGACTGCCGTCGTTTCAACAGCTTCACGCTTCCGCAAAGAATGATCGGCAGATAACAGAATGGCCGCATTACCGACCGTACAGCCCGACATCACCCTCCTGCTCGACATGGAAGGGGTGATCCGCGAGGCGACGCTGTCTCCGTCGATGGGCAGCGAGAGCGTCGATGGATGGCTCGGCCGACCGTGGGTCGAAGTCGCCGGCGAAATGGGCGGCGAGAAGGTGAAGCGGATGGTCGACGACGCCCGGGTCACCGGCATTTCGGCCTTCCGCCAGATCAATCAGCGCTTTCCGAGCGGCCTCGAAATTCCGATGGAGTACACCACGGTGCTGCTGGGCGGCCGTGCCGGGATGCTCGCGATCGGCAAGAACCTGCAGGCGGTCGCCGAGTTGCAGTCGCGCCTGATCGCGGCCCAGCAGACGATGGAGCGCGACTATTGGAAGCTGCGCGAAATCGAGACCCGCTATCGGCTGGTATTCGACGCATCCAACGAAGCCGTCTTGATCGTATCGGCCGCCAATCTGCGGATACTGGAAGCCAACCGTACCGCGATTGAAGCGCTCAATTCGCCGCGTCGCCGCAACGAGGACATCGCGGGCCGCGAACTGCTGCACGACATCGCCGCTCAAGACCGCGACGCGGTTCGCGAAGTGCTGGCGCGCATCCGCGAGCGTGGCAAGGCGCTGAGCATCCTCGTGCATCTTGGACCCGAAGCCAAGCCTTGGATGCTGCGGGGCTCGCTGATGACGGCGGAACCCGGCCATGTGTTTCTGCTGCAATTCACTGCAGCTACCGACCTGTCGGTTTCGAAGGAGAAGGGCGAGCCTTCGACCGTCGAAGAGTTGATCGAGCACTTGCCGGACGCGTTCGTGGCGCTCGATGCAACCGGCATCATTCGCCATGCCAATCAGGCCTTCCTCGATCTGGTGCAGGTCGGCTCGAAGGCGTCCGCAGTTGGGGAATCGCTTGGACGGTGGCTCTGGCAGCCGGGCGCCGATCTGAATGCACTTCTTTCGAATATCCAGCGCCACAAGACCGTCCGGCTGTTCACGACGTCGGTCCGCGGGGAACTCGGTACCGAGACCGAGGTCGAGATCTCGGCCGGAACCGGGGAGGGCGAGCCGGGTCAGATCGGCGTGCTGCTTCGCAACGTAGCCCGTCGCCTGCCGTCGGGCAGCGAGAGTGATTTTCTGCGCACCGCGCTGGGCTCGATGAGCGAGCAGATCGGCAAGTCGTCGCTCCGCCAGCTCGTCAAGAATACGGTTGGCGTCGTCGAACAGCACTATGTGAAGCAGGCGCTCGAGCTTGCGGGTGGCAACCGGACGGCGACGGCTGAACTTCTGGGATTGAGCCGCCAGAGCCTTTATGCAAAGCTCAATCGTTACGGCCTGGACGACAAGGAGCCGGACGTCGAGGAAACCCCAGAGGACTGAGTTGGCGCTGCATTCGCTCGCTACACCAGCATTCGGAAAAGCCGACCTTTCGAACTGCGAACGGGAAGAGATCCATCTCGCGGGCTCGATTCAGCCACACGGCGCCCTGTTGGTCGTCAGCGAGCCCGATCACCGTGTCGTGCAGGCCAGCGCCAATGCCGCGGCGTTTCTCAATCTGAAGCAAGTCGTTGGCATGGCGCTCGCCGATCTCGATGGCGATCTGCTGGTTCGAATTCTTCCGCACCTCGACCCGACCGCCCAGGGAATGCCGATCGCGGTGCGCTGCAGGATCGGAAGCCCCGGCGCCGAATATGACGGACTGTTGCATCGTCCGCCCGAAGGCGGGCTGGTCATCGAGCTGGAGCGGGCCGGACCGTCGGTCGATTTGACCAGACACATCGCCAAGGCGCTCGAGAAGATTCGCACCGCGTCCTCGATTCGCGCGCTGTGCGAAGAGGCCGCGACCTTGTTTCAGGATCGTACCGGTTACGACCGGGTCATGGTCTACCGTTTCGACGACGAGGGACACGGCGAAGTCTTTTCGGAACGCCGCAAGCCGGAGCTCGAAGCGTATCTGGGCAATCGCTATCCTGCGACCGATATTCCGCAGATGGCGCGGCGGCTCTATGAGCGTACGCGAGTCCGCGTGCTGGTGGATGTGAACTATCAGCCCGTCCCGCTGCAGCCCCGGCTTTCGCCCATTACGGGGCGGGATCTGGACATGTCACTCTGCTTCCTGCGCAGCATGTCGCCGATCCATCTTCAGTACCTGAAGAACATGGGCGTGGGCGCCACCCTGGTGATCTCGCTGGTGGTCGGCGGAAAGCTGTGGGGCCTCGTCGCCTGTCACCATTACGAACCGCGCTTCATCCATTTTGAATTGCGGGCGGTCTGTGAACTGCTTGCCGAGGCGATCGCGACACGCATCGCCGCGCTCGAGAGCTTTGCGCAAAGCCAGTCCGAGCTCTTCGTGCAACGGCTCGAGCAGCGAATGATCGAGGCCATGTCGCGCGAAGGCGACTGGCGAGGCGCGATCTTCGATAGCTCGCAATCGATCCTCCAGCCGCTGGGAGCGAGTGGAAGCGCTCTGATCTACGAAGGTCAGATCATCTCGACCGGCGAGGTGCCGGGAACGCAGGAAATCAGGGAGATCGGCGCGTGGCTGGACACGCATCGCGATCGGTCTGTGATGGCCACGGCATCGCTCGGTCTGGATCTCCCCCAATTCGCGGGAATCACGAAGGTCGCGAGCGGCATCGCGGTGACGCCGATTTCCAGCAATCCCGGCGAATACCTGATCTGGTTCCGGCCGGAGCGCATCCGCACGGTGACCTGGGGCGGCGATCCGTTGAAGCCGTTCGTCATCGGCGACAATCCGCTGGATCTGTCGCCGCGCCGGTCGTTCGCGCAGTGGCATCAGCAGGTCGAGGGCACGTCCGAGCCCTGGACGCCCGCCGACCTCGCCGCTGCCCGCCTGATCGGCCAGTCGGTGGCGGATATAGTGCTGCAATTCCGCGCGGTGCGCACCCTCATCGCTCAGGATCAGCTCGAACAGTTCAGCCGCCATGTGCGCGTGTCCGAGCAACCGGTAATCATCGCCGACATCGACGGCAGGATCCTGCTGATGAACGAGGCGTTCAAGACATTGCTGCCGAAGGATCACACTGCGTTCGATCGGCTTGACGAGCTGGCCGGGGCATTTCAACAATCGGACCGTTTCCTTCGCGATGTTGCGGACCTCATTCGTCACCATCGCTCGTGGCGCGGCGAGTTGCTGTTGCGCAGCGAAAGCAACCAAGAAAAGCCGTTGATGATAAGGGCCGATCCCGTGCAGCCGTCGCGCGACCGGGTGCTCGGCTTCGTGCTGATCTTCACCGATATCACCGACCGAAAGGCCGCCGAGCTCGCGCGCAGCCGTTTCCAGGAAGGCATCGTTCAGAGCAACCGGATCGGCAGCGTTCGTCTCGATTCCAAGACCGACCTCGTCTACCAGAACCTGCTGTCGTCGGTGATCGAGAACGCCCAGCTCGCCGCGCTCGAAATCACCTATGGTGTGGAGACCGGCCGGATCGCCGAGATGCTCGAGAGCGTCCGTAATTCGACGCTGCGCACTGCCGAAGTGCTGGAGCATCTGATTTGGCATGCTTCTCGCACGTCGGGCAGGGGCAAGCCGAACGCCTGAAGCTGCTGCGCGCGGCCGGTTTGACCTAGTCCACGGCAGCGACCGCGGCCGGTCCATGCGGCGCCGCAACCTCGACGGCACAGGACAGGTCGATGTTCATCGAAAAGGCAATTGCGCCTTCCTCCACCACGACCTGCGGATCTGGCGCAATTGCGCCGGCCTCGTCCAGCGCCCTGCGGTAGTCGGCTTTCAGCAACTCCAGATCCGCGAAGTGCGGAAAATCGTAGAAAGTCAGCTCCGAGGGTCGAAGCTTGAGCGTGCGCGCCAGCAATCGCTGCAGGATCTGCCCCCCGCTGAGGTCCCCGAGATAGCGGGTATAGGCATGGGCGATCAGTCGCATGCCGTCGCCGTCGGCCGCATGAGCAACGCGTTCGGCATAGATCTCTCCGGCAGCAAGCAGCGGAACGTCCTCGATCCATCGTTCGCCGCACAGAGTGGCAAGGTCGGATTCGATCGCGTGTGCGCGCGCAAGCCGGAAGGATGAGAGCAATTCGATGCCGGGTGAACCGCTATGGCGTTCGAGGCCATGCTCCATCGCCCGGTAGGCGGGAAGCAGATTGCGCAGCAACAGGATATAGCCTGTGCGGCTCGCTTCGCCCCGCAGCAGACTGCGAATGATGCCGGTCCGTTCGGCTTCCGCATGCAGCGCCTTGGTGCGGAAATAGAGCGCGGTCACGACGCTGGGCGGAGAGGGACTATCCGCCGTCGCAGCCGTCATTTCCGTCGTCTCCGCGATCGCATTTGAGGGGAAGCTTCGTCGCGTCAATCTGCGCCGCCCGTGTGAACCGAGGCCGGTCACTTCCGCCCCTTCATCTGCTCGATGAGGCCATGCGCCTGCTGAGGCGCGGTGATCGCATCTATCGACATCATATCGGCTCCCATCGAAGCCACAAGGCCGGGCTGTGCGATCACCATCGGGCCGCCAAGAATGATGCCGACCTGCCTGTTGCGCGAGTCACGCCTGATGTCCTGGATGTCTTTTTTCAGCTCGTCGAGCCGCCGATCGCTGCTTATGGAGAAGCCGACGATATCGAACCAGTGATTATGCACCAGGGATGTCAGCTCTCGGTGCGACGAGAACGGCCCGGTACAGAGATTCCAGCCGGCGCGGCGGAAAAACTCGGCCACCATGGATAGTCCAAAGCTGTGCTGGTCACCCGGAATGATCGTCAGCAGTGCCGATTCGCCGCTATGGGTGCCGCTGGCTTCCTGCACGAAGCTGTCGCCGAGGCGGTGCATGATGAGCTGCAATCGCCCGACGCCGAGCGTCACGCTGGCAAAATCGGTCGTGTCCGATTCCCACTGCGCTCCAAGCTGCCGCGCTGCGGGCGCCAGCAGATCGAGAAAGATCGATTCGACCGAGGTGCCTTTCGCCTGGAGATCCACGACATAGGCGAACGCCGCCCTGTCATCGGCGCCAAGCGCCAGCGCGACGAACATCTCCACTTCGGTCGGTGTGCTCGGCTCTGCGGTCTCCGCGAGCCTTGCAACCGGTGTGCTGCGTAACGCCAGCACGATCTTGGGAATGATCTGCGTCTTGATGGTCCTGACCACCGCGACCGGTTGCAGCGTCGGCCGAAAGCGCCAGATCGGCGTCGGGATTCGCTGTCTCAGCGATTTGGGACGTGGCGCCGACGCGGTGTCGGTGGCGCTACCGGCTGAGAAGGATTGCTCGTTCACATCGGTCATATCTCACTCCCCCCAACATTAAGTCCTCTAGTCCAAAAACCGTCAAGTTCAATTTACGTATGATTTAGTTGACAGTTCTTGAAGCGAGGTTTAGCCTTCTTTCCAACAAGACCGCACTTAGGGAGTGGCGCGGTGCAGCTTCGAGCGGCTAGGAACGGCGATTTTCCCGAACACGGCGACCCTTCGCCGGTAGCTGCTCGATTTCCCCAGTCGATATCGCATCACCGTGACGTTGGGCTGTCAAACAATCTTTACAGTTTGGTCAATGAATACGTCGCTGCGCCTGCGAATGGAATTTCTCAGATGGGTGATGTCGCAGCGCGAGCCCGTTCGACGGCGCAATCACTTAAGACCCTGTACACCCCCGAGCAGCGCCTTCGCCGCGATGCAACAAGGTGGACGCTGGTTCAGGGCATCCTCGCGCCAATTCAGTTCGCCGTTTTTCTGATCAGCCTGGCGCTGGTGGTCCGTTATCTCTTCAACGGCGAAGGCTTTGCCGTCGCGACGGCGTCTGTCGTCCTCAAGACGCTCGTGCTTTACGCGATCATGATCACCGGTTCGATCTGGGAACGGGAAGTCTTCGGCTGCTATCTGTTTGCGCCAGCCTTCTTCTGGGAAGACGTCTTCAGCTTCCTCGTGCTGGCGCTGCATACCGGCTACCTCATCGCGTTGTTCGCCGGGATCGGCGACCCGCGCGAGCAGATGCTGCTGGCGCTGGCGGCTTACGCGTCATACTTCGTCAATGCCACGCAGTTCTTGTTGAAGCTGCGCGCCGCGCGGCGTGACGAGCGCCTTGCATCATCGGCAGCTCCCTCCGTTTCCAGGAGCCGGTCATGAATGCGCATGTGCAGGGATGTCCGGTCGCAGCCGATGTCGCGCCGAGGCTGGTTCGCCGCGAGAGCGGCCAGCGCGAGGTTTTCTGCGGGCTGACCGGAATCGTCTGGCTGCACCGGAAGATCCAGGACGCCTTCTTTCTGGTGGTGGGCTCGCGCACCTGCGCGCATCTCATTCAGTCCGCCGCCGGCGTGATGATCTTCGCCGAGCCGCGATTTGCGACTGCGATCATGGAAGAGAAGGACCTCGCCGGGCTCACCGATGCCAATGACGAATTGGACCGCATCGTGGCTCAACTGATCGCGCGGCGGCCGGACATCCGGCTGTTGTTTCTCGTCGGCTCCTGTCCGTCCGAGGTCATCAAGCTCGATTTGTCGCGCGCCGCATTGCGGCTGTCCCGGAAGTTTTCGCCTGCGGTCCGCATCCTCAATTACTCAGGCAGTGGAATCGAGACAACATTCACGCAAGGCGAGGATGCCTGTCTCGCCTCGCTCGTCCCCGCGGCCCCCCCGAACGGGACGAGCGAGGACCAATTGCTGATCGTGGGCTCCCTGGCCGACGTCGTCGAGGACCAGTTCATCCGCCTGTTCGACGCATTCGGCATCGGCACAGTCCAGTTTCTGCCGCCACGAAACTCCGCGGCCCTTCCAGATATAGGACCGAATACCAAGTTTCTCCTGGCTCAGCCGTTCCTCGCCGACACGGCGCGCGCGCTGGAAGATCGCGGCGCGGTGAGGTTGGCCGCGCCGTTCCCGCTGGGCGTCGAGGGTACGACGGCGTGGCTGCGTGCAGCGGCCGATGCGTTCGATGTCGCGCCAGCGCTGTTCGAGGCGGTCACTGAGCCCCATCGTATCAGGTCGGAGCGGGCGCTGCTTCGCTATCGCGATCGACTCGGCGGTCGGCGCATATTTCTGTTTCCGGATTCCCAGCTCGAAATTCCCCTGGCGAGGTTCCTGTCGCGCGAATTGTCGATGCAACTGGTCGAGGTCGGGACACCCTATCTGCACCGCGAGCATCTCGCCGAAGAGCTCAGGATGCTGCCGGATGATGTCGTGCTGTTGGAAGGGCAGGACGTCGATTTGCAACTCGATCGCTGCCGGATGGCGCGACCAGATCTCGTGGTCTGCGGGCTAGGACTTGCCAATCCCCTGGAAGCGGAAGGCATCACCACGAAATGGTCGATCGAGCTCGTGTTCACGCCCATCCAGGGCTACGAGCAAGCGGCCGATCTTGCCGAACTGTTTGCGCGCCCTCTGGTGCGCCGCGCCAAACTGGTGGCCTGATCATGCAGCTCACGGTGTGGACATATGAAGGACCTCCCCACGTCGGCGCAATGCGCGTCGCGACGGGGATGGAAGGCCTGCACTATGTACTTCACGCGCCGCAGGGCGATACCTATGCGGATCTGCTGTTCACGATGATCGAACGCCGTGACCGGCGGCCGCCCGTCACCTACACGACGTTCTCCGCGCGGGATCTCGGCGGTGACACCGCCGAACTGTTCAAGACCGCGACCCAGAATGCTTACGATCGTTTCCAGCCACAGGCGATGCTGGTCGGCGCCTCCTGCACCGGGTCGCTTATCCAGGACGACCCCGGCGGTCTGGCGCGTGCGCTCGATCTCCCGATTCCGGTCGTGGACGTCGATCTGCCGGCCTATCAACGCAAGGAGAATTGGGGCGCGGCCGAGACGTTCTATCAATTGGTTCGCGCGCTCGCCGGGCCGTCAGCGCCGGCGCCGGGAACGCCGCGTCCGCAGCGTGCTGCCGGAGTCCGGGCTCGCTGCAATCTGCTCGGCCCGACCGCTCTCGGCTTCCGCCATCGCGACGATGTCGTCGAGATCGCGTCTCTGCTGGCAAAGCTTGGCATCGACGTGCACGTCACCGCGCCGATGGGGGCGACGCCGGTCGATATCGCGAGATTGGGAGACGCCGATTTCAACGTCGTGCTGTATCCCGAAATCGCGGGGCAGGCTGCATCATGGCTGCTACGGACGTTTGGCCAACCCTTCACCAAGACCATTCCAATCGGCGTCTCGGCCACGCGCGAGTTCGTCGAAGAGGTCGCAGAGCTCGCTGGTGTGGATGCTTCGGCGACGCTGGCTTCGGCCTCCACACGGTTGCCGTGGTACTCGCGTTCGGTCGATTCGACCTATCTTACCGGCAAGCGTGTCTTCATCTTCGGCGACGCCACCCATGCCATTGCCGCCGCACGCATTGCATCCGACGAGCTGGGCTTCAGAGTCGTGGGCCTCGGCACTTACAGCCGCGAGTTCGGCCGCGAGATCCGCGAGGCGGCGAAGCGCTATGACGTCGAGCCGCTGATCACCGACGATTATCTGGAAGTCGAAGCCAGGGTCGCCGAACTGCAACCCGAGCTGGTGCTGGGGACGCAGATGGAGCGTCATATTGCCAAACGCCTCGGCGTTCCCTGCGCCGTGATCTCGGCGCCTGTGCACGTGCAGGATTTTCCCGCGCGCTACGCGCCGCAGATGGGGTTCGAGGGCGCCAACGTCATCTTCGACACCTGGGTGCATCCGCTGATGATGGGCCTCGAAGAGCACCTGCTGGCGATGTTCAAGAATGATATCGAATTCAAGGATGGCGCTTTGCCGTCGCATTTGGGAGCCGGCCATCAGGCGACCGATGCCGCAAAGTCGGTTCAGCCCGTGGAGCCGGCCCCGGCAGCGACGTTGGCCAGCGCGACCTGGTCGGCCGATGCCGAGAAAGAGCTCTACAAGATTCCGTTCTTCGTTCGCGGCAAGGCGCGCCGCAACACCGAACGTTTCGCCAATGAAAACGGCGTTGCCACCATAACCATTGAGACGCTCTACGATGCCAAAGCGCATTACGCCCGCTGACGCGACGCCTCTGAGGGTCGTCGTCGTGACCATGGACAGTCATCTGTCCGGC
This sequence comes from Bradyrhizobium sp. CCH5-F6, assembly GCF_001556045.1. Classification (GTDB taxonomy): domain Bacteria; phylum Pseudomonadota; class Alphaproteobacteria; order Rhizobiales; family Xanthobacteraceae; genus Bradyrhizobium. The sequence continues at coordinate 119,811 of NZ_LSIC01000101.1, forward strand.
GCGGCCGCGCGGGCCGAGAGGCTGTTGAGGGGACATTTTCCCGGGTTGACGCTCGCGGTGCATTCCGCGGACGAATGGGGCACTGATGATGCAGCGCTCGATCGTTGCAAGGCCGACATCGCCCGCGGCGACATCGTGATCGCCACCATGCTGTTTCTCGACGACCATGTTCGCCTCGTGATGCCAGCACTCGTTGCCCGGCGCAATGATTGCGACGCCATGATCTGCTGCATGTCGGCGGCCGAGATCGTCAAGCTGACGCGTGTCGGCAAGTTCGACATGAGCGGCGAGGCGCTCGGCGCCATCGCATGGCTCAAGAAGTTGCGCGGCAATCGCAAGGGAACGAGCCCGGGTGGCAAGGGCGAGATGAAGATGCTGCGGCAGCTGCCCAAGTTGCTTCGCTTCATTCCCGGCACCGCTCAGGACATGCGCGCCTATTTCCTGACGCTGCAATACTGGCTGGCCGGCTCCGAGCAGAACATCGCCAACATGATCCGCCTGTTGGTCGACCGTTACGCCGACGGTCCGCGCCGCGGCCTGCGCGGCATCGTCAAGGCCGAGGCGCCGGTGGACTATGACGATATCGGCGTCTACCACCCGCGCCTCAAAGGACGCATCGCGGATACGGCAGATCGTCTGCCTGTCCCGGCCGGCGAGCGCGGTACCGTCGGCCTCCTTCTGTTGCGCTCCTATCTGCTCGCCGGAAATGCCGGTCACTATGACGGTGTGATTGCCGCATTCGAGGCGAGAGGCTTGCGCGTGATCCCAGCCTTCGCGAGCGGTCTCGATCAAAGGCCGGCGATTGAGCGCTTCTTCATGAAGGACGGAAGCTGCATCGTCGATGCCGTGGTCTCGCTGACCGGTTTCTCGCTGGTCGGTGGTCCCGCCTACAACGACTCCCGGGCGGCCGAAGACGTTCTCGCCCAGCTCGACGTACCCTATCTGTCGGCGCATCCCGTCGAATTCCAGACGCTCGAGCAATGGGGGGCTTCGGATCGCGGTCTGATGCCGGTGGAGAGCACCATCATGGTGGCGATCCCCGAGCTCGACGGTGCGGCGGGGCCGATGGTCTATGGCGGCCGCTCCGACGGGGCAGGCGCTCCCTGCACCGGCTGCGAGCGTGCCTGCATTTTCGCATCGGCCGAGACCGGCGGCGAAATGCATGTCTGCAGCGAGCGTGCCGACATGCTGGCGGCACGCACGGCCCGCCTGGTCGCGACGCGCCGTTCGGAGCGCCGGGATCGCAGGGTTGCGATCGTCCTGTTCAACTTCCCGCCGAATGCCGGCAACACCGGCACCGCGGCGTTCCTGTCGGTATTCGAATCCTTGCATCGCACGCTCTCTGCAATGAAGCGTGAGGGCTATCAGGTCGACGTGCCCGAAAGCGCCGACGCTTTGCGTGAGCGTATCGTGGTTGGCAATGCCGCCCGCTTCGGCGCGGATGCCAACGTTCACGCCAGAGTTCCGGCTGGTGATCATGTTCGGAATGAAAAATGGTTGCGCCAGATCGAGGCGCAATGGGGGCCGGCGCCGGGCAAGCAGCAGAGCGATGGCAGCTCTATCATGGTGCTCGGGGAGCGCTTCGGGAACGTTTTCGTCGGGATCCAGCCGGCATTTGGATATGAGGGCGATCCGATGCGGCTCTTGTTCGAGAAGGGATTTGCGCCGACGCATGCCTTCTCGGCCTTCTATCGCTGGCTGCGCGAGGATTTCGGCGCCGGCGCGGTGCTGCATTTCGGAACCCACGGCGCGCTGGAATTCATGCCGGGCAAGCAGGCCGGTCTCTCCGGCGCATGCTGGCCCGACCGCATGATCGGCGATCTGCCGAATCTATATCTCTATGCCTCGAACAACCCGTCCGAAGGGACGATCGCCAAGCGCCGTTCGGCCGCGACGCTGATCAGCTATCTGACGCCTCCGGTCGCCCATGCTGGACTCTACAAGGCCCTGGTTGAGCTGAAGGCCTCGATCGAGCGCTGGCGGGGACTTGCTCCGCACGACGATGCGGAACGCGGAGATCTCGCGACGTTGATACAGGCCCAGGCCAGTGCTCTCGAACTGACCGAGGCCTCTCCCGCCTGGATGGATCCGGCCGCAACGGTCGGCAAATTGTCGGAAGCCGTGCTCGAGCTCGAATACACCCTGATCCCGCATGGCCTGCATGTCGTTGGTGAGACACCATCGGTCGAACAGCGTGTCGAGATGATTCAGGCGGTCGCGGATGCCTCGCATGATGTGCGTCCTGACAAATCGATCCTCGAGGCGCTGGTCGCGGGTGAGGCGCCCGAAGCATTGGCCAAGAGGGATGACGCCGCGCTGGCGCTCTACAAGGAATTGGCTGGCATCGATCGCATCCTCCAACAGGATCACGAACTGCCCGCGATCCTGCATGCGCTGGATGGCAAGTTTGTTCGCCCGGCACCGGGCGGCGATCTCCTGCGCACGCCGGCCATCCTGCCGACCGGGCGCAATCTCCATGGCTTCGATCCGTTCCGTATTCCCAGCGCCTTTGCGGTGCAGGACGGCGCGAGCCAGGCGCAGCGGCTGATCGACAAGCACGTCGGTGAAGGACACGGCATCCCCGAATCCGTAGCGATCGTGCTGTGGGGTACCGACAATCTCAAGAACGAGGGCGCGCCGATCGGGCAGGCGCTGGCCTTGCTCGGAGCAAAGCCGCGCTTCGACGGCTATGGCCGACTGACGGGTGCGGAATTGATTCCGCTCGATCAACTCAACCGGCCGCGGATCGACGTCATCGTCACCATGTCAGGCATCTTCCGCGACCTGCTGCCGCTGCAGATCAAGCTGCTGGCCGAAGCCTGCTTCCTGGCCGCATCCGCCGATGAGCCGGTCGAACGGAATTTCGTCCGCAAGCACGCGCTGGCGTTCCAAGCTGCGAATGATTGCGATCTGGAAACGGCCTCCTTGCGGGTGTTCGGCAATGCCGACGGCGCTTATGGCTCGAACGTCAACCACCTGGTCGAGAACGGCCGGTGGGACAACGAGGACGAACTGGCCGAGACCTATACACGCCGCAAGAGTTTTGCCTACGGCCTCAAAGGGCAGCCGATGCAGCAGACGGCTCTGTTGCAGAACGCACTCGCTACCGTCGATCTCGCGTACCAGAACCTCGACTCGGTCGAGCTCGGCGTGACCACCGTGGATCATTATTTCGACACGTTGGGCGGCGTCAGCCGCGCCGTGCGAATGGCGAAGGGCGGCCAGTCGGCGCCGGTCTATATCGGCGATCAGACTCGCGGCACGGGCACGGTCCGGACGCTGTCGGAGCAGGTCGCGCTGGAAACCCGGACCCGGATGCTCAATCCGAAATGGTACGAGGGCATGCTCAAGCACGGCTACGAGGGCGTCCGCCAGATCGAAGAGCACGTTACCAACACCATGGGCTGGTCGGCGACGACTGGCGAGGTTGCACCGTGGGTCTACCGGCAGCTCACAGAGACTTTCATGCTCGATCCCGAAATGCGCGAGCGCCTGGCCTCGCTCAATCCCGTTGCTTCCGCGAAGGTCGCGAACCGGTTGATCGAGGCGCACGAGCGCAAATACTGGTCACCGGATCCCGAGATGCTCGATGTCCTGCGCCGGGCAGGCGAAGAACTCGAAGACCGCCTCGAAGGCGTGGGAGTTGCCGCATGAATATCCAAACCAAACCATCGTCGCTCAAGAGCCCGTCCTGCTGCGGCGACGGCGAGGGCAGCGTACAGGTCCAGCTCGATCCCAGGCTCAAGATCGGCACTGCAAAGGTGTTCTCGGTCTACGGCAAGGGCGGCATCGGCAAGAGCACGACATCGTCGAACCTGTCGGTTGCGTTTTCCAGGCTCGGCAAGCGAGTGCTCCAGATCGGTTGCGATCCCAAGCACGATTCGACCTTCACGTTGACCAAGCGACTGGTCCCGACCGTGATCGACGTGCTGGAATCCGTGAACTTCCACGCCGAAGAACTCCGCCCCGAGGATTTCGTGTTCGAAGGCTACAACGGCGTGATGTGTCTTGAGGCCGGCGGACCTCCGGCCGGCACCGGTTGTGGCGGCTATGTCGTGGGCCAGACCGTGAAGCTCCTGAAGGAGCACCATCTGCTCGAGGACACCGACGTCGTGATCTTCGACGTGCTCGGCGATGTCGTTTGCGGCGGCTTTGCCGCGCCACTGCAACACTCCGACCGAGCGCTGATTGTGGCGGCGAACGATTTCGACTCGATCTTCGCCATGAACCGAATCGTGGCCGCGATCGAGGCCAAATCGAAAAATTATGGCGTCCGACTCGGCGGCGTCATCGCCAACCGCAGCAAGGATACCGACCAGATCGACCGCTACAGCGAACAGGCTGGCCTAAAGCGGGTGGCGCATTTCCCGGATCTCGACGTCATCCGCAAGAGCCGCCTGAAGAAATCGACGCTGTTCGAAATGGACGAGACGCCGGAACTGAAGGCCGTGACCGACGAATACATGCGGCTTGCCGCCGAGCTCTGGGCCGGAACGATCGAGCCACTGCCGGGAAAATCGCTCAAGGACCGTGAGATCTTCGACCTGTTGGGGTTCGACTAATGTCCATCGCAACCTATCTCGAACGGCGTGGCGAGCTTCAGACCTATTTCGACCGGACCGCGGTCGATGCCTGGGCAAAACTGACGTCGGATGCTCCCGTCGGTCGCATCAGGGCCACCGTCCGCGCCGGCCGGGACGAGATGCGCAACACGCTGCTGGGGTGGCTGCCCCAGAACATGAGCGGCGCGCGATTGCTCGACGCCGGTTGCGGGACCGGTGCGTTGTCGATCGAAGCCGCGCGGCGCGGCGCCCGCGTGGTCGCGATCGATCTGTCGCCGACGCTGGTGTCCGTGGCGCGCGAGCGGCTGCCTTCGGACCTCGATTCCTCAACCATCGAATTCCGGTCCGGCGACATGCTCGACCCGAAGCTCGGCAGGTTCGATTTCGTGGTCGCGATGGACTCGCTGATCCATTATCGCCCGGCTGATACCTGCCGGGTCATGGCAGGGTTGGCGGAGCGGACTGCCGAGGCTCTGTTGGTGACATTCGCTCCGAAAACACCGGCGTTGGCCGTAATGCATGCCGTTGGTCGGCTTTTCCCGCGCGGCGATCGCGCACCGGCCATCGAACCGGTAGGCGAGCAGAAGTTGCGCCGGCTGCTGATGTCGGAGGAAGGCCTCGAGCGCTGGCAGCTCGGTCGCAGCCATCGCGTCGCCAGCGGATTCTACAAGTCGCAGGCCTTGGAGATGATCCCCCGATGACCCGGATATCGTCGACATTGGCCAAGGGCTGGATGCGGCTTGGGACCCGCTTCCTTCCCTTTGCCGACGCGGCCACGACGGAGCTGCCGCTAGGACGGCTTCTGCGTCTGTCGCTGTTCCAGGTGTCGACCGGTATCTCGATCGTGCTGCTGAACGGCACGCTCAACCGCGTCATGATCGTCGAGCTCGGCGTCTCCACGCTGCTGGTCTCGCTGATGGTGTCGATACCGCTGGTGTTCGCGCCGTTCCGCGTTCTGATCGGCTTCAAGTCCGACAATCATCGCTCGGTGCTTGGCTGGCGCAGGGTGCCCTATATCTGGATGGGGACGCTGATCCAGTTCGGCGGCTTCGCCATCCTGCCGTTTGCGTTGCTGGTGCTGTCAGGCACCGGCGAGTATCCCGCGGTTTACGGACAATTCGGCGCGGCGCTCGCCTTCCTGCTGGTCGGCGCCGGCATGCACACGGCCCAGACGGCCGGCCTCGCGCTCGCCACCGATCTTGCGCCGGCTGATGCGCGGCCGCGCGTGGTGGCCTTCCTCTATGTGATGCTGCTGTTCGGGATGGTCGGCAGCGCGTTGATCTTCAGCGAACTCTTGCGCAACTTCAACGAGATCCGCCTGATCCAGGTGATCCAGGGCGTTGCCGTCACGCAATTGCTGCTCAACATCGCCGCTCTGTGGAAGCAGGAAGCGCGCAATCCGGCGCTGACGTCGGCTGCGCGCGAGCGGCCCGAATTCCAGCGCTCCTGGGCCAGGTTTCGCAACGCCGGCGGCTCGGTCCGGGTTCTTGTCGCGTTAGCGCTCGGCACCTCGGCATTCTCGATGCAGGACATTCTGCTCGAGCCCTACGGCGCCGAAATCCTCAAACTGACCGTGGGGCAGACCACGGCGCTCACGGCGTTTTTCGCGCTCGGCACGCTGGCCGGATTTGGCCTTGCCGCAAGGACGCTGGGACGCAACGCCGATCCCTATCGCATCGCCGGCTTCGGTGCAGTGGCAGGCGTGTTCGCGTTTGCCGCGGTGATCTTCGCCGCGCCGTTGGGATCGGTGCTGCTGTTTCGGATCGGCACCGCGCTGATCGGTTTCGGCGGCGGGCTGTTTGCCGCGGGAACGTTGACCGCTGCGATGGCGCTGGCGCGTGACGGCGAAAGCGGGTTGGCGCTGGGCACTTGGGGCGCCGTGCAGGCGACCGCGGCCGGTGGCGGCATCGCGCTTGGCGGCGGCATTCGCGATGCCGTGACGTCGCTGGCGTCGAGCGGCTCGCTCGGCCGCGCGCTGACGGGTCCGTCGACGGGATACAGCGTCGTCTACCACATCGAAATTGCGTTGTTGTTCGCCACTCTGGTTGCGATTGGTCCGCTCGTGCGCACGGCACGGACGAGCTTCCCGCAGCCATCCACGAAGTTCGGCCTGGCGGAATTCCCAGGCTAGTCAACGAGAGGGAGGTCGCCCATGCAGCCCGACGCGTATATGGACCTGGCACAGGTCACGCTTTACGTTTTCTGGATCTTCTTCGCTGGCCTGATCTTCTATCTTCGCCGCGAAGACAAGCGCGAAGGTTATCCGCTCGAGTCGACGGGGATCAACGGCGGGGTCGCGCATGGGTTTCCGCGCATGCCCGATCCCAAGACCTATCTCTTGCGGGACGGGCACGTCGCGATGCTCCCGAACCACAAGAACGATCGCCCCGACGTTGCGTTGGCGCCGATCGCAGTTTGGCCGGGCGCTCCGGCGGAGCCAACCGGCAATCCGATGCTCGATGGTGTCGGGCCCGGGTCCTATGCCAATCGCGAAGACGTTCCCGAACTGACGATGGAAAACATCCCCTGCATCGTTCCGCTGCGCGTTGCCGAAGGCACCTATCTCGAAGCGCGCGATCCCGATCCGCGCGGCATGCGTGTGAACGGCGCGGACAGTGAACCCGGCGGCGTCGTCACGGACGTCTGGGTCGACCGGGCCGAGGCGCTGATCCGATATCTCGAAGTCGAGGTCCCCATCATCGGCGGCACGCGGCGTGTGTTGCTGCCGCTGCCGTTTGCCAAGATCGACGGCCGCCGCCGCCGGGTCTGGGTCGATGCCATCCTCGGCAGCCAGTTCGCCGACGTGCCGGCGACGAAGAGTCCGGATCAGGTGACCAAGCTCGAGGAAGATCGCATCGTCGGATATTTCGGCGCGGGCACGCTCTACGCCACGCCGGCGCGTCAGGAGCCGCTGCTGTGAAACAGGATCATCAGCAGTTCATGGATTCGCAGTTCAAGGAGCTGCCAGCGCCCTTGCCGGCAGGCGAGCGCGTGATCTGGCAGGGCAAGCCCGGTTTCAAAGGGCTGGCTCTGCGCTCGTTCCACATTCGCGAGGTCTCGATCTATTTCGGCGCCCTGCTGGCGTGGCGGCTGTGGTCGAACTGGTCGCATGGCATTCAAGGACGCGACGCTGTCATTTCGGCGCTGTGGCTGATCGCTCCGGCGATCAGCGCCATCGTCGTACTGGCCGGCCTCGCGTGGCTGTTCCGCCGCGCGGCCTGCTACACGCTCACCAGCAAGCGGGTCCTGTTCCAGTTCGGCGTCGCGCTGCCGATGACGATGAACATTCCGCTGACAAAGATCACCAACGCCGCGCTGAAGATCCACCGCGACGGTTCCGGCGACATCCCGCTTGGAGTCTCGGACGGCAAACGCGTGTCGTATCTGCTGCTGTGGCCGCACATCAGGCCCTGGCGGCTGCGCGCGCCGGAGCCGATGCTGTGTGCGTTGCCGGACGCCGCGATCGTCGCGGCCCGGCTTTCGGAGGCGTTGGGAGGGCAGCCCGCTCCGACGGCGGTCGCGCTCTCGGCATCCGCCAATCGCAACCAGGTCTCGGGCGTCACGGCCAATTCGCCGTCGACCGCGGCTGCCTGAACGGAGAGAACTCATGAGCCATGCCATCCAGGAGCCTGTGGTCCCCAAAGGCGGCATCATCGCGGCCGCGGCGCTCGTCCTGTTTTCGCTCGCGACGGTGACGACGGTTCGACTGACGGGGACGGGCGGCGTCCACATGACGCTGCCGGCCGTCGTCGAAAGCCGCGAATTCCAGTTTGCGGACGGCCAAAACGGTGCGGTGCTGGTGTACGACGCTCGCGATCGTCAATTGGTGGATACACTGGCGCCCGGCAGCAATGGATTCATTCGCGTCGTGCTGCGCGGGCTCGCGCGGGAACGCAAGCTCGGCGACATCGGGCAACAGCCGCCGTTTCGCCTGACCCGTTTCGTCAATGGCCAGATCACGCTGACGGACACCTCGACCGGCAAGCAGATCGATCTCGACGCCTTCGGATCGGCCAATACCGACGCCTTTGCGCGGCTGATGAAATTGAAAGGGGGCGGATCATGAAGATGCTCTGGACGACCTCTCGCAAGACGTTCGACGTGCCCTGCACGATCGAGATCGAGCAGACGTCGGAGACGTTGCACGCCCATGTGGTGCTCGACGGCGACATCGCGATCGAGCCCGGCGACGAGGTGAGGGTTCATGACGCGCCGACCGGCGTCGCCTTCGGCGAGCGCCTGGTCGTGCGGAGAACCGCGACCGTGGTCCGTGCCGGTCCGCTCGACCGGCTGCGGGCGCGGATCGAAGGATATCTGGAATTGACCGAACTTTACGAAGTCAGTTTCTCGGACGGGAGAGCATCATGATCACCATGGAAGGCGGAAGCCAGGGAAATCTGCAGGTGCGGCGCCCAGTCAAGGGCAGCAACGAAAGCCTGGACAAGGCGCGCGAAGACACCATCCTCAGCCCGCGCTTCTACACGACCGACTATGAGGCGATGGACCGGCTCGACGTCAGCCTGGTGCGGTCCGAATGGAACGCGGTCATGAAGGAGCTGCGCGCCGACCACAACAAGGCGCATTTCGTCAAGACCGACGAGTTCAAGAACGACCTGGAGTCGCTGCCGCCCGAGCTGCGCAAGGAGTTCAAGGATTTCCTGGTCTCCTCGCTCACGGCCGAGTTCTCCGGCTGCGTCCTCTACGCGGAGATCAAGAAGCGGATCAAGAACAAGGAGATCCAGGAGCTGTTCGCCTTCATGAGCCGGGACGAGGCCCGCCATGCCGGCTTCATCAACGAAATCCTGAAGGACCACGGCATCGGGGTGGATCTGAGCTTCCTCACCAAGGTTAAGAAGTACACCTATTTCCGTCCGAAGTTCATCTTCTACGCGACCTACCTCTCCGAGAAGATCGGCTACGCCCGTTACATCACGATCTACCGGCAGATGGAGCGTCATCCCGAGCGCCAGTTCCATCCGATCTTCCGCTGGTTCGAACTGTGGTGCAACGACGAGTTTCGCCACGGCGAAGCGTTCGCACTGTTGATGCGCGCCGATCCGTCGCTGCTGCGCGGCTTCAACAAGCTCTGGATCCGGTTCTTCCTGCTCGCCGTGTTCGCCACCATGTACGTGCGCGATCACATGCGCCCGGCCTTCCACGAGGCGCTCGGCATGCACCCGACGGAGTACGACATGCGGGTGTTCCGCATCACCTCCGAGATTTCCAAGCAGGTGTTTCCGGTTACGCTGGATATCGAGAATCCGCGCTTCCTCGCCGGTCTCGAGCGCCTGCGGCTGATTTCTGAAGCGATTGCGGATGCGCGCGAGCAGGGCGGCTTACTGGCAAGAGTGAAGCGCGCAGGCCTTGCGGCGCAGGCTGCACTGACGTTCGCAAAGCTGTTCCTGCTACCGGTGAAGCGGAACACGCTGCCACGCGAAATCTGCCTGCAACCGGCTTGGTGAGGAGAGTGCGTTGATAGCAGCCTACACGGTTCCCCCCATCTACGCTGCCTTTGTGTGGTGGTTCAGCACCGGGGCCGTGCTTTTGCTGGTCGGACGTTCGGGACGGTTCGAACTGTCGCGAGCGTCCCTGGCAATTGGTCTGCTCGCCGGGTCGCTCGGCGGCCTCGCGCTGACCGCCGGCGATACCAGCGTCGGTGGCGCGTACACGGCCTTCACGTGCATGATCTTGCTATGGGCTGCGCAGGAGATCGCCTTTCTCGCAGGATGGCTGACCGGGCCGCGGCCAGAGCCCTGTCCGTCCAACGCGACGGGCCGGTCGCGCCTCGGCTTTGCGTTGCAGGCCATCCTCTATCACGAGTTCGCCTTGCTGGCTTGCGGCGCGGCCGTCGTCGCGCTGACTTGGGGCAGCCCCAACCAGGTCGGTCTCTGGACGTTTGCGGCGCTTTGGGTGCTACGGCAAAGCGCCAAGATCAACCTCTTCCTCGGCGTTCCCGTCACCAACGACGAGCTGATGCCGGACGCGGTGCGTTTCCTCAAGACGTTCTTCACGCGCGGGCCAGTCAGCGCCTTTTTCCCGGTCTCGGTTACGCTCGCCACCGCGATCCTCGTCATCATGATCCAGCGCATCGCCGAAGTCGCGGTCACGCCTTTCGAGATTGTCAGCCTGACGCTGGTATCGACGCTGTTTGCGCTCGGCGTTGTCGAGCATTGGTTCATGCTGCTGCCGCTGCCGGCGATCACGCTGTGGGGCTGGGGCATGCGCTCGGGTTTCCCGCCGGAGGACGTCACCATGGAACAGGACCGAGACGCCAGCACCACCGAAGCGCCGCCCAATCTCGTCGTGCTCGCGGATGTGCGCCCCGATGTGGCGCCTCCGAAGCTGTCACAGGGAGCCTGCGCGCGGCAGCGTCTCGAAGAACAGTTCCGCAAGAGTTATCGCGAGCAGCAGGCAAGAGAAGGCCTGACGGCGGCTCACACGATCTGTCCTGAGCCGGCGGCAACGATCAAGGGGAGGACGTCATGAACTACGAAGCCTATTTTCGCCGGCAGCTCGAAGGTCTTCATCGCGAAGGCCGCTATCGCGTATTTGCCGACCTCGAGCGCAGGGCAGGCGCGTTTCCCCGCGCTAAACATCATCATCCGAGTGGCGCCGGCGAGGTCACCGTCTGGTGCTCCAATGATTACCTCGGCATGGGCCAGCACCCCGCGGTGCTGAAGGCAATGCACGAGACGCTCGACAGTTGCGGCGCGGGGGCCGGCGGCACCCGCAACATCGCCGGGACCAATCACTATCACGTGCTGCTGGAGAGGGAGCTGGCCGACCTGCACGGCAAGGAAGCGGCACTCCTGTTCACGTCGGGCTATGTTTCCAACATGGCGTCGCTGAGCACGCTGGCGTCGCGGATGCCGGGCTGCACAATCCTGTCAGACGAGCTCAATCACGCCTCGATGATCGAGGGCATCAGGCACAGCCGCAGCGACACGTGTATCTTTGCACACAATGACCCGCGCGACCTCGAACGCAAGCTCGGCGATCTCGACCCGCATGCGCCGAAGCTGGTGGCCTTCGAGTCGGTTTATTCGATGGATGGCGATATCGCCCCGATCGCCGAGCTATGCGATGTCGCGGACGCGCACAACGCCATGACCTATCTCGACGAGGTCCACGGCGTCGGCCTTTACGGACCAAAGGGTGGCGGCATCGCCGACCGCGAGGGCGTGAGCCATCGCCTGACCGTGATCGAAGGCACCTTGGCAAAGGCGTTTGGTGTCATTGGCGGCTACGTCGCGGCATCGGCTACGATCTGCGATTTCATCCGCAGCTTCGCTTCCGGCTTCATCTTCACTACGTCGCTGCCGCCGGCGGTCGCCGCCGGCGCGCTCACCAGCATTCGCCACCTGAAAGCGAGCGCGGCGGAACGCGAGCGGCATCAGGATCGCGTCGCGCGGCTGCGTAAGCGGCTCGACGAGGCGGGGGTTGCTCATCTGAATAATCCCAGCCACATCGTGCCGGTCATGGTCTGCGACCCCGTGCTGTGCAAGCAGATCAGCGACGTGTTGATCGACCGCTATGGCATCTACGTCCAGCCGATCAATTACCCGACCGTGCCGCGCGGTACCGAGCGGCTGCGGATCACACCGTCGCCGCATCACACCGATGCCGATATCGAGCATTTGGTCAATGCGCTCGCAGAGATCTGGGCGGAGGTCGGGCTCGCCAAGGCAGCTTGATCTGCTGTTCTCAGGCAATTGTATCAGCGCTTGGAGCCGATGGATGGCACGATAGGCGAGTTGTTTGCGAGCCCCGATCGATCATGCGGAAGTTGATGAAGTTTCTTCATACGCTGGGAGCTATCGGCGTTGTCGGCGCGGTCGCGTGCTTTATTGTCATGGCAGGCTACGCGCCCGCACCGGGCGCGATCGCGCAATATGCGCCGCTCAGCGTCGCGACGGGCGCAGTGGCCACCTGGATCTTCATGCCGTCCCTCGGGCTCACTCTGGTGGCCGGGCTGTTGGCCATCGCCGTGAACAGGGCCTTTCATGACGCCGGTTGGGCATGGGCAAAATTGGCGATGGGCGTCCTCGTTTTCGAATGGGGATTCGTCTCCGTGGTCGGTCCGCTCCAGCATGAAGCAGAGCAAAGCGCGCGAGCTCTGGCCGGCGAGATCGATCCCGCCACGCTCGCCGGCGAATTGGGGACGCGTCGGGCCACGCTTTGGGTCTTTTTGGCCATTGCGATGGCAAACATCGTTCTCGGAGTGTGGCGGCCGCGGCTCACTCGGTTGCCGGACTAGATCTCCTGCGTGAACACAAGGAGTATCTGTGCGATGGCAACCCGGATCGAGATGGATCATTCGGGCGATCTGCGTCACCATTTCGACCGCCATAGACACGCGTGCCAGCGCTGAGGCGCGGCGCCGCTTCGAGACCTTGACCGCGGCTGGCTTTACGGCCGCGGTGCGGACGCCCGCCGCGAGGGTGTTCCCGCATATCCTTCTAAGAGACCCGGCCATTCCCAGCGCCGGCTAACGCTGACAGATCCTTGCCAATCAGTGCTGAATCTGTAACGGGGTCAGAAGTGTGATCGCTGCCTTGTTGGCATGAAGATTGCTGTATTTTCGGCATGACCCGCGTTTCTTGCCTCAATTGCAATAAGCCGCGGGGCGGGCGGAAGGGCCTATGAGGATGCCATGCAATCATTGATAGCCGACAAGAAGCCTTCAGCGGAAACGTGGCGGCTGTCCGAAGATTCGATGGGACCTTGGCGGCATTTTGACGCCGGTCGCGAATTGCGGCTGATCGCCGGGCAGACGCTTTACCACCAGGGTGAAGTGTCCACATACTTCTATCTGATTATCAGTGGCAAAGTCGAAGTGTCGATGGTCCGCGAAGACGGCAGCTATTTCATGGTCGAGATCATGGGGGCGGGGGCGCTATGTGGTGAAGGTGCCGCCTTCGATGGCATGCCCCGATTTTCATCGGCAGTCGCGACCTGCAATACCGTCGTCAAACGTTTTGATGCGTCCAGACTGCACGAAGCGTTTCAGGAAGCTCCAGAGCTCGCCTTGTCCCTGATCCGCGTTCTCGCCGCCAAGCAGCGTATTATGTCGCGTCGTGCTCAGCATTTGTCTGCGCCGTCGCCGGAAGTCAGGATTGGCGACCTCCTGTTGAGATTGGCTGAAACCTACGGACGGGCCGATCAACCGACGCGACTGGTGCCCATCACTCTCACGCATGAGCAGATTTCGACGATGACAGGGACGTCGCGGGTCACAGTCACGCGCTGGCTCACCAAGATGCGCAAACTGGGCGCGCTGATGGTGGTCGATGGGACGGTCTATATTAAGGACGCCAATCTGATCCCGCGCTGAGGCGCAAAGCCATCGACGTGTGTCTGTAGATACAAGGGCCGGGATCGACGGGACGTATAGCTTGCATCTCTTTCAGATCAAGGGATGCAGTAGATGACCAAGCTTGCGCTCGAAATACCGCCGAACTCGGAGATTTTTGATGGCACCCGCCAACTGTTCGAGAATTTCGGCTTCTCGCCTGCCGTTCGCGCCGGCGGACTGCTGTTCATCTCCGGGCAGGTCGGCCTGCGGCCTGATGGTTCGATACCTGAGACCATCGAGGAGCAGACCGAGTGCGCATTCCAGCGAACGCAGGAAATCCTTCGGCTTTCCGGTCTCGATTTTTCCGATCTCGTGGAAGTTGTCAGCTACCACGTAGACATGGCCGTCAACATGCCGGGCTTTCTTTCTGTAAAGAAAGCCTTCACGATGAAGCCGTATCCCGCCTGGAGCATGGTCGGCATCGCTGCGTTGGCGCGCCCGGCTTTCAAGATCGAAATCCGCAGCGTCGCCGCCTTTCGTAGCTGAATCGGAGAGACCCTTGCGTCAACGTGTTTTGGGACGATCCGATCTGAAGACCGCTCCGCTGATCTTCGGAGGCAATGTCTTTGGCTGGACTGTCGACGAGGTCCAATCGTTCCTGTTACTCGATGCTTTCGTCGCGGCCGGATTCGACATGATCGACACCGCCGACATGTATTCGAGCTGGGTGCCGGGCAATCGCGGGGGCGAGTCGGAAACGATCATAGGCAACTGGATGGCCAGCCGGGGCAATCGGGCGGCCGTGCAGATCTCCAGCAAGGTCGGCATGGCCGAAGCCGCCGGACGAGGAGGGCTGTCGCGTGCGCGGATCGTCGAAGGGGTCGAAGGCTCGCTGCGCCGATTGCGAACCGACCGGATCGATCTGTATCAGTCGCATATCGACGATACCGTGACGCCACTCGACGAAACCCTTGGAGCGCACGAACAGCTGATCCGGCAAGGCAAGGTCCGCTATATCGGTGCGTCGAACTATTCCGTCGAACGGCTCAAGCAGTCGCTCGACTGCAGCTTGCGCCGACATGCACCCCGCTACGAGACGCTTCAACCCCTCTACAATCTGCATGACCGGTCGTCGTTCGAAGGCGCCGTCGAAGACCTGTGCGTCGCGCAGGATATCGGCGTGACAACCTATTCGTCGCTGGCAAGCGGCTTCCTGAGCGGCAAATATCGCTCGCTCGCCGACGTCGAAGGGAGCCCACGCGCCAAGGCGCTGAAGACCTACTGCACCCCGCGAGGCGAGCACGTGTTGCAGGTGCTGGATTCGGTCGCGGGAGAATACCGAGCTTCCGCCGCCCAGATCGCACTGGCCTGGGTGTTGGCGCGGCCGGCCGTAACGGCGGCCATCGTCAGCGCAACCAGCGTCCAGCAATTGCACGAGCTGATCGGTAGCGTCGCTATCCGGCTCGACACGGCCGCAATGGCCAAGCTCAATGCAAGTGGAATCCAGGAGCAATCACCATGATGAAGATCGGCATCCTTCTGTTCGAGGGCGTTGAGGAGCTCGATGCAGTCGGCCCGTATGAAGTGTTCGCCTGGGCCGGCGTGAAGCGCGAGGATTTCGTCACTGTATTCACAGTGGCGCAGACGATCGATCCGGTTCGCTGCAACAAGGGCATGCGCGTGCTTCCCGACTACAGCTTCGAGACCGCGCCGGACCTAGATGTCCTGCTGATTCCCGGTGGTTCAGGCATCATGAAGCAGACCTCGAACGAGGCCATTCTTGCCTATGTCCGCGAACAGGCGGCGCGTTGTGCCTGGGTCACGAGCGTCTGCACCGGAGCCTGGTTGTTGGCCGCGAGCGGCCTTGCGGCGGGAAAACGTGTGACGACCTATTGGGGCTTGACCGGCGAATTGCGCAGGCTGGACTCCTCGATGAAGGTTCTGGACGACGTGCGCTTCGTGCGCGATGGCAACATGGTGACATCCGCCGGCGTATCTGCGGGGATCGACATGGCTCTATGGCTGATCGGCGAATGGGCGGATCCCGCTTTCGCGCGTTCGGTGCAGAAGGGGATCGAGTACTTTCCCGCGCCGCCTTACACGGCTCTGGTCTAACGGGGCCACCGGTTTCCACGTGGGTGACTGGTGGCGCAAGCGACGGATGGCGTGATGCTCTACAGAGACTTTGCGACGCAGGAACAACTCGACGCGCAGTATCTCACCGCGTCGCAGCTCGCTGATCCGGCTGCATTCATGCGGCAAAGGCAGGCGGACAGCGACGAAGCGCGTCGCTTGCTTCCGCATTTGCTCGATGTCGCCTATGGTCCGACCCGGATCGAGCGCATGGATATCTATCCGGCGGAGCAGTCGGACGCGCCGATGGTGATGTTCATCCATGGCGGGTATTGGTCGACACCATCCATCACCAAGGACTTCTATGCCTGGGTCGCGCGGGGTCTGCAGCCGCAAGGCATCACGACGCTGGTTTTGGATTATGCATCCTGTCCGCAGGTGACCCTTGACGAAATCGTGCGGCAATGCCGGGCCGCGGTGGAGTGGACTCACAAGCATGCACATTCGTTCGGTGGGGATCCGGCACGCCTCTATGCGGCAGGCCATTCCGCCGGTGGTCATCTGGCTGCCGTGCTGGGGCTCACGCAGTGGGAATTGGACTATGAGCTTCCGTCAGATGCGGTGAAGGGCGCGTTCGCGATCAGCGGGCTGTTCGATTTGACGCCGTTTCCTTACACATGGCTGCAGCCGAAACTGCAGCTCAGTTGGGCGGAGGTCCGACGTCATAGCCCGATTGCGCATGTGCGTCGGGGCGGCGCACCAATGGTGCTGGCTTACGGCGAGCTCGAGACCGCGGAATTCCATCGGCAGGCTGCCGACTTCCGAGCAGCATGTGCCTCCGTGTCGATCCCCGCCGCCCTGCTTTCACTGGAAGGTTGTCTCCACAATACGGCGATCGACGGCTTCTCCGATTCGCAGAGCTTGCTTTGCCGGGCGTTGTTCAGGTTGATGGGATTGCCCACGCCGGCCTGATGGCAGGCTCCAGCGAGCCTTGTTGAAGCGGGCGTCCGTCGCCTCGTCAGATGCGAGTATTGGGCAGCGGTTCCAAACCAAGCTCGATGCGCCCGCAATTCTCGCTGATCGGTTCCGGCTGCAGCAGAATATGCGAATACATTGCATGGAAGTCGCGAAGCAGGCGCTCGAAAGGCGTCCCTGTGGGGATGATCTGCCCCCCTGCGGCGGAGAACAATTGCTGGCATGCAGCCATCGCGCTTCTGGCGATCATCACGATACGAACGCGCATTTCAGCTTTCATCCGGAGCGTCGGTACTCCGCCGCCCGCGGCAGCGGGCGGTGCCTCGGCCTCGGTGATGAGGGCGCGACAAGCCAGGGTCACGGTGGCGCGTGCCTGTGCGAGATAGGACATCGCATGCGGATCGCGATGATCGGGGTTGGTATTGTGCAGGCGCCGCATCAGGAAAGCTTCGAATTCATCGACGATCGCGCGGGCTACGCCAAGCGACGGCGCCAGGATCGATGCCGCAAACAAAGCATTGATCGGATAGCTGTCGAGACGTTCGCTACAGGTGCAGTCCGGGTGTTTTCCTCCCTGCTGCAACAGGGCCCAGTCCATGAGGCGATAGTCTGGAATGAAGGTCGTCGGCAACACCACGTCCTTGCTTCCGGTTCCGCGCATGCCGAGCACGTTCCAGCTGTCGTGGTCGATGCTGAAACGGGTTTTGGGAATGAGCGCGAAGAAGGTGCGGACAGGATCTCCGATCGGGACCAGCACGCCGACCCAGTTCGCCGCATCGATGCCCGATGCATAGCCCCAGGCACCGCTCAAAGTGATGCCGCCCTCCGCGTGTGAAGCCACGAGGTTGCGTGGGACGGCGCCAGTCAGGGCCGATACGACGAGGCGATTGCCGTCGAAGAGCTCGCTCTGCGCACGGTCGGACAGGCGCGTCAGCATGACGACATTCGCCGCGCACAGCGAGATCAACCAGGCGGCAGATGCGCTGCCGCGGGCGATATCGAAGATGATGTTCCAGGCCTTGTCGGGCGTCAGCCCGAGACCGCCATGGTGTTCCGGCAGCGTGAGCTTGAAGAGGCCGGCCGCATGGAGACGTTCGATCACGTGCGGAGGAAGGCGCTTCTGATCCTCTATCTCTGCGGCTTGACCGCGGAGCCACGCGACCAGTTCAGGCAGGTCGTCCAGCAGAGCCGTTTCGTGCGTGGTGGTGGACCGTGCGGCTACCTTCGTCGTGGTCATGAAGCGCTCCATTTCTTGCAATGTAGCGTCGTGCCGTGTGGTGAAGTGTATCTGACGATACGAAGGCCGGAGCGAAAAACGATTGCGGTTGTAGTCTGCGATACCGGGCGGCGAAAGCGAGAGTGCCAGACTGCGTGGATGATGAGAACATACTCCGACGATTTGTCCCGCAGCCGTGAATTCCGCAGACTGATGGGCCGTTTTCCGACTGGCGTCTCGGTCGTGCTGGGAAGCCAGGGCGAGGAGTTGATCGGGCTGACGATCAATTCCTTCACCTCGGTCAGCCTCGATCCTCTGCTGCTGTTGTTCTGCGTACGGCACGAGAGCCGGAGCGCGGCCCGTCTGAGGGACTGCGCGGTATTTACCGTCAACTTGCTCGGCGAAGGTCAATTGGCGGCGTCGCAATATTTTGCGGGTAGTCGCGCGTCGGAGCCGCCTCCCGAGGTCGAAAGAGACGGCGAGCTAGTGTGGTTGAGGCATTCCAATGCGTCGTTCTGCTGCGAGCTGGAGGCAACCCATCCGGCGGGTGACCACATGATCATCGTCGCGCGTGTCACCGCGTTGATGGGACCGGAACGTTCGGCGCCTCCGCTGGTCTATCATGAAGGGGCCTACGCCCGTCTGGCTGATCGCAATGACGAGCAATCGCCGATGCTCGCGGACGCCCGACGGTGACCGCCGCTCGGCCTTCCAGCCTGTCACGGGCCTGGCGGACCGCGGCTCTCCATTGTGTCGTGATTCTCTGCTGGAGCTGCAGCTGGTACGCTTCGAAGTTGCAGAGCGGCGGGGTCGATGCTTTCGTCTCGCTGGTCTGGCGCTTTGGAATTGCCGTGCCGCTGATGTTCGGTTGGGCCATTCTCGGCAGGCAGAAGCTGAAGTTCGGCTGGAGGATGCACTTGGGCTTCGCTCCGGTCGGGGCCTTGATGTTCTCCGCGAATTTCGCCTTCGCCTATTACGCGGTCAAACTGCTGCCGTCCGGCCTGGTCTCTGTCATCTTCTCCTTGTCGACCGTTACCAACATGGCGCTGGTTGCCGTGATCTTTCGTCAGCTGCCGGGCCTCAGATCATTGGTGGGAGCGGCCTTCGGCGTCGGGGGCCTGACGTTGCTGCTTTTCGGCGACGTCCCCTCGATCGATGGGGCTTCTAGCTATTGGGCGGGCTTCTTGTGCGGCCTGGCCATGACGCTGACGTTCAGCCTCGGCAATGTGGGGTCAGCCTGGGTGCAGCGTCGCGGCGTGCCGGTGATCTCTGCTGCGGCTTGGTCGATGTTGTACGGTCTGCTGTGGTCGATCGGTCTGGCATGGGCGTGCGGCACAACCTTCGCGATAGACATGTCGATGACTTATATCGGGTCGCTTCTTTTCCTCGCGCTTTTCGGGACGCTGTTCGCATTTGCCGCCTATCTGGAGTTGCTCTGCGCAGTGGGTCCCGCACGTGCGGCCTATTGCACGGTCTGGGCTCCGATCGGTGCGCTGGCGATATCCTCCCATTTCGAGCAGTTCAGCTGGACGGTCGTTGCCGTGGGCGCGGTTGCCCTGATTGCGGTAGGCAATATTCTGGTTCTTTCGCCCGGGGGCGGCCCCGGCAAGCAACGAGATGACGCAGCCGAGCCTGGGAGAATTGCGGCCTGACGACCCTTTGGGTATCGGTAGATACAGGAGCGGGGGGAGCCAGCGCCTAAGGTTGATCTACAATTCATCCAACTGAATGAGGTCAATCATGAAATTTCGCGAGATTGCAGGAAAGCTGTTGACCGTCGCCACTTGCCTTGCGGCCCTGGCGCCCTGGAGCACCTTTGCACAGGGCAGTGTGAAGCCGGAACTGCGTATCGGCGTCGTCCTCGCGGCATCGGGTGGCGCGGCGTCGATCGGTCTGCCGGAGCGGTCCAGTGTGGCGCTGCTGGCGGATCAGCTCGCAGATGCCAAGCTTCCCTTCACCGTGAAGATCGTCTCGTATGATGATGCATCGGATCCGACCAAGTCAGCCAACGCGGTCCGGCGTCTCATCCAGGAAGACAAGGTCCATCTTGTCGTTTGCTGCACCACGACCCCGAGCTCGCTGGCGGTCCTCGACATTCTCACGTCGTCGAAGACGCCGTCGATCACCCTTGCGGCGGCTGCTTCTGCCGTCGAACCCGTCGCCGAGCGAAAATATGTCTTCAAGGCCTCGGCCACCGACCGTCTGATGATTGAGCGTATGCTCGACGAGGTCGGTCGCCGCAAGGCGACGCGTCTGGCGGCGGTCTTCGCCGACGACTCCTATGGCGAGAGTGGATTGAATGCGCTGAACGGCATGATCCCTGCCAGCAAGCTGAACTTGACGGCAACGGAGCGGGTGGCGCGAACCGATACCAACTTCACGTCGCAGGCGCTGCGCGTGCGGCAGTCTAATCCCGAGGTCGTCTATATCCATACCTACACGCCGGCTTGCTACCTGATGCAGGATGCGCTGCGCCGCGTCGGCTATACCGGCCCGATCATCCAGTCGCAGGGCGCGGCAAGTCTCTCGTTCCTGACGCTGGGCGGCAAGTCGGTGGAGAATACCGCCGTGATCGTTTCCCCGGTCATGGTGCTCGACCAGCTTCCTGCCAGCCATCCGATGAAGCCGGCGCTCGAGGAGTTCGTGACGACCTACGACAAGAAGTATGGTGAGGCCAAGGCTGACAACTACTCTGCGATGGGATGGGACACGATCAAGCTGACCGTGCATGCCTTTGGCCGCCTGGTCGACAAGGGAACCGATGTGAGCAACCTCGACGCGACGCGTGAAGCGTTGCGCGACTCCATCGAGACGACGACGAACTTCGTAGCCGCCTCGGGCATCTTCAACTTTACGCCGCAGGACCATGTCGGACTGGACCGCAAGACGGCGCTGCCGATGTCGGAAATCCGGAATGGGAAGTTCACTCTCATCAATCCGTAGAAGGCGAGACGATGGATACCTTTCTGTTCCTTCTTACGGACGGAATAAGCAACGGTGCCGTGTATGGTCTCGTCGCGCTGAGTCTGGTCATCGTGCATACGGTGACCAGAGTCGCCAATATCGCTCAGGGAGAGTACCTGATGTTTGGCGCCATGACGCTCGCAAGCATGCTGGAAGGCGCGATTCCGCCGACTCTCGCCCTCGTGATGGCCGGCGGTGTGCTATGTGCGCTGTTTGATCTCTATATCGTCCGGCGAAATCCCGGCCAAATCCTGAAGGTTCTGGTGCGCTATGTTTCGTGTGGTGTGGCGCTATCGGTCATGGTCTGGGCGACGATGCGGTTCGGTCATGCAATGCTGGCGGTGACCGCATGTACCCTCGTTCTCGTCAGCACGCTGGGCGTGGTCGTCTATCGCTTGACGGTCCAGCCGGCGATCAATAGCAGCGCGGTCGTTCTCGTCATGCTGTCGGTCGGCGTGCAGATGGTGCTCCAGGGCATGGGTCTGGTGCTCTGGGGCGCCGATCCAAAGACGGTGCCCCCTGTTGCCCAGGGCGGCTTCCTGATCGGAAGCATCTTTGTATCACACCAAACTGCCTTTATTTTCGTCGTCGCAGTGTCGGTGATGACCGGCCTGTTTGCCTTCTTCGAGTTCACGCAAGTGGGAAAGGCCCTCAGGGCGACCGCCATCAACCGTCGCGGTGCGCAGCTCTGCGGCATTTCTCCGACGCATGCAGGTCTGGTGAGTTTCGCGCTGGCGGCCTGTTTCAGTGGCGCTGGCGGCATGCTGGTCGCGCCCCTGGTGACGGCGAATGTCGATATGGGCTTCTTGATCGGATTGAAGGGATTTGTCGGCGCGACATTCGGCGGCCTGTCGACCTATCCGCTGTCGATCGCCGGCGTCGGCTTCGTCGGCTCGCTCGATGCTTTCGCGTCATACGGCGCGAGCGCATTCAGGGACGCGATCGTATTTTTCATGGTTATTCCCGTGCTGCTATGGCGCAACGGTCCCGCCTCCCGAATGGGGGGTGACCGATGAACCGCCGCTTCTTCTTCGCTTGTGCAATCGCGGTTATCGTCGTCGCGATCCTCATTGCACGTCCCTATCACTTAAGCTTGCTCATTTTCGCGGGCATCGACGCGCTGGCGGCTGCCGGGATTGTGTTGCTGATGCGTGCCGGCCAGGTATCACTTGGCCATGCGGCATTCATTGGCACCGGAGCCTATGTTTCCGCCATTCTCGCCCGTGACTACAACTGGTCGCCGTGGCTCAGTATTGTTGCGGGCATCATATCTGCGGCGCTGGCCGCCGTGCCGATCGGACTCGTGACGCTGAGATTGCGCGAAATGTATCTGCCGCTGGCGACACTGGCCTGGGGCATGGCGTTTCATGTGCTTTTCGTAGCCGCGGGGCCCATCACCGGCGGTGCATCGGGATTTGACCGCATTCCTGCCCTCACCATGTTCGGTTTTCCGATTGGCGGCGACAGGGCATTCGCTGGGCTGGTCTGCCTGATCGTCATCGTCACAGTGGCGATGATAGCTCAGCTTATGCGATCGCGGCAGGGGCGGGCCATTCGTGCACTTCGGGAGCACGACCAGATGGCTGTCGCCTTCGGCATCAATCCGGCCCGGCTCAAGATGCAGGTCTTTATCGTGTCGGCGGCGTTGGCCGGTCTTGCAGGGGCGCTCTACACATTCCAGACTCGTTTCATCAGCCCGTCGCCGTTCGGGATCGGACAGTCGTTCACGCTTCTGATCGTCGCAATTCTCGGCGGGGCAGGCTATCCGGCGGGCGCTGTCGTCGGTGCCGTGTTGGTAGCCTTGATCAACCTCGTGCTCCAGACGCTGTTTTCTGGCCTGATCGACCGCGTTGGGCCGATCGAGCCGGTCATCTTTGGTGTGCTGCTGATCGTCTTGCTGCTCAAATGGCCTGATGGAATCTGGTCGGCGATTGAGGCGCGCCTGAGCAAGGTCGTTCTGAACGCACCCAATGCAAGGTCTGAACGCGCGCCGGCTCAGATGGCCACCGGCGGAGTCGGAGAGGTGCCGTTGCTCGAGCTCATCGATGTGAGCAAGAGTTTTGGTGGCATCCAGGCATTGCGGCATCTGTCGCTGAGGGTGTCCGCCGGACAAATCGTTGGCCTGATCGGTCCGAACGGCGCGGGCAAGAGCACGGCCTTCAACGTGATGTCGGGTCTGTTGCTACCGACCACCGGCTCGGTGTGTCTCGCCGGGCAATCGCTGCCGCCGGAGCCATGGGCGGTTACGTCCGGCGGTATCGCGCGTACGTTTCAGCACGTCAAACTCGTCGGCGACATGTCCGTGATCGAGAATGTTGCCGTTGGCGCCTATACGGGAGGTCACGCCAACATGCTTGCGGGCATGAGCGGCATTGACCGAGACGAGGAAAAGCGCGTCCTAGCGCGCGCGTTCGAAGCATTGTCCCTGGTTGGCTTGACAGGCAGCGCAAACATCCTAGCGGGTACGCTGCCGCTCGGCAAACAGCGATTGGTAGAGATCGCGAGAGCATTGGCTGCTGAGCCGACACTGCTGCTGCTGGACGAACCCGCGGCCGGATTGCGCGCGACCGAGAAGCGTGAGCTGATTGCGCTACTTTACAAGCTGAAAGCGGACGGTATTTCGGTCGTTCTCGTCGAGCACGACATGGATCTCGTCATGCGGGCCGTTGATCATCTGATCGTCCTCGATCGCGGCGAGTTGCTGGCGGAAGGCACGCCGGCATCGATCAGGAAGGATCGGAAGGTGATCGATGCCTATCTCGGGGCGGCGGCATAGTCATGTTTGAGGTGAGGAACTTGTCCGTTGCCTATGGCAAGGCTGTCGCGATCGAGGGGATCAACATCAACGTGTCGAAGGGCGAGTTCGTTGCCGTCATCGGCGCCAACGGGGCAGGCAAGACCACCACGTTGAATGCCGTGATGGGGCTGGTCCCGGCCGTGAGCGGTACGGTCCTGCACAACGGGCAGGCGATCGACGGCCTGCCTACGGAACGACGCGTCGAGCGTGGTATCGTGCTTGTGCCCGAGAGCCGGGATTTGTTCGGCCCGCTGTCGGTGCAGGATAATCTCAGGCTCGGCGGCTATCTGCATCGCCATCGTTACGATGGATCGGCGCTGGAACGAATCTACGAACTGCTGCCGAAGCTCAAGGAGCGACGCAACCAGGAAGTGAAGACGCTGTCGGGCGGCGAGCAACAGATGGTCGCCATTGGTCGTGCGTTGATGGCAGAGCCTCAGGTGATCCTCCTGGACGAACCGTCGATCGGCCTCGCGCCCCGGATCGTCGAGCAGATCTTCGACGCGATCACGCGCTTGAAGCAGTCGGGAATGACGGCGATCATCGTCGAGCAGAATGCAAAGCTCGCACTGTCGGTTACGGAACGCGCTTATGTCATGGAGCTTGGGCGCATCATGATTGAGGGGCGGTCTGAGGACCTGGCCCAGAATCCCTTGCTTCATGCCGCGTATCTGGGAGAACGGCTGGAGTAGGAATTTCGGCGCAGGCATCCGTGGCTACCGAATGTTTGTTCCGAGGGAGGGCGGTCGTGGTCTCACGAAGTTTGGGATCAGTGGCGGACATAAGGAGGCGGGGCTCGCTCAGGCTCGCGCCTGCGGAGGGGTCGAGGTCCCTCACGTTGCTCTGGCGACGAATACCCAGCTTCGGCCGGACAAGCCCAGTGGCGCGACGAGCAAGTCATCGATCGTTCTTGAGCCGTGGCTGACGCTTAGTCAGCTGGTCCCAGGTTCGAGCCCTGGTGCGCCCACCATATAGGCCAAGACATTAGCGAGAGAAACCGTTTGAGAAGGCAGAGCTGGAACGGTGTTTCGAACGGTTTTTTTCTGCAGAGGGTCAGCCAGCAGCTTTCCCAAACGTAAAGCGCACGTTGCCGAAATGGGTACCTGTCATTCCGCTGACATGCGCTCCGGGGGGTACACAGCGCGCCAAAACCGATTCCGTACGGCACCGCAGCTGCGGCTCTTTGGAGGTGTCTTTGGCTGGCTCCTCGCCCGCAGTGGCTGTCGCATTTCGGTCGGCAGCAGCCGAGGTCTA
Organism: Bradyrhizobium sp. CCH5-F6; assembly: GCF_001556045.1. Lineage (GTDB taxonomy): Bacteria > Pseudomonadota > Alphaproteobacteria > Rhizobiales > Xanthobacteraceae > Bradyrhizobium. The sequence goes on from NZ_LSIC01000101.1 coordinate 144,947, forward strand.
TCCGCTGGCCCTGACGTCATGGTGCAGCTCCCAAGCGTAAGCGCTGGCTACGTCGGGAAGAAGGCGTTGGTCGGTCGTGACAGGCGGAGATGATCGCGCAAGGTAACGCCGTCGTAGTGGACACGGAAAAGGCCGCGTTCCTGGAGGATCGGAACGACCAGATTGACGAAATCCTCGAACCCTTCGTGGAAATAGGGCGGCATGACGTTGAAGCCGTCGGCGGCGTGCTCTTCGAACCAGAGCTGGAGAGTGTCGGCGATGCGCTCGGCCGAGCCGCACAGCACCCAGTGGCCGCGAGCCGCGGCGGTGAGATTGTAGAGATCGCGCAAAGTCATGTTCTCGCGGCGGCCCTTGGCCAGCATGACGCTGGCGAAGCTGTGATAGCTGTCCGACGGTGCGATGTCCGGGATCGGTCCGTCGAGATCGTAGGCCGACATATCCCGGCCAAAGCGATCGGACAAGATCGCAAGCGCGTTGCTGCCGCTGACGAAGCTCTGGAGCACGTTGAGCTTTTCGAACGCCTCCCTGTCGGTGCGGCCGACCACGGGCATCACGCCCGGCAGCACCGTGACGTCCTCCGGCCTGCGGCCGAACGCCGGCAGGCGCGTCTTGAGCGAGACGTAGCCGGCCTTGGCTTCCTCGATATCCTGCACCACCGAAAACACGATATCCGCGGTGCGCGCGGCAAGTGCCTGGCCAGCCTCGGAGCCGCCGGCCTGGAGCACGACGGGGTGGCCCTGCGGGCTGCGGCCGATGTTGAGCGGGCCCTTGACCTTGAAGAATGCGCCTTCGTGGTCGATTGAGCGCAGTTTCGAGGGATCGATGTAGAGACCGGTTGTGCGGTCGGCGACGATGGCATCATCCGCCCAGCCGTCCCAGAGCCCCTTGACGACGTCGAGGAACTCGCCTGCCATCTCATAGCGCCGGGCATGGTCGGGATGGGTCGTGCCGAAATTCGCAGCCGTTGCCGGATTGGCGGTCGTCACCGCATTCCATGCCGCGCGCCCCTTGGAGATGTGGTCGAGCGAGGCGAACACGCGCGCGACCGAGAAGGGATCGCTGTAGGTCGTGGAGACGGTGGCTCCGAGGCCGATGTGGCTGGTCGACGTCGCGAGCGCGGCGAGCATCGTCAATGGCTCGAGCCGCAGCGTGTAGGAGGGGTGGGCGGCCGCATCGGCATAGAGATTGTCGCCCATGAAGATCAGGTCGAACTTGCCGCGCTCGGCGGTGCGGCCGATCTCCTGGATCGCCGCAAAGTCCTGAAAACTGTCGACTGCGCCGGGATAGCGCCAGCCCGCGACATGGCTGCCGGTTCCCAGGATGAACAGGCCGAGATGCATCTGTCGTTTCATGGCGTCATGTCCAGAACAGGATCTTGCGTTCGAGGAAACCGATCAGGCCGAAGAAGGCGAGGCTCGCGGCGGATGCGACGAAGATCGCCGCCCAGACCTGGACGAAGTCGATCTGGAGCACGGCCTGGTAGATCACCCAGCCGAGCCCGCCATGCGCGCCGAGCATCTCGGTGACGATCGCCACGATCACGCTGCGCACCGTGGAGACGCGCATGCCGGCGAGCAGAAGCGGCAGGGCGGTCGGCAGGCGCAGGCGCCACAGCACGCCGAAGCGGCTTGCCCCGAAACTGCGCATGAGGTCGACGGCGCGGCGATCGACCCGGTCGAGCCCGGCCAGCATCGACAGCAGGATCGTGAAGCTCACCGCCATCGCCACCATGACGATCTTGGAGCTGACGCCGATGCCGAACCAGAGCAGGATGAGCGGCGAATAGCCGACCACGGGCACCGAATTGATCGCGGTGGCGAGCGGCAGGATCGCGCTGCGCAATGCCGGGACCAATGCGATGGCGACGGCGAGGCCGATCCCGATCAAGCAGCCGAGCCCGTAGCCGACCAACGCCTCGAGCAGGGTGTAGCCCGCAGCATCAATGAGCGTCGTGCGCTTGGACCAGAGGCCTGCGAGGATGTCGCTGACGGCGGGCAGGACATAGGCCGGCAGATGCAGTCCGCGCGCCGCGCCCTCCCAGCATGCCACGAGGAGGACGGCGCCCAGGATGCCGCGCTGGACGGCGAGCGAAGGTGAGGCAAGCGTGCGGTTCATTGCTCGGCGTTCCAGAACACCAGCCGTCGCTCGACCGCGGCGATGACTGCGTAGAAGCCCGTCCCGAGCAGGGCTGCAGCGAGCAGGGCGCCCCAGATCGCGACGACATTCTCGGTGAACATGGCCTGGAGCAGCAGCACGCCGAGCCCGGTGGTGTCGCCGAACCATTCGCCGACGATGGCGCCGACGAGGCTCAGCGATGCGGCGAGCCGCAGCGCGACGAAGATCTGCGGCAGCGCGGTCGGCAGCTGCAGCCGTAGCAGGAGCTGGCGATTGGAGGCGCCGAAGCTGCGCATCAGGGCGACCTGCTTGGGATCGACAGTCTCGAGGCCGAGCAGCGTGTTCACCGTCACCGGAAAGAAGGTCAGGTAGAAAGCGATGATCGCCTTGGCGAGCAGTGTGTTGCCGAACCACAGCACCACCAGCGCGCCGAAGGCGATGACCGGAATGGTCTGCGAGACCACGAAGATCGGAAAGATCATCTCGCGCACCGCTCGGACGCGGAAGAACAGGATGCCCATGAGCACGCCGAAGGCGCCGCCGCAAGCAAAACCGATCAGGGTTTCCGCCAGCGTGCGCAGAAAGCCGTCGACATAGGCGCGAGGCGTTGCCGCCATCGCCATCAGGATCGTGCTGAGGCGCGGCAGGTAATAGGGCCGGATGCCGAACAGCAGCACCGCGCCCTCCCAGATCGCCGCGGCGACGGCAAGGCCGAGCAGGAGCCGGATAAGCTTGCGCAGCGAATCCGGCATGGCCGACGAGCGCGCGGCCGTGCCAGCTTTGCCAAGTGATGTCGCCGCAGGCCTGCTCACGGCATCCGGTCCGCGAGCGGAATGCTCTGGATGAAGCTTGCGTCGTAGGCGGCGGCAAGATCCACCGGCTTGGAGATCACGCTGTACTTCAGGAAGAAATCGTGGGCGGTCTTGACCGCATCGGCATCGATCCAGAACGTCCCGTTCTTGGCGGCCGCGCCAGATGTCATCAGGCGCTTCACCTCGGTGAGCATGAACTCCTGCTGCGCGCGATCGAGCGTCGGGGCTGCGGCCATCACGGTGTCGACCGCGCCCTTGGGATCGGAGAACGCGTCCTTCCAGCCCTTCAGGGAGGCACGCAGGAAGGCCTTGACCAGCTCCGGCTTCTCCTTGGCAGTGGTCTCGGCCACGATCAGCGTGTCGCGCGGGAAGGTGATGCCGTAGTCCTCGGCAACGAATGTCTTCAGGTTGTCCTTCGGCATGCGCGACTGGATGGTGTAGAACTCGTTGTAGTAAGTCGCGGTGACCACATCGACGCTGCCGTCGACGAAGGGGGTCACCGAAACCTGCTGCGGCTGAATCTTGAGTTCGTCCGGCTTGATGCCTTCCTTGGCCAGCATGCCGTTCAGCACATGATTGGCGCCGGTGAACCAGGTGGTGACGGTCTTGCCCTTGAAGTCCTGGAGTGTCTTCACCGGCCCGTCCTTGCGGGTGACGAAGATGAAGGGCGTGATCTGGTGCGATACCCCGATGCAGACGATCGGCAGTCCCTTGTCGCGCGCGGCGAACACGCTGTCGGTGCCTCCGGACAGGCCGAATGTGTCGGCGCCGGTCGCGACCAGGTTTTCGGTGAGCAGATTGGGCCCGCCGGGATTGATGGTGAGGTCGATGCCCTCGGCCTTGTAGTAGCCCTTGGCGGCCGCGACGTAGAAGCCGGCGAATTGCGCCTGCGGCAGCCATTTCAGGCGCAGGCTCGCCTTCTGTAATTCGGCTGCCGGCGCGGCCGTGACGAGCGAGCCGGTTGCCAGTGCGATGGCGGAGAGGACTGAGAAGGCGTGGCGTCGGCTCAACATGGTCATGCTCCAGGCGGTGAAAATCAATTGCGATAGGATGGGTCGGTGCGGTCGAGCTGGCGCATCAGCGCCGGCCATTCGCGTTCGCCGGGCACGAGGATGTCGCCTTGCAATTCCCAGAACTGGCGCGCGGCTTTTTCGCAGACCTCGTGCGGCGGCATCACCAGCTTGGCGCCAGCTGCGGCGGCCGCCTGCATCTGGAGCTGAATCCGCGCGGCCCGCTCGAAATAATAGAGCAGCATGAAGGCCTCGCCCGGCGTGCGGCCGACGGTCAGGATGCCGTGGTTGCGCATCAGCATCACCTTGTGCGGACCGAGATCTCGAACCAGGCGGACCTGCTCGTCGAGGTCGATGGCGACGCCTTCGTAGTCGTGGAAGGCCTGGCGGTCGTAGAAGCGCATCGCGAACTGGCTGAGCGGCAACAGACCTTTCTCCTGCCCGGAGACTGCGACGCTCGCATCGGAATGGGTGTGCAGCACGCAGGCCGCGTCGTGGTTCGAGGTGTGGATCGCGGCATGGATGACGAAGGCCGCGACATTCACTGCATAAGGCGTGTCGTCGAGCTTGTTGCCCGCGGTGTCGATCTTCACCAGGCTCGACGCCGTGATCTCGTCGAACAGCAGGCCATAAGGGTTGATGAGGAACTGGTTCTCGTGGCCGGGCACGCGCAAGGAGATATGATTGTAGATTAGGTCGTCCATTCCGAGCCGGGAGACCATGCGATAGCAGGCTGCGAGCTTGATCCGGGCATCCCATTCCGCCGGCTCGATCTCGCGCGGCGGGGCTTGCGGCTCTCGCGCCGACATCGCGTTCACGGCGTCTTCTCCTGCGCGATGGAGGACTGGAACGACTTCATGCTTTCCTCCTCGATGGCATCGAGCAACGTGCGCTTGAGACGGATGAATTCCGGAGCAGTCACGATCTCCGGCCGACGCGGGCGGGGAAGATCGACGACCTGCTCGAGCTTCACCGAGCCAGGGCGCGCCGTCATGACGAGCACGCGGTCGCCCAGGAAAATGGCCTCGTCGACGTCATGGGTGATGAAGAGGATGGTGCGGCGGTATTTCTGCCAGACGTCGAGCAGCCAGCGCTGCATCATCGCCCGCGTCAACGCATCGAGTGCGCCGAATGGCTCGTCCAGCAGCATCAGGTCGCGCTCGAACAGGAAGGTACGCATCAGGGCTACGCGCTGGCGCATGCCGCCCGACAATTGATTGGGATATTGCTTCTCGAAGCCCGCGAGTCCGAACTCGGGCAGCATCTTCAGCGCCTTGGCGCGCGCCTGCTCGCGCGGCATGCCCTCGACCTCGAGCGCGAGAATGGCGTTGTCCACGACGTTCCGCCAGGGAAACAGGAGGTCGCGCTGCGGCATGAAGGAGACGCGGCCGAGCAGGTCGGCGGCATGGCAGCTCCTGCCCTCGAAGCGCAGAATGCCGCCGGCGTCCGGCTCCTCGAGGCCAGCGACGATGTTGAAGAGGGTGCTCTTGCCGCAGCCGCTCGGGCCGACGACGGTCACGAACTCGCCGGGGGCGACGCTTGCCTGAAGTCCCGACAACGCAGCGACTGGACCGAAGGTCTTGTCGAGCGCGCGCAGCTCGAGCAGCGGCTCGGGCTTCGGCTGCGCTTGTGGGGCTTCGATGGCCGGTCCGGGATGGGGGAGGCGGGCAGCCTGCACCGGGATGTCCTTGTATAATGGCGGCGGCCATTCGCATACGAAAGCGGGTCGCGTTGAAATCTCTTAGCAACTCGTGTGCCAGTGCGATTTCTTGGCAAATCAGGCATAAGAATTGCGAGTTAGCGGCCGGATATCTGGGAGTTGCGCGCGTCACCGCGCCAAAATCAGCCGGTTCACTGGAAGGTTGGCGTCATTTTGTATACATATATCGATCTTGGAGAAACATAATGACGGATATTGGTGCACAAGCCGGTGGCAGGCGCGCGAAAAATGGGCACGAAACCTTGGCGGCAAGCCCCGGCATGACGCTCGCGGAAAGCCTGCGGCTGAAGCTCGAAGGGGCAATCGCGGCAGGGCACCTCGAGCCGGGCAGCCGGCTCGACGAGCAGGAGATCGCCCAGCGCTTCGGCGTCTCGCGCACGCCCGTGCGGGAGGCATTCCGCCTGATGGCCGCCAACAATCTGGTCGAGCTGCGCGGGCGGCAGGGCGCGACGGTCCGCAGCATCAAGGCGCAGGCGTTGATCGAGATGTTCCAGGTCATGGCGGAGCTCGAAGGGCTCTGCGCGCGGCTCGCCGCCCGGCGCGTCTCGCAGGCGTGGGGCATAGAAATTGGCGAGATTCACCAACGTCTTGTAGCAGCTGGCCAAACCGGAGACATCGACGTCTTCTACGACGTCAATCAGGAATTCCACGAGGCGATCTACGAGGCTTCGCGCAACGCCTTTCTGGCGGACCAGACCCGCAAGCTGCGCAATCAGGTGGCTGCCTATCGCCGCAGGGTGACGCGGATGCCGAACCGGATCGCAGATACCATTCGCGAGCACGAGGCGATCATGCAGGCGATCCTGGCCCATGATCCGGAGCGGGCGCACAGCGCCATGCGGGACCACGTCAATTTGCTCGGCGACAACCTCCTGGACTTCCTCGCCGCCTTCGAATGAACGCTGCCGGGCGTTTGGTATGCAAATTGCTAGACTTTGTATATCTAGCTGCATCCTGGAGGCCCGGAGTGGACCTGAAGCTGACGAACAAGACCGCCTTGATCACCGGCGCGTCGAAAGGAATTGGACTGGCCGTGGCCGAACTTTTCGCCGCGGAGGGGTGTCACCTGCATCTCGCCGCCCGCAACGGCGAAGCCATGCTCCAGGCCAAGCGGGATCTGGAGGCGCGCTTTGGCGTGAAGATCATCGTCCATGCGCTCGATCTATCCAGCACGGCCGCGATGGAGAAGCTCGCAGCCGAAGTTGGGGACATCGACATCCTCGTCAACAATGCCGGCGACATCCCGGCCGGCTCGCTGGAGATTCTCGACGACGCAGCCTGGCGGCGCGGCTTCGATCTCAAGGTGTTCGGCTACATCACGCTGTCGCGACTCTATTATCCGCGCATGAAGGGCAGGGATGGCGTCATCATCAACATCATCGGCAATTCCGGCGAGAACTGGGACGCGAGCTACATCGCGGGCTCGACCGGCAATGCGGCGCTGATGTCCTTCACCAAGGCGCTCGGCGGCCGCAGCCTCGATCACGGCGTGCGCGTCGTCGCGGTCAATCCAGGACCGGTCGCGACCGACCGCATGCTCAAGATCATGAAGCGCAAGGCGATCGACATGCTCGGCGACGAAAGCCGTTGGCAGGAGCTGTTCGACAAATATCCGGGCAAGCGCCCGGCCACCTCGGAGGAGGTTGCCGATCTCGTTGCGTTCCTGTCCTCGCCGCGGTCCGGCTACATCACCGGCACGGTGGTGACGATCGACGGCGGGATTGCCGCACGCGGCTCGGTGATCTGAGGCGCCGATGTCTGGAGCGCAATCGGCGGCGCTGGTCCGCAACCGCTATTTCGACGAGCTCTCGGCGACGCCGGGACTCTACTGGCTCGGCCAGAACACCAATCATATCGAGAGCCATCCCGCCGTGCGCGAGGCGATGCTGCGCTCGATCGAAGCTGGCGAGTTCAATGCCTACGCCCCGCCGCTCGGCTTCGAGGCGCTGCGTGCCGCGATCGTCGCCGATCTCGGCACGCCTGGCGCGGAGGCGCTCGTGACCGAGGGCGGCGTCAACGCGCTGGCGATGATCTGTCGCGCGCGATGCAAGCCCGGTACGACGCTGGTGACGACCGATCCGACCTGGAAATGGCCGTGCCTGTTCGCGCGCCAGCAGGGCGCCGAGGTGATCGAGATCCCGATCTACGATCCGGCCTGCAACTATCGCCTGACGCCGGAGGCATTGAAGGCGAATGTCGACGAACGCACGGCGATCATCTATCTCGTCGATCCCAACAATCCGCTCGGCATTCGCTACACGCGTGAGGAGATCGAACGCTTTGCGGCGATCGCGCGCGACTGCGGCGCACTGCTGGTGCACGACTGCACCTACCGCGATTTTGCCGACGGGCATACGCCTGCGCTCCACGTGGCGCCGCAAGGCTCGGTGGTTTCGACCAGCTTTTCGAAATGGCTTGGTCTTGCAGGCTTGCGGATCGGTGCGCTGGTCGCTGCGCCTGAGCTGTTCGAGGAGCTGGCGCAGACCTCCACCAGCGTACTCGGCGCGAGCGTCATCGCCCAGCGCGCGGCGCAGGCGGGCCTCTCCGTCAAGGCCGAGTGGATGAAGAAGGTTCGCAGCACCGACCGGGCCAACAAGGCGATGATCCAGGAGGCGGCTGCCGCGATCGATGGACTGGCGTTGCCGATCATGCCCTCGCACGGAAACTTCCTGGTGCTGGAAACCAACGCGGCCGGCATCCGCCCTGAGGCGCTGGTCGAATGCTTTCGCCGGCAGGGCATCATGATCCGCCAGGGCACCTATCACACGCAGCGCTTCGGCGACCGCTTCGTCAAGATCAGCACCTCCGTGCCGCAAGCCTGGGTAGAAAAGCTCTGCAATTTGCTGCCGGACATGGTGGCGCAGGCGCGCACGCTCAACGACCTGCCGCCGCAATTCTAGGGATGATGCCGATGACGATGATCACGACAAAAGACGGTGTGAAGCTCCATGTGGAGGAGGCGGGCGAGGGCACGCCGATACTCTTCATCCACGAGTTCGGCGGCAATCACGCCAGCTGGGAGCCGCAGCTGCGCTATTTCAGCTGGCGCCATCGCTGCGTCACCTACGCCGCGCGCGGCTATCCGCCATCGGACGTGCCTAATGATGTCGAATCCTATTCGCAGGCGATTGCCGCGGACGATGCGGTCGCCGTGCTCGATGCGCTCGGAATCGACAAGGCGCATGTCGTCGGTCTTTCCATGGGCGGCTTCTGCACCGTGCATTTCGGCCTGCGCACGCCGGAGCGCGCCCTGTCGCTCACGGTGGCCGGTGCCGGCTATGGCTGCGAGAAGGAGTTCGAAGAGTATTTTCGCGGCGTGTCGCTCGAAGTCGCCGACAATTTCGAGAATCAGGGTGCGAAGGAGTTCTCCAAGGTCTATGCGCTCGGCGCGAGCCGGGTGCAGTTCCAGAACAAGGATCCGCGCGGCTGGCAAGAATTCGCCGATCGCCTCGCCACCCATTCCGATCGCGGCGCCGCCAACACCATGCGCGGGGTGCAGGCGCGCCGACCGTCGTTCTACGACCTCGAAAATGGCCTGAAGACGATGATGGTGCCCACACTGGTGATCGTCGGCGACGAGGATGATCACTGTCTCCAGCCCGGCATCTTTCTGAAGAAGACCATCCCGGCCTGCGGCCTCTCGGTCTTCCCCAAGACCGGCCACACGCTCAATTTGGAAGAGCCGGCCGCGTTCAATGCGCTGCTCGCCGAATTCATCGCTCAGGTCGAGGCGGGACGCTGGCTGCCGCGCGATCCGCGCGCGCTGCCGGGCCAGATCATGCGCACGAAGTAGCTGATCGATGATGCACCGACCTCTGATCGACGCCGACCGGCTCTGGACCCGCTTGATGGCGCTTGCCGAGATCGGTGCGACGCCCGCCGGCGGCGTCAACCGTCAGGCGCTGAGTGACGGCGAGATTTCCGCTTGGCGCCGCGTCATCGGCTGGGCGGGCGAGGCGGGTTTGACGCCGTCGACGGATGCCGCGGGAAACCTGTTCCTGACACTGGCCGGGCGCGACCGCGCCGCGCCGGCGGTCCTGCTCGGCAGTCATCTCGACAGCCAGCCGACCGGCGGAAAGTTCGACGGAGCGGTCGGCGTGATCGCCGCGCTCGAGGCGGCCGCTTCGCTGGCCGAACAAGGCGACAGGCCGGCGCGCGACGTCATCGTCGTCTCCTGGATGAACGAGGAGGGCTGCCGCTTTGCTCCGGGCATGATGGGCTCGGAAGCTTTCACCGGCGAGCGCGACATTGCCGCGATACGCACCGTGCGGGATGCAGACGGCGTCAGCGTCGGCCAGGCGCTCGACCGCCTCCACGGGGCTTTTCCCGATCTGCCACGCCGGCCGCTTGGCGGCGCGATCGAGGCCTATCTCGAATTGCACATCGAGCAGGGGCCGGTGCTGGAGGCCGCCGCTTGCATGATCGGCGTCGTCTCCGGGATCCAGGGCAAGAAGACGTTTCAGGTGGTGATCGAGGGCGCGGAGGGACACGCAGGCACGCTCGCGCAGCAAGAGAGGCGGGACGCGCTCGCGGCGTTTGCGCGGATGGCCGCGGCCCTTCATGCCGAGATCGGCATGATCGATGCGGACATCAAGTTCACGATCGGCCGGGTTGCCGTCGTGCCGAATGCGCCCTCGGTGGTACCTTCGCGTGTCAGTTTCAGCATCGACCTGCGCCATCCCCAGAATGCAGTGCTCGACGCGGCTGCTGCCCGGATCACGGCGCTTTGCCATGAGAACGTCGCACCTTGCGCGGTCACGGTGACGCCGCTGGTCGATGCGCCGTCGAACGTCTTCGATCCGCACCTGCGCGCGCGCATCGCCGAGGCGTCGCGCGAGCTGGGCCATTCCGCAATCGCCATCCTGTCGGCAGCCGGCCACGATGCGCGCCATCTCGCCAAGATCTGCAAGGCCGCCATGATCTTCATTCCCTGCCGCGACGGCGCGAGCCACGTCGAGCACGAATGGGCCGAGCCGGATCATGTGGCCGCCGGCGCGGCCGTGCTCGCCAAGGTGACGCGCGAACTCGCCTTGGCGGGGGCGTAGAACGTCGTCCAAGATCCGCGTTGCGCTCCAGCCCAGGTCAATTCATCATCGCGAGCATCGGTCGCTGGCTTTCGCTGGACTCGATGATGCCGGGGAGATCGGGCGCCTGGCTGGCGATCATGGCCGACATCTGCCAGAACAGGTGGGCGAGGCGTGAGAACACCAGCCGCTCCCGCTGGGCGGCAAGGGTGCCATCGGGGATCGTCACGGTTTCCAGGCCGACGATCTTCTTGGAGTCCGGCCATATCGTCATCGACTGCGCGATCACCGAATAGCAGTTTGGGGCATCTTCGCTCTCGTCGGGTGCGGGTGGCAAGCCAGGATATTGCACGGGCGCTGCATAGAACTTGTAGGCGCCGTAGCCGAGCTGCAGCAGGATCTTTTCGGAGACGGCCGCTTCGGCGGCGAAGGACACCAGCCGCGCTTCGCTCAGCAGATCCGGTTCGATCGCGCTGAGGTCTCGGCCGCGCAGCGCCGAGCAGAAGGCGAGTTCACGATTGTGCTCGCGCAGCAGATTGGCGAGCGGTTTCTGCTGCTGCACGGTGTCGGTGAGAAGGATGATGGTTTTCAGCATCTGGGATGTCCGTCAGGGGAATAAATGGCGCGCGGTCATGACCGCGTCCTCGGAGGCATGGGCGGCGAAGAAATCATTGGCGATGCGCTGTCCCGGAGCGATCTCCAGGATACGGTAGCGGGCCTGTGCTGCGGCCTCGCGCGCGGCGCCGACGTCGTCCTGCCAGGCGCAGAGCGATAGCTCGAGCCGGCCGTAGCCGCCGCAATCGGCAGCATAGGCGCCGGTGACGGCCTCCACGGCCGCGGCAATCGCGCCCGCATCACTGGCCGAGATGTCGCGCAGGATCACGGCGATGCCTTTGCCGGTCTCAGCTTTCGAGGTCATCACCATGAAGGCGTCGCGGGCGCCCGTGCGTCCGGCGCGACGGGCCGCGCGCACCATGCCAGCAAAGCCGGGATCGGGACCGAGCTCCAACGTCGTGGTCTGCTGGTCATGCAGGATCGTCGCGCGCATCGCGCCGAGGTCGCCCTTCAGAGTGTGATAGGAGCGCGGCAGCCATACGGTGTCGAGCGGCACCTGTGACGAGGTCAGGCTCCAGGCTTGGTCGAGCAGATAGCCCTCCCAGATTGCAGGATGGCAGGCGGCGAGCTGTTGCCACGTGCGGAGCAACTGTTCCGCGCGACCTGTGCGGCCGAGATAGAGCGTGCGCGCGGACATCTCCCAGCGATTCCATTTGTGGAGAGCGACGTCGCAGCCGAGGAATGACGGCAGCAGCGGTGCCTCGCGCAGCACGGCGCCAGCTTCGACAAACAGCAGGGGCTCGCGATATTTGTTCCACATCCGCATCATGAACTCCGCCTTCTCGAAGCAAAGAAGGCGGTCGCTGAGCTGGGTCTCGATTGCTTCGATATGGCAGTCGAGCCGCAAGCGGTCGATCGACTGGCGGAGGCGGAGAGACGAGGTCTCGTCGGCGCCGCGCGGATGGCAGGAGACGATGCGCGGCCGGAGGGCGGAGGCATCTGCCGCGGTGAGGAACTTCGACCAGCCGATGCCGCCCCACCACATCTCGTGCGGACCGTCCGCGCCGCAGGGGCCGACGGTGCCGAACTCGGTCAGCTTGGACTTGAGAAAGTCGAAGCCGGGATTTTCGCTGAAGGGAATGACGACGGCGCAGCCCGGGTTGAGCGAGCGGTAGAACAGCTCGGCCGCAGCTCCGCTCGGCGGCTCCCTGAGGATGACGACACCGTTCCGCCGACCGTTGCCGACGTCGTCGAGCACCGGCGCACCGTACTGGCTGACCAGCCGGCCCAGGCGCTCGCGCTGGGCCGGGCCGAGCCTCAGGCCGCCGGATTGCAGCAGCCGATCAAGGTTCGCGTGCGTCTCGTCCGTCAATTCCGTGCCCCTCACGTCGCCAGCCCTGGACTTCAACGTCCCAGGCGGCGCGATCAGGCGCACTATTTGAAGCTGGAGCCGAGCGGCGTGATCGCGACGGAGTAGACCGCGATGGCCGTCGTCATCGGAGCGACCGGAATCAGCAGGCAGCCATCGTCACTCTCGGTGCGATAATGCGCGCCGTTCCGCTGCAGGCCGGCATAGACGAGGCTATCGTCCGCGAGGCCGACGACATCCTGGCTCTCGGAAGCGCTGCGAACGTCGTCGCCTTGCTGCACGGTCACGCCATGGAGAAGGCCGTCGGGCGCGAATTTCGCCAGCGGCAGCGCGATCATGGCGATGCCCATGGTGCGCGACAGGGGAATGCGCAGGCGCAGCTCGCCGAGCCCGGTGCGATAAACGGTCACGCTCTCCAGCATCACATCGCTCCCCGTGCGGAACAGGCCGACCTGAACCGGGCCGCAGGGCCGTTCCTCAAAGACGTCAGCCGGCAGGCGGTTGGCGCCGAACAGCACATAGAGATAGCCATAGGAGGGTGACAGGTCGGCAAAGCTGCCGGCGAGCCACATCGGCGGTGCGGCCGCAGTACAGGCGGCAGAGAGGCCGCGGGCGGTGATCTGGTCGCGTACGAACCGCTGGTCGAGCAGCGGTGCGAGCGCGTGGGTACCGAGATTGACGTCGTGCTTCAACGTGCCGAGCAGTGCCAGCTCGTCATCGTCGGGCAGCAACAGCAATCGCGCCAGCGTCGCGGCGCACCAGCGCGCGGCGACATCGGGCGCGGCATGGAGATCGAGAACATAGTCGCGCGCGGCGTCGCCTGCGCTCTGCGCGAAAGCCTGCACGCCGGCCTGGATCTCAGCGGCAAGCGCAATTTGCTCCGGGGGACGCGGATTGATCTCGCGCAGCACCGCGCCGCCGTCGTAATCTCGAACCGAACCATCGGCGGAGCAGCAGACCTGCTCCAGCAGGGCCACATTGCGGATCAGCATGCGCTTGACATGCGGTGTGACAACGAGGTCGGAGACGAAGCCCTCCGCGCTGTCCTGCTCGGCGAGATCGTCGAAGGCGTCGTCGAGCGACATCAGATAGGCGCCGTGGATGCGGATATCGATGCCTTCCAGGTCGAAGATTCGGCGCAGTGCCTTCTGCACGCTGCCGGAATAGCCGAGATCGACGAGGACGAGATCGGTACAGTCGTCGAGGCCGGGGATGACCTGGCGGAGATAGACGAGCAGCCGGGCCCGCAGGCCGGCGGCGAGCGCAACGATTTCAGCCGGATCCATCAATACGGGAAGCGCCTCGGCGAGCTCTTCGCCGGAGGCGATACCGCCGGGGCGGGTAGCAAAGAATGCCGCGACCCTGGGCGGCATGATCTTCACCATATCGCGGAAGGTCGGCGCGTCGATCCTGAAGACCTTGCCGAGGAGATCGACCAGCGGCTGCATCGTGTCTGCCGAGGCGATCAGGCTGACCCTGCGGTTGATCTCGACATAGGCCGACGACAACTCGTGCAGGTCCTGCCAGATCCGGTACGACAGGAAGCCGTCGCGGCCGAGGAAGCCGAGAGCGACTTTCCGGCCGTGGCCTGCGATCTGTTCGCACCGCCTTGCGACAAAGGCGTCGAATGCCGCTAGCACCGGGCCAAGCACGGTGACACCGAGATTGAAGGCCGGCGAACTCTCGGCGCTACGCGCGGCGACCATGCGCCGCAAGGTGCGCGCGCCGTGGTCGAGCCGCGACGGCACTCCCTGGCACAGCAGCTCGAACATCGCCGTCTCGCGCTGGAACTTCGATGCGAGCTGGGCCGTGGCTTGCGGATAGTAACGTGGACGAATGCCGTGGCGCTTGGCGCCCTTGATGTCGGCCCTGTCATTGTCGCCGACGTGAAAGGAGGCGCCGGCGTCGATGCCCTCGCAAGCGAGGTATTTTGCGAACAGCAAGTCGCTCTTGCTGCTGCCGTGGTCGCAGGAGGCGTAGAGAAAGTCCCAGGTCAGTCCGGGGTGGCAGGCTCGCAGCAGTCGCGCCAGCCGGTCGGAATCCCAATAGGTGTCGGAGATGAAACCGACGCGGTGGCCGGCGCTGACCATGTCCATGTATTGCCGAAGCATGTCTGGATTGGCGCGGCAGAGATCGAGCTCCGCAGCGAACTCTGATTCGACCAGGAAGCTCAGGTCGCGGCGCGTGAGGCCGAACAGGTTGAACGGAAAACAGGAATAGATCTCGTCGATGTGAACTTCGCTCGTGCCGCGCTTGTCCTTGGCGGTCCTGCGCGCTCGCGCTTCGGCCTGAATGCGATGCTGAACGAAACTCGCAGAAACATTCGGACGACTTCTTGAAATATCGGATAGCTCGTAAGTCCTTTCAAATACGCCATCCGGCGTGGTGCAGGCACGAAGCAGAAATGTATCGAAAACATCGAACGACCAAGCAGAAACAGTTTGCGCGCGGCGCTCTGCGCCCGCCGTAGCGACAGTCATGCCAAGATTCCTCGCCAATCTGAGCGATTAACGTGCGCATGCGCGAGGTCAGGCGCGACGACGGCGAAAAAAGTACATGCACGATTCAAATTCGCACTCGTTGCGACTGACAGAATGAAAAAAATCGCTAGGTTCAAACAGGTGATTCGGAAAAAACTGCCGAGTGCGGAAGTCGTCCCGCATTGGTTCACACGCGGAAACAATTGCTGCTTCATGCGCGGCACGCGTGTCGCGTTCGATCATCTAGTGCCGCGTAATGTCAGCGTTTTCTCCCGGATGCATCTTTTCAGGATGGATGATCAGTCATGGCGCGAGACGATGGGACGATTGCAGGTTCGGCGCGCGCGTGTTGCGCATCCTCGGCAATTATTGCCCGATGCTCGGCAAAAGATACCTGGTAACGTCTTGAAAAAACACAAAAATTCGCCGCCTGAATTGTTCGCGACCTGCGTTCAACGCCTGGAAGCCATGTGGCATGTGCGCCGCCGGCATAGCGGGTTGGAGATTGCGGGATGAGTTACGCTGCTGATGTCTGGGCTCCCGCCGGGGCCGCGATCACGACGACGGTGCCCCCTGACGAAACCGTTCCGCTCGCGCCAGACAGCGTTCCGGTCGCAGACAACGTGGTCTTCGATGAGGACAGCGAGCTCCTGGACAGACTCGCGGCAGACGATGAGGCTGCGTTCCGCATGCTGGTCGAGCGTCATATCGATCGCGCCTATGCGATAGCCCTACGCATCGTCGGCAATGCGGCGGATGCCGAGGACGTCGTGCAGGACACCATGCTCAAGATCTGGAGCCATCGCGGACGCTGGCAGCACGGCCGCGCCAAATTCTCGACCTGGCTCTATCGTGTCGTCTCCAATGGCTGCATCGATCTGCGCCGCAAGCCGCGCACCGAGAATGTCGAGACGGTGCCGGAAGTCGCCGATGGTCAGCCCGACGCCGCAAGTGTCATCGAGCGCAACGAATTGAACGGCATGCTGGAGCTCGCGATGGAACGCCTGCCCGAGCAGCAGCGCATTGCGGTGATCCTGTCCTACCATGAGAGCATGAGCAACGGCGAGATCGCCCAGGTGATGGACACCACGGTGGCCGCGGTGGAGTCCCTGCTCAAGCGCGGCCGCCAGCAGCTTCGCCAGCTCCTGCGCAAGCACGAGCACGACATCCGAACCGCGTTTACCGACTGCTAACCATAAAACCGGCCCCTCCAAGGTTTCGCGCCTGATTTGCCTTCGCTCCGTCGTTTGAGCGAACGGACGGGGCTGCGGTCCGCGTCGTCGTAAGTCGATCTCCACGAAGCGGCACGCCGTGCCCGTCAATACAGGAGCTTTCAATGCCCGCAATCAATACCAACACTGCCGCCAACGCCGCGGTCCGTTACCTCAACATCAACTCCGCGCAAGAGACCAGCTCGCTATCGAAGCTGTCGAGCGGCTCGCGCATCACGTCGGCATCCGATGACGCCGCCGGCCTTGCGATCTCCACGCGCATCTCCTCGGACGTCACCACACTGCAGCAGGCCGCGACAAACGCCTCGCAGGCCACCGCCATCCTTCAGACCGCCGACGGCGGCGCGTCGAACATCTCGGACATTCTCGCTCGTATGAAGTCGCTGGCGTCCGAGTCTGCGTCGGGCACCACGACCGACTCCAGCCGCGCCTATATCCAATCGGAATTCTCGCAGCTCAATTCCGAAATCGACTCGATCGCGACCGGCACCCGCTATTCCGGCCAAAGCTTGCTCGACGGGTCCAGCGTGTTCTCGTCCGGCGTGTCCGTGCTGGTCGGCTCGGACGGCTCCGACACGATCACCATCACGTTGAGCAGCCTGACGTCGTCCTCTCTCGCTGTCTCCTCGCTTGACGTCAGCACCCAGTCTGGCGCGACATCGGCACTCGACGCCCTCGATACCGCGATCGACACCGTGTCTGCCGCTCGCGCCTCGATCGGCGCTCAGGAATCGCGGTTCAACTTCTCGTCGGATTCGATCTCGACCCAGACGCAGAACCTACAGGCGGCAAACTCCGCGATCAGAGACGTGGATATCGCGGCCGAGCAGTCCAAGCTGTCGTCGGCCGAAGTGAAGACACAGGCTGCCGTGTCGGCGCTGGCAGCTGCCAATCAGATGCCGCAGTACCTCCTCAAGCTCCTGGGCTGATGATCAACCGAGCGGGCCGGCATGAGGCCGGCCCGCTTCCGACCTTGGGGTAGTCAGTGGCCAGCGTCAGCTCAACCAGCAGCTCGAGTTCAGGCGTCACCGTGACCACGAGCGGGACGACCAATTCGAGCAGTATCGACTGGTCAGCGCTGATCCAGTCCGCCGTGGATGCGAAGACCGCGCAGGCGGATACGATCTCGACCACCATCACGAACAACGAGGCCAAGATCGCGGCCTATCAGACGCTTCAGAGCGATCTGCAGACGCTGTACTCGGGCTTGTCGTCACTGTCCACCGCGGTGGTCAACTCGCTCTCCACCAGCGCGTTCGCGACGCGCGCGGCGAGCATCAGCTCGACCGGAGACGTGAGTGCTTCCTCGGCGCTCTCCATGACGATCAAGAGCGGAGCTGCGATCGGAGACCACACGCTGACGATCAGTCAGCTCGCCACTGCACACAAGGTTTCCGGCACTGCGCAATCGAGCCGGACCGATGAGCTCGGCTTCTCCGGCACGTTCTCGATTGGTCTGGAGGGCGGCAGCACGGCCGATATCACCGTTACCGACACGATGTCGCTCCAGGATGTCGTCGATGCCATCAATGCTCAGACCTCGACGACGAATGTCCAGGCCTCGATCGTGCAGGTGTCCAGCACGTCGTTCCAGATGGTGCTGACGGGGACGGAGGATGCCGCCGACATTGTCTATTCGAGCGCGTCCGGCGACGATATCATGAACGAGCTTGGCGTAACCGACAGCTCGGGCAGCTTCGCAAACGTGATCCAGGAGTCGCAATCGGCCGAGTTCTCGCTCGACGGCATCGCCATGAGCCGCGACACCAACGACATCTCCGACGTCCTCAGCGGGGTCACCTTCAGCCTGCTCCAGGCGACCCCGGACGGAACGTCGCTGAACATCAGCATTGAGACCGACACCAGCCAGATCCAGTCGGCGCTGGAGACGTTCGTGACCAACTACAATGCGTTTCGCGACGAGGTCATCGCCCAGCAGGCGACGGCAACCGACGGCACGGCGGACTCCAGCGCGGTGCTGTTCGGCGACGGAACGATGCGCAACATAATGGATGCGCTCCAGAACGCTCTGAACACGACTGTAGCCGGCATGACCATGGCCGATCTCGGTCTGTCCTTCAACGAGAAGAACGAGCTCGAGCTGGATACCAGCACGCTGTCGGACATACTGAGCACGAATCTGAGCGGCGTGACCACGCTGCTGTCGGCGCAGACCACGACGTCTTCGAGCCAGCTGAGCGTCGTCAACACCGGAACGTCGCCGCAATCCTTCACCCTTGATCTGGCGGTCGATGCCGACGGCAACCTTACCTCGGCCTCGGTCGGCGGCGACGCCTCGCTATTCACGATCAGCGGCACCACGATCATCGGCGCTTCCGGCTCCATCTACGCCGGAATGGCCTTCACCTATAGCGGGTCGACGTCGCAGTCGATCACGGTGGCGTCGACCTCGGGCATTGCAACGCAGCTCTATCGGATCGCGAAGGACAGCTCGTCGTCGACCGGCGCGCTGCAAACGCAGATTGACCGTCTGACGACCCGCGACGATGAGCTTCAGCAGAGGGTCGACGACATCAACAGTGCGGCCTCCACGCTGCAGTCGCGGCTTGAGACGCAATACGCGAAGTACCAGGCGGCGATCGAGAGCGCCAACAGCACGCTCGATTATCTCAAGGCCCTGCTCAATTCCAGCTCGAGTGATTGATGATGCATAATCCGACGACATACATGGCCAACCAGGCCTATCGGGGAACGGCAACGAGCGTTCCGCCGCTCAAGGCGGTGTCGATGCTGCTCGGCGGCACGATCACCTGCCTCCAGAAATCGCTGAACGCTCAGGAGGCAAGGCGCTTCGAGGAGGCGCACGAACACCTCATGACGGCGACCGCGATCCTGCGCGGGCTGAGCCACAATCTCGACTTTGCCAAGGGTGGGGCGGTGGCGGAGCGGATGTTCCAGACCTACAACGCCCTGATACTGGCGAGCCTCAAGGCCTACGGCCGGCCGCATGCCCACGAGAGTTTTCGGCGAATCATCGCCGGGCTGACCGAGTTGCGGGAGGCCTGGGAGTTCGTCGATGCCACCTTGCGGAGCAGTAAGGCGGGGCCGCCCGATTCGACCTGCACGGGCTGAAGCGGGTGTTCCTCCGCAAGGGGAAGGGGCGTCGAGGGACGTTGTTTGGCCCAATTTCCGTAGGCCTACCCCGGCTTTTGGCGCCCGAAGCCGCCGAAATCCAGTTTCCGCCTCGCCTGCAATGCTTTATGACGGGCTGATTGAGGCGGGACCGGCGGGCGATGGACGTCACCGAGTTTGAGGAACTGATCGACCGGCTGGGCGAGGATCTCTCCCTCTGGCCCGACGATCGGCGCTTGCTTGCCGAAGAGCTGCTGGCGCACTCGTCGGCTGCGCAAGCCTTGCTGGAAGAGGCGCGCATCTTGCGCCAAGCGCTCGCCTCGCCCGCGGTCCGCGCGCCCAAGGGACTCGCCGACCGCATCGTCGCCGCCGCGGCGAAAATGAAAGGCGATACCGCCGAGCCGCGCACGGAAGGCGAGACGGCGGAGAGCTGAAGGGCTTCCCTTTCTATCCTCGTATATTCCGATCGCCCGTGGGCGACGAAGCTTTCCGATCGTCGTGGCCGGGCCTGACCCGGTGATCCATGTCTTGCTTCGCGCGACAAGCAACGTGGATGCCCGAGACAAGTCCGGGCGTGACGACGTCTCGGAACGAGGCTCGATCACCGCAGCAGATCAGCGTGAGACCGTCGCATCACTAGCGCGTACACGGCAGATTTTGCCGTGTCGAAAGCCGCTTTCGCGCGAGTGAATCTGCGCCTGAATCCGCGCGCCCACCCGTTTCATCAGCACACAGATTTCAAGCTCCGCAGACGACACCTCGTCAACGCGGTGCGGGAAAGCCGGAGTTTCTGATGACCGTTTCCGCAACGAGTTCTGCGTCGACCGCCACGACGACGATATCGTCGTCGTCGAGCACGTCATCCAATTCGACGCTGACATCCAGCGATTTTCTGACGCTGCTCGTCAGCGAGCTCCAGAACCAGAACCCGCTGGATGCGACCTCGACTACCGATCTCGTCAATCAGCTCACCTCTTACGCGAATTTCACCTCCCAGCAGTCGATCAATTCCAATCTCAGCTCGCTCGCGAGCTCGTTCTCGAGCCTGGTGACGCTGAATTCGGTGAACTACATCGGCCATACCGTCGAGGCGAAGACGGACACCTCGACGCTGACTAACGGTTCGGCGACCTACGGCTACTCGCTGTCCTCGGCCGCATCCGACGTGTCGATCAGCATTCAGGACTCCGCAGGCAACACGGTGTGGACCGGCACCGGGACCGGCAATGCCGGATCGAACAGCTTCACCTGGGATGGCAAGGACTCCAGCGGCAACCAGCTCTCCGACGGCGGCCAGTACACGATCTCCGTGACCGCGACGAATTCCACCGGCAACTCGGTCCTCAACTACACGACAGTGACCGGCACCGTGACGGGCATCGACACCTCGACCTCAACACCCTCGCTCACGGTCAACGGAATTTCCGTTAGCGCAGCCAACATCATCGGCGTCACATCCTGATTTCTTACGGAGTTCCATCATGAGTCTCAGCGGAGCATTGTCCTCGGCGATCTCGGCGCTCAGTGCGCAGAGCCAGTCCCTGTCGATGATCAGCGACAACATCGCCAATTCCGACACGACCGCCTACAAGACGACGACCGGGATGTTCGACGCGCTCGTGACGGCGTCGAGCAACACGACCTCTTATGCCTCGGGCGGCGTCACCATCTCGGGCCGCGCCAACATCACCCAGCAGGGCCTGCTGGCCGCGACTTCCAACGCCACAGACGTCGCGATCCAGGGCTCTGGCTTCTTCGTTGTGACCGACGCCAAGTCGGGCGGAACCGTCGCCTACACTCGCAACGGTGCCTTCACCACCGACAACGCCGGCTATCTCCAGAACGACGGCTACTACCTCGAGGGTTGGCGCACCGACGCGGACGGCAACGTCGTCGGCAACGAATCGGCGGGCAATCTCGAGCCCATCAACACCCAGGTCGCCTCGACCAGCGGCAGCGCCACCACCAAGACCACGATCGCCGCCAATTTGCCCTCGGACGCCGCGACGGGCGACACCTATACCAGCTCGATGACGGTCTACGATTCGCTTGGCGCCGCGAATTCGATGCAGATCACCTGGTCCAAGACCGGCGCCAACACCTGGAGCGCGAGCTTCGCCAATCCGACCTCGGCCTCCGACACGACGACCGCGACCGGTACGGCTTCCGGTACGATCGACATCACCTTCAACAGCGATGGCTCGCTGGCCAGCACCAGCCCGGACCCGGCGACCGTCTCGATTACCGGCTGGACCGACGGCGCGGCCGACAGCACCATCACCCTGTCGCTCGGCACCGCCGGAAAGACCGACGGTCTGACCCAATACGCGTCCGGCGAGACGACGCCGTCTGTCAACGTCACCAGCATCGAATCGGATGGTCTGTCCTACGGCAAGCTGTCCAGCATCTCGATCGGCAAGAACGGCGTGGTCAATGCGACCTATTCCAACGGCGAGACGATCGCGATCTACAAGATCGCGGTGGCGACGTTCGCCGACCCCAATGGGCTCGCCGCTTCGAGCAACGGGATCTATTCGGCGACCGTGACGTCGGGAAATGCCTCCTTGCAGGGCTCCGGTGAGAACGGGGCGGGCACGATCTACGGCAGCGAGCTGGAATCCTCCACCACGGACACCAGCAGCCAGTTCTCGAGCATGATCTCGGCGCAGCAGGCCTATTCAGCCGCCTCTCAGGTGATCTCCACCGTCAACAAGATGTACGACACCCTGATTTCGGCGATGAGGTGAGTGATGCGCAGTCAGGAAGCCGGGGCGGCCGGAGAGGCGCTGCTGCGTCGGCTGCAACGGCTGGTGGGGCGGGCCGCGACCGTCGACGGCCGCGACCGCAAGCAATTGCTCGCACTTATCGACGACCTCGGGACGACCCGTCTCGGCCTGATGCGGGAATGCGCGGAGGTCGAGAACGAGATGAGGCAGGCAACTGTCAGGAAGACCGCGATCGGTGCATATCTGCGCAGCTCGCAGGTCGGACGCGGCAAACGGAATAACTAGAAGGCGATGACCATGACTGTAGCCAAAGCCACGAGGACGAACGCCGCAATCGGCGACACACGGATCAAGTCGCTGATCGCGCTCATCGACGTCCTGACCGCGCTTGTCGCCGAGGAGAACATGGAGCTCGCCAGGGGCCTGCCGGCCTCGCGCCTGAAGCAGGTCGACGAGAAGAACCGCCTGGCTGAAATGTTCGAACGCACCGTTGCCGAGTGCGCGGCGGGCACGACCAGCTTGAACGTACCGGACCGGATTCTGCGCGAGCAGCTCATGGAGCGGATCCTGAAGCTGCGTGCGGCGATGGACGAGAATCTGGTTCGCCTGCGCGCTGCGATCGAGGCCAGCAATCGTCGCATCGAGGCCGTCATGCAGGCGATCCGCGAGCAGATTGCGACGGTGTCGCCCTATGGCGCCTCCGGCCGGGTCGCCGCACGCCCCGTCTCCAGCGGCACCAGCCGCAGCGCCTGACCGAAGGTCCGCCGTGTCACTCAACATCGCACGATCGGTCGCCTTCAGCGGGTTGTCGGCCACGTCGGTTCAGATCAGCGTGACGTCGTCGAACATCTCGAACGCGGACACGACGGGGTACACCAAGAAGACTGCGAGCCAGTCGAGCAGCGTCACCAACGGCGTCGGCACCGGTGTTGCGGTGACCGGCATCACCTCGACGGTCGACAAGCTGCTGCTGAAGTCACTGGTCGGGGCGATCTCCGACCTCGGGTCGGCCGATACGACCAATAGCTATCTGACCTCGCTCGAAAAGCTCTACGGCTCGACCAGCAGCACCGATGGTAGCTCCACGGGCACCTCGCTTGCGAACAGCATTGCCGCGCTGGAATCGGCCTTGTCGTCGCTGGAGAGCTCGCCGAGCAGCGCCTCCCTGCAATCCAACGTCGTCGGTGCGCTCGACGACGTCGCGAGCCAGTTGCGGGAGACGTCGAGCGGGATCCAGAAGCTCCGCGGCAACGCCGACCAGGACATCGCGTCCTCGATCGACGAGGTCAACGCGGACCTGCAGCAGATCGCGGACCTGAACGCGCAGATCAAGCAGACGGCGGCAGCCGGCCAGTCCACCGCGGACCTGGAAGACCAGCGCAACACCGCGCTCCAGGACCTCGCCTCCAAGATGAACATCAGCTACTTCACGGCGTCGAACGGCGATCTCCAGATCTATACCACGTCAGGCCAGGCGCTGGTCGACAGTTCTGCCCACGCGATCAGCTATACCACCGCCTCCAGCGTCACGGCGTCGACGACCTACACTGCCGGTTCCTCCACCAGCGGTTTCAGTGCCATCACGGTGAACGGGGTCGATATCACCTCCCAGATCGCCGGCGGTGATATCGGCGCGCTGATTACGCTTCGCGATGAGACGTTGCCGGCTGCCCAGTCCCAGCTCGACCAGCTGGCGCAGCAGCTCGCCTCCGCAATGAACAGCGTCTCGAACGGCGCGTCCTCGGTGCCGGCGCCGACGAGCCTGACCGGCACGACGAGCGTGACCGCCGGCATGGCACTCGCCGCCAGCGGCACGGTGCGTATTGCGGTCACTGACCAGAGCGGCAGTCTGGTCTCCTACAGCGATCTCGATCTGTCGTCTTATTCCACGGTCGGCGATCTCGTCACCGCCGTCAACGGCATCTCGGGATTGTCGGCTTCGATCGATGCGGACGGCCATTTCTCGATCACGGCGACCGGGTCCGGCAACGGCGTCGCGATCAACGAGATGACGAGCTCGGTGGGAAGCACCAGCGAGGGATTTTCGGAGTATTTCGGGCTCAACGACGTCGTGACCGGAACGAGCGCGTCGGATATCGCAGTCGACAGCAAGATCTTGTCGGGAACGAACGGGCTGCAGCTGGCGACGCTGGATTCGTCGTCGCCCTTGACTGTTGGCAGCACGGTGCTGTCATCGGGCTCGGCCACGGTGATCAATGCCTTCTACGATGCGCTCACGAACGCACGGACATTTGCCTCGACGGGTGGGCTTGCCGCGACCACCGGATCCCTTGCTGATTATGCCTCCACCATCGTAGCCGATGTCGCGAGCAAATCCTCGCAGGCGTCCACCAGTTACACGGCCAAGGAGACCGCGCAGTCGACCTACGCGAACTCGCTGTCGTCGCAATCGGGAGTCAATCTCGACGAGGAATCGGCGACGCTCAGCACGCTCCAGAACAAATATTCGGCGGCCTCCGCGCTGATTGAGGCCATCAACTCCATGTACTCGGCATTGCTCGCCGCGGTACAGTCGGCATAGGAGGGAACTGAAGCATGGTGGCGATGCGGGTCGCGACCTTCGCGCAGTCGAGCAAGATGATCTCCGACGCGCTGCGCGTGCAGGCGGTCATGGCGGAGAAGCAGGTCCAGGAATCGTCGGGCATCATCTCGAGCGATCTCGGCGGCTACGGCTCGGACGCCCAGCACGTCGTCAACCTCCAGGTCTCGGTGACGCGCGCGCAGTCCTATATCGATGCCGCGACGCTCGCCGGCAGCAAGGTGCAGGTGATGTACTCGGCGGTCGGTTCGATGACCGACATCATCACTCAACTTCGTTCCCAGCTCAGCGCCGCCTCGACCGGAAGCTCGACCGAGACGGACTCGGTGATCAGCTCCGCCCGGCAGATGCTCGAGCAGATGGCATCGATCATGAACACGCAATATGACGGCCAATATGTCTTTGCCGGCGGCAAGACGGACGCGGCCCCGGCCGATCTCACGGGCTTTTCGTCTGGAACGGGGTCCCTTACCACCGCGGACACCAGCTATTACGGTGGCGACGACGAGATCGCCTCGGTGCGTGTCGCCGCCGGTGAAACCGTTTCCTATGGTGTCACCGCCGACAATTCGGCGTTCGAGGAGGCGATGCGTGTGCTGAAATTCGTGGCCAACAGCACCTCGCTGTCATCCGCGGACATCTCCAGCGCGCTCGATCTCGCCAGCGCGGCGCTCGATGACACCGCGGCCGTGCAGGCGAAGCTTTCCATGGCGGCGTCCTCGATCGAGACGGCAAGCGCCCATCAGACCGACTACAAGAGCTACGCCGAGACGTTGTCGAGCGACCTCACCAGCGTCGACGTCGCCGCGATTACCGCGGAGCTCTCGACATACGAGTCGCAACTTACCGCGTCCTATTCAGCGCTCGGCAAGATCCTGAGCCTGAATCTGGCGAGCTATCTGAAATAACTATTCCGATTGCAATGAAGCCGTCATCGCGACGTGCAACCCGGCCAACGGGATCACTGGTTTCACCCGGTCGTTCAGCTTGCTGAATATCTATTCGGGCATTTAATGTACAAACCAGGTTGGGCTATCGGCCCGATTTACGAGTCTCGGCTGGTCTACATACTTCGTCGTGCCCCCGCGGAAAATTCCGCTTCCCATTCAGCAGTTTCCGCATGGATTCAGCGCCGTGTGGGCGGAGGCTTCGCGCATGGTTCAATTGTGCAGCGGATTTTTATTATACGGTAAATATCTAAAACCCGTTGTCAATTACTGCCGATCACGTAAGCTGACCTCGTCCAAGTTCGTTCGGCTGGAGGACGCGATGTTGGATTCAATTCTCAGCAAGTACAACGTCATTTCGGATGAGCAGCAATTGGTTCAGCTGCGCGCGGAACTGATGAGCATTGGCGAGAAGGAGCGGATATTGAGAGAACGAAGTGCCGATCGGGAAGCCTATCGGTACCTCCTGGATGCTCATCGGTCGATTGAGAATGCTAGCCTTTTTCGAGATCAGGGATCGAACATGTTTCCGCAGGGAAGGAGCAAGGAAGGTCAGCTGGCGGCTTAACTGACCCGATTGTGTTTCATACAGGCCTGGTCGGCTGGTGTGCGCCCGCCTGAGCGGGAACTGCAACATTGCAAGCCAGGCCACGTTTGAACGTTCGTGGGCGGCGGCTGTCCGCTCTTGGAGTGCCGCGAGAATAGTGCATCAGAGACGCTCTGTACGCCCCGTCCATACGGAGCGAGACAGGCGAATTCATATTGGCTGTGGCCGTGCTGGAAAGATCGTCGGCAGAGATGGTATTGAGACCGGCTCGGGATGCGGTGTTCGCGCTGCTGGACGGTCGATCGGTGCTCTTCAGCGAAGCCGGCCAGAAGATGTTTGAGCTGGACCGCGTGGGGGCCTTCATCTGGTGCAAGCTGGCGCAGGGCGCTTCTCTGGAAACCGTCCATGAGGAACTCGGCAGGCAGGGCATCGACGAGCCAGCAGCGCGCCAGTTCACGCGACAGCTTGTCGATGTCTGGATCGATCGAGGGGTGATCGAAGTCGATTGGCGAATGCCGATCGATGGTGGCTTCTCAGCTATTCTGGGGGGGCACAAAGTAGCCGTCAGGACTGCAAATCGGGACCTCATGAGGCGGCTGCTTTCGCCATTCTGTGTTGCGGACCGGGGCACCGGCGGCGACGGCGACATTGCAATCGAGGCAATGATGCTGGACGAGCAAGTGTTCTTGCGCGGAGAGGATTCCGGCGTCTCCAGATGTGACGTCGAGGCGCTGGCCCCCACGATCAAGGCTCACATCACCGAACGGCTCATTCGAAGTCATCGTTGGGTCTTTTCTCTTCACGCCGCTTCTCTCGTGACAGACGGTGTGGGCCTGCTGTTGTGCGGCCAACCGGGAGCTGGAAAGTCTACCCTCACACTGCAGCTGGTGGACGGCGGATTTCGGTACGCCGGCGACGATGTCGCGCTGGTTGGAGCTGACGGAACGATCTGCGGAGTTCCGTTTGCTCTCACCGTCAAGCAAGGATCGTGGGACATGCTCTCGCGACTGCATGGCGGCCAGTACGAAACGACGCATTGCCGCTCCGACGGCGTTCGGGTGCGGTACGTACCCATTCCGGATGCGCAAGCCCAGAGCGTTTCCGCAGGCTGGATCATCTTCTTGAACCGGGTCGCGAGCGGTCCGGCCGAACTGACCGCGATAGACCAGTTGGATTCGATGAAGCGGCTCGTCGAGAACGCGTTTGCCGCTGACGGAAGACTTTCGCAGGCCGGCTTTTTTGCTCTGAAGCGGATTGTCGCGGGCGCACGATCGTTTCGCCTCACCTACTGCGAAGCCGTCGAGGCTCGGCGTTTGCTCATGGATTTGTGCAATGGCAAGGCATAGCGCCGCGCTGACGAGCCTCTGCAGCTGTCTGCGAGGCATGCCGCCTGTCGATATCGAGTGGACGTCCGTGATCGGGCTCGCAAACCAGACACTGACGACGCCTGCGCTCATCGACTTTGTCGACCAGTTTGGAGCGATGCTGCCGGAGGACGTCTGCACTTATGTCGGCCAGATACATCGCCGGAACGTGCTGCGCAACAATCGGCTCCTCGCTCAACTGGAAGAAGCTGTCGTTGCGATGAACGGCCTGGGAATCACGCCGATCATGCTCAAGGGAGCATCGACACTGGCGACCGCGCCTGAGGAGCGGCGTGGCGTCCGGATAATGTCCGATCTGGATATCATGGTGATGCCCGAGGAGGCCGGAGAGGCAGTCGCCGCTCTATGTGCGATTGGTTACGAGATCGATTACCGGACTCCTCCCGGGAGCCAGAGATGGCACGTCGATCTGAGCCGGTCGCAGGACGTCGGGGCCATCGACCTGCAGCAGGCGGCTCCAGGTCCTGCGTACCTGTACCAGAGCCTCGGGCATGCGCTGAACCACTGCGTCCCTGCGCTGCTGGGACGGGGACGCGTTTATATCCCCACGCCGACCTACCGCGCGCTCATGTTGATCATCCATGATCAGTTTCAAGACTACGGCTATTGGCTTGGCGAACTCGACTTGCGCCACCTTGTCGAACTACGCGATCTGAACAATTCCGCCGAGGGCCTCGATTGGACCGAGCTTGCCTCTCTTGTCTCGGGCGAGTTGATGAAGAACGCGGTCGAGACCCAGCTGCTCGCTCTCGCCGAGCTGCTTGGCGTCGAGATCCCGCATGCGTTGCGCTCCCGGCTGGTTCCGCGCCTGCAGTTCATGCGACAGTTGATGCAAGCACGTTTTCCGGCCATGCGTCTGCCTCTCCTCGCAATGACGGTTCTGGATCTCAGGAATTATCGGAGGGTGATGACCACTGGGGCCGTGCCAACCAACGCGCGCCGCGGATTGTGGTCGATGCCGAGAGGAGACACCTTACGGTTTCTCGTGAGGGAGGCTAACGCCATTCGCGCGGGAAAAGTCTAGGGCCTGCGACGGCGAGACCTGCGCCTTCGCGAGGGGCGTGACCTTCTTGCAATTGCGCAGAGCTAGGAATGCTCTTGACCGCCGGCATTCCGGTCGGACGTGTCGCCATTCTCGCGGATCCTGAACTCCTCCAGCGTGTGTCCTGATTGGAGGGCGGCTACCAGCCAGCGGGGCTGCTTGCCGCGGCCCGACCAGGTTTCTGTCGGCTGAAGCGGGTTGTAGTATTTGGGTGCGACCTTCGGGTACTTGCGGCGGAATTGAAAGCGGGGCGGCTGGCCTGTCCCCGCCTCAGCCGCCCCGCTTTCAATTCCACCGAACTGATCTGGCTGATTGAGTTGCGCAAGCCGCTTTTCCAGTTCCCGCTTTTCGGCGGTGATCTTTTCGGCGAGAATCTTCGTCAGCTCCTCGTGGAGGAGCCAAAGTTCCTCGAAATCCATGGCTTCGAGATCTTGCCTGCGCATAGCATTCTCGTCACCGTTCGACTGACCCGTTATCCATCTTTCCATTCTTCACATCCGAGCGACGAATGAGTGATCGAACGCAGTCAGTACACAAATTGACGTCTCAATAAATATATTATATATTAACTTCTAATTATTGCGACGATTATTTTTAAATAAGTTCCGGCGGGCAGAGAAGCTTGCCGA
>NZ_LSIC01000102.1 GCF_001556045.1 Bradyrhizobium sp. CCH5-F6
TGGCGCGAGTGGATCTACAAGGGATTGGCCATTCTTCTGATCGGTTGCCCGTGCGCGCTGGTGATATCGACGCCGGCGGCGATAGCCGCGAGCCTCGCCTCCGGAGCCCGTCGGGGTCTGCTCCTGAAGGGAGGAGCCGTCCTCGAGCGCTTGCGCGACGTCACCGTCGCCTGCTTCGACAAGACGGGCACCCTTACGGCGGGCAAGCCAAAGGTCACGGACGTCGTCGGATTCGGTCACGGGGAGGTCGAGATATTGTCGGTTGCCGCGTCACTCGAGCGCGGCTCCAGCCATCCACTCGCGCTCGCTATCCTTAAGGCGGGCTTGGACAAGGGCGCTCGGCCCGAGCCGGTCGAGGACTTCGAAAATCTGGCGGGAGAAGGCGTCATGGCGAATCTCGGGGGACGTACGGTCTTCCTCGGTTCGCCCGCCGCGGCTGAACGGATCGTCCCGCTGGCCGAAGACCAGCGAAAGCTCGTCGAGGCGCTCAACGAACGGGGCAAGACGGTATCGGTACTCGTCGTCAATGGCGAGATCGCCGGCTGCATCGCCATGCGGGACGAGTTACGAAGCGATGCCGTCGCCGCGCTGCGTCGTTTGGCCGACTCCGGGGTCCGTTCGGTCATGCTCACGGGCGACAATCCCCGTACCGCCGCGGCGCTTGCGCGCGACCTTGGCATCGACCATCGCGCGCAAATGATGCCGGAGGACAAGCAGCGCACCGTCGAGGCCTACAAGAACCAGGGCGAAGTTGTCCTGAAAGTCGGCGACGGCATCAACGACGCTCCGGCTCTCGCCGCAGCCGACGTCGGGGTCGCGATGGGTGGCGGCACCGACGTGGCGCTTGAGACCGCGGACGCCGCAGTCCTTCACGGACGCGTCTCCGACGTGCCGGCCATGATTGAGTTGTCCAAGCGGACCATGGGAGTCATCCGGCAGAACATCTCGATCGCACTCGGACTGAAGGCGGTCTTTCTGGTCACCACGATCGCGGGGATCACCGGACTTTGGCCCGCGATCCTCGCCGACACCGGCGCGACCGTATTGGTCACCATGAACGCGCTGCGACTGCTTTCGGTACAGGCCAGCGGTGGGGCGGACGAGGGAGCGCCCACATGAACGCCATCGGGGTCCAAGCCGGCGACCGCGATCTGCGCCTCGACCTGTTTCGCGGACTGGCCAACTGGGCGATCTTCGTCGACCACGTTCCGAACAATGCGGTCGCCTGGATCACGGCCCGAAACTACGGTTTCAGCGATGCTGCCGAACTGTTCGTGTTCGTGTCTGGATATACAGTAGCATTCGTCTACGCGCGTATGGCGCGGGCAAGGGGCTTCCTCGCCGCCGCCCTCGGTGTTCTCGGCAGGGCATGGCAGCTCTATGTCGCCTACATCCTGCTGTTCGTCTTCTACGTCGTCACCATCGGATACGTCGCGCAACGGTACGGCCACGCCCACCTGCTCGACGAGTTCAACATCCGGCTTCTCATTCGAGATCCGGTCGAGTTCCTCAAGCACGGGCTCTTGCTCGAATACAAGCCGCTGAACCTCGACGTCCTGCCGCTCTACATCGCCTTGATGATCGCGTTTCCACCGCTGCTGTGGGTCCTCATGAGGTGGCCCAACGTCGCGCTGGCGATCTCCGCGGGCATCTACGTCGCAGCACAGGTGTGGGGATGGAATCTAGGGGCGTATCCCGCCGGCCATTGGTACTTTAACCCGTTCGCATGGCAATTCCTGTTCGTCATCGGCGCATGGGTTGCGGTCGGGGGCGCGACTGCGGCGAGGGGGCTCATCTATGCGAGGACAACACTTGCCGCCGCCTGTCTCTTTCTCCTGTTCGCCGCGATCATCACACTCGCAGCGCGGACTGGCCACGCGGAAATGATCGTCGAGCCCGTCCGGTCGCTGTTCGTTCCGAACAACAAGACGCATCTGGCACCGTACCGCGTCGTCCATTTCCTGGCGCTCGCGATCGTCGTCTCGCGCCTGATTCCGAAGGAGGCGCCGTTCTTGTCGGCTCCTTGGCTTCGGCCGCTGCGGCTGTGCGGAGAGCGATCGCTCGAAGTCTTCTGCGTGGGCGTATTCCTCGCCTTCGTCGCCTACTTCGCCATCGACCTCGTCTCCGATTCGCTTGCCTTCCAGATCGTCGTCAGTGTCGCCGGCATCGGCATCATGATCGCCTTCGCCTATTTCAAGACATGGACCAGGGAGTTTCGCGCCACAACCGGCCGAAGGGCCGTCGAGCCCGAAGGGATTCGACAGCCACGACTAGCGCAAAGGGAGCGATGAGATGGGTTTCGACCAATACCACGAACCGCCGCAGGAGCTTTCGCAGGAGGTCCGCACCTTCGCGCGGATGATGGCTTCGCTGATCGAGGAAGCCGAAGCGATCAATTGGTGCGAACAGCGGATGTCGGTCGAGAAGGACAAGAAGGCTAAAGCCATCATGGCGAACGCCCAGAAGGAGGAGTTCAAGCATTTCGGGATGAACCTCGAATTCCTGCTGCGTCGGAAGAAGGAGTGGCGCGAGGAGCTCAAGGGAATCCTCTTCACGCAAGGCGACATCGTCAAACTCGGCGAGAAGGCCGAGAAAGCGGTCGACTGATCGCATGACTGCCGGAGCAGCCGGAATGGAACGACGCGGAGACCAGCGCCGGAGGGTTTTCAAGAAGGGATCGATCGAGTTCGGAAGCTCCGCGATCGATTGCTCTATCCGGAATCTCAGCGATCGCGGCGCGATGTTGGAGGTTGAAAGTCCGCTCGGCATCCCTCGCGAATTCACGCTTGTGGTGCCGGCGGACGGAACACGGCGCACCTGTCGTGTCGCGTGGGTGAAGGAGAAGCGGTTGGGTGTGGAGTTCGAAGAGTGAGTTCGGCTCAGCAGCGGAGGCGTATATGAGGAAGTATGGACTCTTTTTGGCGCTGGGAAGCATCTTGAGTCTGGTCGCGGCGGTAGGCGCCGCCGAGGGCCGCGGCAGTATCGCAAGCGAACGCCCGTATGCCGCAGAACACATCGACCTGCTTCCGTCGGACATCCGCCAAGGTCTCGGACGGCTGGAGCGTCAATGTGGAGGGAAGGCGGCCGCGACGCACTATTTCTCGACCACGATCGAGGCAGGCGGCCTGCAATTCAGGTCGTTGCATTTCGAAAACTTCGCGTGCGAACGGCGAGAAGCGATCTGCCGGGCGGAACGATGCCTTCATGAAGTCTACCTGGAGCGGGGTGGCCGTTCGCGTCGTGTCTTCAGCGCCTATGTCGACGACATGAAGCTGATCAACGCCGGCGGGACCGTCGGATTGGAGCTCGAGGGAGGCCGGCCGGCTATATTACGTTGGAACGGACGCACATTCGCGCCCGTCCATTCATTCGGAAAGGGCCAAGAGCGGTGACGTCATCGATCATCTCGCATCTTCATTTCGGTGGCGCCGACATCTCCCTCTGGAAGAAGTTCCGGCTGTTCTTCACCGTGGGCGTCGTCGTGCTGCTTCTGAGCGCGGCGAAGGTCGCGGTCCACTACTTCGGATTCGAGTTCCTCGATCTCAACGGCCTGCTGACCAGCGGCATCGGCGGCGCCGTGTTCATCGTCGGCTTTCTATTGTCGAGCATCCTCCAGGACTACAAAGAGGCGGAGAAGATCCCCGCCGATCTCAGGAATTCCATCGAGGCGATCGAAGGCGACCTCGCTTGCTTCGCGCAGACTAACGATGCCTTCGACCTGCGGAAGGCACGGCTGTTGTTGCTGGCCTTGATCGACAGGCTCCGCGAGGGTCTCGGGCACAAGAACGTTCCCCCCGCCCTCGATGAGCTGGCCAAGCTGACGCCGATCCTGGGCCGGCTCGAGGGCATGGGTATGGCCGCGAATTTCGTCGTCCGTCTCCGGACGAACCAGGACGTGATCCGGAGGGCCTTGCTCCGGATCTACACCATTCAGCGCGTCGAGTTCGTGCCGTCCGTGCACGTGCTGGTGCAGACGCTGGTGTTCTCGATCGTACTGCTGCTCCTGCTGCTGAAGACGGAAGGCGACCCGGCATCTGCACTGCTGTTCGGCTTCATCACCTTTATGTTCGTCTACGTCCTCTACCTCGTCCGCCTCCTAGAGCAGCCGTTCGCCAAGGGGCACGGCTCGGTGGACGACGTGAGCTTCTTCCTGCTCGACGAGCTCGAGCGAAACCTCCGCCGGGCGCTCGAAGATCCAGACGGCGGCGCCCAAAATACGACCACGACGGGAGATTGACACATGCACGGAGGAGGATCCGTCGGAACGGCCGGCGCGAAGCACGCGAAGAGGCTCGCCTGGGCCCTCGCGATGACCGCGACCTACATGATCGCGGAGGTCATCGGAGGACTTGTGACCGGCAGCCTGGCGCTGCTCGCGGACGCCGCCCACATGCTGACCGACGTCGGCGGACTCGCGCTGGCGCTGCTCGCGGTCCGCTTCGCCGCCCGCGAAGCGACCCCGCAGCGGACCTTCGGCTACCTTAGGATGGAGGTCCTGTCGGCGCTGGCTAATGCGGTCGTGCTGCTGCTGCTGACGGTCTACATCCTGTACGAAGCCTATCAGCGCTTCCTGTCGCCCCCGGAGGTCTTGAGCGGGCCAATGCTCATTGTCGCCGCCATCGGCCTGGCCGTCAATCTGGTCAGCATGTGGCTGCTCTCGAGCGGGTCGTCCGAAAGCCTGAACGTCAAGGGCGCATACTTCGAAGTGCTGAGCGACATGCTCGGATCGATCGGCGTGATCGTGGCCGCGCTGCTCATGATGTGGAAGGGCTGGGTTCTCGCAGACCCGATCATCGGCGCAGGCATCGGATTGTTCATCGTGCCCCGGACGTGGTCGCTCCTCAGCCAGGTCACGCACATCCTGATGGAGGGGACCCCGCCCAACGTCGATACCGGCGTGATCGAGAAGAGGCTGCTCGCCATTCCGGGAACCGTCGCCGTCCACGATCTGCACGTCTGGACAGTCACGTCCGGCTTCGACGCCATGAGCTGCCACCTCGTCGTGGCCGACATGTCGGCCGGGCGGGAGGCGCTGCGGGAGGCCCGGAACCTGATGAAGGCGGAATACGGCATCGAGCACACGACGATCCAGATCGAGGACGAGGCCATGAGAGGCGAGGAAACCGTACTCCATGTCTGAAACGGGTCACCGTAGCGCTGGTCCCGTCGGCAGCACCGACCATGATCACCGGCATCATGACCGTCACGATCATGGCGCCGACCGGCACGGCCATGACCATGATCATGGCGGGCTCGGTCACGTCCACGCTCCGGCGAGCTTCGGCAAGGCCTTCGCCATCGGCATCGGGCTGAACACCGCCCTGGTCGTGGCCGAAGCCGTCTATGGCTACCTCGGAAACTCGACGGCACTGATGGCGGACGCCGGGCACAATCTGAGTGACGTACTCGGCCTGGTCGTGGCCTGGGCCGCGTCAGTCGCCTCGAAGCGGGCGCCCAGTGGCCGTTTCACCTACGGTCTGAAGGGGGCGTCGATCCTGGC
>NZ_LSIC01000103.1 GCF_001556045.1 Bradyrhizobium sp. CCH5-F6
AACGTGCTCAAGCCGTACCAGGTCAACGCCAAGCTGATGTCGCTGGCCAAGCCGGACGCGCTGTTCATGCACTGCCTGCCTGCCCATCGCGGCGAGGAGGTCACCGATGAAGTGATCGACGGCCCGCAATCGGTCGTGTTCGACGAGGCCGAAAACCGCCTGCATGCGCAAAAGGGCATTCTGGCCTGGTGCTTCGACGCGGTGAAGTGAGGCGGTGGTTGAGCGGGCGGCTGCTCGGCCCTTCCCAGTCGTCCCGGACAAGCGCCGCACAGCGGCGCGCTGATCCGGGAGCCATAACCACAGGACGTCGGTTGGCGAGGACTCGGCGTTGTCATCGCCGGCTACAACGCGATCCTGTGGTTATGGGGCCCGGGTTCGCGCTTCGCGCGCCCCGGGACGACACTCTCGCGCCCCTTCCATTTCTGCCCTCCGACCCCAGATAGAGCGCCATGGTTTCACAATCTCCTGACATGAAAACCGGGCCCGAGGGCCCGGTTCGCGCGCCATCAGCGGTTCCGATCGATGACGCCGTGCTGCCCTATGAGGTCGATGCGCTCGACGTGCGCGGCCGCCTGGTGCGGCTCGGTCCGGCGCTGGACGACATTCTCACCAAGCACGACTATCCGGCGCCCGTCGGCAAATTGCTCGGCGAGGCGATTGTGCTGACGACGCTGCTCGGCTCGGCGCTGAAATTCGAAGGCCGCTTCATTCTTCAGGCCCAGACAGACGGCCCGGTGTCGTTCCTGGTGGTGGACTACAAGGCGCCGGATCATCTGCGCGCCTATGCCCGCTTTGATGCCTCACGCTTGGGCACGGCGAAGGATTCCGGCACGCTGCTCGGCCGCGGCCATCTCGCCATGACCATCGACCAGGGCCCCGACATGAGCCGCTACCAGGGTCTGGTTGCGCTCGACGGCGGCAGCCTGGAAGACGCCGCGCACGAATATTTCCTCCGCTCCGAGCAGATCCCGACGCGCGTGCGCCTGGCGGTCGGCGAGGAGTGGCGCTCGAACGACGGCGGCAAGCATCGCTGGCGCGCCGGCGGCATGCTGATGCAGTTTCTGCCCAAGGCGCCGGAGCGCGCGCGGCAGGCGGACCTGCATCCGGGCGATGCGCCCGAGGGCGCGGAGGTGCACAGCGTCGCCGAAGACGACGCCTGGGTCGAGGCGCGCTCGCTGATCGAGACGGTCGAAGACGTGGAGTTGATTGATCCCGAACTCTCCGGCGAGCGGCTGCTGTTCCGTCTCTTCCACGAGCGCGGCGTGCGCGTGTTCAATCCGCAGGTCCTCGAGGCACGGTGCTCCTGCTCGCGCGATGCGGTCGCCTCGATGCTGAAGAGTTTTTCGCCCGACGACCGCGCTGCCATGGTCAAGGACGACAAGGTCGTCGTCACCTGCGAGTTCTGCTCGTCGGTGTACCAGTTCACGCCGCACGAGGCGGGCGTGGAAGACGCCTAGCGTCTGCACGTTGCTACGCTCGCGGTGAAGAGGTCGGGGAGGCTGTTGCCACAACCTCGCTCATCGTCCGGCTTGACCGGGCGATCCAGTAACCCGAATGGCGATGGTCAAACCGATAGGCTGCGGCGTATGCCCCGCCTTCACGGGGCATGACAGCGTTGGGCGTCGCCGCACCGAGCTAATTCAACACCCGCTTGTTGTCCGGGCTGTCCAGCGAGAACGTCGGCACGTCGATCTCGAAGCGCTCGCCGGTTTCGCTGACCAT
The DNA here is from genome assembly GCF_001556045.1 of Bradyrhizobium sp. CCH5-F6. GTDB lineage: Bacteria > Pseudomonadota > Alphaproteobacteria > Rhizobiales > Xanthobacteraceae > Bradyrhizobium. Next base: position 1,723 of record NZ_LSIC01000103.1, read on the forward strand.
CTGGTAGCGGCCGGTCATGAAGCCTGAGGCGGTCGAGAGCGGCACGCCGGAGGTGTATTCGAAGCGCTCGCCAGGGGCCAGGATTGGCTGCTCGCCGACCACGCCCTCGCCCTTCACCTCCTGCTGTCGGCCGGAGGCATCGGTGATGATCCAGTGCCGCGTCTTGAGCTGCACGGTCTCCTCGCCCGAATTGGTGATGACGATGGTGTAGGACCAGAAATAGCGCGAGCGGTCGGCCGACGACTGCTCCGGAACAAAGTTCGGCTCGACGGTCACTTCAATCTGGCGGGTCACGGCGCGGTACATGGTTGCCATAATAGCCAAATCCGTCGCGGGAACCAAACGCCGCGGACGGCCTTGGCGACATCGTCCCGCCAGAATTCGAAGGGAAGGACCCGAGGGATACACCCTTATGTGATCCGGCCGCTTTGCGAGACGACGGCCGGATCATTAAACTCCTTGAAGCGCCGCGATTTGCGGAAGGGTTCTAGGCCCCCGATGACCATTGCCGACCAAGTGACGGGATCGACGATCGCTGGGACCGCGGAGGCCAGACCCGCAGGGACCAAGCCGCGCGCCGCCGCGCCCGCCATCACGCTGCCGGCCATCGGCGAACGCGAGCTCCGGCTCGATCTGTTCCGCGGGCTCGCGCTGTGGCTGATCTTCATCGACCACCTGCCGCCGAGTCTGTTGACCTGGTTCACGATCCGCAATTACGGCTTCAGCGACGCCACGGAGATCTTCATCTTCATCTCCGGCTACACCGCCGCCTTCGTCTACGGCCGGGCGATGCTGGAGTCGGGCTTCGTCATCGCCACCGCCCGCATCCTGCGCCGGGTCTGGCAGATCTACGTCGCCCACGTCTTCCTGTTCACGATCTTCCTCGCCGAAATCTCCTACGTGGCGACCAGTTTCGAGAACCCGCTCTACACCGAAGAGATGGGTATCATGGACTTCCTCAAGCATCCCGACGTCACCATCGTGCAGGCGCTGCTCCTGCGCTTCCGTCCCGTCAACATGGACGTGCTGCCGCTCTACATCGTGCTGATGCTGGCGCTGCCCTTGATCCTGTGGTCGATGAAATGGCGACCCGACGTCACCCTCGGCCTCTCGGTCGCACTCTATGCGGTGACCTGGGAGTACGATCTCTATCTTTCGGCCTATCCGAACGGATTCTGGGCCTTCAATCCCTTCGCCTGGCAATTGCTGTTCGTGTTCGGCGCATGGTGTGCGCTCGGAGGTGCGCGCCGCATGTCGCGCATCCTGTCGTCACGCGTCACGATGTGGATGGCGATCGCCTATCTCGTCGCGTCGTTCTACGTGACGCTGACCTGGTATGCGCCGCAGCTCTCCCAGTTCATGCCGAAGCGGATCGAGCAATGGATGTATCCGATCAACAAGACCGATCTCGACGTGCTGCGCTTCACGCATTTCCTGGCGCTGGCCGCGCTCACGGTGCGCTTCCTGCCGCGGGACTGGCCGGGCCTGAAGTCGCGCTGGCTGCGGCCGCTGATCCTGTGCGGCCAGCATTCCCTCGAGATCTTCTGTCTCGGTGTCTTCCTTGCTTTCGCCGGCCACTTCATCCTGGCCGAAGTCTCCGGCGGCGCAGCCATGCATGCCTTGATCAGTCTCTCCGGGGTCCTGATCATGTGGGGGGTGGCCTGGGTCATTTCGTGGTACAAGCGCGTGGCTGACAAGAGCGGTGCGAAGACCAAAAACGCCGTCGGCAATGCCGATTTGGCGGGAGGGGGTTGATGAAGGCTAGGATTCTCCTGAGCCTGATCCTGCTATGCGGTGGCCTCGCCGCGCCTGTGGCGCGTGCGGGCGATGCTGCGTCCACGGCTTCCCCTGCGCCGCCCCCTTCCTGCGAATTGCCGGCCTATCTGCTGACAACCGAAAGCCCGCTGCCCAAGGTCGCCGATGCCATCAAGGCCGGCAAGCCGCTCGACATCCTCGTCATCGGCAGTCGCTCGACCACGATTCCATCTTCTGAGAGCAGCTCGTACCCGGCGCGCATGGAGGCGATCCTCAAGGAGAAGCTGCCGCCGTCGGAGGTGGTGCACGTCTCCGTAGAAATACAGAGCAAGAAAACGGCAGAGGAGACGGCCTCCACCTTCGTTAAGCTGATGGAAGCAAAAACGCCTACGCTGGTCATCTGGCAGACCGGGACCGTGGATGCTATCCGAGCCAGCGATCCCGACGAGTTTCGCAGTGCCGTCACCGAAGGGGTTGCTGCGTTGCAAAATGCGGGGGCTGACGTCGTCTTGATGAATCTGCAGTACAGTCCACGCACCGAAACCATGATCTCGGCGCAACCTTTTCTCGATAATATGCGGGTGGTGGCGCAGGAGCACAATATCCCGCTGTTCGATCGTTTCGCGATCATGCGGCAGTGGAATGATCAGGGTCAGTTCGACCTGTTCAGCCCGTCCCGCGGGCCCGAGCTGGCGAAACAGGTCCATGATTGCCTTGGCCGGGCGTTGGCACAGTTCGTGATTGACGCAGCTCGTCTCGAGCCGGCCCAGCAGCAAAATTGAGGTCTAGCGTTAATGAGTTCTCTACGCCCTTTTTGCCTGACGACATGGCTGGCTGGGCCAGCAGCCGCAGCGCTGTTGTTGCTGACGCCGGCCTCGCAATCGCATGCCCAGACGCCAGCCGCACCGGTGGCACCCGCTCCCGCGCAGTCGGCTGATCCCGCTCCCGCTTCGCCTTCCCAGACCACCGTCGCTGCGACGTCGCCCGAGCAGCGCGGCATCACGGCGCGCGCCATCGACAAGGTGAGGCAGGCCGCCAAATCTGCCGGCGACATCTTCAACCGTGTGCCCTGCCTGCCGCCGAAGGGCGGTTCGAAGGCGATGGGCTCGCTGCCACATGTTGCTGGCAAGCTCGTCGCCGGCCAGCCCGTCGTCATCGTCGCGTTCGGCTCGTCGTCGACTCAAGGGTTCGGCGCGAGCTCGCCGGAGTTCAATTACCCCAATCGTCTCGCCGCGCAGCTGCGCCGGCACTATCCGACCTCCGACATCAGCGTCATCAATGCCGGCGTCGGCGGCGAGGACGCTCCCGAGATGATGAAGCGCCTCCAGACGCAGGTGATCGACATGCATCCGGATCTCGTGATCTGGCAGGTCGGCACCAACGCCGTGCTGCGCAATCTCGATCCCGGTGAAACCGTCAAACTTGTCGAGGAAGGCATCAGCCGTATTCAGGCTGCGGGGGGAGCCGACATCGTGCTGGTTGATCCGCAATATTCACCGGCCGTCAACCAGCGCGCCGAGAGCGCCGGCAAAATGGTGAATATGCTCAGCAAGGTCGCCGAGCTCCGTCATGTCGGAATCTTCCCGCGCTTCGAGGTGATGCGCGATTGGCATGAGAAGCAGGCCATTCCGGTCGAGAGCTTCGTCATCGCTGACGGCCTGCACATGAATGATTGGGGCTATGCCTGCTTCGCCCAGCTATTGGGTGACGACATCATCCGTTCCGTCGGCCAGCTCAAGCTCGGGGTAAACGTGCCCGCGGACGTGCGGACGTACCGGCCGATGTAGCGAGGGCGAACAGGGAATGGCGAGTAGCGAATAGATCGACCTATTCGCCAATCACTATTCGCCATTCGCTATTCACGCCTTCTCCAGCGCCGCCGTCAGATCCTCGATCAGATCGTCCGGATGCTCGAGCCCGGCGGAGAGGCGAATGAATCCCTCGCTGATGCCGAGCGCGGCACGGTCTTCCGGCTTGAGACGCTGATGCGTCGTGGTGGCCGGATGCGTGACGAGGCTCTTGGCGTCGCCGAGATTGTTCGAGATCTTCGCCAGCTTCAATTCGTTGAGCACGCGGAACGCGGCCGCCTTGCCGCCCTTGACCTCGAAGCCGACCAGCGTCGAGCCGCCGCGCATCTGCTTCTTCACCAGGGCTGCCTGCGGATGGTCGGCACGGCCGGGATAGACCAGCCGCGAGATCTTCGGATGGCTCGCCAGCACCTCGGCGATGCGCGCGGCGGTGTCGGTCTGCGCACGCACGCGCACGCCCAGCGTCTCCAGGCCCTTGAGCAGGACCCAGGCGTTGAACGGCGAGATCGACGGGCCGGTCTGGCGCATGAAATTGTGGATGTGCTCGGCGATGAAGGCTTCCGACGACAGGATGATGCCGCCCAGACATCGGCCCTGGCCGTCGATATGCTTGGTCGCGGAATAGACGACGACGTCGGCCCCTAACGCGAGCGGGCTCTGCCAGATCGGGGTTGCGAACACGTTGTCGACGACGAGCCGGGCGCCGCCCTTGTGCGCGATCTCCGCGATGCCGGGAATGTCGAGCACGTCCAGCGTCGGATTGGTCGGGCTCTCCAGGAAGAACGTCTTGGTGTTCGGCCGCAGCGCCCGCTGCCACTGGTCGAGATCGAGCCCGTCGACCAGCGTGGTCTCGATGCCGTAGCGCGGCAACAGATCCTGGATGACGTAGAGGCACGAGCCGAACAGCGCCCGCGACGCCACCACGTGATCGCCGGCCTTCAGCGGCGCCAGGATCGCGGTCGTCACCGCGGCCATACCGGTCGCCGCCGAACGGGCGGCTTCGGCGCCTTCGAGCTCGATCATGCGGCGCTCGAACATCGCGATGGTGGGGTTGGAGTAGCGCGAATAGATGAAGCCGGGGTCCTCGCCCTTGAACCGCGCCTCGCACTCCTCGGCGCTGTTGTAGACATAGCCCTGGGTCAGGAACAGCGCCTCCGACGTCTCGCCATATTGCGAGCGCAGCGTCCCGGAATGGACCAGGCGGGTTTCGGGGCGATAGGTGGCGGTCGACTTCGACATAGGTACCTCCGACATGACCGTCGACGTGAAAAACGGTCACAAAAAAACCGGCCTGGAAATCTCCACGGGCCGGGATCACAGAGGTCCCCGGCCTGTTTAGCGACTTATTTAACGTGGCTGCAAGCCGGCCGGCTCAAATCACCACGGGATAAGTGATGCTCATATTCCGCAATGCCCTTTCCGTCAAGGCGTCCATCGGATAGCCGTAAAAGGCTAGTATTTCCCGTATGTCGGGATGCGTTTGCCCCTTGATGAGGACCGCCGTTTGACGTTCACGGTCGCTGCCGACGCCAATGGTATCCTGCCTGACCGCATGATCGCGGCGATGGCGGAGGCGGGGCTTATTCTGCCCGCATACGACTTCGTCGAAAGCCAGATCCAGCCGGCAAGCCTCGATCTGCGCCTCGGCGACATCGCCTATCGCGTCCGTGCCAGCTTCCTGCCCGGCCCCGGTGCCACCGTGGCCGAGCGCATCGACGAGTTGAAGCTGCACGAGTTCAGCCTCGCCGACGGCGCGGTGCTGGAGACCAACTGCGTCTACATCGTGCCGCTGCTCGAAAGCCTGGCGCTGCCGCCCGAGATCGTGGCGGCCGCGAACCCCAAGAGCTCGACCGGCCTCGACATGATCGGCGCCGGCTATCATGGCCCGCTCTACGCTGAGATCAGCCCGAAGACCTTTCCGGTGCTGGTGCGCGAAGGCTCGCGCCTGTCGCAGGTGCGTTTCCGCACCGGCGATGCCATCCTCAATGCCGACGAACTCGAGGCGCTGCATGCCGCCGAGCGCCTCGTCGATATCGACGATGCCGACCTCTCCGGCGGCGTCGCCGTCTCCGTCGATCTCTCCGGCGAGAAGGCGAGCGGCTTCGTTGGCTATCGCGCCAAGCGCCACACCGGCGTCGTCGACGTCGATCGCCGCTCCGGCTACGCGGTCGAAGACTTCTGGGAGCCGATCTCGGCCCGCCCCGATGGCAGCCTCATCCTCGATCCCGGCGAGTTTTACATCCTCGCCTCCAAGGAAGCTGTGCAGGTGCCGCCCGACTACGCCGCGGAGATGGTGCCGTTCGATCCTTTGGTGGGCGAGTTCCGCGTGCACTATGCCGGATTCTTCGATCCCGGCTTCGGCTATGCCGGCGCCGGTGGGCAGGGCTCACGTGCCGTGCTGGAGGTGCGCTCGCGCGAGGTTCCGTTCATCCTCGAGCACGGCCAGATCGTCGGCCGCCTCGTCTACGAGAAGATGCTGGCCCGGCCCGACGCGATGTACGGGCAGCGCATCGGTTCCAACTACCAGGCGCAGGGCCTCAAACTATCGAAGCATTTTCGGGTGTAGCTCCACGCTCTACTGTCATGCCCCGGCTTGGGCATCCAGTACGCCGCAGCCTCTCGATTTGTTCACTGATGTCTCGGACTACTGGATCGCATGCGCCAGTGCGTACAAGACGGGTGATGACGCCTAATGTGTGTCAGGATCTCAAGCGACATCAGGCGACATGCGAGGTGAGGAGATGAGCAATCCATCCGATCTCGACGCAAGCATCATCGAAGACGTCGCGGACGCGCTGATCTATTCCGATCGCTCCGGCACGATCATCCGCTGGAATCGCGCATCGACCGCGCTGTTCGGTTTCCCGGCTGACGAAGCACTCGGACAGAACCTCGACCTGATCATCCCCGAACATCTGCGCGCGGCGCACTGGAAGGGTTTTGAGGCGGCTCTCGCCAGCGGCGCAATGAAGTTGGCGGGACGACCGACGCTGACTCGTGCGCTGCACAAGAGCGGGCGCAAGCTCTACATCGAGATGACCTTCGCGCTGGTGCGCGATGCCGAAGGTCGCGTGCAGGGATCGGTCGCGATGGCCCGCGACGTCACCGAACGGATCGAGCGCGAGCGCGCTGCCAAGGCTGCGCAAAATTCGTGATGCGGAATTGGCGAGGCTGCGTGCAGGGCGCCCTGCACGCGCGTCATGTTGCCTGCGACCTGACGCAGTGACACACTCGATCAAACAACGACCGGGAGTGAACATGACCGCCGCATCGGACCCCGCGCAGCAAGCGCAATGGACGCGCTGGCGCGCGGTCGCCGACCTCTATCACGCCTACTTCACCGGCCTGATCCTCACCGTGGTCACGCGGCGCGGTACGGCCGATGCCGCTGAATTCGTCTTTCGCGTGTTCCGCCGCCAGCAGCAGGAGCGCTTCCTGCCAGGGCTCGAAAAGCTCGGACTCAGTCATCTGCCGCCAGCGGTGGCCGCCGCGCAATACCACTATCTCTCCAACTGGATCGGCGGCGTGCACGTCGAATACATGTATGAGAGCGATACCAAGGCCTGGATCCGCTATCCGCCGCCGCGCTGGATCTGGAAGGGCACCGCGATCTGCGGCGTGCCCGGCGAAGTCTCGCGCGCGATGCTGCGTGGCTGGCACGCCAACAACGGCGTCGCGCTCGGCGATCTCCGCCTGGGCTTCGTCTGCACCAAGCAGAGCGTCGACGGCCAGGATGGGCTCGAAGGCTACTATCATCAATACGACCATCCGCTCGAGCTCGATCAGCGCCTGGTGTTCGCGCGTCATCTCGAGGCTCCGTTGTTCGATGCCAAGGCTGCGCCGGAGCTGCCGGTCGCGAGCTGGCCGAAGCCGCGTCTGGAAAAGGCCTATCGCAACTACGCCATGGAATATGTCCGCACCGCCGCGCCCGTGATGGTGCAGCTGTTCGGCCCCGAAGATGCCGGCTACCTCCTGCATCTCACCGGCAAGCTGATCGGCATGCAATATTTCGACGAAGTGGCCGCGGCGCTCGCGATCAGTCGCGGCGGTACGCGCGAATTCGCAGCGTTCCTGAACGCGCTGCTCGCCGCGCAGGATGACGCGGCCGAGATGACGCAATCAGAAGGGACGTTCGAAATACGTCAGCAGAGCTGGAAGCTGATGGATGACGTCGTCGATTATCACCCCGCCTGCGCCAGGGTGATGGAAGGATTGTTCGAAGGGTTGGCTGCGGGATGCGGTCGGCACATCGCCGTACACATGCGTCCGGCCAAGGGCGGCCGCCCGCCGCTGGCGTGGACGGTCGAGTCATTCATTCGTTGAAATGCGCTGCCGCAGGGCACGCCTGCATCAGGCGCAGGAGGAATCGGCGCCTGCCGTGCTAACAAGCGGCTCGCCGCGCTTTTCGCGCGAGCCAAAATCATTGGCACACCAAATGATTGCCGCGCCGCAAATGGCGCTCGTGCCCGGGAGAGGACATGTCCGACATCGCCGAGATCCCGGTCGATGAAGAGGAGCGCCCGCTGCCGCCGCCTCCGGCGCCGGTGAGAAGCGCGCTGACCGACGGGCCGATCCTGCGCACGCTGCTCTCCCTCGCCTGGCCGAACGTGATCGGCTTATCGGCCGGCATCTGCGTGGTGATCGCGGAGACCTCCTATATCGGCCGGCTCGGTGTCGAGGCGCTGGCGGCGATGGCGCTGGTGTTTCCGACGGTGATCCTGACCATGACGATGTCGGGCGGCGCCATGGGCGGCGCGGTCGCCTCCGCCATCGCGCGTGCGCTCGGCGCCGGAGATCGCGAGCGCGCCGGCACGCTCGCTGTGCACGCGATCCTGATCGGCATCAGCTTCGGTCTGGTTTTCATGCTGGGCATGCTGATCTTCGGGCCACGCGTTCTCGAAATGCTCGGCGGCCGCGGCGATGTGCTGACGCATGCGATCGCCTACACGCAGGTGTTCTTCGGCGGCGCGGTGCTGCCCTGGCTGCTCAACACCATGGCGGGCGTCTTGCGCGGCACCGGCAACATGAAGCTGCCGTCGTTCCTGATCCTCAACTCCGCGGTCTGGCAGATCGTGCTCGGCGGCACGCTCGGCCTCGGGCTCGGCCCGGTGCCGCAGCTCGGCATGCGCGGCGTCGCCGCCGGCGCGCTGATCGCCTATTCCATGAACATCGGCATCATGGGCTGGTACCTGTTCTCGGGCCGCGCCCGCATCGCCTTGAAGCTGGGGGGCTTGCGCGTCCAATGGGCGATGTTCTTCGACATCCTCAAGGTCGGCGCCATCGCCTGTTTCTCGCCGCTGCAATCGGTGCTGACGATCTCGATCTTCACATACATGCTGGCGAAGTTCGGCACCGCGATCCTCGCCGGCTACGGCATCGGCGCGCGGCTCGAATTCCTGCTCACATCCATCGCGTTCTCGTTCGGCATCGCCTGTGTGCCGATGGTCGGGATGGCGATCGGCGCGGGCCGCATCGCGCGCGCCCGGCGCATCGCCTGGATCGCCAGTGCGGCCGCTTTCGTGGCGGTCGGCGCACCGGCCTGCCTGGTTGCGATCTTCCCCGATCTCTGGGTCAACATGTTCACCGACAGTGAGGCCGTGCGCGCGGCGAGCCATCAATATCTCTCGACGGTCGGCCCGTTCTACGCCTTCTTCGGCCTTGCAACGACGATGTATTTTTCATCGCAAGGCGCAGCGAAGGTGATCGGACCGGTGCTGGCACAGACCGCACGGCTGATCTACATCGCAGCGATCGGGTGGTGGCTGTCGACCCACGACGCCCCCGCGCAGAGCTTCTTCTGGCTCGCCGCAAGCTCGATGGTCGTGCTCGGCCTGCTGTCGTGCTCCAGCGTGGTGCTGACCCGCTGGGGACCGCGCGAGACGAAACCTGCGATCAGGCCGGCGCTTTCGGCTGTCGACTAAAGCGCGATGCGAACATCACGCAGACGCAGGCGGGAATGCCCTGTGGATCGCGCCGACGGCCTCCCTCGTTTGCCCTTGAATGTAGGCCGCGAGCTCGTTCGGCAGCACGTCGATGATCCAGACCAGCCGGCAGCGCACCTCGCTCTCGGCGATCACCTGCACGGAGGCGCTGTAATGCTTCAGCCGCTCGTTGCTGATCGCATAGACGAGGCGCTGTCGCGCATCGTCGCAATCGACCAGCACCTCGCGTGCGACCGAACCATTGGCGAAGGTGACGATGCGCGCATCGTCGTCGAGCGTGCAGGCGGTGACGAAGCCCGGTACCAGCCGCTGGTGCAGCGCGCCGAAATCGCGCACCGCGTCCCAGACGTCGTGTGCGGAGGCGGGGAGGGGAATGTCGTTGCGGATGGACGCCATCAACGTATCCTTGATTGTGATAAGTGGTGCCGCGGGCATCGTCATTGCGAGCGTAGCGAAGCAATCCAGAAATGTTTCCGCGGGGACAGCTTGGATTGCTTCGTCGCGAGAGCTCCTCGCAATGACGAAGGAGAGAGCTCACACGCAAACCGCCTCGACATTGTTGCCGTCGGGGTCGATCAAGAACGCCGCATAATAGGTCGGGCTGTAGTCCTTGCGCGGCCCGGCGCCGCCATTGTCGCGGCCGCCGCTCTTCAACCCTTCAGTGTGGAACGCCTTAACCGCGTCATGATCCTTGGCGCGAAACGCGATGTGGACGCCGTCGGCCTTGCGGCCCTTGTTCAGGTGCAGCCACAGCGCCGGCTCGCCCTTCGGCCCGAAGCCGGCATAGCCGTCGCCATTCGAGCACAGGACATAGCCGAGCGGCGCCAGCACTGCGGTGTAGAAGCGCGTGGCGGCGTCGAGGTCGGCAACACGCAATCCGATATGGTCGTACATGTTCGTCTCCATTTGCAAAGCGCGCCGCGATGGCGCGCGCCGGAGACGACCGTAGTCAGTTGAGGGCAAGCTGCTCTTGGAGAATCTTGCGCTGTCCTTTCGACGCCTGGCGGAACTTGGTCGGCGATACGCCGGCAGCACGGTGGAAGGTGCGGACGAAGTTGGAGAGATCGCCGAAGCCGACGTCATAGGCGATGTCGGTAATCGCGATGTCGTCGTCCGTGAGCAGCCGTGCCGCATGCCGCAGCCGTGAGCGCACCAGATATTGATGCGGGGTGACGCCCAGCACGCTCGAGAACAGCCGCAGGAAATGAAACGGGCTGAGGCCTACCTGTTGCGCGGCCTGTTCGAGGTCGATGTCGCCGCCGAGTTGTCGTCGATCCAAAGCGCCGCCTCGACCGCGCGGCGGCGATCGCGCGCGGTCGGCGTGGCAGGCTTGCGCACCTTGCCCGAGACGACGTCAATGAAGCGGCCGGCAAGGATCTGGCCGATCTCGTCGAGGCCGAGATCGCTGTTGCCATCTGCTGCCGTTTGCGCGAGCTCGCCCAGCACCATCAGCTCGGGCAGGGGCGGCGTCGCGCCGACCCGCCAGACCTCGCGACGTCCGCCGAGTTCGTCGACCATGTCCTCACTGAGGAAAAAGGACAGGCAGACGTCGCCGGCCACGTGCTCGTGCGTGCAAGTGTATTCCTCGCCGGGGGCACCGACCAGCATCGAGCCCGCCACCAGCTCGAAGAAGCCGGCGCTGCAATGGCAGCCGAAGCTGCCGGAACGGACATAGGCGATGGAATGGCCGGTGCGGCACTCGGCAAACGGCCTGTCGTCCGGTCCCGCATCGCAGCGAAATTCCGAGACCGTCATCGATGGCGTCGTCAGCAGCGTGGTCGCGTCCATGCCGCCTATCTAAGTAGGCGCGCGGGGCGGAGCAACGGGCAGCAGCACCTCGAACAGCGTCTTGCTGGCGACGGGATGGGCCCCCTCGAGGGCCAGAAGGCGCCGCTTGGAGATCACGCCGCCATAGGGCGAGAGACGGTCGGTGTAATTGCCGGCCGCCAGCACCCGGTGGCAGGGGACGATCAGCATGTAGGGATTTCTGGCGATCGCCTGTGCCACGGAATGCACGGCGCCGGAGGCGCCCAGCGCCTTGGCGATCTCGTGATAGGTGCGCGTTTCCCCGCGCGGGATGGTGCAGGTGTACTCGTAGACCCGCCGGTTGAAGCCGGGCACGCCGCCGGCGTCCAGGCTGACGTCGGAGAAATCGGGGTCGCTGCCTTGCAGCAGGCCCACGATCCCCTCGATCGCGAGCTCGGCGTTCTCGGACGGACGCTGCTCCCGCGCCCCGGGATGGGCCAGGAAAATGCGGCGGCGGGTGTCGATCTCCCGCGCCTCCGGCAATTGCACGGCGACCACGCCGGTGCCGCTCCAGATGATGCCACAGCGCCCTATGGCCGTGTCGAATATCGCGTAAGCACGCCCCACCATGCACACGCCCCACTCAGTGCACGTTTCGCCCCAGACATGAAATCATAACACCGCCACAATCCAGCGCACCTGGAATCTTACTCGAAAATTAACAAGCGCGAGGCCGCCGGCGCCAAAGCGCTTGGCGGGACGCGCCGTCTCGGCTAATCAGGGGATGCGCGAAGCGCAATCCGCGGGCGTAGTTCAATGGTAGAACGGCAGCTTCCCAAGCTGCATACGAGGGTTCGATTCCCTTCGCCCGCTCCAATTTTCCTGCCTTGAAATTGTTGTTCGCTCCGTGTGACGAGCGCCCCGTCGCGCGTTGCGCCAAGTTTCCAATATATTAGCCTCTGGCTGCCGGCATGCAGCGTTGCCTCGGCTAAGCTCGTCGCGTCCAGGCGGCATGCGGTCCTTGCGCCGGGCAACGCTTGGATGAGGCCAGGGCTCAAACATGGACCAGCAGAAACTCGATCGCGCCATCGGCCGTCGCCTGAAGACGCTGCGGACGCAGGCGGGCATGACGTTGAACGAGCTTGCAGGCCGCTCCGGCGTCAGCCGGGCCATGATCGGGCGGGTGGAGCGGGCGCAGAGCAGCGCGACGGCTGCGCTGCTCAACAAGCTTTGCGCGGCGCTCGACGTCACGCTCAGCGACGTCGTCGCGCTCGCCGAAAAGCCGCCGGAGCGCTTGGTGCGACTTGCGGACCAACCGCTCTGGCGCGATCCCGACAGCGGCTATCGCCGGCGTCATGCCTCGCCGCCGGATGCGGCCAGCGGCATCGAGATCATCGTCGTCGATCTTCCGGCCGGCGCCCGCGTCTCCTACAGCCCCTGGGGCCGCAACGCCTTCACCCAGCAGCTGCTGATGCTGGAGGGCGCGATCGCCGTGCACATCGACGCCAAGGCGGTGCGGCTGCGCGAGGGCGATTGTCTGGATTTCGACGTGATGCGCGCCGTGATCTTCGAGAACGAAACCAAGCAGGACGCGCGCTACGTCATCATCACGCGGCGCGGCGCCTCCTACGGGAAGATGTGACATCATGGAGTGGAGACCCTGACGATGCAGATCCGCACCGGCGACACCTACGATCCCCGCGTCATCGCGCTGCTGGACCATCACGTCACGGCAGCGCGGGCGCAGACCGCGCCGGGCAGCGCCCATGCACTCGATCTCTCCGGACTGCGCGCGCCTAATGTTGCATTCTGGACCGGTTGGGACGGCGAGACGCTGGTTGCCACCGGCGCGCTGAAGATGCTCTCGGCTGACCACGGCGAGGTGAAGTCGATGCACACGCTTCAGATCACGCGTCGGCGGGGTTTCGGTGGCCAGATGCTCCGCCACATCATTACTGAGGCCCGCGCGCGCGGGATGACGCGTCTCAGCCTCGAGACCGGCTCGTGGGACTATTTCAAGCCGGCGCACGCGCTCTACCAGGCACACGGTTTCGTCGCCTGCGACCCGTTCGAGGGCTATGTCGAGGATCCCAACAGCCTTTTCCTGACGCTCGACCTCAGCCGCTAAGGCAAGCGTGCAACGTCCACTGCGGGAATACCTCTGTGCTCCCTCAAAATGAGTTGCGTACCTCAAAACACCTCTGCTAGCCTTCAGCCATGGCCGAGACGCTCACCCCTACCGCGCTGACCCTGAAGGACATCGCCCGCGAGGCCGGCGTCAGCCTCGCGACGGTCGACCGCGTCCTGCATAACCGGCCCGGCGTGAGGCCGGACACGGTCCGGCGCGTCAAGGCAGCAATCGAGCGCAATGCGTTCCAGCCGCATGTGGCGGCCGCCGAGCTCGCCCGCGGCCGTGCCCGCCGCTTTGCCTTCGTGATGCCGTCGGGGCCGAACCCGTTCATGCAGCAGATCGAGGCTTATCTCGGCGAAATGTCAGCCTGGCTGGCGGCCCGCCGCCTCGGCGTCGAGACGATCGCAACCGACGTGTTCGACCCCTCCGCGCTCGCGGCCTCACTGGAGGCCCTGTCGGGTGACTACGACGGCGTCGCCGTTGTGGCGCTGGACCATCCCGGCGTTCGCGCCGCCATCAACGATCTCGTCGATGCCGGCACCAAGGTGGTGACGCTGGTCTCGGACGTGCCGTCCTCGCGCCGTCACCACTATGTCGGCATCGACAACATTGCCGCGGGCCGCACGGCGGGCGCGCTGGTCGGGCGGCTGGCCGGCCAAAGGTCCGGCAAGGTTGCGATCGTCGCGGGATCGCAGGGCCTGCGCGATCATGCCGAGCGCATCTTCGGCTTCAACCAGGTGATGGCGACGGAATTCCCCGATCTCGGCGTGCTGCCGGTCCTGGAAGGGCGCGACGAGGACGATCGTTCGGAGCAAATGCTGGCGCGGCTGTTCGGCCGCCATGACGACATTGTCGGTCTTTATAACGTCGGTGCCGGCACGCAGGGCGTCGCGAGGGCGTTGAGCGAAGTCGGTCGCGAAAAGCAAGTGGTGTTCGTCGGCCACGACGTCACAGCGCTGACGCGCCGATTGCTGCTGCAGGGCGTGATGGATGCCGCGATCTCGCAGAACCCCGGACATGAAGCGCGCGCTGCCGTGCGCGTGCTGCTGGCGCTCGCCCGCGGCGAACCGATCTTGCGCGAACAGGAGAAGATCAGGATCGACATCGTGATGCGGGACAATCTGCCTTAGCGGCAGGTGGATTTCGAATAGCCCGTTGCGGGGAAAGCGACACAAGATCGCGCACCGCGGCAGGCGAAGGGAGGATAGCGTGTATCTCGGGATCGACATCGGCACGTCCGGTGTGAAGGCGGTGCTCGTGGGCGAAGCCGGCGCGGTTCTCGCGACGGCGGCGCGCGAGCTCACGCTGTCGCATCCGGTGCCGCTGTGGTCCGAGCAGGATCCGGACGCCTGGGTCGATGCAGCGATCGGCGCGGTCGACGATCTCGCCGCGCGCCAGCCGCGCCAGGTTGCGCAGGTTCGTGGCATTGGGCTGTCAGGTCAGATGCATGGCGCGACGCTGCTCGGCGAGGACGGCCGGCCGCTGCGTCCGGCCATCCTCTGGAACGACGGCCGTTCGCAGGCCGAATGCGCCACCCTGGAGCGGCGCTGTCCTTCGCTGCGCACGATCGCCGGCAACCTGGCGATGCCCGGCTTCACCGCCCCGAAATTGCTGTGGGTCGCGCGGCATGAACCCGAAATCTTCGACCGCGTGGCGAAGGTGCTGCTGCCGAAGGCCTATGTGCGCTATCGCCTCACCGGCGAGATGATCGAGGACATGTCGGACGCAGCCGGCACGCTGTGGCTCGATGTCGGCCTGCGCCGCTGGTCGGCCCTGCTGCTGCACGCCACCGGGCTCGATCTGCACCACATGCCGCGCCTGGTCGAGGGCAGCGCGGTGAGCGCGGTGCTCGCGCCGGAGTTCGCGCAGCGCTGGGGCATGGCGAAAGATGTCGTGGTTGCGGGCGGCGCCGGCGACAATGCCGCGAGCGCGATCGGGCTCGGCGCTATTGCGCCGGGCGACGCCTTCCTGTCGCTGGGCACGTCCGGCGTCGTGTTCCGCGTCACCGACCGCTTCGCACCAGCGCCGGCTTCGGCCGTGCATGCCTTCTGTCACGCGCTGCCCGGCCTCTGGCACCAGATGGGCGTGATGCTGTCGGCGGCGGCCTCGCTCGCCTGGCTCGCCGGCGTGATGGAGACGCCGGCCGCGGCGCTCCTGGCGCCGCTCGGCGAGCGCGTCGATGGACCAAGCCCGATCAGATTCCTGCCCTATCTCGACGGCGAGCGCACGCCGCACAACGATGCCGCCGCGAGCGGGGCTTTCGTCGGCTTGCGCGGCGCGACCGGGCGCGGCGAGATCGTGCAGGCCGTGCTCGAAGGGGTCGCTTTCGCCGCGCGCGACAATCTGACGGCGCTGAGCGCGGCAGGCGGGCCGGTCACTGAACTCGATCTCGTCGGCGGCGGCTCGCGCTCACCGCTGTGGGCGCAGATCTGCGCCGATGTGCTCGGCATTCCCGTCCACCGCATCGAGGAAGGCGAGGTCGGAGCCGCGCTCGGCGCCGCACGGCTCGGCCGCATCGCCGCGACCGGCGAAGACGCAGCGGAGGTTTGCACCCGTCCGCGGCGGCTCGCGACCTTCACGCCCCGCTCCTCCGTCGTTGCGGCCTATGACGAGGCCTATCGGCGCTGGCGCGCGCTCTACCCCGCATTGAAGGAGACTGCCTGAGTGAACGCGTCAGCCAAATTCTTCGAAGCAAGCGCCCCCGTCGCCTTCGGCGGCAAGGATGCGGGACACGCCGCCTTCCGCTGGTACGACAAGGACCGGCTCGTGCATGGCCGCCGGCTCGAGGATCATTTGCGCTTTGCGGTCTGCTATTGGCATTCGTTGTGCTGGCCTGGCAGCGATCCCTTTGGCGGCGAGACGTTCCTGCGGCCGTGGCATCGCGGCACCGACGCGATGGCGATGGCGCGCGCCAAGGCTGACGTCGCCTTCGATCTGTTCCGCCTGATCGACGTGCCCTTCTTCACCTTCCACGACGTCGATGCGGCGCCGGAAGGCGCCACGCTCGCGGAGTCCGTCGCCAACCTCAACGCGATCGCCGATCTGTTCGAACAGAAGATGGTCTCCGCAAAGGTACGCCTGCTCTGGGGCACCGCAAACCTGTTCACACACCGCCGCTACATGGCGGGCGCCGCGACCAATCCGGACCCTGATATCTTCACCTATGCCGCGGGCCAGGTCCGCGCCGCGCTGGAGGTGACGCACCGGCTCGGCGGCGAGAACTACGTGCTGTGGGGCGGGCGCGAGGGCTACGAGACGCTGCTCAACACCGACCTCAAGCGCGAGCTCGACCAGCTCGGCCGCTTTCTCTCGCTCGTCGTCGAGCACAAGCACAAGATCGGTTTCAAGGGACCGATCCTGATCGAGCCGAAGCCGAAGGAGCCGACCAAGCATCAATATGATTTCGACGTCGCCACCTGCTACGGCTTCCTCGAGCGCTACGATCTCCTCAAGGACGTCAAGCTCAACATCGAGCAGAACCACGCCATCCTCGCCGGCCACTCCTTCCATCACGAGGTCGCGCTCGCCGAGGCGCTTGGTGTCTTCGGCTCGCTCGACATCAACCGGGGCGACGATCTGCTCGGCTGGGACACCGACCAGTTCGCAATGAACGTAGCGGAGCTGGCGATGGTGTTCCATGAGATCCTGAACCGCGGCGGCTTCACCACGGGCGGGCTCAATTTCGATGCCAAGATCCGCCGTCAGTCCATCGATCCCGACGATTTGATCCATGCCCATGTCGGCTCGATGGATGCTTGCACGCGTGCCTTCCTCGCCGCTGCCGACATGATCGATGCCGCCGTCCTCACCGAGCCGCTTGCCAAGCGTTACGACGGGTGGGCCAGCCCCGAGGGTCGCGCCATTCTCGGCGGCCAGCGCTCGCTCGCCGATCTCGCCGACCGTGCCATGAGTCCCGGCTTCGACCCGCAGCCGCGCTCGGGCCGGCAGGAATATCTGGAATCCCTCGTCAACCGCTATGTCTGAGGAAGACCGCTGATGGCAAAGACGGACGCAACACCGGTTCTCGAGCTGAACGGCATCGGCAAGGAGTTCGGCGCGATCCGCGCGCTGCACGATGTCGACATGCAGATACTGCCCGGCGAGGTGGTCGGCCTGATGGGCGACAACGGCGCGGGCAAGTCGACGCTGGTCAAGATCATCGCCGGCAATTTCCGCCCGTCCCATGGTGAGATCCGCTTTGCCGGCAGCGCGGTCCACTTCAACCGTCCGGTCGATGCCCGCGCGGTCGGCATCGAGGTCGTCTATCAGGACCTTGCGCTGGCCGACAACCTGACGGCAGCAGCCAACGTCTTCCTCGGCCGCGAGCTGAAGCGCAAATTCGGACCCATAGCCCTGCTCGACCACAAGGCGATGGCTGTGCGCGCGCTGGAGCTGTTTGGCGAGCTGCGCTCGGAGACGCGCCCCGACGATCTCGTCAAGCAGATGTCGGGCGGCCAGCGCCAGGCGGTCGCCATCGCGCGGACGCGGCTGTCCAACGCCAGGCTCGTGATGATGGACGAGCCGACCGCCGCGATCTCGGTGCGCCAGGTCGAGCAGGTGCTCGGCCTGATCCATCGGCTGAAGGAGCAGGGCGTCGCGGTCATGCTGATCTCGCACCGCATGCCCGACGTGTTCGCGGTGTGCGACCGCGTCGTCGTCATGCGCCGCGGCGAGAAGCGGGCCGACAAGCCGATCCACCAGACATCGCCTGAGGAGATCACCGCCCTCATCACAGGCGCGAAGGAGGCGGCGTGATGGCTATGCCCATGGAATCCCCGATCACGTTCTCCAATGTCGGCAAGATCAGATGGTGGCAGCGCGGTATCTTCGCCTCCCAGACCGGCTATGTCCTGCTCGCGCTGGCCGTGCTGCTGGTGATCATGCATTTCGCCAGCCCGTACTTCTTCACCGAAGGCAACATGCAGAACGTGGCGAAGAACTTCTCCTTCATCGCCATTGCGACGCTCGGCGTCACTTTCGTGATCATCACCGGCGGCATCGACCTGTCGGTCGGCTCGATGATGTGCTTCTCCGCCATGATCACCTCGATGGTGATGACCGAGTTGTCGGCGCCCGGCTCGCCGGTGGGCGCGCTGTTCGTGCACATGGCGGCCGACGGCAAGACCGTTGTTGCCAACGTGCCCGGACTGATCCTGCTGGTCTCGATCCTCGCCGGGCTCGGCGTCGCGCTGGTCGCCGGCCTGGTCAACGGCTTCTGCATCGCAATGCTCGGCCTGTCGCCTTTCGTCACGACGCTCGGCATGCTGTCGATCGTGCGCGGGCTCGGCTACGTCGTCTCCAATGGTCGCGGCAGCTTCCCGGGCGGGCCGGACGCCGATTACTTCTACGCAGCAACCTCGGGCGACGTCCTCGGCGTGCCCGTGCCCTTCATTTATCTGGTGATCCTCGCGCTGGCGATGGCGGTGGTGCTGCATCACACCTCGTTCGGCCGCCACGTCTTCGCGCTCGGCGGCAACGAGAAGGCAGCCGAGCTCACCGGCATTCCGGTGGTGCGTGTGAAGATCGAGGTCTACGTGATCTGCGCGCTCGCCGCCGGTCTCCAGGGCATCATCATTTCCGGTTGGCTTGGATCGGCACCGGCCAATATGGCGACCTCATACGAGCTCAACGTGATCGCCGCGGCGGTGATCGGCGGTGCCAATCTCGCTGGCGGCATCGGCGGCCCGCTCGGAGCCATCGTCGGCTGCGTGCTGCTGGAGGTGATCCGCAACGGTCTCGTGCTGGCGCAGGTCAGCTCCTATTGGCAGCAGACGCTGGTTGGCGTGATCATCATCCTGGCCGTGCTGGTCGATCGCATCCGCTCGCGGATGATCTGAAAGTGACGTCGTTCCGGGAGGGTAACGAAAATGCCGCCTGTCCGCTTCCCGGACGCAGCTCGAAAGGACGGGCGCTAGACAAGGGTGGAGGAGACCATGAGGAAACTTCTTCTTGCCGGCATCGCGGTTGCGATGATGGCTACGCCGACGTTCGCCGCGAACTATCGCTTCGTCATCGTGCCGAAGGCGATGAACAATCCGTTCTTCGACTTCGCCCGCGACGGCTGCCTGAAGCGTGCCAAGGAGCTCGGCAATATCGAGTGCATCTACAAGGGGCCGGTGGAGCATGAGCCGGCGACGCAGGCCCAGATCATCCAGGACTTCGTTACCCAGAAGGTCGACGGGCTCGCCATCTCGGTCGCCGACGTCGCGGCCATGACCAAGTCGATCGAGGCGGCGACCGCGGCCGGCATTCCCGTCATCACCTTCGATGCCGACGCACCGGGCTCCAAGCGCATCGCCTATATCGGCACCAACAACAAGGAATTCGGTGTCGCCCTCGGCAAGCAATTGCTGAAGATGCGGCCCGACGGCGGCAAATACGCGATGGTCTCGGGCGGTCCCGGCGCCAAGAATCTCGCCGAGCGCGTCGACGGCGTGCGCGAGGCACTGAAGGGCTCGAAATGGACCGAGGTCGCGGGCTCCCCGACCTTCTGCAACGACGATCCCGCGCTCGCGGTCCAGCAGATGACAGACATGCGTACGGCAACGCCGGACCTCGCCGCCATCGTTCCGATCGGCGGTTGGCCGATGTTCGCGCCCGAAGGCTTCAAGGCGTTCGCCTCCCGGAACAAGAAGGACATCGATTCCGGCAAGTTCACGCTTGTCGTTGCCGACACGCTGAAGATGCAGCTCGAGCTGCTGCGCGACGGCTATGCCAATGCGCTGGTCGGCCAGCGTCCGTTCGAGATGGGCGAGAAGGCGATGGACACGCTGCTCGCCATCAAGAAGGGCGAGAAAGTGCCGGAGATCGTCTACACCGGCCTCGATCTCGTCACCAAGGACAACGTCGCACAGATGTTGAAGTAGGCGCGCCGCCAGCCCTGCGCTCCTGCATGCCTCTCCCGCTTGCGGTTTGCGCAAGCGGGAGAGATGATCTCTTCCGGAAGAAGACTGCTGGAAGGCAATGAAATGAAACGCTCGCGGCTCGGCGCGCTCGATGTCACCTCAATCGGCCTCGGTTCCGCCCCGCTCGGCGGATTGTTCGCGCCGGTCAGCGATGCCGATGCACAAGCGACGGTCGAGCGGGCCTGGTCGCTCGGCGTGCGCTTCTTCGACACCGCGCCGCTCTATGGCTTTGGTCTTGCCGAGCGGCGGCTGGGCGCATTTCTGCGGCAGCAGCCGCGCGACTCCTACGTCATCTCGACCAAGGTCGGTCGTCTGCTGCGCGCGCCTGAGAGCGCTGCCGCCGAGGACGAGCACTACAAGGGGACGACGCGCGAGCGCCCGGTGTTCGATTTCAGCCATGACGGCGTGATGCGCTCGGTCGAGGAGAGCCTGGAGCGCCTCGGGCTCGGCCGCGTCGACGTCCTGCTGGTGCACGATCCCGATGACCATTATGACGATGCCGTCGCTGGCGCGTTCCGCGCGCTGCAGCGCCTGCGTGAGGACGGCACGGTCAAGGCGATCGGCGCCGGCATGAACCAGTCGGAGATGCTGGTGCGCTTCGCGGAGGTCGTGCCGGTCGATTGTTTCCTGCTCGCCGGGCGTTACACGCTGCTCGATCAGGGCGCGCTGAATGCGCTGTTTCCGCTCTGCCAGACCAGGAACATAGGCATCCTGCTCGGCGGCATCTACAACAGCGGCATCCTGGCCAATCCGCACACGGGCGCGAAATTCAACTATCAGGATGCCGACGCGGGACTCGTTGCGCGCGCACTCGCGCTCGATGAGCTCTGCCGCAAGCACGGCACCGATCTGAAGGCTGCCGCGCTCCAGTTCTGCATGGCGCATCCGGCCGTGACGGTGGCCGTGATGGGCGCGCGCAATGAAGCGGAAGTGGTCGACAACATCGCGATGTCGGAGCGAGCGGTGCCGCCGGCGTTCTGGCAGGAGCTGCGCGCACGAGAGCTCGTCGATGCGCGGGCACCGCTGCCAGGCGGGGTGTAAGGCATGATCATCGACGGCCACCAGCATTTCTGGGATCCGGCACGGGCCGATTATCCCTGGATGGAGGTGGACGAGCTTGCGCCGATCCGTCGCGCCTTCGGTCCCGCCGATCTCGCGCCGCTCATGAAGGCCAACGGCATCGACGCAAGCATTCTGGTGCAATGCCGCTCCGCGCTTGCGGAGACCGAGGAGTTCCTGCACATCGCGCACGAAAATCCCTTCGTCATCGGCGTCGTCGGTTGGGCCGATCTGACGGACGGCGCCCTCGACGAAACGCTTGATCGCCTGCGCGCTTTGCCCGGCGGCGGCAGGCTGGTGGGGATTCGTCACCAGGTCCATGATGAAGCCGATCCGGATTGGCTGCTCCGCGAGGATGTGCAACGCGGCCTCACGGCCGTTTTCGCCCGCGATCTCGCCTACGATCTCCTCGTCCGCACCCGCGAGCTGCCGGCCGCGATCGCAACCGCGCAGGCCTTTCCGCAGGCCCGGTTCGTGCTGGACCACGCTGCCAAGCCGCCGATCGCCGATGGCGGCAGCGCCGAATGGACCGATCGCATCGCGGCGCTTGCGGCTTGCGGCAATGTCTGGTGCAAGATCTCGGGCCTGGCGACCGAAGCTGTCTGGAACGACTGGGATGCCGAGCGGCTGTTTCCGTTCGTCGAGCACGCGGCAAGATGTTTTGGCGAGGACAGGCTGATCTACGGCTCGGACTGGCCAGTGTGCCTGCTTGCGGGAAGTTACGGCGAGATCAAGACCGCGCTGGAGACCTGTCTGGCGAGGCTTGGCCCGCGCGTGCGGGACAAGGCCTTTGGTGTGAATGCGAAGGCTGCGTATCGGTTGGGTTAATTGCAGTCGATGCGCTCTTACCCTCTCCTCTTGTGGGAGAGGGTGGCTCGCCGCGGAGCGGCGAGACGGGTGGGGGGTCTCTCTCGGCGAGTCACCTTTCACATGTGAGTTTGCTGAAGCAAACTCTCATCCGGCGCTTCGCGCCACCTTCTCCCACAAGGGAGAAGGGAAGAGACGGCGGCGCTCGCCTCGCGCCCCCTGACTATTCCGACATCGGCTTGTCGGAGATGTCCCAGTCCTTGCCGGTGAAGGTGGAGATGAAGAGCGTCTTCATTGGCGTGTAGTCCTCGGGCGTGTAGCTGTAGGTGACGCCATCGAGGAAGTAGGGCGAATGGAAGCCCGCGAGCGTCGAGGCCTGCTTCAGCACGTTGGCGCGGGTCAGCTCGTCGCCGCAGCGGCGCAGGATCTCGCCCATGGTCACGGCCTGGCCGTAACCGGCAAAGGCGATGGTGTTGTCGGGGTCGATCGCCGGCGTGTACTTCTTGCGCAGTTCCTCGAACGCCATCACGTCGGGGTCCTTCTCCCATTTGGGCAGGCCGACCTCCTTGTTGTAGCGGATGGCGACGATGCCGGTGGCGTTCTCGAGGCCCGCGGCACTGAGGATCGAGCGGCCGGTCGAGCCGGCGGAAAGAAGCTGCAGCGGCTTCCAGCCGAGCTCGGCCACTTTGCGAATCGACTGCGACGACGCCTTGCCGGTCGAGATGTTGTAGAAGACGTCGGCGCCGGATTTCGAGAGGTTGATCAGCTGGGAATCGACGGTGGGCTCGGTGAGATCGTAGGTCTGCTCCATGATCACCTGAGCGGTGCCGCCGGCATCGGCCAGCACCTTCTTGAACGGTCCCAGGAAGTCGCGGCCGAAATCGTCGTTCTGATAGAGGATGCCGATCTTGGCATTCGGCTTCACGCTGACGACGTGCCGGGCAAGGATGCGGGCCTCGGTCGGATAGAGCGGCAGCCCCGCCATCGTCCACTTGAACTCTTTCGGGTTGTTCCATTTCGATGCGCCGGTGTTGAGCAGCAGCTGCGGCACGCCCTTGGAGTTCAGGTATTTGTGCACGGCGGTCTGCGGCGCGGTGCCGAGCGAGCCATAGAGCGCCAGCACCTCTTCCTGCTCGACCAGGCGCCGCGTCGCCTCGACGCATTTCGGTGCGCTGTAGGCGTCGTCCATGGTGAGGAACTTGACCTTGCGTCCGTTGATGCCGCCCTTCTCGTTCAGCATCTGGAAATAGGCTTCGCCGATGCGCCCGAGCACGCCGTAGAGCGAGCCGGGGCCGGAATGCGGCACGGTCTGCCCGATCTTGATCTCGGTGTCGCTGGCGCCCGCATCGTATTTCTTCTCTGCGGCCCAGACATAAGGCGCCGGCAAGGTGGATGCAGCGATGGTGGCGAGCGCGGCGGCGCTGAAATCGCGCCGCGATGGATTCTTCGTCATTATTTGTTTCTCCCTAGCGAGAGCATTGTGCTGACATCGCAGCTCGGCCTGCAAGTGGGAAGTCGCAGCTTTGCGACGCAATGACGCTGAAATCGCTTTGAATCCAGCGCCTAGACTCAAGTTTTCTCGGCGACGACGACGAGGCCGCGCACCGGCTCGTTGTTCTCGATGCGCGGCGAGGCCGGCTCCAGCGTCAGCAGCTTGAGGCCTGCCTTGGCGATCGCGCCGCGGACATATTCCGCGGAATGGGCATAACGCAGGCCTTCGCCAAGAACGATGCCGCTGCCATCGTGCGTCTCCAGCGTGAAGGCGAGCACGCCGCCGGACTCGAGCACGCGGCGGGCTTCGGTGAGCACCGGCGCGAGATCGGAGAGATAGACGAAGGCGTCCGCGGCGATGATGAGGTTCGCGCTCGCGTCTGCCTTGCCGCGCAAGCCTTCGATCATGTCGGCAACTTCGAGCTCGGCATAGAGATTGGTGGCGCGCGCCTCCCTGATCATGCCGGGAGATAGATCGATGCCGATGAAATGATCGACCTGCTTGGCGAAGGCGGCCGCCGCAAGGCCGGTGCCGCAGCCGAGATCGATGGTGCGTTTGAAATAGGCCGGCTTCTTCGCGGCGCCGCGCGCGGCCAGCACCGCCTTGAAGATCAGGCTGGGGGCGCGATAGCCGAGATCGTTGATCAGCGTATGCTCGAAGCGCGGCGCGTATTGATCGAACAGGGCTTGCACATAGGCCTTTGGCATCTCCGCCATCTCTGCATCGCCAAGCCGCATCAGACGCAAGCCGGCGCCGTGCTGATCGTCGGGATCGGATCGGAGCGCTTCCCGGAACGCGGCGATCGCCTTCTCGCGGTCGCCGAGCTGGTGGCGGATCTCGCCGAGCGTGAACCAGGCCGAGGTGAAGTTCGGCGCAAGCTCGAGCGCCTGCTCCAACAGGTCCGCGGCCGCGGGCAGATCGCCCTTGAGCTGGAGGTCGCGCGCGAACTCAAAACGGCGATCGGCCATGAGATCGCCAGAGGACTGGAACAGGCGCAGGGGCATCGAGGAACCGGGACCCGTCATTGCCGGCCTTGACCCGGCAATCCATCAAAAGTGAAACTCTTTAGAAGGATGGATGCGCGGGTCAAGCCCGCGCATGACGGGTTCATTTGGGGCGGCCGCTCCCTATATGACCACCATGCGCCCCCAAGACATCCTGCTGCCAGTTGCTGCCGGTTTGTGCTGCAAGCCCGGCGGCTTCCATATCGACCCTGTCCGCCCGGTCGAGCGCGCCGTGATCACCCACGGTCATTCCGATCATGCCCGCGCCGGCCACGGCGCCGTGCTGGCGACGCAGGAAACGCTCGACATGATGCGGCTGCGCTACGGCGAGAACTTTGCCGGATCGACGCAAGCAATCCGCTATGGCGAGGACATCCGGCTCGGTGACGTCAGAGTCAAGTTTCACCCGGCCGGCCATGTGCTGGGCTCGGCGCAGATCGCCGTGACCTGCAAGGACACCTGCATCGTGGCCTCCGGCGACTACAAGGACGCGCCTGACCCGACCTGCCCGCCGTTCGAGCTGGTGCCATGCGACGTCTTTATCACCGAGGCGACGTTCGGCCTGCCGGTGTTCCGGCACGGCGATGCGAGCGACGAGGTGAAGAAGCTGCTCGCGTCCGTCGCCCTGTTTCCGGAGCGCGCGCATCTGGTCGGCGCCTATTCGCTCGGCAAGGCCCAGCGCGTGATCGCGCTGTTGCGCCAAGCCGGCTACGACGCGCCGATCTACCTGCATGGCGCGATGGAGAAGATCACCGAGTATTACCAGAACCGCGGCATCGAGCTCGGCGAGCTCAGGCCGGTGAAGGGCATGAAGAAGGCGGCGCTCGCCGGCACCATCACGCTGGCCCCGCCGTCGGCGACTTCCGATCTCTGGACGCGGCGCTTTCCCGATCCGGTCACCGCTTTCGCGTCGGGGTGGATGCGTGTGCGGGCCCGGGCGCGGCAGCGCGGTGTCGAACTGCCGCTGGTGATCTCCGACCACGCCGATTGGGACGGCCTCACCGCCACGATCGGCGCGACCGGCGCAGGCGAGATCTGGGTCACCCACGGCCAGGAAGACGCGCTGGTGCATTGGTGCCAGAGCAAAGGCCTGAAAGCGCGGCCGCTCGATCTCGTCGGCTATGGCGACGAGGAGGAGAGCGAGGCGCCGATTCCAGACGAGGCCGAGGCATGAACCGCTTCGCCGAACTGCTGGACCGTCTCGCCTATGAGCCCGGCCGCAACAACAAGCTTCGCCTGATCACCGGCTATTTCCGCGAGGTCGGCGATCCCGACCGCGGCTATGCGCTGGCGGCGCTGACTGGCGCGCTCAGCTTCAAGCACGCCAAGCCGGCGCTGATCCGCAATCTCATTGCGGCGCGCACCGACGAAGTGCTGTTCGGCCTGAGCTACGATTATGTCGGCGACCTCTCGGAGACGGTGGCGCTGATGTGGCCGAAGGCCGCGTTGGCCGCCCACAACCACCCGCCGCCCCCGACGCTCACCGAGGTCGTCACCACGCTGCGCACGCTCGGAAAGACGGAGTTGCCGAAACAGCTCGAGCGCTGGCTCGACGAGCTCGATGAGACCGGCCGCTGGGCGCTGCTGAAGCTCGTCACCGGAAGCTTGCGCATCGGCATCTCCGCGCGCCTTGCCAAGACTGCCGCCGCAGCATTGGGCGACAAGGACCCGCACGAGGTCGAGCTGATCTGGCCGGGGCTTTCGCCGCCCTATCTCGACCTGTTCGCCTGGCTGGAGGGCCGCGCCGAAAAGCCCGTCAATCGCGATCCCGCGCCGTTCCGGCCCGTGATGCTGGCGCATGCGATCGAGGACACGGATTTCGCGGCACTCGATCCCGCCGACTACATCGCCGAATGGAAATGGGACGGCATCCGCGTGCAGGCAGTGGCCGGCCGCGACGATCGCGGCCGCATCAATGCGCGGCTCTATTCGCGCACCGGCGAGGACATCACGGGCAGCTTTCCGGATCTCGTGCCGTCGCTGCGCCTGCCCGGCGCGATCGACGGCGAGCTTCTTATCCTGCGCGAAGGCCGCGTGCAGAGTTTCAACGTCCTGCAACAGCGCCTCAACCGCAAGGTCGTTTCGCCGAAGCTGATCAAGGAATTTCCGATTCACCTTCGCGCCTACGATCTGCTTGGCGATGACGAGAACGATCTGCGCGAGCTGCCGTTTGCCGAGCGACGTGAACGACTGGAGAGATTTGTCGGGAAGCTCGACGATCCCCGGATCGACCTGTCGCCTACCGTCCCTTTCACGAGCTGGGATGCGCTGACCACTGCGCGCGCCGATCCGGCGAGCGCAGGTGCCGGCGCCGATGCGGACGCCGTCGAGGGCGTGATGCTGAAGCGGCGCGATGCGCCTTATCTGCCGGGGCGGCCCAAGGGCCAGTGGTGGAAGTGGAAGCGCGATCCGCACATCATCGATGCCGTGCTGATGTATGCGCAGCGTGGCCACGGCAAGCGCTCGTCCTACTACTCCGACTACACCTTTGGCGTCTGGACCGAGGGCGAGACGGGCGACGAGCTGGTGCCGGTCGGCAAGGCCTATTTCGGCTTCACGGACGAGGAGCTGCTCCAGATCGACCGCTTCGTCCGCCGCAACACCACGGAAAAGTTCGGCCCCGTGCGTCATGTCGTGCACGAGAGCGACAAGGGGCTGGTGCTGGAGGTCGCGTTCGAGGGCCTGCAGCGTTCGCCGCGGCACAAATCCGGCGTCGCCATGCGCTTTCCCCGCATCAGCCGCTTGCGCTGGGACAAGCCGCCGCGCGAGGCTGACCGGCTGGAAACGCTGGAGAAGATGCTGAAGGCCGAGGCGGCGGAGATTGAGGCGTGAGAGCGTGTTATGAGAGCGCTCGATTGTCGATAAGGTGTAGATGCGCTCCCTCTCCCGCTTGCGGGAGAGGGGTGGGGAGAGGGTTGTCTCCGCGATGGGACAATCCCCCAGAGGAGAAAGCCCTCACCCGGCGCTCTGCGCCGACCTCTCTCGCAAGCGGGAGAGGTGACCGAGTTCGTGGCCGGCAGCTTGCCCAAATCAAAGCCTAACGTGCTACCCGAATTAAACTCCCGTAACCCGATTGACGCTCGCTTGCGGGTTCCCCATGTGCCTCGCCGTGCCCTATAATGGGGTCGAATCCCCTGAGGAGTTTGCGATGGTCCAAGACGTCAGAGATTTGCCGGCCGGCCGCAGCGACGGCCTGCACCGCTTTCTCGGCGGCTCCCCGCTGGCGGTCACGTTTCGCCTGGTCCTGCTCTCGATATTGGTCGGTGTCGTGCTGGCCGCGATCGGCTTCGACCCCTGGAACATCATCTACAGCATCCGATTGCTGTTCCAGCGCCTTTGGGATCTCGGCTTCGACACGATCAACTGGCTGTGGCGCTACTTCCTGCTTGGCGCGGTGATCGTGATCCCGATCTGGCTGCTCTCGCGCGTCTTCGGCACGCCGCGACGCTGAATCCGGATCATACGCAGGGAGCCCGCAGCCGATGCAATTGCGCTTTGTCGGCTGCGGCGACGCCTTCGGCTCCGGTGGCAGGCTCAACACCTGCTTCCACGTCTCGGGGCGCCAGAGCAATTTCCTGATCGATTGCGGCGCGTCGGCTCTGCCGGCGCTGAAGCGGCTCGAGATCGACCGCGACGAGATCGACCTCATCCTCATCACGCATTTCCACGGCGACCATTTTGGCGGGCTACCGTTTGTCCTGCTCGACGCGCAATTCTCGCGGCGGACGCGGCGGTTGACGATCGCGGGTCCGCAAGGCATCGCGGCGCGGCTTGCCCAGGTGATGGAAGCGCTGTTCGAGCATTCCACCAAGACCAAACAGCGGTTCGACCTGAACGTGATCGAACTCGCGCCTGAGCAAAGGCAAAGCTTCGGCGCGGTGACGGTGACGCCCTATCCGGTCGTGCACGGCGAGTCCGGCGGACCTTTCCTTGCCTATCGCGTCGAGGCCGAGGGCCGCACGCTTGCCTACAGCGCCGATACCGAATGGACGGAGGCGCTCATTCCGCTGGCGCATGGCGCGGACCTTTTCATCGCGGAAGCCTACATGTACGAGAAGGTGGTCAAGAACCATCTCAGCCTGAAGACCTTGGAACAGCATCTGCCCGACATCGGCGCCAAGCGGCTCGTCCTCACCCATATGAGCGAGGATATGCTGTCGCGTCTGGGCGAGGTGCAGCATCTCGCTGCAGAGGACGGCATGGTGCTGGTGTTCTGACATGCACGCACCGGTTCATCCCAGGATCAGCTCCCGACAGGTGTTCGCCATCGCGGGACCGGCGATGGTCGCGAACCTGACCACGCCGCTGATCGGCGTGGTCTCGACCACGGCGATCGGACGGCTCGACGATGCCGCGCTGCTCGGCGGCGTCGCGATGGCCTCCGTCATCTTCGACTGCCTGTTCTGGCTGTTCGGCTTCCTGCGCATGAGCACGCTCGCCTTCACCGCGCAGGCGCTGGGTGCCGGGGAGACGCGCGAGCAGACCGCGATCCTGGTGCGCGGCTTCATCGTTGCCGGCCTGATCGGCACCGGGCTGATCGCGCTGCAACTGCCGCTGACCTCGGTGCTGTTCGACCTGATGGGCGGCAGCGAAGGCGTGACGCGCGCGGCGAAAACCTATTTCATGATCCGGATCTGGTCATCGCCATTCGCCTTCGCCAATTACGTCGTGCTCGGCTGGCTGGTCGGGCAGGCCCGCGCCAATCCCGCCCTCGCGCTCCAGGTCGTCATCAACGTCATCAACATGGTGGCGACGATCCTGCTGGTGCTCGTCTACGACACCGGCATTGCCGGCGCTGCGATCGCCGCGCTGCTTTCGGAGACGATCGGCTTCGTCCTGGGCGTGATCGTCTGCCGCCGCTATGCCGCTGGAGGTTTCAGCGTCCCTCGCGCAACGCTGTTCGATCGCGTAAAACTGATGCGCCTGCTGGCGGTGAACTCCGACATCATGATCCGCACGGCGGCGCTGATCGCCGTGTTCCTGTTCTTCACCGCCAAGGGGGCGCGCGCCGGCGACGTCACGCTGGCGGCGAACTCCGTGCTCAACAATTTCCTCCTGGTCAGCGCCTTCTTTCTCGACGGCCTCGCCAACGCGGCGCAGCAGCTCTGCGGCCGCAGCTTTGGCGCGCGCGACGCCAGGGGATTTGCGGATTCGACCAGGCTGGTGCTGCTCTGGGGCCTCGGTTTCGCAATGGTCGTCGCCGTGCTGTTCGCGCTGTTCGGGCCCGCGCTGATCAATGGCATGACGGCGAGTGAGGACGTCCGCCGTGCCGCGCGCGACTTCCTGCCGTTCATCGTGCTCGCGCCAATCCCCGGCGTGTTCGCCTTCGGCTTCGACGGGATCTATGTCGGCGCCACCTGGGCGCGGGAGATGCGCAACCTGATGCTGGCTTCGCTCGCGATCTTTTTCGGCGTCTGGCTGGCGCTGCAATCGTTCGGCAATACCGGACTGTGGAGCGCGCTGATCGCGTTCTACGTCGCCCGCGGCGGCTTGCAGGGCGCGCGCTATCCGGCGCTGTACCGGGCGACGTTTTCGAAGCCGTAGGCGGAGCGCAGGAGAAGATGTTCGCGTCCCGGACGCTGCATCCGGGGTACGAGACCGCCTTACATGGCCGGCCAGTCTTCCGCCGTGAGGGTGGCCGCATCGGCCCCAACGATTTCGGACAAAGAATCCCGCCCGGTGCGGAGCAGCGTCGAGGCGAGATCGCGCTTGATGTCGTCGACGAGGCCGAGGCCTTTGTAAACCAGCGAGGAATATAGCTGGATCAGGCTGGCGCCGGCACGGATCTTCATCAGCGCGGCGCCGCCGGAGTCCACGCCGCCGACGCCGATCAGCGGGAACGCGCCTTCGACGCGCACATAGGTCTCGGCAACCATGCGTGTCGACAGGCGGAACAGCGGCCGGCCGGACAGGCCGCCCTGCTCCTTGGCACGCATCTCCTCGCGTAGCGTGCTCGGCCGCGCGATGGTCGTGTTCGACACGATCATGCCGTCGACCCGGCGCGAGCGCGCGACCTGCACGACATCGTCGAGCTGGGCGAGGCTCAGATCCGGTGCGATCTTCAAGAGCACCGGCGTGTCGCCGGCCTTCTGCCGCACCCGCTCGCGCGCGTCGATCACGCGCGCGAGGAGATCGTCGAGCAGTGCGCCCTCCTGCAGGTTGCGCAGGCCCGGCGTGTTCGGCGAGGAGACATTGACGGTGAAATAGCTCGCCACCGGCGCGAAGGTCTCGATCAGCTTGACGTAGTCGGCGACGCGATCCGGCGAATCCTTGTTGGCGCCGACATTGACGCCGACGATGCCGCCGTGCTGGGCGCGCGCGGCGAGCCGGCGCAGCGCAACTTCGGCGCCGTCATTGTTGAAGCCCATGCGGTTGATCACGGCTTCGTCGCGCTCCAAACGAAACAACCGCGGCCGCGGGTTGCCCGCTTGCGGCTTCGGCGTGACCGAGCCGATCTCGACGAAGCCGAAGCCGAGCCGCAGCAGTGCGTCCGGCACCTCCGCGCTTTTGTCGAAGCCTGCGGCCATCCCGATCGGATTGGGAAAGTTGAGCCCGAAGGCGCGCACGGCGAGCTTGGGATCGTCGGGGCGCGGCTTGACGGGCGGCAGGAAGCGCAGGCCCTGGATCGCGAGGCGATGCGCATCCTCCGGATCGAGCCAGCGCAGCACCGGCAGCGACAAGGCGTCGAAGGCGCGGATCACGGGGCAAGCTCCGGAACGTCGTGACCGCCGTCCGAGCGCATGTTGAGGTTCATCACCGCGAGCACCGCGCCGACATCCAGCTCGCCATAGAGATGCGGAAACAGCTCGTCATTGCGCGAACGTTCCCAGCGCAATTCGCTGCCGAGCGCGTCGCCGTCGACTTCGACCAGGAACAGCGCACGCTGCCCGAAATAATGCTTCCGCAGGGTCTCGGGCACCTGGGTTGCGGTCGAGAAATGGATGAAACCGTCGCGCGAATCGTCCGCGCTGCCCCTGTAGACACCCTGCCGTTCCGCTTCGCGCCAGGCCGAGGCCGGACAGATTTTGTAGATCTTGACCACCGCTTCCGCAGCCCTGTTTGCTCTTTGAGTCTCTTGGGGTTTTTCGTCTCGCACGGGTCCTTCAAAACCCGGCGCGACCGTAAAGGCCGCCCCCTCCGAACTCAAGGGTTACGGCCATCTCCGCTCCGATGAAATTTGGGGCGGACTCCAAACTCCTGTTTTGACGCGCTTTCGCGACGCAAACCGGTCTCGACTTGGCCTGACAACGCCTCGGCCGCGGCCTCTTGCGCGAAAAACGGAAAACCGGTTGATTTGAGGATAGTTTTCCTGAGTTGCGACGGGCTGGACCTTCCATGGTCAGACAAGCCAAAGCGCAGAGGATGCTGACCCACGACCAGATCTGGGGCGCGCTGGATCGGCTGGCGGCGCGAGCCGGCATGTCGCCATCCGGGCTCGCCAAACGCGCCGGGCTCGATCCCACCACCTTCAACAGGTCCAAGCGCGTCACCTCCGAGGGCCGCGCGCGCTGGCCCTCGACCGAATCGATCGCGAAGGCACTCGCGGCGACCGACGCCTCGATGGAGACCTTCGCCCGATTGGTCGACGATGGCGACGCCCGCGATAGCCGCATGGTCCCGCTGCTCGGCTTCGCGCGCGCCGGTGCGAGCGGTGCGTTCGACGACGCCGGCTCGCCGGCCGGCAAGGACTGGACCTCGATCAGGCTTCCGGCCGCCGACGACAGCCGCAGCTTCGGGCTGAAGCTCTCCGGCGAGGCCTTTATGCCGGTCTACCGAGATGGGGACATCATCCTCGTCTCACTCGAGACACGAATCCGGGGCGGCGATCGGGTCTTGCTGAAAACGACGTCAGGCGAGCTCGTGGTCGCGACGATGAAGCGCCGCAGCGCGACAGGCCTGGAGTTGCTGCCGCTCGGTGCAACTCACAGTGAGCGCCGACTGGCGGCCGGCGAAGTGGCTTGGGTCGCGAAGATCATTTGGGCGAGCCAGTAAACGCCCCGTTCATCTCAAGGGCAGGATCGCGCGGAGTCCGGGTTCCAACGAGCTTGCGACTCAGAACTCCGCGCGCATAGGTTCCCCGCGCCAATTTTGGGCAAACCTACATTTCTGGGGAAAGATCATGAATCGTCGTCACGCATTGAAGGCCCTTGCCGGTCTCGCGCTCTGTCCGGTCTGCAAACCGGCCTTTGCCGCCGAAGGTGCGCACTGGAGCTACGATGGTACCGGTGGCCCGGCAAAATGGGGCGACCTCGACGCGGCGAACAAGGCCTGCGGCATCGGCCTGCAGCAATCCCCGATCGACATCGAGGCGACGGTGAAATCGCAATTGCCGGCGCTGAAGCTGAATTGGGGCAAGAGCGCCGACACCATCGTCAACAACGGCCACACCATCCAGCTCAATTTCAGCGAAGGCAGCACGCTCACGCTCGGCGACACCAAGTACAAGCTGCTTCAGGTGCACTTCCACCGCCCGAGCGAGCACATGATCGGCGGCAAGAATTTTCCGATGGAAGCGCACTTCGTTCATCGCAACGAAGCCGGCGGTCTTGCCGTGGTCGGCGTGCTGATGACGGAAGGCCGGCAGAACCCGGCGTTCAGCAAGATCGTCAAGACAATGCCCGCGAGCGAAGGTCCGGCGGTGAAGGCCGATGCTGGCATCGATCCGCATGCGATGCTGCCGGCCCAGCTCAGCTACTACCGCTATCCCGGCTCGCTGACGACGCCGCCCTGCTCGGAAGTGGTCGAATGGCTGCTGTTGACGACCCCAATCCAGGTGTCCGCCGCCGACGTTGCGGCGTTCGCAAAGCTCTATCCGATGAACGCGCGCCCGGTGCAGAAGGACAACCGGCGCTACGTGCTGAAGTCGATCTGAGGCGTCGGCCCATCGTGGCCCGGATGAGCAAAGCGACATCCGGGTGCGGTGCTCGAGACGTCCCGGATATCGCTGCGCTCATCCGGGCTACGAGTTTGCCGCTTGTCTACGCGCTCCGCGCCAGTGCGCCGTCGATCATGTTCACGGCGTTCTGGAGGCCATACACCGCGACGAAGGAGCCGAAGCGCGGACCCTTCTCCTGGCCGAGCAGCACCTGGTAGAGCATGTTGAACCAGTCGAGCGTGACGCCGGGGCGCCCGTCCTTGCCCTTCTTGACCTGGTCGAGGAAGGGCTCGCGGCGGCCGATCTCGTAGACGACGTTCTGGATGTCTTCCGCCGATGCCTCCTGCGGAAGCTGCGACAGCGCATCGCGCAGATCCTGGAGCGCGGCGCGCTCGGTCTCGGTCGGCACCCGGAACTGCTTCGTCGGCGCGACGAAGTCGCGATAATAGTTGATGGCGTAGCCGACCATCGCGTCCAACTTGGGATGCGTCTGCGGGCTCACGCCGGGGCGATAGCGGCCGATGAAGCCCCACAGCGTCTCGGCATTCTCCGCGTTCGACGACGACACCAGCGTCAGCAGTAGCTGGAACGTGACGGGCATGTCGCCCTTCGGCGGCTTGCCGTTGTGGATGTGCCAGACCGGATTGCCGAGCTGCTGCTTGCCATCCTGCTTGGCAAAGCCGTCGAGGAACTGCTGGTAATCGTCGACGTTGCGCGGGATCACGTCGAAATAGAGCCGCTTGGCCGCCTTCGGTTCGCGGTACATGAACAGCGACAGCGATTCCGGCGAGGCATAGCGCAGCCATTCGTCGATGGTGAGGCCGTTGCCCTTCGACTTCGAGATCTTCTGGCCCTTCTCGTCGAGGAAGAGCTCGTAGTTGAAGCCTTCCGGCGGCGTGGCGCCGAGCGCCCTGGCGATCGCGCCGGAGAGCTTCACCGAATCGATCAGGTCCTTGCCGGCCATCTCGTAGTCGACGCCGAGCGCGACCCAGCGCATCGCCCAGTCGGCCTTCCACTGGCACTTGACGTTGCCGCCGGTGACGGGCGTTTCAACTTCCTGATTGGTGTCTGGATCGACATAGGTCACGGTGCCGGCGGCGACGTCGCGGCGGATCATCGGCACCTGGAGCACGATCCCTGTGGTCTTGCTGATCGGCAGGAACGGCGAATAGGTCGCGCGGCGGTCCGGCCCCAGCGTCGGCAGGATGATTTCCATGATCTTGTCGTAGGCCGCGAGCATCTTCAGCAGCGTCGCGTCGAAGCGGCCTGACGTGTAGTAGTCGGTCGAGCTCGCGAACTCGTAGTCGAAGCCGAAATGGTCGAGGAAGGCGCGCAGCCGCGCATTGTTGTGGTGGCCGAACGACGGATACTCGTTGGAGAACGGATCCGGCACCCGCGTCAGCGGCTTGCCGAGATGCTCCGCCAGCATCTCCTTGTTGGGAACGTTGTCGGGTACTTTCCGAAATCCGTCCATGTCGTCGGAGAAGGCGAGCAGGCGCGTCTTGATCTTGTCCTCGGTCAGCACACGGAAGGCGTGGCGCACCATCGAGGTGCGTGCGACCTCGCCGAACGTGCCGATATGCGGCAGGCCCGAGGGACCGTAACCGGTCTCGAACAGCACCTCGTCCTTCGGGCTTTTCTTCAGCCGCGCGACAATGGCCTTCGCCTGCTCGAACGGCCAGGCGTTGGATTGTTCGGCGAGCGCACGAAGATCGCTCGGGTTCGCGGCAAGATCGATAACGGACATCAGGGGCCTCCGGGCCGCGGAAAATAGCGATTTCCGGGCAGAATGCAATTTTGTGAGGCGACACAGCCGCCTTCGTCGTCATTGCGAGCGAAGCGAAGCAATCCAGACGACTTCCGCGGTGATGGCCTGGATTGCTTCGTCGCAAGGGCTCCTAGCAATGACGGCGGAGGGAGAGGCGAAACTAAAACGGGCTCACCGAGAAATAGCGTAGCCACAGATCGGTATAGCGACCCTTCTCCCAGACGCGGAACAGCGCCCAGTTCAGGGCCTGGCGCAGCACGTCGTTGCCCTTGCGCACGGCGATGCCGATCCCTTCGCCGAAGAAACGGCTCTCGACGAAGGGACCGCCGGAGAAGGCGCAGCAATCGCCGGAATCGGTGCCGTTGATCCAGAACGCCAGCGAGATGCCGTCGCCGAATATGAAATCGACCTCGCCCCTGCGTAAAGCTGCGCGCATCGCGTCGTCACTGGGATAGGCATGCAGCTCCGCGTCGGTGAACATCGCCTTGAGATACGCCTCGTGCGCGGAGCCCGCGATGACGCCGACTTTCTTGCCCTCGAGATATTCAGGCCGGATCTCCGGCATCACCGCGTCCTTGCGCGACACGAAGCGCGCCGGCACGCGGTAATAGGGATCGGTGAAGTCGACGCGGGCGCGCAGCTGAGGGCTCACCGCCATCGAGGCGATGATGGCATCGCCCCTGTTGGAGGTGAGCGCGTCGACCAGGGTCTCGAAGCGGCGCATCTGCACGGTGCAGGTGACCTTGATCTCCTCACAAAGCGAGCGGGCGAGATCGACGTTGAAGCCGGCCGGATTGCCGTCCGCGCCGGTGAAGTTGAACGGCGGATAGTCGGTCTCGGTCAGGAAGCGGATCACGGTCAGGCGCGACAGGTCCGGCCGCTCCGGTCGCCGGCGCGGGTCCCAGAAGCCGGGCACGGCCTGCGGGGCCGCCTGGGGGGCGACCTGCGGCGTGGCCTGGGGCGCCGCTGGGGGCCGCTTGGCGGGAGCCTGCGCCTCGGCGTCGGGCAGTCCCGTGAGCAGGCAGGCGCCGATGGCCAGCCCGGTCAGCAAGCTACGGGCAGATTTAGACGATTTCGCCTGTTGCGATGGAGCCATCGGCCGGAAATGAACGAATTTCGTTGGGATCGGAGGGCCTTATAGACCATCCCGGCGGGAACGCGAGCCCGGAATGCGGGGTGGTCAAGGGTCTCTCAGCCGTCATGCCTGGGCTTGTCTGTCCCGGACACCCTCGAACTTTCTCACCTCGCCCAAGAACGTGGATGGCCGGGACAAGCCCGGCCATGACGACGTGGAAGCGCTGCCGGATCGGGCTTTCAGAGATACCGCTTCAAATCCGCAGCAGCTTCTTCCGGTGTCCGCTTCAAATTGAACGGCGAAACGAACCGCCCCTCGCGGTCCATCAGATAGATCAGCGCGGTGTGGTCCATGGTGTAGTCGCCGTCCTTGGTCGGAACCTTCTTGGCATAGACCCGGTAGGAGCTGATGACCTTGGCGGTCTCGGCGGGAGCGCCGGACAGGCCCTGGAGGTGGGGATCGAAGCTCGACAGATAATCCTTCATTGTCGCCGGCGTGTCGCGCTCGGGATCGACCGAGATGAAGATGGCATTGACCTTGTCGGCGTCCTTGCCCATCGCGCGCAGCACTTCCGAGATCTCGAACAGCGAGGTCGGGCAGACGTCGGGGCAATGGGTGTAGCCAAAGAAGATCAGGGTCGGCTTGCCCTTGAGGCTCTTGTCGGTGACGGCCTTGCCGTTCTGGTCGGTAAGCTGGAACGGGCCGCCAATCGCGGCCGGCTGCGCCACCTTGCTGACCCCGCCCATCGTCCAGAACAAGATCAGGAGCCCGACGATGAGGCTTGCGGCGAAGGCGGTCGCGATCACCAGCGGACGGGTGGCGGAGCTCATGGGCGGGAAACTTCCTGTCGCAGGTCAGAAGCAGGCGGCAAAGCCGGACCTGATCATTTCGAAGAACATCTGGCTGCCATAGTGGAACCAGAGCGCCAGCGCGCCGATCACGACGAGACCGCCGGTTGCCGCGCCAACCCACAGCAGCACGGATGGTGTCCGGCCGGCAGTGGGCGAATTGTCCGATAGACGCTGGGTTGGATGCAGTGGTTGAGCCATGACAACGATCGGGGCAACGGCCCCTGTTCCCAGGCATTCAGATAGGCTCTACGCCGCCGGCGGGCAAGACGCCGCCGGCGGCGCGTAAGAAATCTGGTCAGGCCGCAAATATCAGTGAAGGAGCTGCCCCCGAGCCGATTCGACCGGCTGTTGCTCCGCTTGTGGGACAGATCGGCGTGACGGCTTGGCCGTCGAGGCCTGCGCGTCCAGGTAGCAGGGCTTGTACATGGCCGCGAGCTGCTTGCCCTTCAGGAAGAGCATCCGTGGGGTAAGCCCGCCCCGCTGGCCGATCCAGCGCCTTATCTGCGATGGATACATCGCGTAGAGCATCTGGGTTGCTTCAGGATTGGTGACGGCGCGGCCGTTGGAGCCGAAATCCCAGGCGGCGTGGAAGCCGAGTGTCGCATGCGAGGTGACGCAGATCCGGTCGTGCGGGATGGCGCCGAGGACGATGGTGCAGGCCGAGGCGCAGAGGCCGTCGATGATGACGGTTTCGCCTGATTGACGCAGGTCCTGGTATTTGTCGACGTAGGTTCCAATCCGGCCGCCGCGGTCATCCGCGATACGAACCACCGCGTGAGAAGCCCCCATGCCCGCGATCAGGAGAACCGACGCAAGCAACCCGGTCAGAAACTTCATTGTCCCCCGCCCCAGTCGTATTCGAATCTGCGTGTCAGGTGGTGATGCGAAGCTAGCGTCTGTCGTAACCGAGGTTTTGTCTAGGCAGCCCGGCTGGCTCAAAACAAATTCAAATCCAGTGTTGCGTCCGCGCTGCACTCTGCGGGTCTCTCTCCCAAAGTGGAACAAGTTAATGAGGTCTTACGCGCCGCGCCCTTGATCTCGGTTGCAACCGCTGGCTTCAATCCGGGCAATGACAGGGGAATACATGATGGGGGAAGCGCATGGCTGAAGAGGCTGACGTCATTGTCGTCGGTGCGGGACTGTCGGGCCTCGTCGCCGCCACCGAGATCGCGGACGCGGGCAAGCGCGTGATCGTTTTGGACCAGGAAGGCGAGCAGTCGCTCGGGGGACAGGCGTTCTGGTCGTTCGGCGGATTGTTCCTGGTCGATTCGCCGGAGCAGCGCCGGCTCGGCATCAAGGATTCGTTCGAGCTCGCGATGCAGGACTGGCTCGGCAGCGCCGGATTCGACCGCGATGACGACTTTTGGCCGCGCAAATGGGCGGAAGCCTATGTCGCGTTCGCAGCCGGCGAGAAGCGCGGCTGGCTGCGCGCGATGGGCCATCGTATCTTCCCAGTGGTCGGTTGGGCCGAGCGCGGCGGCTACGACGCGATGGGCCATGGCAATTCGGTGCCGCGCTTTCACGTCACCTGGGGAACCGGACCCGGCATCGTCGAGCCGTTCGAGCGCCGCGCGCGCGAGGCGGTGAAGAGTGGCCGATTGATCTTCAAGTTCCGCCATCGCGTCGATGCATTGTCCGTCACCAACGGCACCGTGGATGGCGTCAGTGGCGCCGTCCTTGCGCCCGACACCATCGAGCGCGGCAAGAGCTCCTCCCGCAATACGGTCGGCGAATTCGCACTCAAGGCGCAGGCTGTGATCGTCGCCTCCGGGGGCATCGGCGGCAATCACGACCTGGTGCGGCAGAACTGGCCGAAGCGGCTCGGCGAGCCGCCGAAATTCATGATCTCCGGCGTGCCTGAGCATGTCGACGGCCGCATGATCGG
Source organism: Bradyrhizobium sp. CCH5-F6 (assembly GCF_001556045.1). GTDB lineage: Bacteria > Pseudomonadota > Alphaproteobacteria > Rhizobiales > Xanthobacteraceae > Bradyrhizobium. Next base: position 40,826 of record NZ_LSIC01000103.1, read on the forward strand.
CATCACGGAGAAATCAGGCGCGCGGCTGATCAACCGCGACCGCATGTGGCACTATGTCGAGGGCATCCAGAACTGGTCGCCGATCTGGCCGCGTCACGGTATCCGCATCCTGCCCGGCCCGTCCTCGATGTGGTTCGACGCCACGGGCACGCGGCTTCCGGCACCGCTGTTCCCGGGCTCCGATACGCTCGGCCAACTCAAATACATCATGTCCACGGGGTATGATTATTCCTGGTTCATCCTGACCCAGAGCATCATCAAGAAGGAGTTTGCGCTGTCCGGCTCGGAGCAGAACCCCGACCTGACCGGCAAGAGCTGGCGCATGACCTTGCGCCGGGCCACCAACAAAGGCGCGCCGGCTCCGGTGGAGGCCTTCAAGCGCCATGGTGTCGACTTCATCGTCCGCGACAAGCTCGAGGATCTCGTTGCGGCCATGAACAAGCTCGCCGGCAGCGATCTCCTCAAGCTCGAGCACGTCAAGATTCAGATCGAGGCGCGCGACCGCGAGATCGCCAATGCTTACGTCAAGGATGCGCAGGTGATGAACATCCACAATGCGCGCCGCTACATCGGCGACAAATTGATCCGCACCGCCTCTCCACACCGCATCCTCGATCCCGCGCATGGGCCGCTGATCGCGGTGAAGCTCAACATCCTCACCCGCAAGACGCTGGGCGGCTTCGAGACCGATCTCGACTCCCGCGTGTTCGGGGAAGAGGGAAGTGTCATTTCCGGTCTCTACGCCGTCGGCGAAGCCGCCGGCTTCGGCGGCGGCGGCATGCATGGCTATCGGTCGCTGGAGGGCACGTTCCTCGGCGGCTGCCTGTTCTCGGGCCGCAATGCGGGCCGTGCGGCCGCCAAAGCGGTGGGTTAGATCGTGCGCCGATGGATGCACGTCGGGGCGCTGGCCGCTTCATTGGCGGCAGCTCCAGTTGCATCCGCCGATACGATCGACGTCAACGGCGTGAAGCGCTCGTACACCGCGCAGCTGCCCGGCAAGAGGTCTGTGCCGCTCGTGATCGTGCTGCACGGCAAGACCCAGCGCGGCGCCGACATGATCACGCGGACGGCCTGGCCGCAGGTTGCAAAACGCGAGGGCCTGGCCGTGGTCTTTCCGGACGGGCTCAACAATGCATGGGCGGACGCACGAACGAAGGCGGGGCCTGCCCTGCGCGGACCACCGGCGGGTACCGATGACGTCGCCTTCATCGCGAAGCTCGTCGAGAAGCTGGTGGCCGACGGCACGGCGGATGCAAAGCGCGTCTTCGTCGCGGGCGTCTCCAATGGCGGCGCCATGGCGATGACCATGGCCTGCGCGCGTGCCGATCTGTTTGCGGCCGCCGCGAGTGTGATCATGAATCTCAATGACGAGGCCGCCGTCACCTGCCATCCGTCGCGGCCGCTCCCGATGTTGCTCATGAACGGCACCGCCGACCTGCTGGTCCCCTACGGCGGTGGACGCGGAGCGAGCTATTTTGCCGCAGACGGCTTCTGGTCGACGGACGAGACGCTGGCGTTCTGGCGCAGGCTCAATGGCTGCGAGACCGATGACGCCGAGACGATTGACTTGCCGGACAGGGCGCCCGCGGATCAATCCACGGTCACCCGGATCTCCTCACGCTGTCCCCGGGGACACGACGTGGTGCTCTATCGCGTCAACCATGGCGGCCACCGCGTGCCCGGATTTTCTCCGGATGCCCGCTTCCCCAAGGTCGCCGCCGGCCTGCTGGGGCCGCAGAACGCTGACATCGACGGTGCCGAGACGATCTGGACGTTCTTCAGCCAGTTTCCGTAAAGCGACGCATGCATCGGCTGTGACGCATCCGCCGCACGCGACGCATGCGTGCCCGGCCATGCATGCGTGCTCGGGGTGGCAGAGCGCGAGGTGCTGGGCTAGACAGGGCCGCCATTCCACCAGGAGATCCCCAATGAGCATTCAGCGTTTTGAAACCGGTCCGCGCATGAGCCAGGTCGTCGTGCACGGCAACACCGTTTATCTCGCCGGCGTCGTCGCGAACAAGGCGGCCGGCGAAAGCGTGACGAAGCAGACCCAGGATATCCTGGCGACCATCGACAGCCATCTCGCCAAGGCCGGCACCGACAAGTCGAAGCTGCTCGCGGCAACGATCTACATCACCGACATGAAGACCTTCGGCGAGATGAACGCGGTGTGGGACGCCTGGGTGTCGCCCGGCAACACCCCGGCGCGCGCCACCGTCGAAGCCAAGCTGGCCGCTCCGCAATACACCGTCGAGATCATGGTGACGGCGGCGAAGTAGCGCCTGCACGATCCCCCTGCGCGCGCCGATGACCTCCGAGGTAATCGATCGGCGCGCGCAAACCTTCGATAGTCGCGTTCAGCCGAATACGGCGCCATCGAAGGAGAGCATCATGACCGACCCCACCACCATCGCCCATCGCTATATCGAGCTTTGGAACGAGCGCACCGCCGGCCGACGCCGCGAGCTGCTCGGCGAAAGCTGGACGGCGGATGCGAGCTATGTCGATCCCTTGATGAGGGGTGACGGCCGGGACGGCATCGAGGCGCTGATCGCGGGCGTGCAGCAGCGCTTCCCCGATTTCACATTCAAGCTGATCGGCCAGCCCGACGGCTACGGCGATCACATCCGCTTTTCGTGGGGACTTGGTCCCGATGGTGCCGACAGCCCGATCAAGGGCACTGATTTTGCCGTGCTGAGGGACGGCCGCATCAGCAGCGTGACCGGATTTCTGGACCAGGTGCCGACCGGGGTGTGAGACCTCTTGCCCTTCTCGCCGCAGGCGGGGAGGGCCACCCCTCGACGAATCCACTCCTGCGGCTTACCTGTCATGCTGTGCCGCCCCGTATCCTCCGAACACCGGCCGAGCCGGCCGCGCTGCTGCCGGATCGCTTTCAAGCGTGGTTCGCAGCCCGTGGCTGGTCGCCGCGCGCGCATCAGTTGGCGCTGCTGGAGAAGGCGCGCGAGGGCCGCTCGGCGCTCTTGATTGCGCCGACCGGCGCCGGCAAGACGCTCGCCGGGTTTCTGCCGACGCTGGTGGAGCTGTCGGCGCAGCCGGTCGAACGAGACGCGGGCGCGAGAAAGAATCTCGTCTCCACCGGCCGCAGCGTGCAACGCGCCGGCGGCCTGCACACGCTCTACATCTCGCCGCTCAAGGCGCTCGCCGTCGACATCGCGCGCAATCTGGAGCGGCCGATCGCGGAAATGGCGCTGCCGATCAAGGTCGAGACCCGCACCGGCGACACGCCGGTGTCACGGCGGCAGCGGCAGCGGCGCTATCCGCCGGACGTGCTGCTGACGACGCCCGAGCAGCTCGCACTGCTGCTCTCCTCCGACGACGCACCGTTCCTGTTTTCCTCCCTGAAGCGCATCGTGCTCGACGAGCTGCATGCGCTGGTGACGTCCAAGCGCGGCGATCTGCTCTCGCTCGGGCTCGCGCGGCTCTGGCGCCTCGCGCCGCAGATGCGGGCGATCGGCCTGTCGGCGACCGTCGCCGAGCCGGATCAGCTCGCGCGCTTCCTGGTGCCGCAGCCCGACGGCAAGGAAGCCGCTGCCGACATCGTCGTCGCCGGGGGAGCGGCACCGCCCGTGGTCGAGATGCTCGATACGCGCGAGCGGCTGCCCTGGGCCGGCCACAGCGCGCGCCACGCGCTTCCTGAAATCTACGAGTTGATCAAGGCGAACAAGACCACGCTGGTCTTCGTCAACACCCGCAGCCAGGCCGAGATGCTGTTCCAGAATCTCTGGAGCATGAACGACGACGGCCTTGCCATCGCGCTGCATCACGGCTCGCTCGACGTCGCCCAGCGCCGCAAGGTCGAGGACGCCATGTCGGCGGGCAGGCTGCGCGGCGTGGTCTGCACCTCATCGCTCGACCTCGGCGTCGACTGGGGCGACGTCGATCTCGTCGTCAATATCGGCGCGCCCAAGGGCTCCTCGCGATTGATGCAGCGCATCGGCCGCGCCAATCACCGGCTCGACGAGGCTTCGCGCGCCGTACTGGTGCCGGCCAACCGCTTCGAGGTGCTGGAGTGCCGCGTTGCCATCGATGCCATTGCGGAGAACGCGCAGGATACGCCGCCGCTGCGCCTCGGGGCGCTCGACGTGCTGGCCCAGCACGTGCTCGGCTGCGCCTGCGGCGAGCCGTTCCTCTCCGAGGATCTCTACCGCGAGATCCTCACCGCTGCGCCCTACGCCGACCTCTCGCGGCAGGATTTCGACGACGTCGTCGATTTCGTCGCCTCCGGCGGCTACGCGCTGAAGACCTACGAGCGCTTCGCCCGCATCAAGCAGGACAAGGAAGGCCGCTGGCGCGTCGCCAACCCGAAGGTGCGGCAGAGCTACCGCATGAATGTCGGCACCATCGTCGAGGACAACATGCTGAAGGTGCGTCTGGTGCGCTCGCGCGGCGGCGGTCAAGGAAGGGCAGGTGGCTCGACCGGCGTGATCGCACGTGGCGGCAGGCTGCTCGGCGAGATCGAGGAAGCCTTCATCGAAGGCTTGAGCCCGGGCGATACCTTCGTGTTCTCAGGCGAGGTGGTGCGCTACGAGACCCTGGTCGAGGACCAGGTCTATGTCTCGCGCGCGCATGACAAAGACCCGAAGGTGCCGTCCTATATGGGCGGCAAGTTCCCGCTCTCGACCTATCTGGCCGAGCGCGTGCGCCGCCTGCTCGACGACAGCCGCGCATGGGGCGGCTTGCCGGAGCAGGTGCGCGACTGGCTGTCGCTGCAGAAGGACGTCTCGCGGGTACCGGCGGTACGCGAACTCCTGGTCGAGAGCTTTCCCCGTGCCAACAAGCACTATCTCGTCTGCTATCCCTTTGAGGGCCGCCTCGCGCACCAGACCCTCGGCATGCTGCTGACGCGCCGGCTGGAGCGCGCCCGCGCGCGGCCGCTTGGCTTCGTCGCCAACGAATATGCCGTGGCGATCTGGGCGCTCGGCGATCTCTCCTTCATGATCCGGGACGGCCGGATCGATCTCAATGCGCTGTTCGACCCCGATATGCTCGGCGACGACCTCGAGGCCTGGCTCGCCGAATCCGCGCTGATGAAGCGCACGTTCCGCAATTGCGCGATCATCTCCGGCCTGATCGCGCGCCGCCACACCGGCGAAGAGAAGAGCCGCCGTCAGGTGCTGTTCTCGACCGATCTCGTCTACGACGTGCTGCGCAAGCACCAGGCAGATCACGTGCTGCTGCGCGCCGCGCGGGCCGATGCCGCCACCGGCCTGCTCGATTTGCGGCGGCTCAGCGACATGCTCATGCGCATCCACGGCCGCATCACGCACCGGGAACTCGACCGCGTCTCCCCGCTGGCGGTCCCCGTGATGCTGGAAATCGGCCGCGAGTCAGTCTATGGCGAAGCTGCAGACGAGCTCCTGGCCGAAGCCGCCGACGAACTCGTCAAAGAGGCGATGTCGTAGAGAATTTGCCAGTGAGGCGCGCTGAACCATCCCCATCGTCATGCCCGGGCTTGACCCGGGCATCCACGTCTTTGTCTCTGCGGCAAGAACGTGGATGGCCGAGACAAGCCCGGCCATGACGGAGAAAGTGGCCGTATCGAATACCTCGATTGGTACGCTGGACATCGCTGGCGTGTCGCTCCACGCCGATCTCTCCGGCGCCTTGTTCTGGGAAGAGCAGCGCCTGCTCGTCGTCTCCGACCTGCATCTGGAAAAAGGCTCGAGCTTCGCCACCCGCGGCGTGCTGCTGCCGCCCTACGACACGCTCGCCACACTGAGCCGGCTTGCTGCTGTCATCTCGCGCCATGATCCGCGAATCGTCGTCGCGCTCGGCGACAGCTTTCACGATCGCACCGCGCATGAGCGCCTGTCGGCCGAGGACCGCGCCGCCGTGACCGCGCTTCAGGCAGGCCGCGACTGGATCTGGATTTCGGGCAATCACGATCCCATGCTTCCGCGTGATCTCGGCGGCACCATCGCGGACGAAGTCGCGATCGGCCCGATCACCTTCCGCCACGAGCCGACAGGCGCGCAGGGCGAGATCGCCGGCCACCTGCATCCCAAGGCGCGCGTCGCCGCGCGCGGCCGCTCGATGGAGCGCCGCTGCTTCGCCAGTGACGGGATGCGTGCCGTGATGCCGGCCTTCGGCGCCTATGCCGGCGGCCTCAGCATCCGCGACGCTGCCTTCGCCAGGATCTTTCCGAAGAACGGCTTCGTCGCCCATCTCCTCGGCGACCGCCGCGTCCATGCCATCGCGGCCTCGCGCTGTTGCTGAGGCATCCGTCGAGCTTCGGAACAAATTAAGAACACTTTAGCAAGTCTTTGATATATCATTGTGATTCGGCGTGTCGCCGACACAATATCTAGCGGTTATCAGACTTTGCGAGGACTACATGTCCACCATTGCCTTCGACCAGTTTGCCCTCACCCGGATCGCCGATTTCGCTCGCTCGCTGTCACGGCTGCATCAGGCGGCCCGGCGCTACGCCGTCGATGACGACCAGTTCGATCGCGAGTTCAACGCGGTGTGCCAGTCGATCTGGGGCTACACCATCGATGACATCAGCGACGATCTGTTCTCGACCGATGACCATCTGTTTCTCGACACGCTGGACGAGGCGCATGCACGCATCTTCGCGGCCGAGCAGGGTTATGACCTCGTCGACGAAGCTGGCATGCTGACCGATTGGTGGGGATTCTGCTGGATGATCTTGGCCGAGAAGCGTGGCCTCCTGACGCCGGAAAACCGCGCCGCCGCGCGCGCGGCGATCGAAGAGAAATATCTGGCGGCGCCGAACGTGATCGGGGTGATCATCGGGAGATAGCGCAACAGTCTCCGTCATTGCGAGCGCGGGTCGGCCCTTCCCACCGGTCAGAACTCGCAATGACGGCTCTATTATAGGCGCGTAAGGCTAGTCCAATCCCGCGCGCTTGGCCGGCTTCTGCGTCTTCGGCACCGTCACGTCAGGCAACGCCTCGCGCACGATCTCCGGCGAGGCCGGCGCATCCGCCGCCACCGTCTCGGCGCGCACCGGCGCCACCTTCATCTCGCCGAGCCGCGCGCGGACCTGCGCAGTGAGACCGGGATAGGAGGCAACCGGGGTGAAGTCCGCAGCCTGGTCGGTGCCGACGCGGATGCCGGTATAGGCGACGAGGCCATCGGTGGTGGCGATCACGTCGCCGGCTTTCAGTGAGGAGTCCAGCGCCAGGTCGACCGGGGCGAGGCCGACCGGGTCACGGCCGTTGCAGGTGCAGTCGGCGCGCAGCGCCTTGCGATAGGCGAACGCGTTCTCGCTGTCGGCGTAGCGCTCGCCGGTCTGCGAATAGGCGCCTTCGATGCTTGACCCAAAATAGACCTTCGTGGCGGTGGCGGGGCAGAAGGCCTGACACATCTGCGCTGGCGAGACGGCGCCCCGCATCAGCGGGAAATATTTGCCATCGCAGCTGCGCACGCAGAAAGCCGGGCCCGAGCCGCCGGCTGCGGCCGAGCGTGTCGGCGGTACATATTGCGGATTCTGCTGGCCTGTGAAGGGATCGGAGTGAGAAGTTGGCTGCTGTGGCTGCGGCCGCTGCATTCCGCCGAACAAGAAGTCGAACAGGCCTTCGGCCGCAACCGGGGCCGGGGTCGCGAGCATGGGAACCGCAACCATGACGGCTACGAGCATCGCGCCACGCTGCGTATGGGACAACTCTGTACGCACGGCTCACTCCACCCGACGCTACGGAACCGGCAGGACCGTTCGCGGTCTCCAGCACACGATTCACCGTAATGCGCGATGGTAAATGAGCGGTTGCGTGGAGGCGGTTTCAAGACGAGGCGGTGATCACTTTATGGCCGCGCGCAGCTTTCCCTGACGCGTTGCTCCCGGGGCACGCCCGGGCATGTCGACCGAGATGTCTCGTCCTCTTACGCCTTCAAGAACTCCGACGCCTTGTACAGCGAGCGGAACGGCAGGCCGGCCGCTCCGAACGTGTCGGTGGCGCCTTCCTCGCGGTCGACCATGGTGAGCACCAGCACCACATTGGCGCCGGCCTCGCGCACCGATTCCACCGCCTTCATCGCCGAGCCGCCCGTGGTGGTGACGTCCTCGACGATCACGACGCGCTTGCCGGCCAGGGTCTCGCCCTTGGGCAGGCCCTCGATCGCGAGCTTGGCGCCGTGCTCCTTCGGCTTCTTGCGCACGAAGAAGGCCGCGATCGGATGGCCCTTGATCCAGGAGATTTGCGCCAGAGCGCCGGCGAGCGGGACCGCGCCCATCTCGAGCCCTCCGATGAAATCGAGCTGGTCGTCCTTGAGCGCCTCGTAGGTCAGCTCGGCGAGCAGCGTCGCGCCTTCGGGGTCGAGCATGGTCGGCTTGAGGTTGAAGTAGAAATCGCTCTTGCGGCCCGACGCGAGCGTCACCTCGCCGCGGCCGAATGAGCGCCGGCGGATGATTTCGAACAGGCGGGCGCGGGAGGCGGATTTCGACACGGCGGTCCCTCGAACAGCGTTTTTGGAGGAGGCGGAATTTATCCGGCACGGCCGCGACATTCCAGAGGGGGCGTCGTCCGTCAACAGGGATCGGCCATTCAGGTCCGCCGGTTGTGGGGGTGCGACCTTCTGGAGTAGTTGAGGGGGCAAGCCTCTTGGGGGAAGGAACGGGAATGACGATCGAGCTGCACACCTGGAACACGCCGAACGGCCGCAAGATCTCGGTCGCGCTGGAGGAGATGGGGCTGCCCTACAAGGTGATTCCGGTGAACATCACCAAGGGCGAGCAGATGGCGCCCGAGTTCCTCAAGCTCTCTCCGAACAACAAAATCCCCGCGATCGTCGACCCCGAGGGGCCCGACGGCAAGCCCGTCAGCATCTTCGAATCCGGCGCCATCCTGCTTTACCTCGGCGAGAAAACCGGCAAATTCCTGCCGAAATCGCTCAGTGGGCGGATCCCGGTCTACGAATGGCTGATGTGGCAAATGGGCGGCTTCGGTCCAATGCCGGGCCAGGTGCATCATTTCATCGCGCTGGAGAACGAACAGGACCGCGCCTATGGCCTGAAGCGTTACATGGCGGAGACCCGCCGGCTCTATGGCGTGCTCGACCGCCGGCTGGCGGACCACGATTTCGTCGCCGGTGAGCTCTCGATTGCCGATTTTGCCATTCTGGGCTGGGCCTGGCGGCACCCTCGCCACAAGGTCGATCTGGCCGACTTTCCCAACGTCAAGCGCTGGTACGAGGCCCTGATGGCCCGGCCGGCCGTGAAGCGCGGCATGGACGCGAAGCTGGATTGATCTTGGATGGTGTCATCGCCCGCGAAGGCGGGCGATCCAGTACGCCGCGGCGGCTCGGTTCTAGCCGCGCTGTTTCGGAGTACTGGATGCCCCGGTCAAGCCGGGGTATGACAGTGTGCCTCACACCTTCCTCGCTTCCACCGCCATCCGCACCGCGAGGCCGGCCAGCACGGTGCCCATCAGCCAGCGCTGCACCAGCATCCAGCTCGGCCGGCGCGCCAGAAACAGCGCGATCGAGCCGGCCGCGAGCGCGATCATCGCATTGACGCTGACGCTGATCGCGATCTGGATCGTCCCCAGCGCCAGCGACTGCATCAGCACGCTCCCGGCGGCGGGATCGATGAATTGCGGCAGCAGCGCCAGATACAGCATCGCGATCTTCGGGTTGAGCAGGTTGGTGACGAAGCCCATCGCGAACAATTTGCGTGGACTGTCGATCGCGAGCTTTCTCACCTGGAACGGCGAGCGTCCACCCGGCTTCACCGCCTGCCAGGCGAGCCAGAGCAGATAGCCCGCGCCGGCAAAGCGCAGCGCGTCGTAAGCGAAGGGAATGGCGAGCAAGAGCGCCGTGATGCCGAACGCCGCACACAGCATGTAGAACACGAAGCCGAGCGCCACGCCGCCGAGCGAGACGATCCCCGCCGCCGGCCCCTGCGTGATCGAACGTGAGATCAGGTAGATCATGTTCGGCCCGGGCGTGAGCACGAGGCCAAGGCTGACCAGGGCAAAGCCGAGCAGGGCGGAGCTATGGGGCATGGATGAACCGGTACGGAGGACGCAACGGTTCTAATATGCGCGGCGAAGTGGGGCCATCGCGCAATTGCTCGGAGGACAATTCGAGTCGCTGCCGAGCGCTCGATGCGCTCCCTCGCCCCGCAAGCGGGGCGAGGGTTGGGGTGAGGGGCTTCTCTCCGCGCATGAGATGATCGTGGCACCGGTACCCCTTCACCCGGATTGCTTCGCAATCCGACCTCTCCCCGCAAGCGGGGCGAGGTAAGGAAGAGATCAATGCGCCTCATCCCAATTGTTCGCCGCGCGTGCATCCACATGCAACGGCACCGAGAGCAACACGGCCGGGAACGGCGCGTCCTGCATCACGTGCTGCACGACGGGAAGCGTCGCCTCGACCTCGGCGTCCGGCACCTCGAAGATCAGTTCGTCATGCACCTGGAGCAGCATCTGCGCCGACAGCTTCTTTGCGGCCAGCGCGTCCTCCACGCGCGTCATCGCGCGGCGGATGATGTCCGCGGCGGTGCCCTGGAGGCGGGCGTTGATCGCGGCGCGTTCGTTGAAGGCGCGTACCGAGGCGTTGGAGGCCTTGATGTCAGGATAGTGGCATTTGCGGCCGAACAGCGTGGTGACGTAGCCGTGGCTGCGGCAGAAGTCGCGCGTCTCGTCCATATAGGCGCGGATGCCGGGGAAGCGTTCGAAATACTTCTTGATGTAGGCGGAGGCCTCTTCGCGCGCGATGCCGAGCTGGTTGGCGAGGCCGAACGCCGAGATGCCGTAGATGATGCCGAAATTGATCGCCTTGGCGCGGCGGCGGATCTCGCTCGGCATGCCCTTGATCGGGACGCCGAACATTTCCGAGGCGGTCATGGCGTGAATGTCGAGCCCGTCGCGGAAGGCCTGCTTCAGCACTGGAATGTCGGCGATCTCGGCGAGCAGCCGCAGCTCGATCTGCGAATAGTCGGCGGACACCAGCTTGTGTCCGGGTGTCGCGACGAAGGCGCGGCGGATCTTGCGGCCATCCTCGGTGCGCACCGGAATGTTCTGCAAGTTCGGCTCGTTCGAAGACAATCGCCCCGTCGTGGTCGCCGCCAGCGCGTAGGTCGTGTGCACGCGGTGGGTCTGTGGATTGACGTAGGTCGGCAGCGCGTCGGTGTAGGTCGATTTCAGCTTGGAGACCTGGCGCCACTCGAGAATCTTCTTTGGAAGGTCGTGTCCCTGCTCTGCGAGCTCGTCCAGCACCTGCGCGGTGGTCGACCATGCGCCGGTTTTCGTCTTGGTGCCCCCTGGCAATCCCATCTTGCCGAACAGGATGTCGCCGATCTGCTTGGGGCTGCCGACATTGACCGGCTCGCCGGCGATCTCCTGGATCTCGGCCTCGACGCGCGCCGCGGTCTGGGCAAAGTCGCCGGAGAGGCGCGACAGCACCTGACGGTCGATCGAGATGCCGCGCCGCTCCATGCGCGCGAGCACCGCGACCAGCGGCCGCTCCAGGGTCTCGTAGACGGCGGTCATGTGCTCGGCGACGAGGCGCGGCTTCAGCACGCGCCAGATGCGCAAGGCGACGTCAACGCCTTCGGCCGACAGTGGCGCGGCCTTGTCGACCGGCACCTGGTCGAAGGTGATCTTGCCCTTGCCGCTGCCGAGCAATTCGCTCTCCTTCAGCATGGCATGACCGAACCAGCGTTCGGACAGCGATTCCAGCGCATGCGAGCCGCGGCCGGCATCGAGCACGTAGGAGATCAGGAGCGCGTCGTCGATGTTGCGCAGGGTGATGCCATGCTGCGCCAGCATCACGGCGGTGAACTTGACGTCGAAGCCGATCTTCAGGATGCCTGATGATTCCAGCACCGGCCGCAGCGCCTCGATCGCTTCCGCATGCTTGACCTGATCCGGCGCGAGGCCCGCATCGAACAGGCCGCCGTCGCCGCCGGATTGCTTGTGCGCCAGCGGCACATAGCAGGCCTCGTTCGGCGCCAGCGCCAGCGCGATGCCGCAGAGCTCAGCCTGCATCGGGTCGATGGAGTTTGCTCTCGTCTCGATCGCGACATGCCCGGCATCATGGATGCGCGCGATGAATGCATTGAGCTCTTTGAGCGACTTGATCGTCTGGTATTTGCCGCGGTCGACCGGAAGCTTGCGCAGCGCCTCTTCGCGCGCGGCGGCCAGGGAGATCGGCGAACCCTTCGGGCTCGCCGCCTTATCCTCCTTGCTCGCCGCCTTGTTGGGTTTGCCCGGCGCGGCTTGCGCCGGTGTACCGGTTCCCGGGGCGGGCACGACGTCCGAGGGCGGCAGCGGCGAGAAGACGCTGGCGCCGCTGACATAGCCCGGGTCGGCATCGACATTGGCGGGATCGATCTGCGCATATTCGGCGACGCGCCGGGTCAGCGTCGTGAATTCCATCGCCTTCAGGAAGGCAATCAGCTTGCGCGCGTCGGGCTCGTGGACGGCGAGGTCGTCGAGCGGCACCTCGAGGTCGACCTTGTCGTCGAGCTGTACGAGCGTTCTTGAAGTCAATGCGAGTTGCTTATTCTCGACAATTTTCGCGACGGTTCCGCCTGATACGCGCGAGAGGTTGCGGGCTCTCAAAATGAGTGCGCAGAACACATTTCCAGTGCTTGCCAAGCGCTCTATTGTCTCAGTATCAGCAGTTGGATTTCCCTTCTTATCCTTCGTCAACGTCGCTTCGCCAAACTTCTCAGCTAGTACCTTACCGACCTGGGCCGCGGAACTTACCTTGACTGGCTCGCCGGCGATTGCAGCAATTTGCTGCTCAACTTGGGCAAGTTTCGCTTCGAGCTCTTTCTCGATCTTCTCTGGTTGTTCTTCTGCAGTAAGAAGATGCTCGAGAGACCCTAACTCTGCGATCAATGTGCTCGCGGCCTTCGGTCCTACACCAGGAACACCAGGCACGTTGTCGACCGAGTCACCAATTAGCGCCTGCACCTCCACCACCTTGTTCGGCGGCACGCCGAACTTCTCGATCACCTCGGGGATGCCGATGCGGCGATCCTTCATGGTGTCGTACATGGTCACGCAATCGGTGACGAGCTGCATCAGGTCCTTGTCGGACGAGACAATGGTCGCGCTCGCGCCGCGTTCGCAGGCCTGTCGCACATAGGTCGCGATGAGATCGTCGGCCTCGAACCCCACCTGTTCCAGGCAGGGCAGGTCGAAGGCGCGCACGGCCTCGCGGATCAGCGCGAATTGCGGGATCAGATCGTCCGGCGCCGGCGGCCGGTGCGCCTTGTAATCGGGATAGATCTTGTTGCGGAAGGTGATCTCCGACTTGTCGAAGATGATGGCCAGATGCGTCGGCCGGTTGTCCTCGGGCATCTCGCGGAGCAGCTTCCACAGCATGTTGCAGAAGCCGAGCACGGCATTGACCTGGAGACCGTCGGATTTGCGGTTCAGCGGCGGCAGCGCGTGATAGGCGCGGAAGATGTAGGAGGAACCGTCGACCAGAAAGACATGGTCGCCCTTGCCGGCCGCCTTCGCCGCCACCGGTTTGGCAGCAGCTGTCGCGGGGGATTTGCTCTCGGCGACCGCCTTCGGCGCGGCCTTGGTGTCAGCTTTGGCGGAGGTCTTCGGGGAGGTTTTGGGCATGGCCGCAATGTATGGATTTTTGCGGCCTTTGACAGCCTTGGGAGGCGGATTTTTGGGTCGCTATCCCCACTGTCGTTCCCCGCGAAAGCTGGGAATCCAGTACGCCTCAGCCCATCGGACGATCACAACTGTCTCTGGAAGACTGGGTCGGCCGGCAAAGCCGGCGACGAAAGCGTGCTACTCCGCCGGCTGCAGCACCGTCCCGCTCTTCCTCGGCGCGATCCAGAACGCATCGGGCCGCTCGAACAGGAAGCGCGCATTGGCGCGCAGCGCGACCTGCCAGATCGCGAGCGCTCCGAGCACGCCGGCGATGGTGACGATCAGCGACACCGTGCCGATATCAGGGATGATGCCCGTTCGCAGCAGCAGCGTCCGCGTCGCCGCCATCGGCAGGAAGAAAGCGAGATAGATCACGATCGAATGCTCGCCGCAGAAGCGCAGGAAATTGAGCCACTGCGCGCGCGCGAGCAGCGTGCCCGTCGTGATGATGGCGCCGGCGCCGGCAAAGCCGAGCACGAGCGAGACGATCCTCCATTCGCTGGCCCCTGACGCAACGAGGCCGGCATTGACCAGCGCCCAGGTCGCGAGCGCTGCAAGCGCAAGCGCGGGATGCTTCCGTGCACGATCCGACAGGGCGAACACGTAAGGCGCGAGCAGATAGCCCGAATAGAAATAGACGAAGCGGCCGCAGAACTCGTCGATGACGGTCCAGCCGGTCGTGATGCGTGCGGTCTCCAGCGTGGCGGCAACGAGCCAGATCGCAAGCGGCGGGATTTTACGTGTCAGTTTCGTGACGACGAAGAAGATCGGCAGCAGATAGATGAACCACAGCGTGCCGAACGGCTCGATGAAGGATTCGAGGTACAGCAAGCCGACCTCGCGCCAGCTCGTCTCCGCCGCGAAGGCGGGCGCCTTGAAGCCGAATTGGATTGTCACCCAGACGACATAGAAATAGGCGAAATGCACCACCTTGCGGTCGAGATAGGTTCGCCAGTCCCGATCGATCACCAGAGACAGGAACAAGCCCGAAATCAGGAAGAAATCCGGCATCCGGAACGGCTTTGCGAAGGCCACGGCAACATGCATGAAACCGGTCTGCCCGGCGGCGAGCTCGACCCCCAGCACCGAATGCATCATCACGACCATGACGATGCAGATGCCCTTGGCGTAGTCGACCCAGTCGATACGCGCGGCAGGAGGAGCCTTGGCAAGCCCGCCGCCGGCGATTGTGCCCGATCGTGCCATGGTGTCCCTTTTCGGCGCGCCTTCCGCCCGTCCCTGTGTGGGTGTGGGGCAGTTTGGAGCCCAGTGGTTTCCGACTTCTTTACCCGTTCAAATCGCGGGCCGGTTTTTGTATGCGGACTGTTCCATGACCTCGGGAAAATGCTAAACCGCCGCGAATTGGGCTTCCGTTAACCAAGCTGGGACAGGATTTTTCATGCGCATCGCGATGATCGGCACGGGTTATGTGGGACTGGTTTCCGGAGCCTGCTTTGCGGATTTCGGTCACGACGTCACCTGCGTCGACAAGGACGAGAAGAAGATCGCGGCGCTTCATCGCGGCGAAATCCCGATCTACGAGCCCGGGCTGGAAGAGCTGGTGGCGAACAATGTCAAAGCCAAGCGGCTGGATTTCACCACCGACCTGACCAGGCCGGTCGCCGAGGCCGATGCCGTTTTCATCGCGGTCGGCACGCCATCGCGCCGCGGTGATGGGCACGCTGACCTCTCCTACGTCTACGCCGCCGCCCGCGAGATTGCGCAGTCGCTGTCCGGCTTCACCGTGGTAGTGACGAAATCGACCGTCCCTGTCGGTACCGGCGACGAAGTCGAACGAATCATCCGCGAGGCCAATCCAAAGGCCGACGTGGTCGTCGCCTCCAATCCGGAGTTCCTGCGCGAAGGCGCGGCGATCCGCGACTTCAAATTCCCCGACCGCGTCGTGGTCGGCACCTCGGATGAACGCGGCCGCAAGGTGATGGGCGATATCTACCGCCCCCTGTCATTGAACCAGGCGCCGCTGATGTTCACCGAGCGCCGCACCGCCGAGATGATCAAATACGCCGCGAACGCGTTCCTCGCGACCAAGATCACTTTCATCAACGAGATCGCCGATCTCTCCGAGAAGGTCGGCGCCAACGTCCAGGAGGTTGCGCGCGGCATTGGCCTCGACAATCGCATCGGCACCAAGTTCCTGCATGCAGGTCCCGGTTTCGGCGGCTCTTGCTTCCCGAAGGACACCAAGGCCTTGATCAAGATCGCGCAGGACTACGACGTGTCCTTGCGCATCGTCGAATCCGTGCTCGCGGTCAACGAGAACCGCAAGCGGGCGATGGCGCGGAAAGTGAGCCAGGCGCTCGGCGGCTCGCTGCGCGGCAAGACCATCGCCGTGCTCGGCCTCACCTTCAAGCCCGACACCGACGACATGCGCGATGCGCCGTCGATCCCGCTGGTGACCGGCCTGATCGACATGGGCGCCAGGGTGAAGGCGTTCGACCCCGTCGGCATGGAGCAGGCCAAGGGCGAGCTGCCCGATATCACCTATTGCGAGGACGCATATTCCTGCGCGCAAGGCGCCGATGCGCTCGTCATCGTCACCGAATGGGTGCAGTTCCGCGCGCTCGATCTCAACCGGCTGAAGGCCGCCATGGCGCAGCCGGTCGTCGTCGACTTGCGCAACATCTATCGCCCAGAGGACATGGAAGCCGCCGGATTCACCTACGAGAGCGTCGGCCGGCCGCCGGTGCTGGGCTGATCGCGGCTCGCTATCCGAGAAATCCGTCATGGCCGGGCTTGCCGTCTTCGCTTAAGCTTCGCCGGACCAACAGCTGTAAGCCCCGGCGAAGCGTACGCGGAGCCGCGTCCCGGCCATCCCGCGTCTTGTTCACTGCTGGATGAAAGAACTGGATACCCGGCCCAAGGCCGGGCATGACGACCGGAAGATTCCTTGCCCCGCAGCTTCGACACGCCCCTCCCGATTGACGCCGTGCTCGACGATCTCTCGCGCACGCTGGAGGCCAACAACGCCGCCGTGCTGGTGGCGCCGCCGGGTGCGGGCAAGACCACGCGGGTGCCGCTGGCGCTGCTCGACGCGCCCTGGGCCAGAGGTAAGAAGATCATCGTGCTGGAGCCGCGCCGCATCGCCGCGCGGGCCAGCGCCGAGCGCATGGCCAAATCGCTCGGCGAGCGTGCCGGGGACACCGTCGGCTATCGCGTCCGCTTCGGCTCCAGGATCTCGCGCGTCACACGCATCGAGGTCGTGACCGAAGGCATCTTCACCCGCCAGATCCTCGACGACCCCGAGCTTTCGGGCGTCGCCGCGATCCTGTTCGACGAATTCCACGAGCGCTCGCTCGATGCCGATATGGGCCTCGCGCTGGCGCGCGATGCGCAAACCGGCCTGCGCGAGGATCTCCGCATCCTCGTGATGTCGGCCACCCTCGACGGCGCGCGCGTGGCCAGATTGCTCGGCGATGCGCCCGTGGTCGAAAGCGAGGGCCGCGCCTTTCCGGTGGAGACGCGCTATCTCGGCCGCAAGGCAGACGCCCCGATCGAGCGGCAGATGGCGGATGCGATTGCGTCGGCGCTGCGCGCCGACAGCGGCTCGGTGCTGGCGTTCCTGCCGGGCGCGGCCGAAATCCGCCGCACCCAGAATTTTCTCGGCGAGCGCGTGCACGACGCCTCGATCGAGATCGTGCCGCTGTTCGGCGCACTCGATGCCGCCGTGCAGGACCGTGCCATCGCCCCGGCGCCGAAGGGCACGCGCAAGGTGGTGCTGGCGACCTCGATCGCCGAGACCTCGCTCACCATCGAGGGCGTGCGCATCGTCGTCGATTCCGGGCTCGCCCGCGTGCCGCGCTATGAGCCCGACATCGGCCTGACGCGGCTCGAGACCGTGCGCGCCTCTCGCGCGGCGGTGGACCAGCGCCGCGGCCGCGCCGGGCGCACCGAGCCGGGCGTGTGCTACCGGCTGTGGGACGAGCCGCAGACGGCCTCGCTCGCAGCCTACACCCAGCCGGAAATCCTCAGCGCCGATCTGTCCTCGCTGGTGCTCGATCTCGCGCAATGGGGCGTCAGCGATCCCGCCGCGCTGTCGTTCCTCGATCCGCCGCCGCAGCCGGCCTGGAAGGAAGCGAGGAGCCTGCTGACTGAGCTCAACGCGCTCGATGACGACGGCCGCATCACCGCAGAGGGCAAGAGCCTGCGTTCGCTGGCGCTGCCGCCGCGGCTGGCGCGCATGATCGTGGATTCGCATCGTGCCGGCAACGGCGAGGCCGCCGCCGAGATCGCGGCCATCATCACCGAGCGCGGGCTCGGCGGCGACAGCGTCGATCTCGAACACCGGCGCGACCAGTTCCGCCGCGACCGCTCGCCGCGTGCGGCGAGCGCGCGCGATCTGGCGCGGCGCTGGGCCTCGCAGGTGGCCGCGTCGGAGAAGGCCGGGCAGCAGGAGGGGCTCTCGGCCGGCCTGATGCTCGCCTATGCCTTTCCGGATCGCGTCGCGCGCAACCGCGGCAATGGTAGTTTCGTGCTCGCCAACGGCCGCGGCGCCGCCGTCGAGCAGACTTCCTCGCTCGCCCGCGCGCCCTATATCGCGATCGGCGAGATGACGGGAACGGCGGCGAGCGGACGCGTCCTGCTCGCGGCGCAAATCACGCAGGACGAGATCGAGCGACATTTCGCCGAGCACATCGAGAGCGTCGACGAGATCTCGTTCGATCGCGGCGCGATGGCGCTGCGCGCGCGGCGCAAGCGCGTGCTGCACGCCATCACGTTGTCCGAGGCGACCCTTGCCGTGTCACCCTCGGAGGACACGGCGCGCATTCTTGCCGATGGGCTGATCGCCGCCGGCCTCGACCGGCTGCCCTGGTCGAAGGCGGCCAAGCAATGGCGCGACCGCGTGATGTTCCTGCGCAAGGCCGAGGGCGACAGCTGGCCCGATCTCTCCGACGAGGGCCTGATCGCACGCCGCGACGATTGGCTGGTGCCGGCGCTCTACGACAAGATCGCGCTCAAGGATATCTCCGCCGGCGATCTCTCCGATGCGCTGATGGCGCTGCTGCCCTGGGAGATGCGCGCGCGGCTCGATCGCGAGGCACCGACCCATTTCGAGGCGCCCACCGGAAGCGCGCTCGCGATCGACTACGAGGCGGAGCAGGGGCCGACGATCGCGGTGCGGCTTCAGGAGTTGTTCGGCCTCAACACCCATCCGTCGATCGCCGCCGGCAAGGTACCGCTGGTGCTGGAATTGCTGTCGCCGGCCCAGCGCCCGGTGCAGGTGACGCGCGATCTCCCCGGCTTCTGGCGCGGCAGCTACAATGCGGTGCGTTCCGACCTGCGCGGCCGTTATCCGCGCCATCCCTGGCCGGATGATCCTGCCAATGCGCTGCCGACCCGGCGGGCAAAGCCGCGCGGAACGTGAGAGTTCGATTCGCGCATTAACCGTTCGCTCATCCTTTTCGCCAAAATGGCGAGGTTCTGGCCGTGGCTGCGCTCGCGGGCGGGCAGGTTGCGTGGTGAAATCGAGCTTTCCGGCTCGGAAGTGGTGTGATGCGTAACATTATGATCTTCGCGGCCGTGATGATCGGCCTCGGCACCTTCATGGCCCAGATGGCGGACAAGATGAGCTCCGCCTCCGCCACCTCGGTGCCCCGCACGACGGTGGCCGTTGCCGCCACCGCACCGGTGGGCGGCCGCAGCCTCAGCATTCCGCGCGATGGCCGCGGTCATTTCCAGGCCGAGGGACGGGTCGACGGGCAACGCATCGGCTTCATGATCGACACCGGCGCCTCCGTCGTTGCGCTCAACGAAACCTCGGCCGCCCGCTTCGGTTTGCGTCCCTCGCGCGGCGAGTACACCGCCACCGTCTCGACCGCCAACGGCACCGTCAAGGCCGCGCGCACCCGTATCGCCATGCTCGATGTCGGCGGTCTCATCGTGCGCGACGTCGACGCCATGGTGCTGCCCGACGCGGCGCTGTCGGAGAACCTGCTCGGCCTCTCCTTCCTGTCCCGCCTGAAGCGCTTCGAATATTCCAACGGCAAGATGGTGCTGGAGCAGTAGGGCCAGCCCGCGCGATCGCGACCGTACATTTCACGAGAATATCTTTGCTCTGGCCGCCCTCGCGGTAACGCTTCTTCGTTACCAAACTGCCGCAATTATCGGCCATAAGCCTTCAATCCCGCCTTCCGCTGCGGCCCGGCATTCGCTAAGGCTGCATCAAATCCTGCCCCCTTTCACGAGACGGTCTCAATGTTCCCGAAGCCGAAATCCGTATTGTTGCCCAACACCTACGCCTTCGAATCCGAGCCGATGGTGAAGCCGACGGGCTTTCGCGAGTACGACGCGCGCTGGTTGTTCCAGAAGGAAATCAACCTGATGGGTGTGCAGGCGCTCGGCATGGGGCTGGGCGCGCTGATCGCCGAGCTCGGCGTCAGGCAGGAGATCGTCACCGGCCACGATTTCCGCGGATACTCGGCCTCGATCAAATACGCGCTGATCTCCGGCCTGATGGCGGCGGGATGCAAGGTGCACGATATTGGGCTCGCGGTGACGCCGATGGCCTATTTCGCGCAGTTCGACTTGGATGTGCCCTGCGTCGCCATGGTCACGGCCTCGCACAACGACAATGGCTGGACCGGCGTCAAGATGGGCGCCAACCGCCCGCTCACCTTCGGCCCCGACGAGATGACGCGGCTGAAGGAGATCGTGCTCAACGCGGAGTTCAAGAACAAGACGGGCGGCTCGTATCAATTCCACGAGAACTATCCGGCGCGCTACATCGCCGACCTCACCAATCGTCCGAAGCTCAAGCGCAAGCTCAAGGTCGTCGCGGCCTGCGGCAACGGCACCGCCGGCGCGTTCGCGCCTCAGGTGCTCGAAGCGATCGGCTGCGAGGTGATCCCGCTCGATACCGAGCTCGACCACACCTTCCCGAAATACAATCCCAACCCCGAGGACATGGAGATGCTGCACGCGATCCGCGACGCGGTGCTGCATCACAAGGCCGATGTCGGCCTCGGCTTCGATGGCGACGGCGACCGCTGCGGCGTCGTGGACGACACCGGCGAGGAGATCTTCGCCGACAAGGTCGGCGTCATGCTGGCGCGCGACATGTCGGCGATCCACAAGGATGCACATTTCATCGTCGACGTGAAATCGACCGGCCTCTTCATCACTGATCACGTGCTGCAGAAGCAGGGCGCGACGACCGCCTATTGGAAGACCGGCCATTCCTACATGAAGCGCCGCACCAACGAGACGGGCGCGCTGGCGGGCTTCGAGAAGTCCGGCCATTTCTTCTTCAACAAGCCGTATGGCCGCGGCTATGACGACGGCCTGGTCTCGGCGCTCGCGATCTGCGACATGCTCGACCGCGCGCCGGGCAAGTCGATGGCGGACCTGAAGAACGCGCTGCCGAAGACCTGGTCGTCGCCGACCATGTCGCCGCACTGCGCCGACGAGACCAAATACGGCGTCATCGACAAGGTGGTGAAGCACTTCGAGGGCCTGCAAGCGAAGGGCGCCAAGATCGGCGGCCAGGCGATCCGCGATCTCGTCACCGTCAACGGCGTGCGCGTCACGGTCGAGGACGGCAGCTGGGGCCTGGTGCGCGCCTCCTCGAACAAGCCCGAGCTCGTCGTCGTGGTCGAGAGCCCGGTGTCCGAGCAGCGCATGCACGACATGTTCGAGATGGTGAACAGCGTGCTGCGGACCCATCCCGAGGTCGGCGAGTACAACCAGAAGATCTGAGCGCAAACGCGCTCAGCCTCCCGGCGGACCGAACAGCGCGCGGAGCTTCGCGCCCGCGCCCCGTGCCTTCCAGGCATCGCTCAGCATCGCGATCCACTCGCCGAGCGCGATCCGGATCGGGTTGAAGGATTGCACGCCGCCAACGAGTCCGAACCGGAGTGGCTGATCCGATGGCCGTTCGGCAAAGGTCCCGAACAGGCGGTCGAACACGATCAGGATGCCGCCATAGTTCCTGTCGAGGCACGGCTCGTTGCAGGCATGATGCACGCGATGATGGCTGGGCGTGTTCAGCACCCATTCCAGCATGCCGAGCTTCGGCGCGAAATCGCTGTGGATGAAGAACTGATAGAGCAGGTTGATCCCGAGCATCGCCACGATCGCGAACGAATGGAAGCCGATCAGCGCCAGCGGCAGGAAGAAGAGGAAGTTGCCGGAGATGTTGCCGGTCCAGCCGAGCCGGATCGCCGCCGTCAGGTTCAGTCGCGTCGTCGAGTGATGCACCGCATGCGTCGCCCACATCCAGCGAATGCGATGCGAGGCGCGATGCTGCCAATAGTACAGGAATTCGCTGCCCAGGAATAATCCTGCGAGCGCAAGCGGACCGGTCTGTGCAAAGTCGAACAGGCGGTGCTCGTACAGGAAGGCGAACGGCAGCGCGAGAGTCCCGGCCTCGACTGCGCGCAGCAGATTCTGCCCGAGGGCCACGCCGAACGATGCGACGCTCTCACGCCAGTCGTGGCTTTCGCGATGGGCGAGCCGGCCGATGCCGTATTCGAGCAGCATCAGGCCGATCGCCGTCGCCAGGACCACGTGCCGGAGCGTTGGGTCGAGCAGCAGAGAAGCATAAGCCACGGCGCCCTCCTATTTCGGAGCGACGCCGGTGGTGACGGCGCTGTCCCTCAGCGCCTGCGCACGGGGCAGCGCTCGTGCGCAGACCGAGGAAAGCTGGCCGGCGTGAGATTGCAGGCACGCGAGGATGCGTCCACCACCCGGCGTGACGTCGCTGCAAAGTCGGTCGTGGTCGGCACGGCAGGCCTGCATGACGATGCGCGCTTCGCTTTGCATCTGCGGTGTGATCTGCGTTTGCAGCTGGCTCTGGGCGAGGGCGGAGGTCGAGGCGCCGAGGGCGACGATGGCTGCAGCTTGCGGCAGGAAACGGAAGATCGATGACACGGTGCTGGTCCTCTCTCATTCGACGGATTTGCCGTCGCCGCGCGGGGCTGACGCGGCGACGGCGACGCGGCGTCAGCGCGAGACCGTACCGGTGCGGGTGTAGGTGTTGCCGGCAGGACCGGTGCGCGTCACGCTGCGCGAGCAGCTTCCGTTGGCGCAGCTTCCCGTCGCGGTGACGTGGGAGGTGCCGCGCGGTCCGGTTGCCGTCCCCGACCGCGTCCAGGCATGGGCGTCGGCCGCCGCGGCGACCGACAGGGTGCCGATGACGAGGGTCGAGAGGAAAAGCTTGGTCATGGTCGTCGTCTCCTTCTTGGGGCTGCCGTGAGCGGGAGCCGTGCGGAGGAGACTGGGGCTGCGGCGTCTGCGCAGCATTGCCGGGACGAAACGATTTTTAGGGCTTTGTCGGCGCCATGTAACACTATGTAACAACGTCGCCGCAGCACTTGCGCGGCACACGCGGTCGTCCACAATGCGGCGATGAACGCACATTCGGCCACGATTCTCATGGTGGAGGACGATCCCGAGATCAGTCGTCTCGTCGCCGACTTCATGCGGCGCGAGGGGTTCGAGGTCGCCTGCGTCGCCGACGGCAAGGCAATGGATTCGATGCTGCAGCGCCTGCGGCCCGATCTCGTCATCCTCGATTTGATGCTGCCGGGCGAGGACGGGCTTTCGATCTGCCGCCGCTTGCGCGCCGACGACGCCATCCCGATCCTGATGCTCACCGCCAAGAGCGACGAGATCGATCGCGTGGTCGGTCTCGAGATGGGCGCGGACGACTACCTCACCAAGCCCTTCGGGCCGCGTGAGCTGCTTGCGCGGGTTCGCGCCATCCTTCGCCGCGCCAACGGGGCTCCGGCAAAACCGCTGGTCCGGCGTTTTGCGTTCGATCGCTTCGTGATCGATCTCGATGCGCGCAGTGTCGAGACGACCGGCGCCGAGACGCCGGAGCTGCAATTGACCAGCGCCGAGTTCGACCTGCTCGGTTGCTTCGTGCAGCGGCCGCGAAGGGTGCTCACGCGCGACCAGATCCTCGACTGGACCCGCGGACGTTCGGCCGAGCCGTTCGACCGCACCGTCGACATGCTGATCTCGCGGCTGCGCCGCAAGCTCGATGGCGCCAGCCCGGGCTCCAACCTGATCACCACGGTGCGCAACGGCGGCTATCTCTTCACCGCCTCCGTCAAGCAGGTGTCGTGATGCTGCGCGTGACACTCGCCGCGCGGCTCGCCCTGATCGGATTGGTGGGGTTTATCCTGGTGAGTACCGTGGTCGTCGCGATCTTCTACCGGACGACCCTGCGCGAGAACGAGCTGACGCGGCCTTCGCCCGCGCGTCTCGATGCGCTGGCCACGCTGCTGGAGCGAACGGACGCCGGTTCGCGGCAGACCGTGCTCGAGGCGGTGTCTTCGCCGCAGTTCGCCGTGCGCATCGTGCCGTCGGGCACACCGGTCGGCGGGGAGACGCCGCCACAGCAGCAGGAACTGCGCGACACCTATGCGGCCGGCCTTGCGGGTCGCCCGGTTGAGATCGTGCAGCCGTCCGGTCATCGGGGCAGCCGGGTGTTTCCCCGCCTCGCGCGGTTGATGGCCAACGCGGTCGAATTCCGCATCGGCCTGCGCAGCGGCGAGTTGCTGGTCATCGATGCCTATACCCGCCTGCCGGTCACTCCGTTCGGCCTGCCCGTCGGTTTCGGCGCAGGCCTGTTCGGCTCGATCGTGGCGCTGCTGGCGCTGCTCGTCATGCAGCGCGAGACGCGGCCGCTGGCTCGGCTCGCCGCCGCCGTCGATCGTGTCGACCTGTCCGCCGATCCGCCGCCGCTGCCGGACGCGCGACGCAGCGCGCCGGAGATCCGCGCCGTCATCGCCGCGTTCAACCGCCTGCAGGGGCGGCTTGCCGAGATGCTGCGCGCGCGCATGACGCTGGTTGGCGGCATCGCCCATGACGTCAGGACGTTTGCGACACGGCTGCGGCTGCGCGTCGAGCACATTCCCGACGATGCCGAGCGGCAGCGCGCGGTTGCCGATATCGACGACATGATCCGCCTGCTCGACGACGCGCTGCTGTCGACGCGGGCGGGCGCCGGCGGATTGTCGCAGGAAATGGTCGAGCTCGCCGCGCTGGTGGCCGTCGAGGTGAACGACCGGCATGTTCAGGGCGCGGCGGTCGATCTGGTCAAGGACGAGCGTGCGCGCAACGTCGTCGTTCTCGGCGACCGGCTCGCCCTGCGGCGGGTCTTCGCCAACATCATCGACAACGCGCTCGCCTATGGCCATGCCGCGCATGTGCGCACGGCCCTGAAGGACGGTGCCGTCGTCGTGTCGATCGACGATGAGGGGCCGGGCATTCCCGCCGATCAGCGGCAGACCGTGCTGGAGCCGTTCCACCGGATGGAGAAGTCGCGCAATCGCGCGACCGGGGGCGCCGGCCTTGGCCTCGCGGTGGTCCGCAACCTGGTCGAGGCCCATGGCGGGACGATCGAGATCGGCGCGGCCCCGGGCGGAGGCACGCGCGTCAACGTCACGCTGCCGGTGTTTCGGCCGGGCTGAAGCGTTTTCGAGCGAAGTGGATACCGGTTCGCGTGAAGAAAACGCGTCAGAATAAGAATCGGCGTCAGGCCGTCACCACCGCGGGAATCGGCAATGTGGTGACCGACTTGATCTTCTCCATCGCGAAGCGCGACGTGACGTTCTTCAGCGGCACGGCGCTGATCAGCTTCTTGTAGAATACGTCATAGGCCTGCATGTCCGCGACCACGACGCGCAGCATGTAGTCGACGTCGCCGGCCATGCGATAGAACTCCATCACCTCCGGCATGGCGCTGACGGCTTCGGCGAACCGCTTCAGCCAGGCATCGGAATGGTCGGCGCTCTCGACCGACACGAACACGGAAATGCCGAGCCCGATCTTGTTCTGGTCGACAAGCGCTACGCGCTTGATGATCACGCCATCGGCCTCCAGGCGCTGGATGCGCTTCCAGCAGGGGGTGGAGGACAGGCCGACGCGGTCGCCGATCTCGGCGACGGAGAGGGAGGCATCCTCCTGGAGGACCATCAGGATCTTGCGGTCGATGGCATCGAGGCGGCGGCTGGTCTCGGGAATTGGGACGGCGACATCAGTCATTTGAAGAACTTTGTTTCATTTTGCAGGCCGATTCTCCTGATATAGAGAAAATCCTTCCACGACAAGCCTATAGTCTTCGCACAGGAGTAGAATCGCTCCAGGGCTGGTCTCGCAAAAAGTCTTCAACTTCAATGCGTTGCGGGGCGGCCAGGCCGCCGCCATGGCGGCTGCATTTCAGCGCTGCGGCGGCCGAGGCGAATCGCAGCGCCTCCCGCGCCCCTTCGCCCTCGGCAAGCCGGAGCGTGAAGGCGCCATGAAAGACGTCACCGGCGCCAAGCGTGTCGACCGCCTGGACCGGGAAGGCTGGCGTTTCCTCCAGCTGGCCCTTTTCGTTCAGCCAGATCGTGCCATGCGGGCCGCTCGTGGCCGCGATGAAGGCCGGCGTCAGCCCGGCCAGAAGCTTCAGCGCCTCGCCGTCGCCGGCGATGCCGGCCGTCTCCTGCAGCTGCGCGCTGGCGAACAGCAGATGCGAGGCGGCCGTGAGCAGGCCGTCCTGCAACGCCATCGCGCGATCGACGCCGACGATGACGGGAATGCCGCGCCGCCGTGCCTCGGCGCAGAGGGAGGTCGCGAACGCAGCACACCGGCTTTCGACCAGGATCGCCCGGCAATCGGCGAGCAATTCCTCGGCGTCGGGCAGCTTGGCGCGCCACAGGCCGGGATCGCGATGGATGGTGAGTGTCCGCTCGCCGGATGGCTCGATCATGATCGCCGAGACCGGCGTGGTCAGGCCTGGCATTCGCACGATGTGCGTGATGTCGATGCCCTCCTGCGTCATTCGCTCCAGGATGAAGCCGCTCGACGTCTCGCCGGCATCGCCCATCGGCCCGGTGAACGCGACGCGGCCGCCGAGCCTCGCGATGGCGATCGCCGCATTGAGCGCGTTGCCGCCGCAAATTTCTGCGAGATGGCCGGCGTTCGCCTTGCTGCCGCGTTCGGGCACGGCATCGACGCGAAAGATGAGGTCCCGCACCGGCATGCCGATGCAGAGGACGCGCGGCGCGATCCCGGCCATCGATGGGCTCGGCTCAGGCGCCGCTCTTGTCGTGCACCCAGCGGCCGAGCAGATGATGAGCGATAGCGAAGGGATGCGGCCCTGCGAGCCCGTCGGGATGCGTCCGCGTCAGCATCAGGGCCGCCTCCTCGCGCGTGAACCAGCGCGCGTCTTCCAGCTCCATGCGATCGACGACGATCTCCTCGTTCAGCGCCCGAGCGCTGCAGCCGATCATCAGCGACGACGGATAGGGCCAGGGCTGGGTCATGTAATATTGCACGTCGGTGCAGCGAATCCCGGACTCTTCGAGGATCTCGCGGCGCACGGCGTCCTCGATGGTTTCGGCCGCCTCGACGAAGCCGGCAAGGCACGAATACATGCCGGGCGGAAACTGCTTCTGGCGGCCGAGCAGGCATTTGTCGCCGGAGGCCACCAGCATGATCACCACCGGGTCGGTGCGCGGAAAATGCTCGGCCTTGCAGGCCGGGCAGTCGCGCTTCCAGCCGCCTTCCTTCATCGCACTGCGCGTGCCGCAATTGGCGCAATAGCCGTGGCGCTGGTGCCAGCTCACCATCGACTTCGCCAGCGCGATCGCCGAGAGCTCGTCGGGGGGAATTACGCCTTGCATCGCCATGCCGCGCAGCTCGGTCACCGTGTAGTCCTCGCGGCCGACCAGCTTCTCGGCGGCGGCCTGCGAGAGTCCCATGCCGAACATGGCGGCGCCATCGCGCAGGCCGAGGAAGATCGTGCCGGGATTGGCGCCGCACTTCAGCGCCTCGTCGATCGAGAGCAGCGCGCGCAACTTCTCGCCCTCGCGCTTCACCAGGAGCGAGTCGCGATAGACGACATAGGCGCGTGATGACGGCTTCTGCTCCATCGCGAACAGCTTTTCGTCGTCGCGGCGCAGATGCGCGGCGCGGTCGAGGATGTTGGTGACGAAGGCCGGCTGCCCCAGCGGAAAGGCGTCGAATGCTGACATGTCTCGTTCTTTCAACCCAACCAGATCTTGCGGCGAAGCGCGCTGATGAAATTCTGCACTTCAGCGGCGTCGTGCGCCAGCGGCGGCATCACGCCCCAGACTGGGCGCGGCCAGGCTGCGTCACTGGTCCGGCGCGCGATGATGTGAACATGAAGCTGCGGCACGAGGTTGCCGAGCGCGGCGATGTTGAGCTTGTCGCATCTGGTGATCTCCTTCAGCGCGCGCGAGACGCGGGAGATCTCGGTCATCAACTGCGCCTGCTGCACCTCGTCGAGGTCGATGATCTCGACCGCGTCGGGCCGCCGCGGGACCAGCAGCAGCCAGGGATAATGCGCGTCCTTGATGACCAGCACCTTCGACAGCGGCAGATCGCCGATGTCGATGGTGTCCTCTTTCAGGCGGGAGTGCAGCGACCAGGCGGGTTCGGGCATGAGGATTTCTCGCAATCGATTCTCACCGTCGCAGAGACCCGGCCCGCAGACAATAACCCTGACGCTTTCGCCAGAACGGGCGAGGTATGCCTTTCTGCGGGTCGGAAAACCGCCTGGTGAGCCGCATCCGCCTGCCACCGGATCAGCCCGGGCCTGGGGGCCCCCGGCGGCCCCGGAACAGCATATACTCCGCTTGCTTTCCGCTCCCTTTGGCCCCAAATAGGGACCGGGAGATTGGCGGTGGACGAGCCACTCGCCAACCGGGTCAGGTCCGGAAGGAAGCAGCCCTAACGAGGTCCGGATCGGGTCGCTCGTCAGTCTCCTACCTGTTTTTTCGAGCGAATTGCGCCGGCGGGTCTCCCGCCAGCGTGCTCCTTTCCGCAAAGCCGGCCGAGAGACATTTCATTGCGGATCGACCGATGACCGACGCCGGCGCCCCTCCCAATCCCGACAGCGCCAGCCAGGCTGGCTTCGCCCTCGGCGCCGAGCCGGGCACACCCTATCGGGTGCTGGCGCGCAAATATCGCCCTTCCTCTTTCGACGACCTGATCGGCCAGGAGGCCGTGGTCCGCACCGTCTCCAACGCGTTCGAGACGGGGCGCATTCCGCAGGCCTGGATCCTCACCGGCGTCCGCGGTGTCGGAAAGACCACCACCGCGCGCATCCTCGCCCGCGCGCTCAACTACGAGATGCCTGATGGTTCGGTGAAGGGCCCGACCATCCACATGCCGACTTTGGGCGTGCACTGCCAGGCGATCATGGAAAGCCGGCACATGGACGTGCTGGAGATGGACGCGGCATCCCACACCGGCGTCGACGACGTCCGCCAGATCAATGACAGCGTGCGCTATGCGCCGGCCAGCGCCCGCTACAAGGTCTACATCATCGACGAAGTCCACATGCTGTCGACGGCGGCGTTCAACGCCTTCCTGAAGACGCTTGAGGAGCCGCCGGAGCACGCCAAGTTCGTGTTCGCGACGACCGAGATCCGCAAGGTTCCGGTCACGGTGCTGTCGCGCTGCCAGCGCTTCGACCTGCGCCGCGTCGAGGCCGACGTGCTGATGAAGCACCTCGCCAACATCGCGGCCAGGGAAAGCGTCGAGATCGAGCCGGAGGCGCTCGGCATCATCGCGCGGGCCGCCGAAGGTTCGGTACGCGATTCGCTGTCGCTGCTCGACCAGGCGATCGCCCATGCGGCCGGCACGGTGAAGGCCGATGCCGTCCGGCAGATGCTGGGTCTCGCCGACCGCACCCGCGTCATCGATCTCTTCGATTCGCTCGCGCGCGGGGACATCGCCGCGGCATTCAAGGAGTTCCGCGACCAGTACGACGTCGGCGCCGATCCCATCGTCGTGCTCTCGGACCTCGCCGAATTCGTCAATTTCGTCACCCGCGTGAAGATCGTGCCGGCGACCGCCGACAACGTCGCCTATGGCGAGACCGAGCGGGTGCGCGCGCGCGACTTTGCGTCCAGGATTTCCATGCGCGTGCTGTCGCGGATGTGGCAGATGCTGCTCAAGGGCATCACCGAGGTGCAGGCCGCGACGCGTCCCGCCGCAGCCGCCGAGATGGTGCTGGTGCGCATCGCCTATGTCGCCGACCTGCCGACCCCGGACGAAGCGATCAGGATGCTGGAGCAGAACGGCGGCGGCTCCCCCGTCGTGAATGGCGGCAGTGCCGCGCGCAGCGCGCCGTCGGCGCCGGTTGCGTCCGCGGCGCCTGTCCGCATGCCGACCTCCTCGCCCTCTTCGTTCGGCGGTGGCGCGGCCCGGCCGCAGATGGCAGTTCCAGTGCCGGACCCGCAAGCCGCGGCACCGCAGCTGCGCATCACCAGCTTCACCCAGCTCGTCGCGCTCGCCGGGCAGAAGCGCGACATCATGACCAAGAGCGCGCTCGAAGGCGACATGCGCCTCGTCCGTTTCGAGGAGGGCCGGCTGGAAGTCGCGCTCGAGCCCAACGCCTCCAAGACCATGATCTCCGAGCTCGCGAAGAAGTTCGAGCTGTGGACCGGCCGGCGCTGGACCGTGATCGTCTCCAACGAGCAGGGCCAGCCGACGCTGCGCTCGGTGAACCAGGCGGCCAAGCAGGAGCATGCCCGTACCGCGGAAGCCGATCCGCGCGTGCAGGAGGTGCTGTCGCGCTTCCCCGGCGCCAAGGTCGTCGAGGTCCGCAGGCTTGCCCCCGAGACGCCGGAAACCAATATTAACGCAGACTATGGCAGTGACGATCCGCCCGACGGTTCGGACGGCGACGATCTCTAGCGCGCATGATCCGGAAAAGTGCGAAGCGGTTTTCCGATAAGATCATGCGCAAACAATATGCTAAGGCGCGATGATGATTCATGGCGCCTTAGCCTCTTTCAAGGACACGCGACCCATGGCTGATTTTCTCGGCATGATGAAGCAGGCGGCGCAGCTGCAATCCAAGATGCAGGAGATGCAGGAGCAACTCGCCAACGTCGAGGTCGAAGGCATCTCCGGCGGCGGCCTCGTCGCCGTGCGCATGACCGCGAAGATGGACGTGAAGGGCATCAAGATCGATCCCTCGCTGATGAAGGCGGAAGAGCGCGAAGTGCTGGAAGATCTGCTCGTCACCGCGCTCAGTGATGCCCGCCGCAAGGCCGAGACCGCCATGCAGGAGAAGATGCAGGCGCTCACCGGCGGGCTCGGCCTGCCGCCGGGGTTGTTCGGCCAGTAATATGGGCGCGGTTGCAGGTCCTGAAATCGAGCGGCTGGTCCAGCTGCTCGCACGGCTGCCGGGCCTCGGTCCGCGTTCGGCGCGGCGCGCTGCGCTGCATCTGATCAAGAAGCGCGAAGCGCTGATGATGCCGCTGTCTTCCGCGCTCCAGGTCGCGCTCGAAAAGGTCCAGGTCTGCAAGACCTGCGGCAACATCGACACGCAGAATCCCTGCACGGTCTGCACCGATCCGAAGCGCGATCCCTCCATCATCGTCGTCGTTGCCGACGTCGCCGACCTCTGGGCGCTGGAGCGGGCCAATGCGACCCGGGGGCGCTACCATGTGCTGGGCGCGACATTGTCGCCGCTCGACGGCGTCGGCCCGCAGGACCTCAGCATCGACGCATTGGTGGCGCGCGCGCATGATTCGCAGGTGCACGAGATCATCCTGGCGCTGAATGCGACGGTCGACGGCCAGACGACGGCGCATTACATCACCGACCTGCTTCAGGACGCCAATGTGAAGGTAACGCGGCTCGCCCATGGAGTTCCTGTCGGCGGCGAGCTTGATTATCTCGACGAAGGTACGCTATCGGCTGCGATGCGGCAGCGCACCCTGTTCTAGCCATCCAGACTTCACGGAACGGACGACATGACGAAACTTTTCGCCACGCGATGGGCTTTGGTCGCGATGATGACGATGCTGGTGAGCCCGGCCATCTCCGCGCAGCAGGGCGACGGGGTGCCGCCGCCGTCCAAGCCCGGCAAGCCGATCAACACCGGCGACGTGCTGTCAGGCGAACTGAATGCGATGAAGGTCCGCGACGTCAAGAACGGCAAGCGCGTCGCGACTTACCAGATCACGTCGGAGCCGCGCCGCCTGCCGCCGCCGAACGGGCTGTGCAATCTCGAGACCGGCCCCGAGACGTTCCAGCTCGTCACCTCCAGCGATGCGCAGGCCGCGCAGCTGAAATCGTTCGTCGGCAAGGAGATCTCGGTCAAGGTCGACGAAATCGCCTGCGCCAGCGATGCCGGCCAGATGAGCGAGGCCGTGATCACGAAGTGGAGCCTGATCAAGAAGCAGTAAGGGCGTCTGCATGAGTAGGGTGGGTTAGCCGAAGGCGTAACCCACCGCTGTCTATCTCTGCGGTGACAGAAGTGGTGGGTTACGCTGCGCTAACCCACCCTACCAACACGTCACACCCGTACAGGCCCCAGCGCCTCGAAATGCCCGCGCTTCTGCAAATACGCCAGCAG
This sequence comes from Bradyrhizobium sp. CCH5-F6, assembly GCF_001556045.1. Classification (GTDB taxonomy): domain Bacteria; phylum Pseudomonadota; class Alphaproteobacteria; order Rhizobiales; family Xanthobacteraceae; genus Bradyrhizobium. Next base: position 72,779 of record NZ_LSIC01000103.1, read on the forward strand.
TATCAGGCTCGGGATGGCGACGAGGACGGAGATCGCGAAGAACATCGGCCAGCCCGTCGCTTTCGCGAGATAGCCCGCACCCGATGACAGGTAGGTGCGTCCCACGGCGGCGAGCGCCGTCAGCAGCGCATATTGGGTCGCGGTGTGCAGCGGGTTCTGGCACAGCGCCGAGAGATAGGCGACGAAGATCACCGTGCCGATGGCGTTGCAGAAATTGTCGGAGGTGATTGCGAGGGTCAGCGCCCATTCATTGACGCCGACCACCGCCAGCCACGAAAACGACAGGTTTGACATTGCCTGTACGATGCCGCCGATCCACAGGCTGGTTGCGAGCGAATAGCGCCGTGCCACGAAGCCGCCCGCAAAGCCGCCGGCCAGGGTCGCTGCGATGCCGACGCCCTTCACGATCACCGCGTAGTCGTTCCGCGTGAAACCGATGTCGATGACGAATGGCACGGTCATGTTGCCGGAAAACGCGTCGGTGAATTTGAACAGCACGACGAAGGCAAGCGCGGCCCATGCTTCCTTGCGGCTCAGGAATTCCGAGAACGCGCCCATCGCGGCATGAAACACCCGCGTGAGCGCATCCTCGCTCTGCGTGGCAGCCTCGGCGCGCTTGGATTGTGCGGGCTCGGTGGCGGCCAGCGCCGTCACCGTGCCAATCAGCACCAGAGCCGCCATCACCACATAGCCCCACATCCAGGCGGCGCCACGGGGGACGATCGCCTCGAAGCCGGTGACGATGAACAAGGCGCCCGCCGTCGATATCAGCATGCCGATGCGGTAGGCCGCGACATAGGCGGCCATGCCGGCGGCCTGCTCGCTTTCGGGAAGGCTCTCGACGCGGAATGCGTCGACGACGATGTCCTGCGTCGAGGACATCGTCGCGACCAGGAGCGCACCAAGCGCGACAAACAGCGGCGAGCGCGCCGGATCGGTCAGCGCCAACAGCAGGATCGCGCCGATCAGCAGCAATTGAGAGAACACCAGCCAGCCACGGCGGCGGCCAAATGTGCGCGTGAAGAACGGGACATGCAGCGCATCGACCAGCGGCGCCCACAGGAATTTCAAAGTGTAGGGCGTGCCGACCAGCGCAAACAGCCCGATCGTTCCGAGATCGACCCCCGCCTCGGCCATCCACACCAAGAGCGTCGACCCCGACAGCGCCAGCGGAAGTCCCGAGGAAAAGCCGAGGAAGAGCACGATCAGCACCCGCGGCTGCAGGTAAACGGCAAGGCTGTCGCGCCAGGAGGCAGCGGGAGCGCCAGCGGAGGAAGTCGCGTCGGGTGCGGTCATGGGGAGGTGTTAGCAGATTCTGGCCGAAAAGACTCTTGCGTGCCGGTGAGGCGGGAGGGGCCACAATGGCCTCTGTGTCATCGTCCGCGAAGGCGGACGATCCAGTAATCATCAGCGCCACGATTCAATCACGACCGCCTCGGCGTACTGGATACCCCGCCTTCGCGGGGTATGACAGCATCATGGAGGACCGGCTATCTCATGATAAAGGTCATCCCAATTCGGATTGTGCTGCTCGATCAACCGAATCTTCCAGGCCCTGTTCCACTTCTTCAGCCGCTTCTCCCGCTTGATCGCATTCTCGGGATCGTCGAACTGTTCGAAATAGACCAGCCGGGCGACGTCGTACTTCTCCGTGAAGCTCTCGATGAGCTTTGACTTGTGCTCGGCCACTCGGCGAATGAGGTCATTTGTCACCCCAATGTACAGCGTGCCGCCGATCCTGCTGGCGAGAATATAGACGTAGTAATGGCGTCCGCCCATGCGATGACCCCAACGGTGTCATCGTCCGCGAAGGCGGACGATCCAGTACTCACCACCACCTCGATTCAACAACGATCGTAACGGCGTACTGGTTGCCCCGCCTTCGCGGAGCATGACAGTGTCCCCTAATCTCACTCCCCCGCCTGAAGCTTCCTTGGAAACAGCTCGCCCGCGCCCGTTGCAACCAGCCGCGGCCCCTCGGCCGGCGCATCGGTCTTGCTGAAATCGAGCTCCTCGATGCGCCCTGCGCGCTTTTCGATCTTGTCGGCGGAGATCAGGATCTGGCGGACGTCCTCGTTCGCATCGGAAAAATGCTTCTGCAGTTTGACCACGCGCTCGCGCAGGCGGCCGAGATCGTCCCCGAGCTTGATCACCTCGGTTTGGATCTGGTCGGCGGCATCGCGCATGCGCGCGTCCTTCATGATCTGCTGCATCACCTGGATCGCGAGCATCAGGAGCGAGGGCGACACCAGCACGACGCGGGCGCGATAGGCCTTCTGGATCACGTCGTCGAAACCGTCATGGATCTCGGCGTAGACCGATTCCGACGGCACGAACATCAGCGCCATCTCCTGGGTCTCGCCGGCGACGAGGTATTTTTCGGCGATGTCGCTGACATGCTTCATCACGTCGCCGCGCAGCCGCTGCGATGCGATTCGCCGCTCCTCGTCGGTGCGGGCATCGTGCAGCGCGGTCATCGCTTCCAGCGGGAATTTCGCGTCGATGCAAAGCGGCCGCTGATCGGGCAGGAACACGACGCAGTCCGGACGCTTTCCGGTCGAGAGCGTGAACTGGAACTCGTAGGCACCCTTCGGCAGGCCGTCCTGGACGATCGCCTCCATCCGCGCCTGGCCGAACGCGCCGCGCGACTGCTTGTTGGAGAGCACGTCGCGCAAGGTCGTGACCTGGGTGGTGAGGTCGGTCAGGTTCTTGTGCGCGCTGTCGATGATGCCGAGCCGCTCATGCAGCGCGCGCAGGCTCTCCATGGTGTTGCGGGTCGAGTGTTCCATGGACTGACCGACGCGATGCGTCACCGAATCCAGCCGCTCGTTGACCGCGCGCGCCATCTCGGCCTGTCGGCCGGCCAGCGCCTGGGTCATGGCGTCGACCCGGCCCGACGACTCGCTCTGCGCCCGCAGCACCTCGCTCAGACGTTCCTCGAGCTCGTCGGCCCGGATGGCGTTGGCCATGGCGAGCTCCGCGCCGCGCCGCCCGGATCGCGCGATCACGACCGCAATCACCACCAGAAGGATGAGGACCAGGGCGCCGAAGCCGATCAGCGCGTCCACGACGCGCACCGGCCAGTCGCCGAGCATGAAGATGATGTCGTTCATGCCGACCCTTCTAGCCGATTCGCCGGGGTGCACGAACGAATAGCGAACATTTATGGTGAATGCTCCGTTAATATTTATGGTTAACGAAACCTGAAGTTTTATGGTTAGCGGAGGGTTAACAGAGTTCCTGGCCGCATTGACCGCATCCGGCGCGCGGCTTAAATCGCGGCCATGGCCCTACGAGAAATCATCATCCTGCCGGACAAGCAGCTGCGCCTGGTCTCCAAGCCGATCGAGAAGGTCACGCCGGAGATCCGCAAGCTTGCCGACGACATGTTCGAGACCATGTACGACGCGCCCGGCATCGGCCTCGCGGCGATCCAGGTCGCGCAACCCCTGCGGCTGATCACCATGGACCTCGCCAAGCGGGACGAGAACGGCGAGACCAAGCCGCTCCCGCGCGTCTTCATCAATCCCGAGATCATCGCCTCGTCCGAGGAACTGTCGGTCTACGAGGAAGGCTGCCTGTCGATCCCCGAATATTACGAGGAGGTCGAGCGGCCCGCGAGAGTGCGGGTGCGCTTCACCGATCTCGACGGCAAGGTGCACGAGGAGAACGCCGAAGGCCTCTATGCCACCTGCATCCAGCACGAGATCGACCATCTCAACGGCGTGCTGTTCGTCGACCATCTGTCGAAGCTCAAGCGCGACCGCGTGATCAAGAAGTTCGAGAAAGCCGCCAAACGCGCGGAATAGCCACGTCCTCCGCCGTTATGCCCGGCCGAAAGCGCAGAGCGCGTCTTCAAGCTAAAGTGCCGGGCATCCACGTTCTTCGCCGCTCCGAGCAGGAAGAACGTGGATGGCCGGGACAAGCCCGGCCATGACGGGTACCTTGCTCGTTTTTCGAGGATTGTCTCGTCACATGCCCCTTCGCCTCATCTTCATGGGCACGCCCGATTTCTCCGTGCCGACGCTGCTCGAGCTCGTCGCGCACGGCCACGAGATCGTGGCGGTCTATACCCGTGCGCCGAAGCCGGGCGGGCGGCGCGGCCTGCAATTGCAGCCGACCCCGGTCGAGGAGGCCGCGCGAAAACTCGGCGTCCCCGTGCTGACGCCGAAGACGCTGAAAACGCCGGAAGCGCTGCAGGAGTTTCGCGCGTTTGAGGCGGATGCCGCCGTCGTCGTCGCTTATGGCATGATCCTGCCGCAGGCGATCCTCGATGCGCCCAGGCTCGGCTGCTACAATCTGCACGCTTCGCTGTTGCCCCGCTGGCGCGGCGCCGCGCCGATCAACCGCGCGATCATGGCTGACGATGCCGAGAGCGGCGTGATGGTGATGAAGATGGACGTCGGCCTGGATACCGGCGACGTCGCCATGGCCGAGCGGCTCGCGATATCGGACAACATGACCGCGGCCGATCTGCACGATCGCCTGTCCCGGTTGGGCGCCGACCTGATGGTGCGCGCGATGGCCGCGCTCGAACGCGGCGGGCTCCAGCTCAAGAAGCAGGGCGAGGACGGCGTCACCTATGCCGCTAAGATCGACAAGGCCGAGGCGCGGATCGACTGGGCCAGGCCCGCGCGCGCCGTGTTGCGCCACATCCACGGCCTGTCGCCGTTCCCCGGCGCCTGGAGCGAGCTCGATGCTGCGCGCGTCAAAATCCTGCGCTGCGAGCTGGCGAAGGGATCGGGCGCGCCGGGCGAGGTGCTCGATGACAACCTCACCATCGCCTGCGGCGAGGGCGCCATCCGCATCATCGAGCTGCAGCGCGAGGGCAAGGGCCGGATGCAGGCCGCGGACTTCTTGCGCGGCGTGCCGTTGAAGTCGGGAGCCAAATTCACCTGACGCTGTCATACCCCGCGCAGGCGGGGTATCCAGTATGCTGAGGCTTCTCGGCTGAACGGATAGGCTGCGGAGTACTGGATTGCCCGCCTTCGCGGGCAATGACAGTGAAACTGGATAAAATGCCCCGCTACAAGCTCATCATCGAATATGACGGCGCGCCGTTCTTCGGCTGGCAGGTGCAGGAGACGCTGCCGTCGGTGCAGGGCGCGCTGCAGGCTGCGGTGAAGGCGATGACCGGGGCGGATTTGCGCGTGCACGGTGCCGGTCGCACCGATGCCGGCGTGCATGCGCGCGGCCAGGTCGCGCATGTCGATGTCGACAAGCAATTTCCGCCGGGCCGCTTTCGCGACGGGCTCAACGCGCATCTGCGCCCGAATCCGATCGCGGTGCTCGAGGCCGAGATCGTGCCTGATAGTTTCGAGGCGCGCTTCTCGGCGGTCAAGCGCCACTATCGCTATCGCATCGTCAACACCCGCGCCAATCTCGCGCTCGACGCCGGTCACGCCTGGCGCGTGCCGCGCCGGCTCGATGCCGACGCGATGCATGCAGCGGCGCAGCGCCTGCTCGGCAAGCACGATTTCACCACCTTCCGCGACACGGAGTGCCAGGCCAAGTCGCCGGAGAAGACGCTCGACCAGCTCGACGTGGTCCGCGACGGCCGCGAGATCACGGTCATCACCTCGGCCCGCTCCTTCCTGCACAGCCAGGTGCGCTCGATGGTGGGCTCGCTGGTCTGGGTCGGCGAGGGGCGCTGGACCGCCGACGATCTCTCCGCCGCGTTGGCAGCCCGCAACCGCGCGGCGTGCGGCATCGTCGCCCCGCCGGAGGGGCTATATTTGATGAAGGTGGATTATTGAGGTGAGGCGCGCTGCTGCCACACCCTCAGTGTCATGCCCCGCGAAGGCGGGGCATCCAGTACGCCGCGGCCTCGCGGCTCAATCAAAACTGTCTCTGGAATACTGGATCGCCCGATCAAGTCGGGCGATGACAGCTCTCTTTGTGGAGGCAACAGTGCCTCAAGCAAAATACCGCGTCAGGATCCCGCGATACACCCGCGTCAGCTTCTCCAGATCCGCTACCGGCACGCGTTCATCGACCTGATGCATGGTCTGGCCGACAAGCCCGAACTCGATCACCGGGCAATAGCTGGAGATGAAGCGCGCATCCGACGTGCCGCCCGAGGTCGACAGCTCCGGCTTGCGGCCCGTCACCTCCTCGATCGCGGCGACGGCGAGATCGGTGAACGGGCCCGGCTTGGTCACGAACACGTTGGAGTTGGATGGCTCCCAGACGATGCGGGCCTTGATGCGGTTGCCGCAGGCCTTGGCCAGGCGTGCCTCGACCAGCTCGCGCAAGGAGGCTTGCGTGTGGTTGTCGTTGTAGCGGATGTTGAATCGGGCGCGGGCCTCGCCGGGGATGACGTTGAAGGCCCTGTTGCCGACATCGACCGAGACGAATTCGAGATTGGAGGCCTGGAACTGCGCGCTGCCGTGGTCGAGCGGCTCGTCGGAGATCGCCACGATCAGCCGCGAAATGTCAGGCACTGGATTGGAAGCGCGGTGCGGATAGGCGACATGGCCCTGCACGCCGTCGACATAGAGCGTGCCGGATTGCGAGCCGCGCCGGCCGACCTTGATGGTGTCGCCGAGCACTTCGACATTCGATGGCTCGCCGAGCACGCAATGATCGAATTTTTCGCCGCGCTCCGCGGCCCATTTCAAGAGCTTGATGGTGCCGTTGATGGAGACGTCTTCCTCGTCGCCCGTGATCAGGAAGGAGATCGAGCCCTTGCCGTCGCTGCGCGGCTTGCCGCCATTGGCGGCGAGATGCTCCAGCACAGCGGCGACCGAGCAGGCGATGCCGCCCTTCATGTCGACCGCGCCGCGGCCGTGCAGGATGCCGTCCTTCACCTCACCGGAGAATGCGCCGACGCTCCAGGCACTCTCGTCGCCGGGCGGCACCACGTCGGTGTGGCCGGCGAAGGTGATGTGCGGCCCTTCAGTGCCGATCCGCGCGTAGAGATTGTCGACGTCGGCTGTACCGGGGTCGGAGAACGTCACGCGGTGGCAGGTGAAGCCGGCCGCGGTGAGAGCCTTTTCGAGCACCCCGAGCGCGCCGGCATCGGCCGGGGTCACCGAGGGGCAGCGGATCAGATCGCGGGCAATGGACAGAGCATCGGTCATGCGCGTCGGATCAATCCCGCAGCAGCTCGTTGATGCTGGTCTTGGACCGCGTGCGTTCGTCGACGCGCTTGACGATCACGGCGCAGGCCGTGCTCGGGCCGATCTCGCCGTTCTTCATCGGCTTGCCGGGCAGCGCGCCGGGCACCACCACCGAATATTCCGGTACTTCGCCCATGAAGATCTCGCCAGTCTCGCGATCGACGATCTTGGTCGAGGCGCCCAGGAACACGCCCATCGCCAGCACCGCGCCCTTGCGCACGATCACGCCTTCGGCGACCTCGGAGCGCGCGCCGATGAAGCAATCGTCCTCGATGATGACGGGCTCGGCCTGCAGCGGTTCGAGCACGCCGCCGATGCCGGCACCGCCGGAGATGTGCACGCGCTTGCCGATCTGCGCGCAGGAGCCGACGGTGGCCCAGGTGTCGACCATCGTGCTCTCATCGACGTAAGCGCCGAGATTGACGAAGGACGGCATCAGCACGACGTTCTTGGCGATGAAGGCCGAGCGGCGCACCACCGCGCCCGGCACCGCGCGAAAGCCGGCATCGCGAAAACGGTTCTCGCCCCAGCCTTCGAACTTCGACGGCACCTTGTCCCACCAGTTCGCCTTGCCGGGGCCGCCGGGAATGACGCCCATGTCATTGAGGCGGAAGGACAGCAGCACGGCCTTCTTCAGCCACTGATTGACCTTCCACTTGCCGTCGGCGCCGCGCTCGGCAACGCGCGCCTCGCCCTTGTCCAGGATCTCCAGCGACTGCTCCACGGCCTCGCGCACCTCGCCCTTGGTCGAGGTCGAGATGCCGTCGCGCGCGTCGAAGGCGCTGTTGATGGTGGATTCGAGGGCTGCAAGGGACATCGGGATTTCCTCTGGGGAAGCGGGAATTTTGATGGATTGGGGCGCTTTTTCGGGATTTGAGCCGGGAGAGTCAAGGCATACTCGGCCGTGGTCCATACTCCGCTGTCGTCCAGGGCGAGCGGAGCTCTTGGCAGCACGGCGTTGTCGCGGCGGACGGCAGCGCCTAGCTCGGAGACAGCTTCGCCAGGAACCCCGTCAGATCGTCCGTGACGTGGTCGACATGGGCGGCATCGCGGCCTTCCAGTTCCCAGTCTTCACGCACCACCTCCTTGGTGCCGTCGGGCACCACCAGCACCGTGGTCATGCCGAGCTGGTGCGGGACGGTGAGGTTGCGGGCGAGGTCCTCGAACATGGCGGCGCGGGCCGGGTCGACCGCATGCTGGCTGAGGAATTTTTGATAGGTCTGCGGCGCTGGCTTCGGTTCGAATTCGGCGGCGATGATGTCGAACACGCCGTCGAAATGGTTGGCGAAGCCGAGCCGAGCCAGCACGGCATCGACATGGTCGACCGAGCCGTTGGTGAGGATCAGCTTGCGGCCCGGCAGCCTTGCGATGGCCGCGCCGAGCGCCGGGTTCGGCTCCAGCGGCGAGTGGTCGATCTTGTGCACGTAGGCGAGATAGTCGTCGGCGGAGACGCCATGCAGGGTCATCATGCCGCGCATCGTGGTGCCGAAGCGGCGGTAATAGTCCTTCTGGATCGCCCGCGCTTGCTCCGGGCCGACGTTCAGCCAGTTGCAGACGAACTCCCCGATCCGCGCATCGACCTGCTGCCACAGATTGACGTGATGCGGATAGAGCGTGTTGTCGAGGTCGAACACCCAGGTGTCGACGTGGTCGAAGGCGCGGGGCGAATTCATTAAAACCCTCTCGATCACGGCACCGCGAACCGCAGCGTCTTGCCGCCGCTCGACATGTCCACGGCGACAAAGCCCGTCGGCGCGAATCCGCGCGTGCCGCAATCGGCCTGCTCGCTGGTCTCGAACTTGGTCTCGCGCGTGCAGAGCTGCCTGTCGCCGCCCCAGTTCAGCGGCCGGTCCTTCAGCCTGACGACGCGGTTGTCGGCGTCGACCGCTTCCGCGAAGCTGAAGATCTGCTTCGGCTGGCCGGTCACGTCGGGGTGCAGGCAGGTCTTGGGATCGATGCGATACCAGCCGCGGCTCGTCACGGACTTGCCGTCGTCGGTCGCGATCGCCGCCATCACCTTGTGCGGCGTGTCGTTGCACCAGGTCAGCCCGCTCGCGGAGGGCGTCTGCACGGCATCGACCATGGTCTTGAACAGGTTGGGCGAGGCCACGACGTCGGATGACAACCCGCGGCTCTTCAGGAAGGCGGCCAGCGCCGCTTGCGTCTTCGGCCCGTCGACGCCATCGATCGGAGCCGCGTCGTAGCCTGCGATCACCAGCAGCCGCTGGATGCCGGCGAGGCGCGCCTGCTCGTCGTCATATTCGGAGTCTTCGGCGAGATAGGCCACGAGGTTGCCGTCCGCGCCTTGCGTCGGCGTCACCTGCGTGAACGGGACCTGCGTCTGACCGCTGCGGCATTGCCGCGCCGCGGCGATGACGAAATTGTCCTGCGCGACGCAGAGCATGTCGCGGCCGCTCTGCGGGATCGGGGAGGCGCCGTAGACGCCGAGCGCGCGGGCGTTGAGCAGAATGCGGTCGGCGGTCAGCGTGCCCTGCACCACCACGCGGCAGGTGGCGGGATCGATCCTGAACCAGCCGCGCGTCGCGGTCGCCGACTTGTCGTCGATGCCGATCGCGGCTTCCACGACATAGGACATGCGGTTGCAGATCTTGAGGTCGGCGAAAGCCGGCGCGGAGGAGAACAGGAACGAGATGACCGCTGCCGGCAGCGTCATCAGGAAGCGGGTGAGGGGAGAGCGGCTGGGTCGTCGTTCTCCCCATTCGTCATGGCCGGGCTTGACCCGGCCATCCACGCGTTTGCCAAGAGAGGAACGGTCGTGGATGCCCGGGCCTTCGCCGCGCCGAAGCGGCTTCGGCCGCGCAGGCGGGAC
>NZ_LSIC01000104.1 GCF_001556045.1 Bradyrhizobium sp. CCH5-F6
GTCGAGACCTGCCGCTGCCTCCGGTCGCACATTGGCGCGCGTGGGAGGCGGCGGGCGATAACCGCCGTTATTGGTCGGTGCCGGTCCGGGCGCTGCCGCTGTCGGCGGCGACACCTGCGAAGCCGCCTGCGCGAGGTTCGACAGGCCCCAGCTCGCTTGCGCGTTCGGCAAGTTCGCCACCGGCACGCCCTCGTGCGCCGCGCGCATGAAGCGCGTCCAGACTTCGACGGGCAGGCCGCCGCCGGTCGCCTTCTTGGTCGGCGAGTTGTCGTCATTGCCGAGCCAGACGCCGGTGACGAGGTTGGCGGTGTAGCCAATGAACCAGGCGTCGCGATAATCCTGGCTGGTGCCGGTCTTGCCGGCGGCCGGCCAGCCGGGAATCTCGGCCTTCTTGGCGGTGCCTGATATCAGCGTCTCCCGCATCATCGTGTTCATCATGCCGACATGGCGGGGGTCGACGACCTGATTGCGCTCTTCAGGCTGGCGCATGTAGAGCAGCTTGCCGCTGAGCGTCCTGATCCGCGTCACGACATGCGGCGCCACCGCGAGGCCGCCATTGGCGAAGGGCGCATAGGCGCCGACCAGCTCGACCATGGAGACTTCCGACGTGCCGAGCGCGATCGAGGCATTGGGTTCGAGCTTGGACGAGATGCCGAGCCGGTGCGCGGTGCGCACCACGTTCTTCGGCCCGACTTCCAGACCGAGGCGGATCGCGACCGTGTTGAGCGACATCGCCAGCGCCTGCGTCAGCGTGACCGCGCCGAAATATTCGTGGGTGTAGTTCTCGGGCCGCCAGCCCTTGACCTCGATCGGCGCGTCCTGGCGCATCGTGTCGGGCGTCAGCCCCTGTTCGAGCGCGGTGAGATACACGAACGGCTTGAACGAGGAGCCCGGCTGGCGCTTCGCGGTCACAGCCCGGTTGTACTGGCTGTCCGAATAGTTCCGCCCGCCGACCATGGCGCGCACCGCGCCGTCGGGCGTCATGGCGACCAGCGCGCCCTGGCTGACGTTGAACTTCACGCTCTTGGCCGCGAGCTCGTCGATGATGGCGGCTTCCGCCACGCTCTGCAGCTTCGGATCGATCGTGGTCTCGACCTTGATGCTCTCGTCGATCTGGCCGACCAGGTCGTCCAGCACCTCGCCGATCCAATCGGCGACGTAGTTCACCGTGCCGGCGCCGACCGGCTTCACATTGTAGGAGGGGTGCCCGATCGAGGCCTTGGCCTGCGCGTCGGTGATGAAGTTTGCGTCCGCCATCGCCGCGAGCACGATCTGCGCGCGTGCTTCGGCGCCTTCCGGGTTGCGGTTCGGCGCAAGGCGCGACGGCGACTTGACGAGGCCGGCCAGCATCGCGGCTTCCGCGATGGTGACGTTCCTGGCCGACTTGCCGAAATACTTCTGCGCGGCGGCTTCGACGCCATAGGCGCCGGAGCCGAAATAGACGCGATTGAGATAGAGCTCCAGAATCTCGTCCTTGGAGTGCTTGCGCTCCAGCCAGATCGCGAGCTCCGCCTCCTGCAACTTGCGCCGCATGGTGCGCTCCTGGGTCAGGAACAGGTTCTTGGCGAGCTGCTGCGTCAGCGTCGAGCCGCCCTGCGAGACGCCGCGATGAAGCACGTTGGTGACGAGGGCGCGCAGGATGCCGACGGGATCGATGCCGAAATGCGAATAGAAGCGGCGGTCCTCGATGGCGATGAACGCCTTGGGCAGGTACGGCGGCAAATCCTTCAGCGCGACATTGGCGCCGGCCATCTCGCCGCGTTGCGCAAGCATGCTGCCGTCCATGCCGACGATCTGGATCGTTGGCGGCCGCTTGGGAATCTCCAGCGACTGGATCGGCGGCAGATGAGCGCCGACATAGATCACGACGCCGATCACGGCGATCCCGCCCCACAGGGCCAGCACCGCGCCCCAATAGACCAGGCGGCCGAGGCTGAAGCCTCCGCGCGATTTCGAGCGACGTTTGGCGCCGCTGCGGCTTGCAGGCGTTTTGCGCTCGCGCGGCGGCTCGTCGCCGGCATCGTCGCTCTTGCGCTTGGCTGATGCTTTCGCAGATTTCTTCGGCTTGTCGTCGCCGCCGGGAATGCGGTCGGCTGCGGTCAGGCGCAGATCGGCGAGCGCCGCGGGCAGGCCGAACAGCGGCTCCTTCCGCCCAGCTTTTTTCTTTCCCCACGCCATACGCAATACGCCCGGTCAGCCGCCCCGCCGCACGCTAGCGGTCGCTGTTTAAGGCCCGGTTACCCAGACCTTAACGCGCAATTAGGAGGTGCGGCATTCACACCCCGCAGTTCCGCTTTCAGCGGCGCAGGGCTAGGATCGCCGGCACAAAACAGACGGAACTCACGAGGGGAGCAGGCATGGGCCACATCGATCCGACCAAGGAGATCTTTGCGCAATTCCGGGAGAACGACCGCCCGGGCCCGATCCACATGCTCAATCTGGTGCGCCTGCGGAAAGAGGCGGCCTATCCGGACGGTCGCAAGGCGAGCGGCGCGGAAGCCTATGCTGCCTATGGCCGCGAGAGCGGCCCGGTGTTCGAGCGCCTCGGCGGCCGAATCGTCTGGCAGGGCAAATTCGAGCTGATGCTGATCGGCCCGCAGGAGGAGCGCTGGGACCATTGCTTCATCGCCGAATATCCGAGCGTCGCCGCCTTCGTCGAGATGATCCGCGATCCCATCTATCGCGAGGCGGTGAAGCATCGCCAGGCCGCGGTGGAGGATTCGCGGCTGATCCGGCATGCCGTGCTGCCGGTGGGAAAGAATTTCGGGGAGATACCGACGTAGATTGTAGGGTGGGTTAGCGCAGCGGCGGCGCGAAGCGCAGTCCGCTGGGCGTAACCCACCTCTTCTCGTTCCCGTGTATCAGCAGAAGTGGTGGGTTACGCCTTCGGCTAACCCACCCTACCAGACCAGCGCCTAGCCCGACGGGCCGGTGTCCTCGATGATCGGTCCGAACAGCTCCCAGCGTTCGCCGTTGAACTTCATCATCTGCATCTGCTTGTTGACGCGGTAGTCGTTCGGCCCGGTGGTGATCTTGATCCCGGGCAGCGCCAGGCTCGGCGTGTAGCCTTTGATGTTGGCGACCTGCTTCATCACGTTCTCGCGCGTGAGATCGTCGCCGCATTGCTTCAAGACCTGCACCAGCAGCTCGGCGACCGAATAGGCGTAGGTGTTGACGGTGTTGAGCTTGTCGCCTTCGGGGAAATACTTGTCCATGAAGGCGAAGAAGGCCTTCACGCCGGGATCGTCCTTCCACTGGGGATCGCCGGGGTCCTTGCCGTAATTGGTCGAGATGATGCCCTTGGAGATATCGAGGCCGGCCGGCTTCAGCGTTGCCGACACCGGGCTCGCATTGATGTCGAGGATGTGCACCGGGGTCCAGCCGAGATCGGCGAGCTTCTTGATCGCCTGCGCCGCGAATTTCGGCGTCGAGGCGTCGAAGAAGAGATCAACCCCCATAGACTTCAGCTTGACCACCTGCGAATCGACGGTGGGGTCGGTGACCTCGTAGGAGACCTCGCCGACGATCATGCTGGCGGCCTTGTCGCCGAGTCCGCTCTTGAGGCCCGCCAGATAGTCGCGGCCCATGTCGTCGTTCTGGTAGAGCACGCCAATCTTTGCGTTGGGATGCTCCTTGAGAATGTACTTGGCGTAGATACGCCCCTCAGACACGTAGTTGGGATTGTAGGCGATGGTCCAGGGATAGTTCTGCGGATCGTTGAATCGCGCCGCGCCGGTCGAGGCGAGGAGTTGCGGGACCTTCTTGCCGTTGAGGTACTTCTGAACGGCGGCGTTCGCGGCGGTGCCGATCAGCTGGAAGGTGAACAGGACTTCATCGCCTTCGACCAGCTTGCGCACCTGCTCGACCGTCTTCGGCGGCGAATAGGCGTCGTCATATTGGATCAGGTTGATCTTGCGGCCGTTGATGCCGCCCTGATCGTTGATCATCCTGAAATAGGCGGCCTGGGTCTTGCCGATATTGGCGTAGACGGAATAGGCGCCGGAAAACGGCACGGTCTGGCCGATCTTGATCTCGGTGTCGCTTGCGCCGGTGTCGTATTTCTTCTGGGCGAGGGCCTGGCTGGCGGAGACTGCGAAGGCGAATGCCGCCGTTGCAGCCATGAAGGCTCTGCGATTGTTCATCTTGGGTTGTTCCTCCTGACGGAATTTTAGGCCGACGGTCTTTCTCCGTTGATTGCAACGGTCGCCATCGCTGCCGAAGATTGTGGAGGAAGGTTCGCCGCCGCGCAAGGAGCGCGGCGCTGCGCCGTAGCGTCTCAGGCCAGGGAGTCCTGGGTCAGGCGTCTCAGGCCAGGACCAACGCGAGCAGCGCGAGCGCCGCCGGCAGCGCCTGCACCATCAGGATGCGCGTGCTGACGGTCGCGGCGCCATAGGCGCCGGCCACGATCACGCAAAGCAGGAAGTACACCTTGATCTGGAGCGCGAAAGCCGGGTTGCTGTGCGCGAGGCCCCAGATCAGGCCAGCGGCGAGGAAGCCGTTATAGAGGCCCTGATTGGCGGCCAGCACTTTCGTGATCTCTGCCTTCTCCGGCGTGTTACGGAATGTCTTCATGCCAAGCGGCTTGTCCCAGAGAAACATCTCCAGGATCAGGAAGTACGCGTGCAGTGCGGCGACCAGCGCCACCAGGACATTGGCGATCAGGATCAAGGTGAGTCCCCCAGAGCGTCAGCTTTCGGGTGGACGGTAGCATGGCTGGCATGGCAAGTGCGACGGAAGTGTTTCGATGCAGTGGTGTCGCAATGGCCGGTCGATCAACCAAACCGTCTGCAAGTTTCGGTCTCGACCGCTTGACGACGCCGATCGGGATCGCGCTGCTCGTCACCGATGCTGATGGTGTCTTGCGCGCGCTCGATTGGGAGGACTACGAGCACCGCATGCTCGGGCTGTTGCGCCTGCATTACGGCGCGGTGGCTCTGAGTAATCAGCCAGCGCCCGCGGAGATGCGGATGGCGCTGTCAGGATATTTCGAGGGCGAGCTGGGTCGGCTCTTGAGCATCGCTTGGCGCACTGCCGGAACGCCGTTCCAGCAAAAGGCCTGGACCGCGCTTGCGCAGATCCCCGCCGGTACCACGCTGAGCTACGGTGTGCTCGCCGCAAGGATCGGCATGCCCAAAGCCATTCGCGCGGTCGGACATGCCAACGGCTCCAACCCGATCAGCGTGGTGCTGCCCTGTCACCGCCTGATCGGCGCGGATGGCTCCCTGGTGAAGTATGGCGGCGGCATCGAGCGCAAGCGGTGGCTGCTGCGGCATGAGGGCGTGGAGGTTTAGGTCTCTCTCCCCGTCATTCCGGGGCGCGCGTAGCGCGAACCCGGAATCCATTTATCCGCGTCACCAGTGGCTCGATGGATTCCGGGCTCGCCGCTGCGCGACGCCCCGGAATGACCAGGGGAGAGAGGTACGCGCGACCGCCCATTACGCCGCCGGCTGCACCGCCTTGTCGCCGGCCATCACATGGGTCAGGGCGCTCTTGATCGCGGCCTGCCGCGTCGGCGCGTTGATCTGCGCGCCCAGGAGGTCGGTGACGTAGAACACGTCGCGCGCGCGCTCGCCGAAGGTCGCGACATGGGCCGAGGCGATGTTGAGATTGAGCTTCGAGATCGCGGTGGTCAGCTCGTAGAGCAGGCCGGGCCGGTCGAGGCCGGAGACCTCGATCACGGTGTAACGGTCGGACCATTGGTTGTTAATGGTCACTTCCGGCTCGATCACGAACGGCTTCGCCTTGCTGCGTACGGTGCGCCGCGCCATTGCTTCGGGCAGGCGCAGCTTGCCCTCCAGCACGTCCTCGATCATCTCGCCGATGCGCGTGGCGCGACGGCCTTCATCCTCGTCGCGGTCGTATTCCCGGGAGATCGAGATCGTGTCGAGTGCGCGGCCGTCGGTCGTGGTGTAGATCTGGGCATCGACGATGTTGGCACCGGCCGAGGCACAGGCGCCCGCGATGATCGACAGCAGCCAGGGATGGTCGGCGGCGAAGATCGTCAGCTCGGTGACGCCGCGCACCTCGTCGAAACCGACGTTGATCGCGAGCTTGTGGCCGGCCTGCTCGCTGGAGCGGACGAAGCGGGCGTGGCGGATCTTGCGCGGCAGCTCGACCTTGAGCCAGTAGGCGGGGTAGTGCCGGGCGATATAGGCGTCGAGCTCGTCCTTCGGCCATTCGGCGAAGGCCATGCGGAATTCGGCGTGCGCGGCCGCAAGCCGTTTTCCCCGGTCGACTTCCGAGAAGCCGCCCGTGAGCACCGGTTCGGTCTCATAGTAGAGCGAGCGCAAGAGCTGCGCCTTCCAGCCGTTCCAGACGCCGGGACCGACGCCGCGGATGTCGGCCGTGGTCAGGATGGTCAAGAGCTTCATCTGCTCGACCGACTGCACCACGGCGGCGAAATTCTCGATGGTCTTGCGGTCGGAGAGGTCGCGCGACTGCGCGACCGTGGACATCGTCAGATGCTCCTCGATCAGCCACGCCACCAGTTCGGTGTCGGCGGGGCTGAAGCCGAGCCGCGGGCAGAGCCGCCGGGCCACCTTTGCGCCGGCGATCGAGTGATCCTCCGGCCTGCCCTTGGCGACGTCGTGCAGGAGCGTGGCGATGTAGATCACCGCGCGGTGCTCAGGCCGGGTCTTGCGCATGAGGTCGCTGGCGAGAGCGAATTCCTCGATGCCGCCACGCTCGATGTCCTGCAGGAAGCCGATGCAGCGGATCAAATGCTCGTCGACGGTGTAGTGATGATACATGTTGAACTGCATCATCGAGACGATCTTGCCGAAGGCGCGGATGAAATGGCCGAGCACGCCGGTCTCGTTCATCCGCCGCAGCACGATCTCCGCGTTGTCGGAGGTCAGGATCTCCATGAACAGCCGGTTGGCCTCGGGATTCTCGCGGAGCTGCGCGTTGATCAGGCCCAGCGATCGCGTCACGTCGCGCATCGCATCCGGGTGGAAGGCGAGGTTGTTCTTCTGCGCGAGGCGGAAGATGCGGATCAAATTGACCGGGTCGTGCTTGAAGATGTCGGGCGCGGCGACGTTGATGCGGTTGTTGTCGACGATGAAGTCGTCGCTGTCGGGGACGCGCCGCTTCACCGCGGTCGGCCGCAACCGCGCCATCATCCGGCTCAGCACCGGGGCGGGCTTGGCCTGCTGGTCCTCGAGCTTGGCGCAGAGGATGGCGGTGAGGTTGCCGACTTCCTTGGCGACCAGGAAGTAGTGCTTCATGAAGCGTTCGACATCCTGCATGCCGGGATGCGAGGTATAGCCGAGCCGGATCGCGATTTCGCGCTGCAGATCGAAGGAGAGGCGCTCTTCGGCGCGGTTGCAATAGAAATGCAGATTGCAGCGTACCGACCAGAGGAAATCGGCGCAGCGGCGGAAGCTGCGATATTCCTGTGCGTCGAACACGCCGCGCGCGACGAGTTCGTGGGTATCGCGCACGCGGTAGACGTATTTGGCGATCCAGAACAGCGTGTGCAGGTCGCGCAAGGCCCCCTTGCCGTCCTTGACGTTGGGCTCGACCAGATAGCGCGACTGGCCGCCGCGGCGGTGCCGCTCCTCGCGCTCGGCGAGCTTTGCGGTGACGAATTCCGACGCGGTGCCCTGCACCACTTCCTTGTCGAAGCGCTCGACCAGTTCCTCATAGAGTGGCTTGTCGCCGGTGAGGAAGCGCGTCTCCAGGATCGCAGTGCGGATCGTCATGTCGCCGCGCGCCTGCCGGATCGATTCGTCGACCGAGCGCGTGGCGTGACCGACCTTCAACCCCATGTCCCAGAGGCAATAGAGGATCGCTTCGGCGACCTGCTCGCCCCAGGCGGTCTGCTTGTAGGGCAGGATGAACAGCAGATCGATGTCCGATTCCGGCGCCATCAGGCCGCGGCCGTAGCCGCCGGTGGCGACCACCGCCATGCGCTCGGCGCCGCTCGGGATCGGCGAGCGGTAGAGATGGCGCGTCGCGGCCGAATACAGGATGCGGATGATCTCGTCCTGCACGTGGCACAGGCGCTCGGCGCAGCGGCGGCCGTGGCGGTCCTTCAAGAGGATCGCCTGTGCGGCGGCGCGCGCCGCGATCAGCTCCGCCTTGAGCAGTTGCGCCATCGCCGTGCGGAACGCGTCCTCGCGACCCTGATGCTTTTCGGCAAGCGCATCGACCGCGGCGGTGATCCGCACGGTGTCGAAACGATCGTCTACCCCGGCCTTCTGCTCAGTCGCGATGCTGTCCATGTCTCTCCCGATATAAGAGGTGACAGGCGCTGTCACCCGACATTCTCTGGCAATAGTCGTTCCAAGCTGGAAAGGCGCGGCTTCGGGCAAATCTGTTCTCGGCCGCCGTGCTTTCAAGGGACGGATTTTCTCGTTGACCTCTAGATATAACTCATTGAAGAACAATGAAATTTTTCAGGAGGACGAGCATGGCTGGGATTGCACGACGTATTCTTCTGGCGGGCGCGTTGGCGCTCGCATTCTCCCCCGCGGCGAAGGCGGCCGGGCCGCTTAAGGAAATCCGCATCGACTGGGCGACCTACAATCCGGTGTCGATGGTCCTGAAGCAGAAGGGGCTCCTGGAGAAGGAGTTCGCAAAGGACGGTATCACGGTCACCTGGGTGCAGTCGGCCGGCTCCAACAAGGCGCTCGAATTCCTCAACGCCGGCTCGATCGATTTCGGCTCGACCGCGGGGTCCGCGGCACTGGTCGCCCGCATCAACGGCAATCCGATCAAGTCGATCTACGTCTATTCGCGCCCCGAATGGACCGCGCTGGTGACTTCAAAGGATTCCAAGATCGCCGCCGTTGCCGACCTCAAGGGCAAGCGTGTCGCGGTGACGCGCGGAACCGATCCGCACATCTTCCTGGTGCGCGCGCTGCTCGGCGCGGGCCTGACGGAAAAGGACATCACGCCGGTGTTGCTCCAGCATGCCGACGGCAAGACCGCGCTGATCCGCGGCGACGTCGACGCCTGGGCCGGGCTCGATCCGATGATGGCGCAGGCCGAGGTCGAGGAAGGTGCGAAGCTGTTCTATCGCAAGGCCGACGCCAACACCTGGGGCATCCTCAATGTGCGCGAGCAGTTCTTGAAGGACCATCCCGACATCGTTCGCCGCGTCCTCGCGGTTTACGAGGAGGCGCGCAAATATTCGCTGGCGAATTACGATGAGCTGAAGAAGACCTTCATCGCGGTCACAAAACTGCCCGAGGCCGTCGTCGACAAGCAGCTCAAGGAGCGCACCGAACTCACCCACGGCCGGATCGGCGCGCCCCAGCGCGAGTCGATCCTGGCTGCCGGCCTCGCGCTGCAACAGGCCGGCGTCGTCGATGCCAAGGTCGACGTCAAGGCGACGCTCGACGCCCTGATCGACGATCAGGTCCCGCTGCCGACGAATTAGTATCTCTTGCCTCCCTTGGAGGGAGACTCGACGCTCCTTCCATTCCCTCTTCAGACGCGCTTGCTATGGCCATGATCTCCGACGCGCCAGTGCTGCAACAGACCTCGGAGCCGGCCGAGGGCGCCGCTGCGCCCTCGCGCCTGTCCCGTTATGCGCGGCCGATGCTGGGCGTGCTGCTGCCGCTGACGCTCGCGCTGGGTTGGGAGCTCGTGGTGTGGCTCGCCTGGTCCAACGGCCGGTTGGTGCCGCCGCCCTCGCGCGTCTTTGCCGAGATCGCCGAGCTCGCCCGTTCCGGCGAGCTGGTCCGCCACATCACAGCGACGCTGTGGCGCGTCGTCCTCGGCTTTGCCGCCGGCATCGTCGCGGGCACGCTGCTGGGAGCTATCTCCGGCTATTGGTCGCTGGCGCGGCGGCTGCTCGACCCGACCGTGCAGGCGCTGCGCGCGATCCCCTCTCTGGCCTGGGTCCCGCTGTTCATCCTCTGGCTCGGCATCTTCGAGACCTCGAAGGTCGCGCTGATTGCGGTCGGCGTGTTCTTCCCGGTCTATCTTGGCGTCATGGGCGCGATTCTCTCGGTCGATCGCAAGATCGTGGAGGTTGGACGCACCTTTCGCCTCTCCGGGTTCGCCATGATCCGCCGCATCCTGTTGCCCGCGGTGCTGCCGGCCTATGTCGTATCCCTGCGCGTCGGTCTCGGCCTCGGCTGGATGTTCGTGGTCGCAGCCGAATTGATCGGCGCCTCCGAAGGGCTCGGCTACCTCCTGCTCGACGGCCAGCAGCTCGGCAAGCCCGCGCAGATCCTGGCCGCCATCGTGATCTTCGCCATCCTCGGCAAGCTCACGGATTGGCTGATCGAGGTTGCCGCCGCGCCGTTCCTGCGCTGGCAGGACGCCTTCGGGCGGGCAAGGGGAGCTTGAAGCGATGCTGGCGCTCGACCGGGTCAGCAAGACCTATCCCAACGGCGTAGAGGCGCTGGCGCGCTTCTCGGCCGAGATCAGGCAAGGCGAGATCATCGCCATCATCGGCGGCTCCGGTTGCGGCAAGTCCACATTGTTGCGCGCCATCGCCGGCCTCGATCGCGCCAGCTCGGGCAGCGTAACGCTCGACGACGAGGCGATCAGTTCGCCGCATGCCAAGATCGGCATCATCTTCCAGGAGCCGCGGCTGTTGCCCTGGCTCAGCGTCGCCGACAATATCGGCTTCGGCCTTGCCGATCTGCCCGCGACCGAGCGGCGCGAGAAGGTGGCGCGTGCGCTCGAGCGCGTCGGGCTCGCGGAAAAGGCGCAGGCCTGGCCGCGCGAGCTCTCCGGCGGGCAGGCACAGCGGGTTGCGATTGCGCGGGCGCTGGTGCCGCAGCCGGAGGTGCTGCTGCTCGACGAGCCGTTCTCCGCGCTTGATGCTTTCACGCGCAGGGATCTCCAGGATCATCTGCTCGACCTGTGGGCCGACACGCGGCCGACGCTCATCCTCGTCACCCATGACGTCGACGAAGCCGTGGTGCTGGCCGACCGCGTGCTGGTGATGCGGCCGCGGCCGGGCCGGCTATTCGACCAGATCGAGGTCAATCTCGGCCGGCCGCGCGACCGCAACTCGCCGCTGTTCGAGAATTTCAAGCGCAGTGTGCTGACATCACTCGACCGTTCGCTCGACCGCAGCGTGCCCGACCGCGACGCAACCCTGGGTCCCGGTCAGGCCATGTGGTGGTGACAATCTCGCCCCGAGCCGGTACATCGGCAGGCATCATGTCCCGGGAGAAAACAAAATGGACGCTGTACAACTGCGCCAGATGCAGGCCCCGATCAAGGAGCGCTACAAGAACGATCCCAAGGCCGCGCTGATCACGCTGAAGGCCAAGGGCTCCACCGACGGCGAAGGCATCGCCTGCAAGGTCGAGACCGGCCGCGCCATCGCGATGGCCGGCCTGCATCCCGGCACCGGCGGCTCCGGCCTCGAGCTCTGCTCCGGCGACATGCTGCTGGAAGCCCTGGTCGCCTGTGCCGGCGTCACGCTGAAATCGGTCGCGACCGCGATCGAGGTTCCCCTCAAGACCGGCAACGTCTACGCCGAGGGCGATCTCGACTTCCGCGGCACGCTCGGCATCGACAAGGAAACTCCGGTCGGCTTCGCCGAGATCCGCCTGCGCTTCGAGGTCGACACCGACGCGCCGCAGGACAAGCTCGACCTGCTGCTCAAGCTCACCGAGCGTTATTGCGTGGTCTATCAGACCATCAAGAACGGCCCGAAGGTGTCAGTGTCGATGCAGCGGATGTGAGGCGAAGGTCGCTACTCCAAAATCGGTGTCGTCCCGGCGAACGCCGGGACCCATCATCCCGAGCGCCGATTGTATTGCCGAACTGATCACTACAACCGTTCAACACAGCGAAGCCTGTGGTTATGGGTTCCGGATCTGCGCTGCGCTTGTCCGGGACGACAAAACAAAAATGTCTCCCGATCTCCACTTCATCCTCTTCCTGTTCTTGCGCATGGCGATCGCGGCGGCGTTCGTTGTGTCGGCGTCGATGATCGCCGAGCGCGCCGGGCCTGTGATCGGCGCGCTGGTTGCGACCTTGCCGGTGTCGGCTGGTCCCTCCTACGTCTTCCTGGCGCTGGACCACGACGCCGCCTTCATCGCACAGGGCGCGCTGGCAAGCCTCCCCGTGAATGCTGCGACGATCGTCCTCGCGCTCACCTATGTGGTGCTGGCGCAGCGACATGGCCTACTCGTGAGCTGTGGAAGCGCAATCGCGGTCTGGATCGTGCTTGCATCGATCATCCGCCAGTTCGACTGGTCGCTCGCCGCCGGGCTCGCGGCCAATCTGATCGCGTTCGGCATCTGCATTCCGCTGCTCGCAGGTTATCGCCATGCGAAAATGCCGCTGGTGACGCGCCGCTGGTACGACGTGCCGATGCGCGCTGCGCTGGTCGCAACCCTCGTCGCCATCGTGGTCTCGACGTCGAGCTGGGTCGGCCCTCGCATCAGCGGCATCATCGCGCTCTATCCGGTGGTGTTCTCCAGCATGATGGTGATCCTGCACCCGCGCATCGGCGGACCACCGACTGCCGCAGTGCTCGCCAACTCCGCCTGGGGCCTGCTCGGATTTGGCATGGCCATCGCCGTTCTGCACGTTGCAGTCGTGTGGTTCGGCTCCACGGTCGGCTTGTGCCTCGCGCTCGGGACCTGCGTGGCGTGGAACCTGACGCTGTGGGGAATCGGCCGGCGCGCGGCGCACAAGGCGCGGCCGATTCCGTGAGACTACGGATATGCGCGACACGACGTCGCGAAAGCCGATGCGGCACGCTCAACTCACGCTGACAGGTGACGAGGCGTCTCCGCAAGGCGTTGAGTGAGAAGCATCATTTCAAGTTTCGTCGTGCTTTTCAGGTCGGAGCTCCGGCATCCCTCGCTTGGACACGCTCATCCGCCCCCGTCGAATTCCCGACAGTAAAATTAGAACTTTATTCGAGCTTTTCTCGTACAGAATCAGGCTGCCACTCGCTTCCGTTACTGTCGGCACGAATATCGACGGACCTGCGCATAAGTCGCCAGAACTGCGGGGCGCCGGTTTGGGACTACGGCAGCAGTGCCGCACGGTGAGTTCCTTGATCCCGACGGGCATATCCCCATCGGCGCTCTTTCGAGATGGAGATCTCCTGATGTTTGGACGCAAGTCCCGTGGTGATGCCGACGCAACGCTCGCGGCCATCGGTCGTTCGCAAGCCCTGATCGAGTTCGCGATGGATGGCACGATCCTGACCGCCAACCAGAACTTCCTGACTGCGCTCGGCTACTCCCTCGAGGAGATCAAGGGGAAGAAGCATTCCATGTTCCTGCCGGCTGCTCAGCGCGACAGCGCCGAGTACCAGGCGTTCTGGGCCCAGCTCACCCGCGGCGAGCCCCAGGCAGCCGAGTTCAAGCGGATCGCCAAGGGCGGCCGCGAGGTCTGGATCGAGGGATCGTACAATCCGGTGCTCGACGAAGCCGGCAAGCCCGTCAAGGTCGTGAAGATCGCGACCGACATCACCGCGAAGAAAATTCGCGGCATGACCGAAGCCTCCAAGATCGCCGCCATCAGCCGCGCCCAGGCCGTCATCGAGTTCAAGCTCGACGGTACCGTCGTCACGGCCAACGAGAATTTCTGCCGGGCACTCGGCTATTCGCTGGCCGAGATCGAGGGCAAGCATCACAGCATGTTTGTTGCGCCTGCCGAGCGAGACAGCGCTGCCTATCGCGAGTTCTGGGCGGCCCTCAATCGTGGTGAATACCAGGCGGCCGAATACAAGCGCATCGGCAAGGGCGGC
>NZ_LSIC01000105.1 GCF_001556045.1 Bradyrhizobium sp. CCH5-F6
CGAACTTACCAGTTGCGCTGAGCGCGGAGGAGCAGCGTGATGCTGTCCTGGTCCTTCAGCTGATACACAGCGGTCGGCTTGGCAGTGTTGGCAGCCGGGCTGAGGACAGCAGTACCCGAGTACTTCTGATCCAGTTGGGTCCAGTTCAGGTCGGCCGAGAACGTCAGGTTCTTGACCGGGGTCCAGCGGGTGATGATACCGATCTGACCGATCGCGAAGTCAGGGTTACAACCCGTCACGCCGGCGAGACCGCCGAACACGCCGCCTGCACCGCCAGCGCCGCAAAGCGTGGTCTTGGCGAGCGTGCCGAACTGAGCCTGAGCGTAGGCACCGTACAGCGCGGTGTTCCAGTAGGGATCCCAGTTGTGGGTGTAAGCACCACGGAAGCCCCAGGTCTTGACGGTTTCCTGCTGGCCGCCGGTGACGAACACCGTGTCCGGAGCATTGGCGAAGCCGACGCTCTGGTAGGCAACGCCCGAGCTGCCGTACATCTGGTAGGAGCTGCCCGCCAGGTTCTGGAAGTTGTAACGGGTCGCGCCGTCCGTGTAGACGCCCTGGATGTTGATCACGTCACCCGCGCCGGTCGGGATGTTCTTGATCGACAGAGCGAGCTGAACCGCCCAACCCCACTTGTCGTCGGGGTGGCCAGTGGTCTCGGTCGCGCCGTAATACGCAACGTGGTTGTCATGCGCAGCGACCGACGCCTGGAACAGACCCCAAGCCTGGTCGACACGGACCATACCGACGAGGTTCGGCGAACGCGAGCCGCCAACGGCGTTCGAGCCATACGAACCGCCAACCATGCCCGCGGCAGTCGCGCCGGTCATGTTGAGGTTGCCGGCCTGGTAGTAGGCCGTCGCGTCTTCGGCCGAGAAGGCCGCCGTCACGCCCTGACCGAAGTCAGCAGTGTAGGTGAACTGGTTGACACCAGTGACCGTGCCGCTGCCGCCGACGAGGCTGTCGATGTTGTTGCCGGGATAGTTGGTCCAGGGCGCGTCGAACTGCGACACGGCCTTACCCATGGTGAAGCCGGCGAACTG
>NZ_LSIC01000106.1 GCF_001556045.1 Bradyrhizobium sp. CCH5-F6
ACCTCTATTATTACGCGGCGCCGAAGCCGAAGAAGACGGTCTCCTCGCTCGACGAGATCGATCCGGAGATTCTCAAGACCTACGAGAAGCTCGGCATCCCCTTGCGGGAAGTCGCCATGCTCGAAGGCGTCGAGCCCAAGCCCGGCGAAGAGGATCCCGCCCGCCGCAAGATCGCGGTCGACGCGGTGTTCGATTCGGTCTCGGTTGCGACCACGTTCAAGGCGGAGCTGAAGAAGGCCGGCGTGATCTTCATGC
>NZ_LSIC01000107.1 GCF_001556045.1 Bradyrhizobium sp. CCH5-F6
AGAAGTTGGTGGGATTGTCCAGGGCCGAGTTGACGCTCTTGCCGGTCGACAGACGATTCTGTGTCGTGGCGAGAAGGTCAGCGGTGGACTGGAGGGAGAGCAGGTTCTGACGAACCGATGCGGAGAGAACGATACCGGACATGACTCTGTTACCTTTCTGGTAAACGACGCTACTGTTACGCGTCTGCTTGGATCGAGATTGACCCAGCGACCGGCGGACCGTGGCGCCGAGACTTCTAACGAAGCATGAAATGAAACCCCTGCTTTTGTCGGCTCGCGCGTGATTCGGAAGCCAAAGCGGCCCGCATCGTCGCACCGCCACATCGACATGACGTTGGGAACATTGAGCTTTTCCGCACCGAGGCCGGAGGTTTACAGCTCGTTAACTAATTACGAGCGAGAATCAGGCCTTGATGAGCCGCAACGAACGCTCGGTTACGAAAGCGTTGATGGAGAACAGGCAATGGCCCTCAAGGTCG
The DNA here is from genome assembly GCF_001556045.1 of Bradyrhizobium sp. CCH5-F6. Taxonomy (GTDB): domain Bacteria; phylum Pseudomonadota; class Alphaproteobacteria; order Rhizobiales; family Xanthobacteraceae; genus Bradyrhizobium. The sequence continues at coordinate 480 of NZ_LSIC01000107.1, forward strand.
AGCTCAGACCGCACGAACGCATCATCGTCGGCAACTGCGTGATTACCAACACGGACCAGCGCGCCCGCCTCCTGATCGACGGCGACAACGTGCCGATCCTGCGCGAGCGCGACATCCTCACGCCGGAGACAGCCGATACGCCCGCCAAGCTCGTCTATCTGGCGGTCCAGCTCATGTACATCTCGCCGGATCCGCAGACCCAGCACGGCACCTATTTCAACCTGGTGCGCGACATCGTCACGGCGGTGCCGAGCTCCTGGCCGATCATCGAAGCCATCAACAACAACATCCTGAACGGCGACCTCTACCGGGCGCTGAAGGACGCGCGCAAGCTGATTGCCTATGAAGAGAAGCTGCGGGATCAGTACGCGGCCACGCATCCCAAGGCGGAAGCGGACAAGGCCGATGTGAGCTCCGCCGCCTGACCAAACGCTATCGCGCGCTCAAGCCGCGCGAACGACAACGGCCCCGGATGACCTCCGGGGCCGTTGTCGTTTCAGGCATGCGTCGATGCTACTGCGCCGCGAGCGGCGGCGCCTCGACCTCGACCAATCCGCAGTTGCTCCGCCGTCCACCGAACTCCAGCACGGCCGCGACCAGCGCATCGATATCGGCCTCCTCGGTACGGTGATTGACGATCGCCGCGCGGATCGCAAACCTGCCGTCCAGCGTCGTGCTCGACGGCGCGGCGAAGCCGGACTCCTGGACATCGGAGACGATCTCGCGATTGACCGCATCGTCGGCGCGGTAGCGGAAGCAGACGATGTTGAGATTGACCGGCGCCAGCAATTCCAGCAGGGGTTCGGCCAGCACGCGCGCCTCGAGATATTTTGCGAGCGCGCAGCTTCGCGCGATCGCCGCGCCAAGTCGATCGGTGCCGAACGTCTTCAGCGTGAACCACGTCTTCAGCGCGCGAAAGCCACGCGACAGATCGGGGCCGAGATCGCAAGGCCAGACAGCGCCCGCTGCAAGCCCCCTCGCCTCGCGGCGCAGATAGGCCGCCGGCTGCGCAAAGGCCTGCCGGTGCTGCTCGCCGTCGCGCACCAGGAGGAAGCCCGCGTCGTAGGGCACCTGTCCCCATTTGTGGAAGTCGAGCGCAATGGAATCCGCGAGCTCGATGCCGCCGAGCAGCGGCGCCAGCTCGGGCGACAGGATCGCGAGCGCACCGAAAGCGCCGTCGACGTGAAACCAGATTCCTTCCTCCCGGCACAGCCCGGCGATTGCCCGGAGGTCGTCGATCGCGCCGATATCGACCGTGCCGGCGGACGCGACCACCAGGAAAGGCTTGAAGCCGACCTCGCGATCAACGGCGATCTGCGCGCGCAGCACCGCGACGTCGATACGATGATCGGCATCGACATCGATCTTGCGCAGCGCATCGGTACCCAGCCCGGCAACGTCCATCGCCCTGGAGACGCAGCCATGCGCGGCCTGCGACGTGTAGGCCGTGAGCAGCGCACCGTCGTTGCCGATGCCATGCTGGCGCACCAGCGTGCCGAGCGCAGCCGTGCGCGCAACCAGCACCGCCATCAGATTGGCCATCGACGTTCCTGTGACGAAGATGCCGCTGGCGCTGTCGGGAAAGAGGAACAGCCGGCGCATCCAATCGACGATCTGTCGCTCGACCTCGATCGGCATGTGATCGCGCCCGCCGAGATTGGCGTTCAGGCCTGCCGCGAGCATTTCCGCGAGCATGCCGACCGCGGTGCCGCCGCCATGAACCCAGCCCATGAAGCCGGGATGGACGTTGCCGGTCGCATAGGGAGCGATCTGCTCGGAGAACTCGCGATAGACCTCGGCGAGGTCGCCCGCCTCGCGCGGCACGTCGGACCTGAATGCCGCACGAACCTCATCGGGGATCGGCTGCCAGACGGGGCGCGACCGAATGTTGGCAATGCCGTCGATCGTCTCGTCCAGCATGCGATGGGCCAGCGCGCGAAATTCGCTCCAATCCTGCGGGTCGAGCGAGGCGCTCGTGACGGAAGCTTTCGCGTTGCGGATGATCTCGTTCATGTTGCGCACTCCCTGCCCGCTTGTGCGTACCGCGACAGCATCGCCGTGAACGCGGCAAAGATCTTGCGCATCTGCGGCGGCTTGTAAGGAAACACGACCGGCGAATCCATGTTGTGCACCACGGCGGTATTGTCGGCCTCGAACACCAGGAGCTCGCCTTTCTCGTTCTCGGCGCAATCGACGATGAAGTAGTCGAGACCGACGCGCCGGCTCAACTCGTCGAGCGCGCGTTCGTGGCGCGCGGCGAAGGCGTGATCGAAATCGCGCATGAAGACGGCTTCCTCGGCCCGCTTCTCCTCGCTGAACGCCATGTAGGCGTTGAGATACCAGATGTCCCATCGATCGGCGATCGCCATGTGGCAGGCGTACGGCTTGTCGTCGACCATGGCGAGACGATACTTGCGATAGAGCCCGTCGGGGCTCGCATAGTCAACGAATCGTGCGACGAAGAAATCCTGCTCTTTCCGTTCGGCGAGATAGGCCGCAAGCGACGCGGCGGCGTCGAGCTTCGCGAGTCCGACGCCGGCATGCGAGCCACGCGGCCGCGCGATGATCGGAAAGCGCAATTCGCCCGCGATGTCCTCGCAGGCGATCTGGCCCTGGGCGAGATCGGACAATTGCGCGCGGGTTGCGTGGATGGTCGCCGGAATGTCCAGGCCGGGCACGCCGGCCAGCAGCCGATACAGCTTGTCGCGATCCAGATTGCCGATGCGGTCAGGACGATTGAGCAGCGGCCGCGGCCAGTGCGGCGCAGCCTTTTCGATCAGCGCGAGCGCCTCGCGGCATTCCTCGGAATCGGAGGCGATCACGATGGCGACGTCGTGCTCGGGCAAGGTTTCCGGCAGCCCGACGCCCTTGATCACATAAAGAGTCAGCAACTCGATGTCGGAGCCTTCGAGCAGGAAATCGATCGGCGTGTTGCCGCCCATGTCGATGTCGGCCGCAAGCGCGAGCACGCGCAAGCCGGGCTGCGAAGCCGCACTGGGCGTACGGAATAATTGATGGAAGGTCAGCACTTCGGACTGGATCGCAAGCCCCTGATCCTTGTCGCCCAGGAGCTGGGTGATCAAGGAGAGATCCAGTCCTTCGCCCGCCAGCGCGGTCCCCGCCGCGATCCGCGCCACGAGTTGGTCGCGCAACGGATGCAGATCGACGCCTTCGAAGGCCTGTCGCGTCAGCCGCGCAAAGCCGATGCGGTCGGCATAGTTCGCGGCGGTGAGGCCGATCGGCGCGGAAACTGGATGCTGCATCTCACACCTCGAACGCGGGCTTGGTCGGTACGGCCGCAGCTGCGCCACGGTCGAGCAGCAGTTCGATCTTCACCAGGACCCGGGCGATGCGGTCGAGAACCTGCTGCACATTGCGTCGCGTCTCGGCCGCGTCCGGCGACCAGGCCTCGGTCACGAGCCGTGCGCCGACGCAGAGGCGCAGCAGCGCCTGCGGCGCCTCGTCCTGCCGCTCCAGCCGAACCGGCTGGCCGATGAGGCAACGCAGCGCGGCGGTCTGCCGGTCCGCCGCGTTGCCGCTGATCGCATCGTTCATGTCGCGCGCGAGCGCCCGTTGAACGTCCCCGGTCTCGGCAATCGTGACCGGCTTGCCGTCGCGCAGCAGCGCGAACGGAAAGATCGTGGCCTGCGCGAATTCCTCGTCGTCCGCGTCAGCCATGTTGGCCGCGATTGGAGCAGAGCGCAACGACGACGAGGACTCGATCATGCCGCCGATGCCGGCGGCGAGCTCGGCGAGCATCTGGGCGCGGAAAGCCCCGGGCACGGCGTAGTAGCTGCCGATCTCGGCCAGAGCCGCCTCCCAGCGCAGCCACTGACCGAAATTCGGACGACGCTCGAAGCGCGAACGCAGCGTCGTCCAAGCCATAGGCCAATCGCAACGGCCGGCATAGTCGAGAATACCAGGCACGATCCCCTCGACCTGGTCGAGCGAACGCGAAAGGCCCTTCGGCACCAGCAGCGCACCGCTGAAGGCAGGCCCGCCGAAGAATTTCGAGCCGGTGATCAGCACCATAAAGCCGCGGTCGAGATAGGAGCGCAGCCGGCGTCGGCCAAGCCTGGCCTGGCAGGCGTCGACCACGATCTGAACCTTGCGTGGCCAGCGCCGCGCGATTTCGTCGAGGCAGGCCGCGCTCGGTGCACGCCATCCGAGCTTCGAGGAATCCATGATCTGGAGCAGCACGGGCGCGCCTTGCGCGATCGTGGCCTCGACCGCATGCAGCACCGCGTCATCGGCGTCCGCGCGCATCGCGATCCCGGGCGCGGTCTCGAGCAGTGGCACCGCAAGACTTGCGCCGGCGAGCCCGGCAACCGCGCCGTCCTTGCGAACCGCAAAGCCGCTCGCCGTCATCGCGCTGAAATGGTGCCCGCGGGACGTATGGATCGTCCCGCTTCCGGTCTGGTCGGCGCCGACCACGATCGTCACCGGCCGCGCGCCGAGCATCGTCCGCGCCAGGAACAGGGCGTGGAGCTGGGAGTCCGTGCCGGACGGCGAGAACACCACGTCGACGCGCGGCGAGAGCTGGAGATGGCCGCGCAGCTCGTCGCGCATGTCCTCGCAGCGTGCATCGAAAGCGACCTCCACCTCGTCGAACAGGCACTTGTGCATCAGGTGTTCGCGCGCCAGCGCGGCGCGGTCATAGGCCGCCTGCGAGATCGTCGAGGCGGTCGAGGAGGCGAAATTCCAGATCTCTGGCTCCGGCGAAGCCGCGCAGCCATAGACGTTGACGCGGTCCCTGGAATCGAGCGCGAGCCGCGAATCTCCGCCGGAGACGAGCAGCGTGTCGAGGGGCGTGAAGAGATCGCGCAGGCGATAGCGCGAGTCGCCGTCGGACGCGCGTTCCGGTTCTGACAGACGGGATGCGCCGCCGCTCATCCCGGAAGGCTCACGCCGCGGCATCGGCCGCCGCCACTGGCGCCGGTGCGAATTGCGAGGCGATGTCGCCGTGGAACACCGATGGTCCGACGTGATCGAGCGAGCTCTGGATGTCGGCCCAGATCTCGCCGCCGATGTCGGTCCAGCGCTTGCAGAAGGCGAAGTCCTCGGAAAGATACGTGCCGGTCGCCGGATCGATCATGCATTCGAACAGCGCGAACCGATTCTGGCTCGCCGCCAGCGTGTCGTGCGAATGCTCGCGGAAGAATTGCAGACCTGCGTAGTTCGGATGACGGCACATCGCCTCCAGCGCGTGGCGGCGGATCATCAGGAAGCCGGTGCCGGCATAGCGCACGCGGGTGAATCCGTTGACCACGACGATGCGGTCGGGATCCTCGATCTCGAGCACATAGTCGAGCGAAGCTGCCGGCACGTCGGCGCGGCCGGCCTCGATCGCGCGCTTCGCCTTGTCCCAGTTGACCCGCTTGATCGGATAGCAGCCGGCGACGACATCAGCGCCGCATTCGATCAGCCGGAACACCTGCTCGGGCTTGAAACCGATGTCGGCGTCGATGAACAGGAAATGCGTCGCCCTGGGATCGTCCAGGAACATGGCGACGAGGTTGGCCCGCGCTCGCGTGATCAGCGCGTCGCCGTCGCGCAAGTGCACCTTGAGCTCGAGATTGGACATGCCGTGCACGGCGCGCTGGAGCGCGAAGATCGAGCTCGCATAGATGCTCGACACCTGCCCGCCGAAGCACGGCGTGGCCACCACCAATTGCATCCTGTCCGACATCGGCAGCTCCGCCCCGCTCCAATCCTCACCAAGAGGTAAAGAGGCATGGTTAACGGCGTCTTAACGCGGCCTTACAGGAACTTGACGAGCGAGAGCTGCGCCAGGTTCGAGGTCACCTGGTAGGACGCCTGGAGCGCGTTCTGGAGCGCCAGGATCTCGCTCGCGACCTGGTCCGGCGAGGCCGATTCCGCCTGGTCGATGATGCTCTGGAGCTGCGCCTTGGCCTGGGTCTGCCGCGTGGTCGCGTCCTTCATCGTGTTCTGGGCCATCGCGATGTCGGTCTGGATGTCCTCGATGCGCTGCTGGCCGGGCTGCTGGGTCAGCGCCTGCGTCACCCGCAGGCTCAGCGCCGAGACCTGCCCGCCCGAATACTGCCCGGTCGGCGAGGTCGAGAACGTCCCGAACACCGCGATCGCCTGCAATTGCCGGCGGATCGCATCCTCATTGGCCTGGGCGCCATATTGCACCGTGACGGCATCGTCGACCCGCGCCATCGCGGTCGAGCGCGCCGAGCCGGGCCCGTCATTGCCCAGATACCACTTCACGGTAGTGGCCGAGCCGTTCACCAGCGTGGTTGCCGAACTCGCCGGTGACGAGCCGACCCGCAACGGCGGCTGCGTGGCGGTCACGGGCGTCGCGCCGAAGCCGAGCGAGCTCAGCGCCCCCGTGTTCGAGGTCGTGATGTTGAGGCTCGCCGCATCGTCGGTGTTGATCGTGATCGAACCGCCATGGACGGTCGACGGCTTCGACGTCCCCGTGATCTGGTCGACCTTGCTCAGCAGGGTCTGGATGCTGTCGGTGACGTTGAGCTGATTGCCGGTCGCGCCCGAGCTGACGAAGGTCAGCGTGGTGCCGTTGACGGTGATGGTGTCGCCCGCGACGAAGCCTGGCGAGATCGAGTCCGAGGGGCTCGCGCCGGACAGTGCCGTCGCGCCCGTGACGGGAGCCGGCGGTGCTGCCTGGTTGTTGACGGGCGTGCCGATCGCAGAGCTTGCGGTGTTGAAGAAGTTGTCGCCGGCGACGATCGCGGACGCCGCCACCAGCGAGGTGTTGGCCAGCTTGGTGATCGCGGTGTTCAGCGCGGTGTTGAGGTTCGCGGCCGTATTGTTCGGATTGACCGGCGTGCTCGCATCGATCGCGAAGCTGCCGAGCGGCGTCGGCGTCGCCGTGGACGCGGTCAGGTCGATCTGCTCGGTCGTGCCGTCCGGCAAGGTGAACTGAATGCTGAGCTTGTCGCCATTGTTCGGATTGACGCCGTTGAGGTCGACCGAGAACGATACCGGCGAGCCGCTCGGGCCGGTGACGGTCGCGCCCGTCAAGGTCGAGGACACCGCCTTGATCTTGAGCCCGAACGGCGATCCGGCGACGTCCTCGGACACCTGCACAGAGCTCGGCGTCGGCTGCGTCTGCACCAGCCGCCCCATGCCGTTGGCGCCGAGGTCGGCGGCCTGACGCTCCGCCATCACGGTCTTGAAGCCGGCCTGCGTCGTGGTGCCGTTGATGATGTCGCCGGCATCCGCGACCGACTGCGTGTTCACGGCCGTTCCCGAAAACAGATAGCGGCTGCCGGTCTGCGTGTTGAGGACGCCGACCATCGAGCCGAACTGGGCGGCCGCGGTGTTCTGCGCGATGGTCTGGCCGTTGACGTTGAGATCCTGCGCGGTACTGGCCGAGCCCGTCTGCACCGTGCTGCGGATCTTCGTCAGCGATTGCAGCGCTGTATTGGCGAGGTTGATGCTGACGTTGACGTTGGTGATCGTGTCGGTATAGGCGGCGATGTTGGAGAGCTGCGCGCGGCCGGCGATCGCAAAGCCCTCGTTGGTGCCCATGCCGGCGTAGTTCTGCGACAGCTTGCCGGTCGACAGCTGCGTCGACAGGTCGGTGAGCTGCTGATTGATGTTTCGGATCTGCGCGCCGAGAACCGACGAGGAGTAGTTGATGCTGCTGATCGACATCTGTCAGAGCCCTGTTACTTGTTACACTTGAGCCTGGAGCAACGTGTTCATCATGCTCTGCACCACCGACATGACGTGGGCGTTGGCGGCATAGGCATTCTGAAGCTGGATCAGGTTCGACATCTCCGAGTCCAGATTGACGCTGGCGGTCGAGTCGAACTTGGCCTGGAGCGTCGAGACCACGACGCTCTGGCCCTGCTGGAGCTGGGTCGCCTGGGTGGCCGCGTTGGCCTGGACGCTCAGGAACTGCTGGAGATAGCTCGAGACGCTGCCGGTGAACGGCTGGCTCGCCGAACCGAGGCCGCTCTGCGGCGAATAGGAGAACACCGCACTGGTGAGCTGCGAATAGAGGTAATCCGAGCGCGTGGTGTCGCCCGCGGGCGTTACCGGCGAGGTGTTGTACACCGACATCCGCGTCGGATCGTTGACCAGTTGGGTGTTCACGGCGATGCGCCCGGCAAGCCCGGTCATCTGCGAGCCCGATGCAGTGATTGCGCCGGTGAAGAGCGCCTGCCCGCCGTCGGTGAACAGCGGCAGTTGCGGATTGCCCGAGGTCAGCGACGAGATCGTCTTGGTGGTCGAGGCCGAATTGACCTTGGTGAGACCGGTGTTGTCGTCGGTCACCCGCAGCGTCGTGGCCGTCGCCGGCGACGGAGCGGCCGAGAACGACAGATGCGTGCCTGACAGCGCGGTATTGAGCGCAGAGGCGATCGCGCCCATGCCGCCGGCGAAATCGACGCCGATCCGCATCGGATTGGCGTTCGTCGCGTTCTGCAGCGGCAGCGCCGCCGGGTCGGTCACGTTGACGAGCGTGATCTGGCGCTGCGTGTTGGTGGTCGTGTCCGTGTAGGTGATGTTGACGGTGTTGCCGGGCGCCGCACCGGCGAGGTCGAGATCGAACCCGGCCGGCGGACCGGAGACCGTGCTGCCGGCGGTGGTCTTGTCGGACAGCGCGCTCGACATCGTCGCGGCGAGCTGGTCGATCTGGTTCTGCGCCTGCACCAGCATCTCGTCGCGCAGCTTCAGGTCGGCCGCGATCTGGCCGGAAGACACCACGTTGTTGGCGACGACGTCGACCTGCGAGCCGTTCGGCAGCTTGATGTTGAACGCACCGACGCCGGACTTGGCCGGGTCGATGTTGTAGAGCGAGGTCGCCGACAGCGCGCCGGCGGAGGCAAAGGAGAATTCCGAGGCGAGCCCGGCGCCGACCAGCTGAATGCCGGTCGTGGTGTAGATGTTGGCCTGGTTCGAACCGTCGGTGGTGACGCGAACGTCGACATATCTAGACAGCGTGTTGATGGCCTGGTCGCGCTGGTCCATCAGTGTGGCGGCCGAGGGATCGGTCGCCGACAGGCCCTGGAGCCTGGTGTTGATGTCGGCGATCTGCTTCATCGCCGCGTTGGCGGCTTGCGCGGAGTTGCCGAGATCCTGCTCGACATTGGAGCGCAACGACTGGATACCCGTGGTGGTGACGTTGAGCTGCCGCGCCAGCGCCTGCGCCGCGCCGAGCGCGACGGTCTGCGCCGAGGACGCGCCCGAGCTGGTCGACAGCGCCTGGAGCGCGGTGGTGAAATTGTTCAGCGCGGTTTCGAGCGTGCCGCTGTTGCCGGGCGTGCCATAGACACTCTGAAGCTGCTTCAGGATGTTGGCCATCTGGTCGGCGTAGCCGCTGCCGCCGTTCTCGGTGCGCAGCTGATTCAGCACGTAGGTGTCGAGCTCGCGGCTGACACCGGTGGTCATCGCCGTCGCGCCGAACTCGCCGGTGGTGACCTCGATCTGGTTCGCCCTCTGGACGACGTAACCCGGCGTCTGCGAATTCGCGACGTTCGAGGAGACGATCGAGAGCGCGGCCTGGTTGGCACGCAGGCCGCTCATCGCACTGGCGAGGGCTGAACTCAAACCCATATCACTGGCCGCCTTTGGTTACGTTACGCGCCGATCAGCGCAACACGTTCAAGAGGTCCTGCACCATCGAATTCGCGGTCGTGATCACCTTGGTGTTGGCCGAATAGGCTTGCTGGGTCACGATCAGCTTGGTGAATTCGTCGGCGATGTCGGTGTTGGATCCCTCCAGCGACGAGCCGCTGATGGTGCCCGAGGCGCCGTCGATGGCGTCTCCCGACTGCTCGGTCGCGGCATAGGCGCCGCCGTCCATCGCCTTCAGATAGTTGGTGCCGTTGAAGTGCGACAGCTGAACCTGCGCGAGGTTGAGGTTCTGGCCATTGGAGAAGGTGCCGACCACGATGCCGTTGTTGTTGACGGCAACCGAGCGAAGCTGACCGGCGGCATAGCCGTTCTGCGTGATGGTGTTGATGGTCACCGCGCCGCTGGTGCTGGCATATTGCGTCAGTCCGCCAGAGGAGATGTTGAAGGCGACGGAGCCGAGCGACTGGCCGCTGACGCTGACGTTGTTGATGGTGATGCCCGAGCCGCTCGGCGAAGTCAGCGAGCCGTCTGCGGCAAAGGTGAAGGCCTGGCCGGTATTGACCCAGCCGACCGTCGTGCCGGTCGCATTGGGATCGGTCTGGTAGAACAGGTTCCAGGTGTCGGAATGGCCGGCGCCCAGCGAGGCGCTGTCGGTCTTGGCCCAGCGCAATTGCAGGTTCACCGGCGTGCCGGCGGCGTTGTAGGCGGTCACCGCGCCGCCGCTGATCGATTCCTTGGTGAAGGTGGCGATGTCGTTGCCGATTACGCCGCCAGTGCCGGCCGTGCCGCCGCCGTCGCGGTTCTTGGTGATGGTCGAGGTGAAGCCTAGCGCGGCGAAGGCAGCGCTGTTCGAGCTCGACACCGACAGGTTGGACACGGTGCCGGTGTTCAGCGTGATCACGCCGCCGCTGCTGATCGACGATCCCGACGCGCCGGACAGCGCGTCGATCTTGCCGAGCAGGGTCGTGATGTTGTCGGTGATGTTGATCTGGTTGGGACCCGAGGCGCCCGAGGCCATGAAGGTCAGCGTCTGACCGTTGACCGTGATGGTATCGCCGGCAGCGAAGCTGGACGTGAGCACCTGAGCGCCGCCGGCGGTCGCCGAGCCGCTCAGCACCGTTGCGCCCGAGATCGCGGGCGAGGACAGCACGTTGCCGCCGCGGGTCACGCTGCTGATGCCGAGTGCGGTGGCGGCCGTGCCGCTGCCGACGGCCACGTCGGTGCCGGTGCCGCTCGAGATCTGGATATTGCCGCTGGCGGAGAGCGAAGCCGTGACGCCGGCGCCGCCCGCGGTCTGGATCGCGTTCAGGATGTCCGCAACCGTCGCCGTCGTGCCCGCGCCCAGGCCGATCGTGGTGTTGTTGCCGACCGTCGAAACCGTCGTGCCGGCGTTGAAGGTGATCGTGTTGCCATTGATCGTCAGCGTCTGGCCGCTCAACGCGGTGAGAATGCTGGAGGCGAGATGCGTGCCGACGGTGTTGTCGAGGGAGGTGGTGGTCGAGGCGACCGCAGACGAATTGTTCTGGAGAGCGACCGTGCCGGTGGCCGTCGTCGACGAATACGCGGAACGGATGTTGCCGGTGGCGGCTGCGCCTGACACCGTGGCGTTGGCATAGGGCGCGGGCGGTGTGCCGACCGGCAGCGGGTTGGCGGTGAAGTCGGACGGGTTCAGCCCGCCGGCCGCCAGCAGCGTGCCGGCCGCCGCTGTCGTTTTCGCCACCGTGTTCGGCTGCGTCGGCAGGTTCGCAGCGTACTGGATCGAGGTGGTCGCCTGCGCCGGAATGAAGTTGTTCTGGAATTGCAGCACGTTTGCCACGCTGCCTGTCGGGTTGCCCGTCTTCGGGTCGACCGTGACGCCCATCAGGTAATAGCCGGCGCCGTTGACCAGATTGCCGTTGGCATTGAGCTGGAAGTCGCCGCGCCTCGTGTAGTAGGTGACGCCGGTGAACACCGGCACGTTGTCGACGACGCCGCTCGCCTTCTGGATCGAGAAGAAGCCGTCGCCGGTGATCGCCATGTTGGTGGCGACGGTGGAGGACGAGATCGTGCCCTGCGTGGTGATGGTGGCCTTCGCATTGGCCGTCACGCCGCCGGCGACCTGCTTGCTGGGGACCGAAGAGTCGGGAATGAGGTCGACGAAGCTGGTGCCGATGCCCTTGTAACCGGTGGTGGACGAGTTCGCGATGTTGCCCGAGATGTTCTGAAGCGCGAAGGACTGCGCCTGCAGGCCACCCACCGAGGTGTTCATTGCATCGAAGATACCCATAACTTTGTCTCCAAATCCGATCTCGGCGGCCGGTCGACCATGGCCGCAATCGGTAAGAGACGTCGCAAGGGCTATGCCAATGCAGGTATCCTCAAGAAATCAATGACTTAAACAGACATGCCCCGGTCGGATGACCGGGGCACAATTGCCGGGCCGGCAACAATTGCCGGGGCATGACCTCATTCCGGAGCGGTCCGCAGGACCGAATCCGGAATGACACCTCAAGTCGCCGACGCCGCAGCCGGGTGGAAGACCAGCCCGAAACCATCGATGCAGTAGCGCAATCCGGTCGGCTTCGGGCCGTCGTCGAAGACATGGCCGAGATGACCGCCGCAGCGGCGGCAATGCACCTCGGTGCGGACCATCCCATAGGCGCGGTCCTCGGTCTTTCCGATATTGCCCTCGATGGGCGCATAGAAGCTCGGCCATCCCGTGCCGCTCTCGAACTTGGTCTCGGACGAAAACAGCGGCAGGTCGCAGCCGGCGCAGGCGAAGATGCCCTTGCGCTTCTCCTTGAGCAGCGGGCTGGAGCCCGGCCGCTCCGTGCCGTGGTTGCGCAGGATCTCATATTGCTGCGGCGTGAGCTGCGCGCGCCATTCGGCCTCGGTCTTCACGATCTCGAACTTTCCCGCGGCCTTCTCGCCGGCCTCGGCGGGGGATGCCGTCAGCCAGCGGAAGGCCGAAAAGCCAAACAGGCCGGCGACGGTCGATAGCAGGATGCGGCGGTCAAACATCTCATTCTCCGTGCGGGAGCTTCCACGCCCTGAGATACGGGCTCTAACGGCCGACGTTACAGGTTCGGGCGGAATTTTTCTCTGGGCCTATTGCGGGACGCCATCGCCTTGCGAGGCCGGTTCCACGCTCTGTGCCGCCGCTCTTGGCGGCGGAGCCGGCCGCGGCCGGACGCCGGCCTGCGGGCGGCGCGGGCCCGTGCCGGCCGCCCGATTGGCTTCGGCGAGGCGCGCCTCGCGCTTCCTGTCCTTGACGCGGGCCCGCTCGCGGTAACGGGCGAGCGAGCCGGCGACGGCGGAACTCGCCCTGCTCCAGATCCCGACCAGCTGGCCCGCGACGCGGCCCGTGGTGCCGCCCGCCCAGACCAGTTCAAATGGCGAAAACAACCGCCAGCGCTCATCGCCACGCAGAATGCTGCGCGCGATCATCTGTCCGGCCATGGCGGAAGTGTTCATGCCCTGGCGGCCGAACCCGCTCGCGACCCACAGGCCTTTGCGCAGCTGGCCGATCTGCGGCATGCCGTGCACGGTCTGGCCGGTGGCGCCGCCGAACATGTCGGCGATCTCGACATTGCCGAGCGCCGGAAAAATCGTGCGGATCCGCCGCCTGACGGCGCCAGCGAAGCGCTGCGGGCGTGCCGCCCAGGTGGTCTCCGGGCTCTCCCACATCAGCCGGTCGCCATCGACGATCCGGAAATGGTCGACACCGTCGGAATCCGTCACCGATCCCTTGAAGGCGATGATCTCGTGAAGCCGCTCGCCGAGCGGCGCGGTCACGCCGGCATAGCGCCAGACCGGCAGGAGCGTGTCCGACAGACGCTTCAAGGGCGCACCGAGGTGAATGTTGCCGGCGAGCACGATATGGCTCGCCCGCAGCCGCGCCGAGGGCGTGACGATGCGCTTGCGGATGCCGGAATGATCGATGCTGACGACCGGCGTGTCCTCGAAGATGCGGGCCCCTGCCCGCCGCGCCAGCGCCGCAAGGCCGTGCACATATTTGCGGCCGTCGACCTGGAACGCCCTGGGATAGTACACGCCGTGGAAGTAGCGATCGGTCTTGAGCAGCTCGCGGACGCGTTCGGCCTGCCAGCCCTCGACCTCGGTATCGAAATCCTCGTTCAGCATCTGCAACCGGCTGATCAGCCGGTCGCCGGCATCGACGTTGGAGACTTCCAGCACGCCCTCGCTCAGGGCAATTCCCGGCATGTTCTCGTCCGTGACGTTGGCCCGGACGATCTCGGCGCCCTCCTTCGAGAGCGTCCACAACTCGCGCGCGTCCTCGAAGCCGATGCGCTCGATCAGGTCGGTGAGCGGCAATGCAAAGCCCGGCATCACAGTGCCGAGCTGGTTGCCCGAGGCGTTCCAGCCGATATGCCGGCCCTCGAGCACCGCGACGCTGGCCCCGAGCCGGGCAGCTTCCAGCGCGACGGAAAGGCCGGCAAGCCCCGCTCCGACGACGCAGATGTCGACGTCCAGATCGAACGACAGCCGCTCGCGGTCGCGAAAGCCGGCTTCTTCCTGGGACACGCTTGTGAAAGTCTCGCTCATGGCGTTTCTTAAGATACCAACCCGGCGCCTGTCACCTTGTCCTCAACCGGCGCCTGTAGATTATTCTGGACGTGGAACGATTCGAGAATGCCATGCGCCGTTTGATGCTGCTGCGTCACGCCAAGACCGAGACCGACGCGCCGAGCGGCCGTGACCAGGATCGCCGCCTCGACGAGCGCGGCCACAAGGATGCGGCGCAGATCGGCGACTGGATCGCCGCCCATCCGCCCTTCCCCGATACCGTGCTGGTGTCGCATGCCGTCCGTGCCCGGCAGACCTGGGACATCGCCTGGGAGGCGATGAAGGACCGCGTCGCAGCGCCGCAGGTCGAGGTCCTGCCGGAACTCTATGGCGCCGATCCTGCCGAGATCCTGGCGGCCATTCGCACGGCGACCGCGCCAGCCGACCCAAAGCAGTTGCTGCTGATCGGCCACAATCCCGGCATGCACGAGGTCGCGCTGATGCTGATGGGCAGCGGCGATCCGGCCGGTGCCAGGGCACTCGGCGACAACCTGCCCACCGCGGGGCTTGCGATCTTCGACTTTGACGTCAAGGATTGGGGTGACGTGGCCTACCGCCGCGGCAAGCTTGTGCTGTTCGTCAGCCCCAAGCTGCTTCGATCGGGATGATCGCGCGACCTACCGGCAAGACATGCTGACCTGGAGATTTGGAGGCGCAGATGTTCAAGTCCATCCTCGTGCCCATCGACCTCGCCGATACCGATCTGGCAAAACCGGCGATCGCGACCGCAGCGACGTTGTCGCAGACCTGGAGCGGCACGGTGCGCCTGCTCAACGTGCTGCCCATGACGCCGGTGATGCTGGCCGAATACGTACCGGCCGATTTCGACGAGCAGCAGCGCCAGACCTCGGAGGAGGCCCTCGCCATCGTCGCGCGCGAGTCCGGCATCGAGCCGGGCCGCATCTCCAGCGTGGTGCGCCAGGGCGGCATCTACCACGAGATCCTGGAGGAAGCCGCGCAGATGAAGGCCGACCTGATCGTGATGACCTCGCACCGGCCGGCGATGCGCACCTATTTCCTCGGCTCCAACGCCGGACACGTCGTGCGCTACGCCAAATGCTCGGTGCTGGTGGTCAGGCACTGAGCGCGGCGCCTGGCTTGCTTCGTAGCCCGGGTGAGCGAAGCGACACCCGGGATCGCTCGCGGTGAGAATCCCGGATATCGCTTCGCTCATCCGGGCTACAAGATGTCGAGTTGCCCGTCGGCAAAACACCCAAGCCGTCGGTCAACCCATGCCACCGAAAATATTCCACTTTACCGAAATTCGGAAACAACGTATTTGTTGCCTCACCCCGGCCCAAGGAAGAGGGGCGTATCGCGATCGTCACGAACGCGGGCCGGGCAGCGGTGGACGTGGGTGACACCGGCGCGAAGGGTTTTGCAGGGCAGGCAACTGTGAGCAAGACCGTCGCGCATACGACCGGTGTCATCGGCGTACGGCAAAATCGTGTGGTCCTGACGCCCGGGGTCTGTGCGTCAAGTCTTGTGGTGATTCGTGTCGTCCAACCGGACGCACACATCAGCCATCCGCAAGGCGACGGGGGCAATAGTGCATCGCTCCCCGGGGAGAGCGCGACATAAGCCGTCAAACCACTGCGCAGGGAAGGCCGGGATGTCCTGGCTACACCTGTATGCCGCTGTGCAGCTTCTCACCACGCAGATTCCGCACAGTGGACCTCGGGTGCCAGCGGGCTCCCGGTCTTCCCTGCCCCCTCTTTCAGTTGAGGGTGAGCAAGAAGCAAAGCTCGGGCGAAATGAGCCGCGAGAATGCGGAAGTGCGTCCGCAATGAAGATACGATTCGAGAGAACGACGCCTTTCACCCCGTACTCCGTCATTGCGAGCGCAGCGAAGCAATCCAGAATCTTTCCGCGGACGCATTTCTGGATTGCTTCGCTGCGCTCGCAATGACGATGTTGAGTCAGGTGTGCGCCACACACTCGCTCTCGTGCCCCGCACGCTCTGCGCCGCAACGCTGAGGGCGTTGCAGCGCGTCCGGGACACGCGGGGATCACAGATACCGCGTCAGCTCGGCCTTGAACTGCCCGTACACCGCATCCTCGATCTGGCTGCGCGTGATGCCGATGTCGCGCAAGGCGCGGTCGTCGAGCTCGTTCAGCGTCTTGACGGCGGAGCGGCGCTCCAGGCGGTTGAACAGCGCAGAGGCGGCGTGGGCGAGCGCACTGAAAAATCCGCCCGATGAGGATGGGCGTAAGCTCCGCCCGGCAGTTTGCGAGATCGTGGTCATTTCTTCTTCTCCGGCGTGTCGTTCCGCGCGGCGAAGCCGATGCCGTTGGCGCGGACGCCGTCAGCGCCTGCACCTCATTTGCCGTCGGATTGCTCTCGCTCACCTCGGCTCAATCGCGGAACTTGATGGAACTTAAATGCTCCAGTACACTTCTCGGAGCAAGTAAAACATTGCTCTCGGTGCAATAATGTCCAAGTTCGAGTACGTGAAGCTTGCCGATGCCATTGCGGCCGATATCACTAACGGCACGTTAAGGCCCGGCGACCGACTGCCGCCGCAGCGCAATTTTGCCTATGACCGCGGCATTGCGGTCTCGACCGCGAGCCGGGTTTATACGGAATTGCTCCGCCGCGGACTCGTGGTCGGCGAGGTCGGTCGCGGCACGTTCATCTCGGGCGACGTCAGGCGCGAAGTGCAGACGCTCAGCGAGCCGGCCGAGGCGCGCATCAATTTCGAGGTCAACTATCCGCTGCTGCCGCAGCAATGGGCGATGATCGCCAAGAGCCTTGCGGGGCTCGAACGCGTCGATGCACTCGAATCCGCGTTGCGCGTCTCGACCAGCACGGGCACCAGGAGCGCGCGCAATGCGGCCGCCGCCTATCTCGCGCGCAAGGATTTCGCGCCGCAGGCCGAACAGATCTTCTTCACCGCCAACGGCAAGCAATCGCTCGCGGCCGCGCTTGCGGCGCTCGTTCCCACCGGCGGCCGCTGCGGCGTCGAGGCGCTGACCTATCCTTACGTCAAGAGCATCGCCGCGCGGTTGGGCGTGACGCTGGTCCCGATTCCGATGGACGAGCACGGCGCGCGGCCGGACGCCATCCAGAAGGCGCATCGCGAGGCCCACCTGTCGGCGCTGTATCTCCAGCCCATCATCCAGAATCCGCTCGGCGTCACCATGAACGCGACACGGCGCGCCGACATCATGCGCGTCGCCGAAAAGCTCGATCTCACCATCATCGAGGACGCCGTCTACGGCTTCCTGGCCGACGACACGCCGCTCGCGGCGCTCGGGCCGGACCGCTGCATCGTGATCGACAGCCTCTCCAAGAAGGTCGCGCCCGGTCTGGCGCTGGGCATCCTCGTCTCGCCGCCCCATCTGCGCGAGAGCGTGATGAGCGCGGTGCGCACCGGGGGCTGGATCGCCTCCGGCCACGCGCTGGCCGCCGGGCAACGGCTGATGGCCGACGGCACCGTCGCCGAGCTGACGCGGCTGAAGCGCATCGACGCCGCGCGCCGCCAGCAGACCGTCGCAAGGCTCCTGGCCGGCTACCAGCTCGCCGCCGACCCGCGCTCCTATCACCTCTGGCTGACGTTGCCGCCGCACTGGCGCTCGCAGACCTTCGTTGCCGCGGCAGCCAGGCGCGGCATCGCGCTGACGCCGTCCTCGACCTTCGCAATTGCCCATGGTCATGCGCCGAATGCGGTGCGGCTCGCGCTCGCCCCGCCCACGCCCGAGCAGCTCGATTCCGGCCTGCGCACGATCGCCTCGCTGCTCGGCACCAAGGAAGAGGATTTCGACTCGACGGAGTAGCGATCGCTCTATGGCAGCAAGGACCGGGGCAATTGACCGAAGCTGTAGCTCCGCGGCCGGTTGCGCCGGACGAAGCCGCCGACCTGCCAGGCGAACAGCGCAGCAAAGCCGAGGATGAACAGCACGCCCGCGAACTCGCCGATCATGAGGGCGCGGATCAGCAGCCCCGTCATGGCCACCGTGAGCATCGCCAGGAACACCAGCACTGCCGTATAGGTCTTGCGGCCAAGCCCTGCACTCAGCGTCGCCCGGCTGCCCGCCTTCGCCATACGCTCATGAAGCGCGACGATGAACTGGCGAAAGCCGTTGTCCTGCGGCGCCATCAGGGCCGCCGTCTGCCAGCTCGTCGACAGGATCGCGATGCGGCCGCCGCCGGCGTGGCTGACATCGGCACGAAAGCGGTGCTGCTGCATCGAGACCGGGCGGAACGACAGCTGCACCGCCGAGATCTCGTCGTAGCGCCACAGGCCCGAGCGTCCGGGGATGTGCCAGGAGAGTCCTTCGTCCGTCAGCTCGAAGCGATGCGCCGAGCCGATCAGCGAGGCCTTGTAGGCGTAGCGCGTGGCCGCATCGGCTTCGGCTCCCGGCATATCGATCACAGGTCCCCTTCGCGATCCGCTTGCGCGGACGCCCTCGCCCATCCTACAAGCGGGACATGGCTGAGACGACCTATTTTCCGCGCCGCCTGATCCTCGGCGCCGCCATGATCTCCGGCGTGCTGCTCGCCCTCGCGGTGCACATGCTCGGCGCACGCTACGGACTCGATCTCGGCGGCCTCTGGCGCTCCGACACGCATGAGTTCATACCCGCAGGCGCGGCGATCGCGTGGTGGCTGATCGCCACGGTCGGATTTTCCGGCGGCTATTTCACGGCGACATTGATGCAGAGCGCCGTCTCCGGGCAGATCCCGCAACGGATGCGGCAATTCCTGATCGCGGTCGGCGTGCTGCTGCTTGCGGGAGCCGGCCAGGCGGCCTCGGCGCCGAGCCCGATCCCGACCGTCTCGGGTGTGCTTGCCGGCCTCGCCGCACTGTGCCTCGGTGCGGTGATGGCATTTTGCGGCGCGCATTTCGCGTTAAGGCGCGGCTGATCCCGCCGAGCCGCCCCTCGAGACGCATCAAGGGGGGCCAATGATCCACCTCAAAAAGGAAAACGCCGCGCGTTGGCGGCGCGGCGCTTCCCGGATGCACTGCGACGGCTAGCTCGCCGCGCGCAGATTCACCTTGCTCTCGGCGAGCGTGGTCAGCTTCTGATCGGTCGCCTTTTCCTCCTCGAGCGTCTTGGCGAGCACGGCGGCGCAGTCGTTGCGGCCGAGCTGCTTGGCCCAGGCGATCAGGCTACCGTAGCGGACGATCTCGTAATGTTCGGCGGCCTGCGCTGCGTTGATCAGCGCGGCGTCGAGCACCGCCTTGTCGGCGACTTCTCCGGCGGTCTCGTCGGCTTCCTCGATGATGCCGTCGATGGCCGGGCAGTCGACCGCCTTCACCGGGACGCCGTGCATCTTGAACACTTCCTCGAGTCGAGCGACGTGCTCCTTGGTCTCCTCGAGGTGCGTCAAAAAGCCCTGTTTCAGCTGAGGATCGGTGGCCTTGCTTGCCATCTTCGGCAGCGCCTTGGTGAGCTGCTGCTCGGCGTAATAGATGTCCTGGAGCTGGTGCACGAACAGGTCGTTCATGGTTTTGATGTCTTTTGTGAACAGTCCCATCGTTCCGATCCTCTCGGGTTTTGGGGAACACGGAGGCGTCGGCTTGCACGAAAAGCCGCATATTCCGCCATGTTCGATTGCTGATGGAGCCCAACGAGCACGCGGCATCGACGTTCCAAAAATCGTCTCTGACCATTTGCGCTGGAACAAGGCGGAGCGCGCCAGGATTTGAAATCATGTCGGCGAACTGACGCGCGAGCGGAGCGGGTTTCCCGACTCATATGCTTAACGCGCAGCCGATATGAACCGCGTATGACAAAAGTGGCCCGTCCGATGCAGAACCTATTGTTGTCAAGGACTGCACAAGGCGCTGGTTTTGCCTTAAATGAGCTGGATCATGCCTAGCGATCGATGCCTGCCTTTGGCCGTGATCGCGCCCGACCGGCCAATGCCTGGCCCGGTCGGACTTTGCCCCCTGCCGGGAGGATGAATGCACGGATTGCTGCCTGCGCTGAAACGCGGCTTCACGAGATGGATCGGCTGGCGACGGCTCGGAATTGCCGCGAGCATCTTCATCATCGCCCTCGCGATTACCACGCTGGTGCGGACCCTCAAGGGCATCGATACCGGCGTCATCCTGACCGCGTTGACCGAGATTCCCCGCGGGAGCATCGGCCTGGCGGCGATCTGCGTCTTCTTCGCGTTCTGCACGCTGACCTTCTACGACTATTTTGCACTGCGAACGATCGGCAAGAAGCACGTGCCCTATCGCATCGCGGCGCTCTCCAGCTTCACGTCCTACTCGATCGGTCACAACATCGGCGCCACGGTCTTCACCGGTGGCGCGATCCGTTTCCGGATCTACTCGGACTACGGACTGAACGCGATCGACGTCGCGAAAATCTGCTTCCTGTCGGGCCTGACCTTCTGGCTCGGTAACATCTTCGTGCTCTCGATCGGCTTGGCCATCCATCCGGATGCGGCGTCCTCGATGGATCAGCTTCCCCCATCGATCAACCGGCTGATCGCGCTCGGCGGCCTTGCCTCGATCGGGGCCTATCTCATCTGGCTGTGCATGGGCGAGAAGCGGCGCGAGCTCGGCCAGAAGGGCTGGAAGGTGGTGCTGCCCTCGGCGTCGCTGACGCTGGTGCAGATCCTGATCGGCGTGGTCGATCTCGGCTTTTGCGCCATGGCAATGTACCTGCTGATGCCGGCCAATCCGCCGATCGACTTCATGTCGCTGGCGGTGGTGTTCATCCTGGCGACGCTGATCGGCTTTGCCAGCCATGCGCCCGGTTCGATCGGCGTGTTCGATGCCGCCATGCTGGTGGCGCTGCCTCAATTCGGCCGCGAGGAGCTTCTGGCGACGCTGCTGGTGTTCCGCATTCTCTATTTCGTGATCCCGTTCGGCCTCGCCATCTCCATCATGGGCGCACGCGAGCTCTGGATGAACGTGGTCGAGCCCTGGCAGGAGCGGCGGCGGCTGGCGGAAGCCTGCGCGCAGGGCAACCTGCCCAAGCAGGTGGCCACGATGGAGCGCGAACGGGCACTGCGGCAGGCCGGCAAGCGGTAGGACCGAACTACGAAGCCGTCAGACGAAGGTTGCAGGCGGAGGTGCAATCATCTCTTATTTCCGCCTCAACTTTGCCGTTGAACAGCCGGGTCATGATCCCTCTCCCATTTCGCACCCTCCCTGCAGCCGCGCTGCTGCTTGCCGGCATTCTGACCGCATTACTGCCCGCGCCGGCCACCGCGCAGGACGCCGGCGCGATGCAGATCAGTTGGGAGGTGCGCAACCGCTTCCGCCTGTTCCGCGAAGAGCGCGACTTCCTGCTCCATGTCGAGAACGCGCGTAACCGCAGCATTCTCTCCGCCGAGCAGTCGCTGGGGCTCCAGAGCGAGGGCCGCGGCTGGGCGCGCAACATGGTCAACCGGCTCTGCATCGACCTCCAGGGCCGGGTCAACCAGCCCTGCACCCGCGATAACGTCAAAGAGAACTACATCACCCCGATCGACCATCCGGTGACGGTACGGCTGACCGGCGCGGTGCCGGTCGGCGCCACCTGCGCCTGGTCGTTCGACGACGGCGACGGCCCGCAACAATCGACGTTCGACTGCGCCGAGCCGATCAATTTGCGCGTGCGCTACGGCAGGCAGACGGTCGCGACCGTCGACGTCTCCTCCGGCTCCGATCCGACCCAGCGCATCCAGGCCGAGATCCAGGTCCGCGACATCTTCATCGCAGGCCTCGGGGACAGCGTCGCCTCCGGTGAGGGCAATCCGGACCGCCCGCTGGCGCTGTCCGACGAAGGATTTTGCTTCCGCTCCTATCTCGGCACCGCCGGCGCGCAGTACTACCGGCCGAGCCGCGCCGGCTTCAAGGGCGGCCGCGCCTGCGAGGCGCCGGATACGCTCGCCAACTGGCAACGCTACAGCGCGCTCTGGTTCAACGCGCCCTGCCACCGCTCGCTCTACAGCTATCAGGCCCGCACCGCGCTGGCGCTCGCGGTGCGCTACACCCACATCGCCGTGACCTTCCTGCCGCTCGCATGCACCGGCGCCAGCATCGGCGATGGCCTGCTCGGCTCGCAGCGCGCCCGCGAATGCCCGCCGGGCAAGACCGGCGTCTGCAACACCAGCGTGAATGCCCAGGTCGCCGAGCTGCGCGAGGCGCTCACCGCAGCGAAGAAACGTCAACCCGACCGCACGCTCGACCTCGTGCTGCTTTCGGTCGGCGCCAACGACGTCTACTTCTCCGGTCTCGTCGCCGACGTCATCGTCGAAACCGCGACTGAGCGGGCGCTCTTCCGCCGGTCCGGCGTGATCGCGAGCGTCGACGATTCCCGCGACGCGCTGACGCGCGAGCTGCCGCAGAGTTTCGTCAAGCTGCGCGAGGCGCTGAAGCCGCTCGTCGGCGGCGACCTCTCGCGCGTGGTCTATGTCTCTTACGCCAATCCCGCGCTCGCCGAGGGCGGCGTGCCCTGCCGCGGCGGCCGCGCCGGCTTCGACATCCATCCGGCCTTCAGCGCCGATCCGCAGCGCCTCGCCCGCGTCTCCACCTACGTCGACACGGAATTCCTGCCGCAGCTGAAGGGGCTCGCCACCTGTACCCGCGGTGCGCTGTGCCGCGATCCCGAAGCGGACCGCATGACCTTCGTCGACGCTCACCAGGCCACATTCGCCGATCACGGCTTCTGCGCCCGTTCCGGCAACGATCCCGAATTCGACCGCGCCTGCTTTGCCGAGAGCGGCCAGAGTTTCAATCCGGACATCGTGAGCGCGGCGAGCCAGCCGATGCTGTGCGGCCGCGGCGCCTCTGAATATCGCGCCTACCTGCCGCGCGCGCGCTGGATCCGCGACGCCAACGACAGCTATTTCGCTGCAATGACCTATCCGCAAGGCTTGCCGGCGGCGAGCCAGCCCTCCGACATTCATGATGCGACCTGGGGCGTGCTCTCCGCCGTCTATGGCGGCGCCGTGCATCCGAGCGCCGAAGGCCACGCCGCGATGGCGGATGCTGCGCTGCCGGCCGCGAGCGCCGTGCTGGGGCTCGATGCGGTGCCGCCGAACGTGACACGGGGATTTCTGCCGCAGCTATTGCCAAGCGCACGGCAATAGCGCGCCGAATTCGTAGCCCAGAGAGCGTAGCGACATCCGGGACCGCTTTCCCGCATATCGCTTCGCTCATGCGGGCTACGCAACGCTCGAAATTGCGATCGAGGTTTGCACTCCTCACACTCTCGGTGTCATCGCCCGACTTGACCGGGCGATCCAATACTCCGTGACAGCACTGATGAATCGAGACGCCGCGGCGTACTGGATTCCCGGCTTTCGCGGGGAACGACAGTTGAGCGCGTCGCGCCAGCGCACCACCGCATTCGCAACCTCGCCTGTTCATCAATCCAAAAACGGCATCAATCGATACTCGCTTGAGCTTGGACACCTCGCCGCGTGCCCCTCTAGGACTCGTGTCGATGATCGTCGGCAAGATCGAGCGGGTGACGCGCAGACGTTCCTCCTGAGGGCTCCCTATGGGAGCTTGACCAGGCAACTCAACGGCGGCTCACCAGCCGCCGTCTTTGTATTGGGGGTAACCGATGCTAGAAGTGCCGGGGAAACGCCTTATCCATCTAAGGCATGTATCGATGTTCGACCTCAACCAGCTCCGCTGTTTCGTCACGGTGGCGGAGGAACTGCACTTCGGCCGCGCCGCCGCACGGCTGAACATGACCCAGCCGCCACTGTCCCGGCAGATCCAGGTGCTCGAGCACATCATCGATGCGCCGCTCCTGGAGCGCACCAGCCGCTCGGTGCGCCTGACGCCTGCGGGGCGCAGCTTCCTGCCGGAGGCGCGCCGCATCCTCAAGCTTGCAGAAAGCGCTTCGCAAGTCGCCCGCCGCATCGCGCTCGGCAAGATCGGCTCGCTGAAGATCGGATTTACGGCGGCCGCCGCCTACGGCTTCCTGCCCGAGCTCGTCGCAGCCTGCCGCGCCAGGCTGCCCGAGGTCGATTTCTCGCTGAAGGAGATGGTGTCCGGCGATCAGTTCGAGGCGCTGACCTCGGGCCAGATCGACGCCGGCCTGCTGAGGCCGCCGATCGCGCGCCCCGAACTTGCCAGCCGCCGCGTCGTCGCCGAGCCCTTGCTCGCGGCGATTCCGAGGAAGCATCAGCTGGCCAGCGCCGACAGCATCGCCATCAAGGACTTCGACGACCAGCCCTTCGTGATGTACTCGCCCTATGAGAGCCGCTATTTCCACGACCTGCTGGTGGCGCTGTTCACGCGCGCCGACGTGCTGCCGCGCTACGTCCAGCATCTCAGCCAGATCCACTCGATCCTCGCGATGGTGCGCGCGGGCCTTGGCCTAGCCATCGTGCCGGCCGCAGCGGCGAACCTGAAGATCTCCGACGTGCGGCTGCGTCCCCTGAAGCTGCGCACCCGCGTGCCCGTCGAGTTGTTCATGGCGTGGCGCCGCGACGACGAGAATCCGCTGCTGTCGGCGCTGGTCAAGATCGCCGGCGAACTGTCCTCCGCGGAGCTGGCGGAGGATTGATGCTCAATCCGCATCGGTCGATATAGGCTTTGGCTTGGACGCGCATCGAACCGCCTCCTAAACCACGGCGCATGGACGCGCAGGCTTTGCGTCCTTCCACAACACGCACCAAGGGAGCAGCGCCCGTGAGCAAGATGACCCCGCAGGAAATGGCCCAGAAGATCGGATCGGGCCTCCTCTCCTTCCCCGTCACGCCGTTCAGGGCTGACTACTCCTTCGACGAGGCGACCTATCGCGCCAACATGGATTGGCTGTGCGGCTACGACGTTGCCGGCCTGTTCGCCGCCGGCGGCACCGGCGAGTTCTTCTCACTGACCCCGGCCGAGGTTCCAGAGGTCGTCAAAATCGCCGTCGAGGAGACCAAGGGTCGCGTGCCGGTGCTTGCCGGCACCGGCTACGGCACCGCGATCGCGCGCGAGATCGCGATCGGTGCCGAGAAGGCCGGCGCCGACGGCCTGCTGCTGTTGCCGCCTTACCTCACCCATTCCGAGCAGGACGGCCTTGCCGCGCATGTCGAGGCGGTCTGCGCCTCCGTGAAGATCGGCGTCATCGTCTACAACCGCGACAACGCCATCCTCCAGCCCGACACGCTGGCCCGCCTCGCCGAGCGCTGCCCGAACCTCGTCGGCTACAAGGACGGCATCGGCGACATCGAGCTGATGACCCGCGTCTACACCAAGCTCGGCGATCGCTTGACCTATATCGGCGGCCTGCCGACCGCCGAGACTTTTGCGCTGCCCTATCTCGACATGGGCGTGACGACCTATTCCTCCGCCGTGTTCAACTTCGTGCCGGAGTTCGCCACCAACTTCTACGCCGCCGTGCGCAAGCGCGACCATGAGACGATCCATGCCGGCCTGAAGAACTTCATCCTGCCGCTGATCGCGATCCGCAACCGCAAGAAGGGCTATGCGGTCTCGATCATCAAGGCCGGCATGAAAGTGATCGGCCGCGACTCCGGTCCAGTCCGCCCGCCGCTCACCGATCTCACCGAACAGGAGATGGCGGAACTGACGGCACTGGTGACGAATCTGCCCGCCATCCGATCGACACAACAGGCAGCAGAATAACGGACGACAACGGGAGGAGCGCGCGATGCCCCGGACTGATATCTCTGGCGCACCGGTGGTCACGGCGATGCAGGTGATCCCGGTCGCGGGCCGCGACAGCATGCTCCTCAATTTGAGCGGCGCGCACGCGCCGTTCTTCACCCGTAACATCGTCATCCTCACCGACAGTTCCGGTCACACCGGCGTCGGCGAGGTGCCGGGCGGCCAGAAGATCTGGCAGACCCTGCAGGACGCCCGCGATCTCGTCATCGGCAAGACCGTCGGCGCGATGAACAACATCCTCGCCGACATCCGCACCGCCTTCGCCGACCGAGACGCCGGCGGCCGCGGCAAGCAGACCTTCGACCTCCGCGTCATGATCCACGCGGTCACCGCGATCGAATCCGCGCTGCTCGATTTGCTCGGCCAGCATCTCGACCTGCCCGTCGCGGCCCTGCTCGGCGAAGGCCAGCAGCGCGCCAGCGTCGAGACGCTCGGCTATCTCTTCTTCGTCGGCGACCGGCGCAAGTCGAAGCTCGACTATGTCGCAGGCGAAACCGGCAAGGCGGAATGGTTCAACCTGCGCCATCAGGAGGCGATGACGCCCGAGTCCGTGGTGCGGCTCGCGGAAGCCGCCCACGACCATTATGGCTTCGCCGACTTCAAGCTGAAGGGCGGTGTGCTCCACGGCGAGCGGGAGATCGAGGCGGTCACCGCCCTCGCCAAGCGCTTCCCCAAGGCACGCGTCACGCTGGACCCCAACGGTGCCTGGTCGCTGGACGAAGCGATCCGTCTCTGCAAGGACATGCACGGCATCCTCGCTTATGCCGAGGATCCGTGCGGCGCCGAGGCCGGCTTCTCCGGCCGCGAGATCATGGCCGAGTTCCGTCGCGCCACGGGACTGCCCACAGCCACCAACATGATCGCGACCGATTGGCGGCAGCTCTCCCACGCGCTGCGTTTGGGGTCGGTGGACATCCCTCTCGCCGATCCCCATTTCTGGACCATGCAAGGCTCGGTGCGCGTCGCCCAGACCTGCCGTGACAACGGCCTGACCTGGGGCTCGCACTCCAACAACCACTTTGACATCTCGCTCGCCATGTTCACCCATGTCGGCGCCGCCGCTCCCGGCAAGGTCACCGCGATCGATACCCATTGGATCTGGCAGGATGGCCAGGCGCTGACGAAGGAGCCGCTCCAGATCAGGGGCGGCAAGATCGCGGTGCCCGATCGCCCCGGCCTCGGCATCGAAATCGACCGCGCCGCCATCGAGGCCGCGCATGAGCTCTACAAGAAGCATGGACTTGGCGCCCGGGATGACGCTATGGCCATGCAGGACCTGATCCCGGGCTGGACCTTCGACGACAAGCGTCCGTGCCTCGTGCGATAAGAAACGTCAGGCATGATCCCGGAAAAGCGGACACCAGCTTTCCGATAGGATCATGTCCCTTGAACAAGGAGGAAAAGATGACAGCGATCCTGAAGAACTTCATCGGCGGCGAATGGGTCGACGGCTCCGGCGTCACCAAGAACATCAACCCCTCCAACACCAACGACGTCGTCGGCGAATATGCCAAGGCCGACAAGGCGCAGACCGAAAAAGCGATCGCCGCCGCAAAAGCCGCCTTCCCGGCCTGGGCGCGCTCGACGCCGCAGGAGCGCTATGACGCGCTGAACAAGATCTCCGCCGAAATCCTCTCCCGTAAGGAAGAGCTCGGCCGCCTGCTCGCCCGCGAGGAAGGCAAGACGCTGCCGGAAGGGATCGGCGAGGTTGCGCGCGCCGGCCAGATCTTCGCGTTCTTTGCCGGCGAAGCGCTACGCCTGATGGGCGAGAAGGGCGCCTCGGTCCGTCCCGGCCTCGACGTCGAGCTCACCCGGGAGCCGGTCGGCATCGTCGGCATGATCACGCCATGGAATTTCCCGATCGCGATCCCCGCTTGGAAGATCGCGCCCGCGCTCTGCTACGGCAACACGGTGGTGTTCAAGCCGGCTGAGCTGGTGCCAGGCTGCGCGCATGCGCTCTCCGAGATCATCGCCAAGTCCGGCATTCCAGCCGGCGTCTTCAACCTCGTGGTCGGCTCCGGCTCGGTGGTCGGCCAGACCCTGCTCGAGCATCCGGACGTCGCCGCGATCTCGTTCACCGGCTCGGTGCAGACCGGACGCAAAATCGCGCAGGCCTGCGTGCTCTCGAACCCCATGAAGAAGTTCCAGCTGGAGATGGGCGGCAAGAATCCGCTGGTCGTGCTCGACGATGCCGACCTCAAGACCGCGGTCGAGGTCGCCGTCAACGGCGCCTATTTCTCCACCGGACAGCGCTGCACGGCCTCCTCCCGCCTGATCGTCACCGAAGGCATCCATGACCGCTTCGTCGCGGCGATGGCCGAGCGGCTGAAGGGGCTGTCGGTCGACGACGCGCTCAAGGCCGGCGTGCATATCGGCCCCGTCGTCGATCAGAGCCAGCTCGACCAGGACCTGCGCTACATCAAGATCGGCCAGGACGAGGGCGCCAAGCTCGCCTTCGGCGGCGAGCTGCTCAAGCGTGAGAACCCCGGTCACTATCTCCAGCCGACGCTGTTCACCGAAGCCAACAACAACATGCGCATCGCGCGCGAGGAGATCTTCGGCCCCGTCGCCGCCGTGATCCGCGCCAAGAACTACGAGGAGGCGCTCGCGATATCCAACGACACCGAGTTCGGCCTCGCCTCCGGCATCTGCACCACCAGCCTGAAATACGCCTCGCACTACAAGCGCAACAGCGAGTCCGGCATGGTGATGGTCAACCTCCCGACCGCCGGTGTGGACTATCACGTGCCGTTCGGCGGCCGGAAGGGCTCGAGCTACGGCGCCCGCGAGCAGGGCTCCTATGCGCGCGAGTTCTACACGACGGTGAAGACCGCCTATACCTATCCGGGTTGACGGGCCGATATCGTAGACATCGTAGGGTGGGTTAGCGCAGCGTAACCCACCTCTTCTGCTTCCGCGGACAGAGACATTGGTGGGTTACGCTGCGCTAACCCACCCTACAAATCCCGGAGTCCACGATGGACCAGGACGTCGCGGCGAAAGAGCAGCCCCGCTACATCAAGCTCAACGAGCGCGACAATGTCGCGATCGTGGTCAATGATTTCGGGCTTCCGGCCGGCTCCCGCTTCGCCTGCGGACTGACGCTGCGCGCCTTCGTGCCGCAAGGCCACAAGACCGCGCTGGTCGACATCGCGCAAGACGCCCCGATCGTCCGCTATGGCGAAATCATCGGCTACGCACTCTCTCCCATCCAGGCCGGCGAATGGGTGGATGAAGCCCGCATCCGCATGCCGGAGGCCCCTGCCCTCGACAGGCTTGAAATCTCGACCGCGGTCCCCTCCCCGCTGCCCCCGCTCGAAGGCTTCACCTTCGAGGGCTACCGCAATCCGGACGGCTCGGTCGGCACCAAGAACATCCTCGGCATCTCCTCCTCCGTGCAATGCGTCAAGGGCACGATGGAATATGCCGTCAAGCGCATCCGAACGGAGCTTCTGCCGAAGTATCCCAATGTCGATGACGTCGTGCCGCTCACCCATGCCTATGGCTGCGGCGTCGCGATCAATGCGCCCGACGCGGTGGTGCCGATCCGCACCCTGCAGAACCTCGCGCTCAATCCGAATTTCGGCGGCGAGATCCTGGTCGTCGGCCTCGGCTGCGAGAAGCTCGCGCCCGAGCGCCTGGTGCCGGAAGGCGTGGGCGATGCGATCGTCCGCATGCAGGACGAAGCCTTCGACGGCTTTGGCGCCATCGTCGACGCGATCATGACCCAGGCCGAGGCCCGGCTGAAGGTGCTCAACACCCGCAAGCGCGAGACCTGCCCGGCCTCCGACCTCGTCATCGGCCTGCAATGCGGCGGCAGCGACGCCTTCTCCGGCGTCACCGCCAACCCCGCCGTCGGCTTCGCCGCGGACCTCCTGGTGCGCGCCGGCGCCACCGTGATGTTCTCGGAAGTCACCGAGGTGCGCGACGCCATCCAGCTGCTGACGCGCCGCGCCATCAACGAGGATGTTGGCCGAGCGCTGGTGCGCGAGATGGCCTGGTACGACTCATACCTCGCCCGCGGCGGCGCCGATCGCAGCGCCAACACCACACCCGGCAACAAGAAGGGCGGCCTCGCCAACATCGTCGAGAAGTCGCTCGGCTCGATCGTCAAGTCGGGCTCGAGCGCGATCACCGGCGTGCTCTCGCCCGGCGAGAAGGCGACGCAGAAAGGGATGCTGTTCGCGGCAACCCCTGCGTCGGACTTCATCTGCGGCACGCTCCAGCTCGCCTCCGGCATGACGCTGCAGGTGTTCACCACCGGCCGCGGCACGCCCTATGGCCTCGCGGCCGCACCCGTGATCAAGGTCGCGACCCGCAGCGAGCTCGCCCGCCGTTGGAAGGACCTGATCGACTTCGATGCCGGCCGCATCGCCACCGGCGAGAAGACCATCGAGGAAACCGGCTGGGACCTGTTCCGCCTGATTCTCGATGTCGCCAGCGGCCGCACGAAACCGTGGTCCGATCGCTGGGGCATCCACAACGATCTGACGCTGTTCAATCCGGCGCCGGTGACCTGAGGGATCACGGAGCGTCGGTCAGGTGCATGTCACTGAGCGTAAGTGGCAAGCTGCGGATGATGAGCTCCGCTATCGCCGCGCGCAGCCGTTCGCTCGAAGCCGGACCATCGAACGTCGCATCGACCGGCACGGTTGGGCCGGCGAGCCGCACCGTCCCGGTGTTGTCGAGCGGAGCGGCCGTCCGCTTCTCGATCACATCGAACGACTTGCCGTTGATGACGCGAACGTCGTACAGCGCGTGGACCAATCCGTAATCCGCGAGCAGCGTCCGGTATTCGGCGAAGCCGATGCCCTCGACGTTGCGACCGTTTCCAAGCTTCGATCTCGCCGGGGTGACGACGATGTACGCATCCAGTCCCTGCGGCGCGACATCGCTTCGAACCAGCTCCTTGAACGGGTCGCTGCGCAGGAGATTAACCGGCGCAACCGCCGAATCCCTGATGGCAGCGAAGGCTGCCCGCCTGTAGGTCACCGGCTGCACCCGAAAACGCCCACCGAGCAGCCTCGTCGCCTGCTGGACGATCATCTCGTCCAGCCCCCATGCGCCGATCGAGACGCTTTGCGCGGTGTTGCCGAGCCCGGTCAGGCCGGCTTGCGTCAGGCTCATCTCCTCGCCGATGGCCGAAATAATGCCGACGGTCTTGATCGCCTCGAGCTTCGTCGCGCGCGTCTCGAACGCCGCGGCGGCGCCCAGGACGGCGAATGCGATCGCGAGGCCACCCCAGAGAAGAACCATACGGCGCATGGCGACCTAGCGAATCCTGAAGTCGAACGAATAGGAGGCACCGATGCCGACCGTGGTCTGGTTCGACGAGCCGCGCAGCTCCACCAGCGGGCTGTCGGCGGAATCCCCCAGCAGCTTCTCGTATTCGACATAGCCATGGACTTCCCACTGCGGGTCGATGCGATAGGAGATCTGGCTGCCGAAGCCGACCGAGTGCGCGCCGCCCTTGGCATCGTACATGGGCAGTCCCGACGCCAGCGCCTGCGCGGCGTCCACACCGAAATAGGGCGCGGTCGCGTTGGTGCTTTTCCAGGTGAAGCGCGGGCCGGCCGAGATCGTTAGCCTCTGGATCAGCGGCACGATGACGTCGGCGGAGATGTCGGCGACGGTGCCGGTATGGCCGCCCACGCCCTGCCGCAATTCGCTGCGCAAGCGGAGCCAGTCGACCGGATAATACTCGACGAAGCCGCCGACCTCGTAGGCGGCCTTGACGTCGCCGAGGCCGGTCAGCTCGGAATATTTGTCGCTCTTGCGCGAGGCGACGTACTTGAACGCAGGTCCTGCACGAAAATTGCCGACGTCGAGCAGCGCGATGCTGGCACTGTCGCGCGGCCCACGAAACTGGTCGATCGATCCGGCGCGGCGGATGGAGAAAATCGGGATCGGCATCAGCTTGCCGTTCTTCGATCCGACGAAATCCGGTGTGTATTCGCCGCCGATGCCGACCATGACCGTCCAGTTTCCCGAAGGCGAAGGCAGCATCGGCAGCTCGAAGGGCGGCGCCGGCAGTGTGAAAGCGGTCTGCGCCGATGCGGATTGAGGCATCGCCATGATCGCGCCGAGGAAAGCGGCGAGCAGGGTCTGCTGCCCGGCCGCCACATGGTCGGATGCGGCTTCGTCAAAATGCTTCATTGCGGGGCCCCGGACCGGCCTTCCCGGCCTGGTCGACTCGTGTGGTTAGAAGCCACAGCATGTGGTCCGGAAAAATTGCCTCAAGATTGCAGGGCGAAGACCGCCCCCTAAGATGTGCCCGGCACGCACGAAGCGTGCGGCCATCAAACCAACATTGCCCGAACATTGCCGCGCGGTGCTCACGCCGCCAAACTTTGACCGCCGGTGCCGGCCACGCCGTCACCGCTGCCTTTTATTCGCCAAGCTCGCTGCCTTAAAGGGAACCTCGCGCACGAACCGAAACGCCGGACTTCGGCCAGGAAGCGTCAAGTCGGGGTTCTATCGGCCCCACACAGTCAAGGACGGCCGCGTGCGCTCCCTCGTGATCGAAGACGAACCTCAGATCGGCGCCTATGTCAGCCGGCTACTCGGGCAATTGCACGGCGTGGTCGACCTCGTCGAATCGATTGCGGAGGCCCGCCAGGCGCTGGAGAACTTCAAATACGATCTCGCGATCGTCGACCGGATGCTGCCCGACGGAGATGCGCTCCAGGTGGTCACGGCGCTGAGCCAATCGGCTGAACGTCCCGCGATCATCATGCTGACCTCCAAGGACGCCAAGGAGGACGTCGTCGATGGCCTCAACAGCGGCGCCGACGATTATCTCGGCAAGCCGTTCGAGCCGCAGGAGCTGATTGCGCGCGTGCGCGCCGTGCTGCGGCGGCCCCGCCTGCTCGCGCCTGCCGTGCTGTCACTCGGCAATGTCGAACTGCATCTCGGCAGCAACGAAGTCGTGGTTGCCGACAGGAAGCTCCTGCTGCGGAGGCGCGAGGCGCTGATCCTGGGCGCACTCCTGATGAGGCGCGACCGCGTCATCACCCGCGGCGCCCTGATCGAAGAGATCTACGGCTTCGACGACGAGATCGAATCCAACACGCTCGAAGCCCAGGTCTCGCGCCTGAGGAAGAAGCTGGCAGCGTTCGGCGGCGACGTGGAAATCCGCAGTATGCGCGGCATCGGCTACATCCTGCGGCTGGCCGCGCCGCGATGAGGTCGATTGCCAAGACGTTTTCGTTTTCGCTCGGCATCGCCGCGACGACGATCTTCCTGATCATGGTCGCGGTCTTCGTATCGAGGTACCCGATGGAGGAACGCGAGTTCAGGGCGTGCCGGGTCGTGGCCGGCGTTCTCGATCGCGCAACCGTTATCGATGCGCAAAACCTGACGGTGCGCCCCACTCCCGCGCTCGAGGAATTGAAGGCGGACAGCCCGAACCTCTGGTACGTCGTATCTGTGGGCGATCTCTCCAACGAGTACGGCAGCGAGCACCGGCCACAGCTTCCCTTCGCATTTCCGTATCGCGGGCCCGTCGGCCTGTCCGTCTTCAGCACACCCGACCAGAACAGCACGTTCTGCCTCGCCGCTGCGCAGCGAGGCGCCTTGCGGATCACCACGATGGTCGGCGAGCCTCAGATTCGCTTCGGCCGGCTCGCAAGAAGCTTCCTCGCCCGCAACTTCCTTTCGATTTTCACGGTGGCGCTGGCCTTTGCGGCCACCGTCGCGATCGGCTCGGCGCTTGCTGCGCGTTTCGTCTCGCGCGGCATCGAGCGAGTCGCGCGTCGCGCGCTCGCGATCGATCCGTCGGCCCCGCAGGGCCTGATCTCGTTGTCGGAGGTCCCCTCCGAGCTGAAGCCATTGGTCGAGGCGCTGAACCGCGCCTTCGGCGAGATCGACGCCTATATCAGGATGCAGCGCCGCTTTCTCGGCAACGCCGCACATCAACTTCGCACGCCGCTCACGCTGCTGCGGGCAAAGATCGAGGACGTGCCCGAGCCGGCCCTGAGGGCCGAGTTGGTGCGCGACGTCAGGCGCCTGACTTCGCTGGTCTCCGCCATGCTCGACCTGGCCCGGCTGCAGAATCACGCGATCGAAAAGCGGCCGATCGATCTCGCCCAGATCACGCTCGATGTGCTGGCCGACTTCGGTCCCTCGGCACTGGACGCAGGCATCGAGCTCGCACTGGAGCAGGACGGGAAAGGTCCGCTCCTGGTGCAAGGCGTGGACGCCGCGCTTCGCAGTGCGCTCGCCAATCTCGTCGGCAACGCGCTCATCCACGCCCATGGCGCGCGGCGCATCGTCGCCAAGCTTAGTCGCGATGGCATCTCGATTCACGATGACGGCGCGGGCCTCCCCCATGGCGCCGAGCACGGACTGACCGAGCCGTTTCAGACCGGCAACGCCGCTGGCGGCGGCGCAGGCCTCGGCCTGTCGATCGTCCGCGAGATCATGGCCGCGCATGGCGGCGAGCTGGTCATCTCCTCCGCACCCGGCCGCGGCACGACCATGAGCCTGCGCTTTCCAGCGGCCACCGCGCCGGTCAAAGCCGCGCAGCTCGATCTGCAAGAGCACTGAGCGAGGCGCATCGCCAATCCACGAAACCGTCCGGAAACATTGGCGCGAAAAGCTTCTTCCTCGTTTCGACCTTTCGCATCAAGCAACCAATATGTGCGCCAGCGGACACGCGAATGTTTGCGCGCAAGCGAACCTGGTCCGGAATCGAGACGACCAAACCTCCGATTGACATCCTCCACGGAGATTTCCAATGCGCGTTCTCTCGATGATTGCCGTTGCCGGCGCCATGATTGCGAGCTCGACTGGCGCCTTCGCCGCCGAGCTTCCCTCTTACGAAGTGAGTTCGTTGCCGATCACGGCGACGCAGGTGCAGGTGCTCGGCGGCGCAGGGGTCCAGGAGCAGTCGGCCGCGCCCGCGATGATCGTCGCCGGCATGCCCGCCTCGCCCGCGCAGGTTTCAGTGCTGTCGCCGCGGATCAAGCGGCTCGCTAGTGCGGGTTCGGACAGCGAGGCGCGGTGAGCAGCTCATCGTCATTCCGGGTGTAACGCTCGCGCGTCGCCCCGGAATGACATCGCAGACTTGCTGCGCTCACGTCATGCTGCCCGGCATGAAGCAGCGTACGCGCGGATGGCCGTCGATATAGTGCTTCCACACCATGGTGCGGCCGATCTTGTTCGGCACGGTGATGACGGCACCGTCGGGGACGACGACCCACTCGCCGTCGAGATGCACGCGGTAACGTCCCTGATTGGACTCCCAGTCGACGTCGGCGACGACATAGCCGTCGGCATCCGAGCAGCATTGCCCGAATTCGCTGTGCAGGCTTTCGAACCAGGGTTTGAGCGGCGAGTTGGCGAACCGCCCGTCGTCGCGCGCCAGCGCCGATGTCGCCACGAGCGCCGTCAGTGCGAGCAATGGCGCCGCACACAATCTTGCAGATCGCATATCGTCTCCGCGGATCGAAGTGATCGCCGCGCGGGACAACGTCGCCCCCGCCTTCCGCGGCTCAGCGGAAAGGGTTGAAGGGCAGCGACTCTCTCTCCCGCCGCTTGCGGACAGCTATGCAAATCCGGCGCCAGCATGCATTCCGGGCAACTACTGGAGCGGACCGGGGGCGCGTTCGTCTTTCGGCGGAATGGCCGCCGCTGATCTTACTGCTTGGGCGCCGGCGCCATCATCGCGCCACCCTTCTTCGCCGCCGGTGCCGGCGGCTTGGTGGCCGCTGCCTGCGCGGGCAGGTATTTTGCGACGATGGCAGGATCCACCTGGGCGATGTAGGCGTCCGGCAGGCGCGTCCAGGTCTCGTCCTTGCCGAGCAGCGCGATGCCGAGATAGCCGCGCAGGGTCAGGGTCTGGCCATCAGGACTGACCTTCATGTTGGCCTTCCAGATCTGGCCGTCGCGCGGATTGAGCACGTTGCCGCCTTCGTACTTCAAGCCTTCGCGCTTCATGTTGCGGACGAAGGAGATGCCGAGCACGGGCGCGTTCTTGCGATCGTCGGTGCACTTGCTGCAAACCTCGTTCGGATCGTCGGTTGGGCGGGGGAAGGTCTTTGCGATCACACCTTCGAAGATGCCGTTGCGGTCGATGAAGAGGAACCATCCGACCGTCTTGCCGTCTTCGACCTTCTGCCAGAGTCCCGCCGCCGTGGGCTCGGCGGTCTGCGCCGCACACGGCGTCACCGTCGCGAGCGACAAGGCGAGCGCGACGAAGGAGAGCAGCCGAAAGCTGGAAAGAAGAGTTCGCATAATCATCACCTTGCTATGCCAATCAATTGCTAGCCGCGACCGGAATGGCCACAGACTACGGCGATTTCGCGAACGGCTCCAGCACCAGAAACATGGGGCATGGGCTTCCAGCCCCGCCCGCGTCAGTTGACACCGAGCTTCTTTTGCAGGCTGGAGGACGAAGTCGTGTACTGGAACACGAGCCGCTTCTCCGGATACACGTAGCGATGGGCTTTTTGCGACATCAGCGCGCCCTCGTGGAAGCCGCACAGGATCAGCTTGATCTTGCCGGGATAGGTGTTGATGTCGCCGATCGCGAAAATGCCGGGCACGTTGGTCTCGAACGCGGACGTCTCGACCGGCACCAGATTGTTCTCGAGCGCAATGCCCCAGTTCGCGACCGGGCCGAGCTTCATGGTCAGCCCGAAGAATGGCAGCATGGTGTCGCAGGCGACCTCGGTGATGCTGTTGTCATTGCCCTTGACGGTCGCACCTGTCAGCTTGCCGTCGGCACCCGAGAGCGCGGTGACCTGGCCGAGCTTCAGATCCATCTTGCCGCTGGCGACCAGCGCGCGCATCTGCTCGACGCTGTGGGGCGCGGCGCGAAACTCGTCGCGTCGGTGCAACAGCGTGATGCGCTTGGCCAGCGGATGCAGATTGAGCGTCCAGTCGAGCGCGGAATCGCCGCCGCCGACGATCAGCACGTTCTTGTCCCTGAACGTCTCCATCTTGCGCACGGCGTAATGCACCGAGGTGCCTTCATAGGCCTCGATGCCCGGCACCGGCGGACGCTTGGGCTGGAACGAGCCGCCGCCGGCCGCGATCACCACCACCTTGCATTCGAACACCTTGCCGGTATCGGTGGTGCAGCGAAAGGCGGGATCGCCGATCTTCTCCACGGTCTCGATCATCTCGCCGAGATGGAAGGTCGGATGGAACGGCTTGATCTGCTCCATCAGCGCATCGGTCAGCCCCTGCCCCGACACCTGCGGAATGCCGGGAATGTCGTAGATCGGTTTTTCCGGATAGAGTTCGGCGCACTGGCCGCCGACCTTGTCCAGGATGTCGACGAAGTGCGCCTTCATGTCGAGAAGGCCGAGCTCGAAGGCGGCGAACAGACCGCAGGGGCCGGCGCCAATAATCAGCACATCTGTTTTGATCACGTCGCTCATGTCGTCTCTTTATGATCGTTATCGGTTGGACGGCGCCCTTCGGGCAGAGGTGACCCTGCCTGTCTAGCCAACGGGGATGGATCAGGGAAGGCATAAAAGCGGGAGCGCCCCGCAGCCGCACCCACTTGCCGGACCATCATAACTGGGCTGTAACGAGCAATGATATGACGGAGATCAATCGGTGAACGCACCAAGCCGCCTCGATACGACGCCGCGCCTGGAGGACTACCCCTACCGCCTCAGCGACAACGTCCGCTTCGGCGATCTCGATCCCAATCAGCACGTCAACAACGCGGTCTACGCCACCTATTTCGAGACCGGCCGTGTCACGCTGATGAAGCTCCCCGAATACGGGCTGACGCCGCCGGGCCTTGCCTGGATCATGGTGCGGCTCGACATCCATTTCCGCGCCGAGCTGCACTGGCCGAACACGATCGAGCTCGGCCTCGGCGTGGTCAAGCTGGGACGAACGTCGGTCACGTTCGAGCAGGTCGTGTTCTCGCAGGGAAAGTGCATCGCGTCGGCGAATTCGGTCGGCGTCATGATCGACGAAGCCTCGCGGCGGCCGACGCCGCTCACTGCGGAGGTGATCGCGAAGCTCAAACCCTGGCACAAGCGCGGCATCGAGGTCACGCCGCCGAGCGCATGATTCAGTCGTGAGGGATCAGGTCTGTGAGAATCAGGCCTGGCGTTCCGGCGTCGCCACCACCAGCCCGTCGAGATCGTCGGAGACCTTGATCTGGCAGGACAGGCGCGAATTCGGGCGCACGTCGAAACCGAAGTCGAGCATGTCCTCTTCCATCGGCGTCGGGCTGCCGACCTTCTCGCGCCAGGCTTCGTCGACATAGACATGGCAGGTCGCGCAGGCGCAGGCGCCGCCGCATTCGGCTTCGATGCCGGGGATGCTGTTGCGGATCGCGGCTTCCATCACGGTTGCGCCGTTCTCGATTTCCACCGTGCGGGTTTCGCCCTTGTGGTCGACAAAGTGAATCTTGGCCATGTGTGCTCGTGCTGCCGCGGTGCTTGGAATGAAGGAGGGTCCGGGCTGTCCTATAACGGGTCGATTAGCCCGGCGCCATAGGGTTTTGATGCGAAATGAATCCCGCTTTGCGGCAAGAAAACGCGTCAAAACAAAAGAGTAGAGCCCGGCTCCGACCGTACCGGCTTACGGCTTCAGGATCGCCGCGATGGCGGCGCGGGCCTCCGTCACCGCGTCCTTCAGCGCGGCGAAGGCATGGGGCCGGCCATGGCCGGTCCGGACCGCGGTCTCCAGGCTGGCGGCGGCATCGGCCACTGCAAAGGCGCCAATCCCGCGCGCCGAACCCTTGAGCTTGTGCGCGAGCGCGCCGGTCTCGGCCGGCATCGCAGCCATTGCGGCCAGCAGGCGGACCGCCTGCTCGGCGAACATCGCCAGCACTTCCTGTTCCAGTTCAGCGTCGCCGAGCGTCATCCGGGAGAGATGCTCGAGGTCGAGCGGACGATCGATGGGGGCAAGCGGGGGCGAAGGCATCCAGTTCATCCGTTGCAGTTCAGGCGTCATGGCGCAGGCCCCGGCATCGCGCGGCGGCCGCCGGTCCGGCGGTCAGTTCCCCTCACCCAAGCACGGAAATGGTTAACGAAATGTTTGGGCTGTTTGACGCAGATCTGCCTGTTTATTGACGAAAAGTTGCCGCAATCGACCGAGTCCGGTGGAGAATTGCATTTGTTGCTAAGGCGTTACGGCGCGATCCTGTTAACGATGATTAAGATTGTCTTAATCGCAGGCATTTCATTCGCGGCGCTCTGCCAATAGGATGTTGCGGAAATTGGCGGACAAGCCGTCCGGGTGGGGACGGCTCGGAGATCCGCGCAAGCGGCATGATCCGGTCTGTGGGCTTGCGCCGCGCGCAGGGCTCGCGGGGGGACGCGTACAAGTAACGAGGGCTCGGACTGAACATGGCGAACACTCCGAAAAAGGTCAAAGACCCCACAGAAGTTGCGCTTTCTGCGATCCAGGAAGCCCTGAACATCAGTGACACCGCTGCGGATACGAGCCGCAACGCCGCGATGCGCAACGAAACGGCGCCTCCGGTGGCGCCGCCCGCGCCTCCGATCTTCGACGAGCCGAGCTTCGAGCCGCGACCGGCCGCCAATGAGCGGACCGCCGTGTTCGACCCGGTCGAGGAGCCGCGGACCTCGCGCCGCCCGGCCAATGACGACCGCGAGACCATCGGCCAGTTGCTCCAGGCACTCCAGAAGGGCCGCCCTGCCCGCAGCGTCTACACCTTCGCCACCATCTTCGCCGGCATCTGGCTCGCCGCCTGCGCCGCGCTGACCGTCGGCTTCCTGCCTTCGATCCAGGCCGCCATGGGCCAGAGCGGCGGCGTGCTCGTCATCGCCGGTCTCGTCGCGATGTTCTTCGCGCCGATCATGCTGTTCTATTTCCTCGCCAGCCTCGTCTGGCGCGGCCAGGAAATGCGCATGATCGCGCAGGCGATGGCGCAGGTCGCAATCCGCTTCTCCGAGCCTGAAGGCTCTGCCTCCGATTCCATGGTCACGGTCGGCCAGGCCATCCGCCGCGAGGTCGCCGCGATGGGCGACGGCATCGAGCGTGCGATCGCGCGCGCCGGCGAGCTCGAGACGCTGGTCGCCAACGAGGTCGCCGCGCTCGAACGCGCCTATTCCGACAACGAGGTGCGTATCCGCGCCCTGCTCCAGGACATCGCGCATCAGCGCGACAACCTGGTCGGCCAGGCCGAGCAGGTCCGCAGCGCCATTTCGGGCGTGCAGATCGACCTTCGCCACGACATCGCGCTGATTTCCGACGCCATCGCCTCGCGCGTCGACGAAGTCGCGAAGTCCATCACCGGCGCATTGGAAGAGCGCGGCGCCCACATCACCCAGGCGCTGAGCAATGCCGGCGACAACATGATTCTCGCGCTCGGCGAGCGCGGCGGCGACCTGCTCGACCGCCTGGAGGAAGCCAGCTCCGAGACCACGCGCGCCGTGCTTGATGCCAGCGAGCGGCTGACCACCAGCCTCAACTTCAAGACCGGCCATGTCCACGACGAGTTCGTCGATCTCGCCGATCGCGTCCACGAGATGCTGAACGAGCGCATCGACCGCATCACCGGCGAATTCGAGCAGCGCTCCGCCGCGATCGTCGACGGCATTTCCGAGCGCACCGAACAGGTGCACGACAGCCTGAAGAATTCGTCGGATTCGCTGCTGCTCGAGCTCGAGCTGCGCTCCAACGACCTCTCGGCCAAGATCGACGACGCCGGCAACCGGCTCGCCAACCACATCATGACCAGCGGCGACAAGGCGAGCGAGGCGCTCGACGCCACCGTCAACACCCTGGTCGCCAAGGTCGTCAGCCAGACTGAGACCGCGCACGACTCGCTGTCGCTGCAGATGAGCGCCTTCGACGAACTCGTCAGGAACCAGGGCACCGAGCTGGTCGAGAAGTTCGCGCGCGACTCTGGCACGCTGGGCGCGCTGATCACGCGCCACATCTCCGAGTTCGACCGCACCGTGAAGACCTTCGGCGGCGAGATCGTCGAGCGCATGGGCCAGCGCACGCAGGACATCGCCGAGACGCTGAAGACCTATGTCGACGATTTCGACACCCGCTTCACGTCGAACGGCGGCCAGATCACCGCCGTGCTGGACCAGCGGCTGGTGCAATTCGAGACCACGATCGGCGAACGCGTCGCCAACCTCGACACCTCGCTGAACGGCAAGATCGCCAGCCTCGACGGCACGATCGAAGGCCACATCAGGACCTTCGACGAGCAGCTCGTCGGACGCGTCGCCGCTCTGGAGCAGTCGTTCGACCACCGCGCGAAGTCCATGACCGAAACCATCGACGGACGCATCAGCACGCTGACGACGTCGCTGACCGACGGCGCCGCGCAGGCGATCCAGTCGATCGACTCCCGCCTCACCCACCTCACGACGTCGCTGACCGATGGCGCAACCCAGACGATCCAGTCGATCGACACCAGGCTGACGCACCTCACGACGACGCTCACCGGCGGCGCGACGCAGGCGCTCGAATCCATCGACTCCCGCCTCACCTACCTGACCACCGCCGTGACGAACGGCGCCACGCA
The DNA here is from genome assembly GCF_001556045.1 of Bradyrhizobium sp. CCH5-F6. GTDB lineage: Bacteria > Pseudomonadota > Alphaproteobacteria > Rhizobiales > Xanthobacteraceae > Bradyrhizobium. Next base: position 41,682 of record NZ_LSIC01000107.1, read on the forward strand.
GGCCGTGCAGTCGATCGACATGCGCCTGACGCTGCTGGGCTCGACGCTCACGGACGGCACCGCGCAGGCGATCGAGGCGGTCGACCGCCGCATCACCGGCGTCACCGAGATCATCGACGGCCGCAGCGCGCACCTGACCGACACGGTCACCGCGCGCTTCCAGGAGATCCACCAGGCCATCGAGACCAAGGTCGGCTCGGTCGCAAACGACATCGACGTGCGCGTGGCGCAGTTCGAGGACCTGCTCGGCTCGCGCGTCGAGGCCGTCGCCGGCCGCATCGAAAGCAGCGGACGCCAGGCCAGCGAGGACATGATGTCCCGCGCCGAGATGATCTCGACCGCGATCCGCTCGCATGTCGAGGACGCCGAGCGCTCGCTCACCAACCTCGTCGTCAACACCAGCGAGACGATCCAGACCGGCGCGCGCACGGCTCAGCAGTCGCTGATGACGGTCTCCTCCGACGTCAACGCCCAGCTCAAGATGACCGCCGCCGAAGTCGAGCACGCGCTGACCGCGGTCGGCACCGGCGCGGCGAACTCGATCCTGACCAGCGCCCGCGAAGCGCAATCGACGCTGGTTGCGGCATCGGGCGATGCCTCCAACCAGATCAAGGGGCTTGCGGCCGACGTCGAACGCACGCTGTCGGCGGCTGGCGCTGCCACCGCAGCCTCGATCCTGGCCGGCGCCCGCGAGGTGCAGACCACCCTCGTCACGGCTTCCTCGGATGCTGCCAACCAGGTCAAGGCGCTCACGGCCGACGTGCAGCGTTCGCTCACCATGGCCGGCACCACCACGGCGGAATCGATCACCGCCGGCGCCCGCGATGCTCAGAGCGCGCTGATCGCGGCCTCGACCGAGACCGCCAACCAGATCAAGACGCTGTCCTCGGACGTGCAGCGCTCGCTCACGATGGCGGGCACCTCGACGGCCGAGACCATCGTCAGCGGCGCCCGCGAGGCCCAGAACACGCTGGTCACGGCGTCCTCGGATGCGGCGAGCCAGGTCAAGTCGCTCGCGGCCGAAGTGCATCGTTCGCTCTCGCAGGTCGGCCAGTCGACCGCCGAGACGATCACCACCAGCGCCCGTGACGCCCAGAGCACCCTGCTCGCGGTCTCGGCCGAGCAGACCAGCCAGGTTCGTTCGCTCGCGGCCGAGATGCAGCGCGCGCTGGCGACCGCCGGCGGCGCCACCATCGAGGCGCTCACCAGCGGCGTTCGCGAGGCCCAGGGCACGCTGATTTCCGCCTCGACCGATGCGGCGAGCCAGATCAAGTCGCTGACGACGGACATCGAGCGCACGCTGACCGCCGTCGGCGCCGACACCGCCTCGACCATCCTCAACAGCGCGCGCGAGGCGCAGATCTCGCTGACCTCGACCTCGGCGGACGCCGCCAGCCAGATCCGCACGATCTCGACCGAGATCGAGCGCACGCTGAGCGCGGCCACCGCCAACGCGACCAACGACATCCAGACCAGCGCGCTCAACGCCCAGAACGCGCTGATCTCCGCCTCCAACGAGGCGAGCTCGCGGGTCAAGTCGAGCTCGTCCGACGTCGAGCGCTCGGTGCTCGCCGCCAGCAGCAGCTTCGGCCAGGCCATGACCGGCAAGACCGACGAGATCGTCACCTATGTGCAGCAGCAGGCCGACCGCCTGTCGAACATGATCGACGCCAAGCGCGGCGCGCTGGTCGACGCGATCGGCTCGAAGACCAGCCAGCTCACGCTCGACATCGACCGCGTCACCTCCGATGCGCTGAAGTCGATCGAGACGCGCGGCCAGGCCTTCTCGCAGACCATGATGGGCAACGGCTCGGAAGTCGCCCGCACCATCAACGCGGCGAGCGAGATCGCCACGAACGCGGTCGGCAAGTCGCTCAAGGACCTCGAGCAGGCCTCGCGTTCCGCGATCGACCAATCGCGCCAGGTCTCGATCGCGGCCGTCACGGAGATGCAGGAGACCAGCAAGATCCTGCGCACCGACACGGTGGCCCTGTTCGAGCGTCTGCGCGAAGGCAACATCCTGCTCCAGGAAGTGCTGACCGGTGCGCACGACAACCTCAACTCGCTCGAGCGGGCGCTGGTGACCCGCGTCGCCGACTTCGTCTCGGCCATGAACGACGTCACCTCGCGCAACGGCGCTGCGACGCAGAACCTGGAAGAGCAGCTCAACGTCTTCAACAGCAAGACCACGAAGGCGCTCCAAGACCTCGGCGAGCTGTCGACGCAGTTCGACAAGCACGGCCAGGCGCTGGTCGAGGCCGCGCAGGTCGTCGAGCAGAGCAACAAGAACACCACCGCCTCGCTCGCCGAACGCAAGCAGGCGCTGGAATCCCTCGTCACCACGATCGACCTGCGCACGGCCGATCTCGACCAGCGGCTGTCCCGCTTCACCGGTCTGCTCGATGAATCCCTTGCCGCGGCCGAAGAGCGCGCCCGCGACATCGCCCGCGTCGTCGCGGAGACCGCCGGCGCAGGCTCGGCCGCCATCACCCGCCAGTTCGAGGCGGTGCGCGCGGCCTCCGAGGAGGAGCACCGGCAGACCATCGAGGCGATGCACGACATCTACCGCCAGACCACCGACGAGGCGGATGCGATGTTCAAGCAGTCGACCGAGAAGTTCACCAACCTCGTCTCCAGCATGAAGCAGATGGCCCTGGAGATGCACAACGAGCTAGAAGCCACCCGCAACGAGCTGCGCCGCGGCGTGCTCGAGATGCCGCAGGAGGCCGCCGAGAGCACGGCGCAGATGCGCAAGGTGATCGTCGACCAGATCGAGGCCCTCGCCGAGCTCAACCGCATCGTGGCCCAGCATGGCCGCGGGCTCGACGTCACCACGGCGGGCCGCGCCAGCGTGCAACGCCAGGAAGAGCCGGTGCTGGCAGCCGTCGGCGGCCGTACCACCGAGACCCGCATGCGCGACACCGGGAGCGCCTCGACGCTGCCGCCGCCGGACCTCGGCATGCCGGCTCCCTCGCGCCGCACCGAAGCGCCGCCGGTCGCACCTGGCAGCAACGACCAGGGCCGCGACGGCTGGCTGTCGGATCTTCTGAACCGCACGGACGCAAATCAGGGCGCTCCGACCGGCCGTGAGGCTCCCCGTGGCCGCGTTGCACCCGCTCCGCAGGCGCAGGCGCCGCAAGGTGGCGGCAATCCGCTGGAATCGCTGTCGCTCGACATCGGCCGGCTGATGGACCGCAACCTCGCTGCCGAGATGTGGGACCGCTACCAGCGCGGCGAGAACAAGGCCTTCACCAAGCGCCTTTACACGCCCGCCGGCCAGAAGGCCTTCGACGAGGTCGCCCGCAAGTACCGCGCCGACCGCAACTTCAAGGGCACGGTCGACCGCTACGTCGCCGAGTTCGAGCGCCTGCTCGACGAAGTCGCCCGCGACGGCCGCGGCCCGCACGAGCTGCGCAGCCACCTGACCTCGGAGACGGGGCTGGTGTACACGCTGCTCGCGCACGCAGCGGGCCGGCTGGGGTGAGTTGAGGCTCGCGAATGGCGAGTAGCGAATTGCGAATGAAGAACGGAGGCCTCACGGTCTCCGTTTTTGTTTGCGCGTCTGCCCCGGACGCAGCGCAGCGCCGGGGCCCATCTCGCGGCATTGCGCCGTGTTGCCTTCTGAGCCCCAGCTCTGCGCAGCAGCGTTGCGGGCTGCAGCGCGTCCGGGACACGAGAGCTGTCGCTCGGGAGGAGACGAGGACCGCGCCTACTGCCGCCTGGGCGCGGGCGCTGCCGCCGGCTTCGGCGGCTCGGGCGCGGGCGCCGGCTGCGACGAGTTGCTGGCGCCGAACAGCACGCGGGTCGGATTGCGGTCGAAATTGTTCACGGCGCGGCTGATGTCGGCGAGAGTGCGGCGGCCGTCGTTCATCAGCGCGCCGGAGCGCTTGTCGAAGTCCTCGGCGAGCTCGCGGATCGACTTCACCGCCTGGAACAGCTCGCCGCCGTCCTTGCCGCCGGCCAGCGTGTTGAGGCCGAGCATGAGACTGTCGGCCTTGAGCATCACGCCGTCGACCTTGGCCATCACGCCGTCGATCTTCTCGGAATTGCGCGCCAGCGAGTTGGTGAAGGTCTCGAGATTCTTCAGCGAGTTCTTCACCGTTTCCTGATTGTCGGCGACGATCTTGTTGATGTTCTGCAGCGTGCCGCGGATCGCCTCGGTGACGTCCTGGAGCTTGTTCGGGTCCGCCGTCAGCGTCGGGATGCCGTCCTGGTCGAGCGGCGGCGGCGCCGCGGCCTCCTCGCCGCCCTTGAGCGAGATCGCGGCGACGCCCGTGAGGCCCTGGAATTCCAGGCCGACCAGCGTGTCCTTGCGGATCGGGGCGTTGTTCTCGATCATGGCGAGTGCGACAACCCGCCGCGGGTTGTCCAGCTTCACCGAGACCACCTCGCCCACCCTGATACCGTTGAAATTGACGCTGCCGCCATTGCGCAGGCCGGCCGCCGGACCCTCGAACACGACGCGCAAGGGACTGCGCTGCTTGGTGGTGTGCAGCGACTGGAACCACAGCACGAAGCCGATCGCGGCGGCGATCACAGCCAGCGTGAACGATCCGATCAGGACGTAATTCGCCCGCGTTTCCATCAGGTGCTCCGGCTACTCGACCCAGCTACTCAACCCATGACCGCGCGGGCGCGCTTGCCATGAAAATACTGCCTCAGCCAGGGATGCTGCGAGGCCTGCATGTCGGCGATCGACCCTGCCGCAATGATCTTACCGTTCCCTAAAACGGCGATGCGGTCGCATGCTGTGTATAGGCTGTCGAGGTCGTGCGTTACCATGAAAACCGTCAGCCCCAAAGTGCGCTGGAGGGTCCGTACCAGCTCATCGAAATCGCCGGCGCCGATCGGGTCGAGGCCCGAGGTCGGCTCGTCCAGGAAGACGAGGTCCGGATCGAGCGACAGCGCGCGCGCCAGCGCCACGCGCTTGATCATGCCGCCGGAGAGCTCGGACGGGAAACGTTCGGCAACCTCGGGCTTGAGCCCGACCATGGTGAGCTTGGCCATGGTGATCTCGTCCATCAGCCGCTGCGAGACGCGCAAATATTCGCGCATCGGAAACTGGATGTTCTGCCGCACCGTGAGCGAGGAGAACAGCGCGCCTTGCTGAAACAGCACGCCCCAGCGCCGCTCGACGCTTCGCCGCTGCGACGTGCTGGAGGAATCGAGATCGACGCCGAACACTTCGATGGAGCCCGCGACCTTGGGCACGAGGCCGATGATGGTGCGCGTGAGCACCGACTTGCCCGCGCCCGAGGGGCCGACGAAACCGAGGATCTCGCCGCGCTTGACGTCGAGGTTGAGGCCGTCGAGCACGCGCGTCGTACCGAACTGCACGGTGATGTCGCGGACACGGATGATGGGATTTTGAGCTTCGCCTGCCATCGTCACATCCCGATCGAGGCGAAGAAGATGGCGAACACGCCGTCCATGACGATGACGAAGAAGATGCCCTTCACCACCGATGCCGTGGTGTGCTGGCCCAGCGACTCCGCGCTGCCCTGCACGGCGAGCCCCTCGACGCAGGCAACGATGCCGATCACGGCCGCCATCACGGGTGCCTTGACGATGCCGACGATGAAATGATCGATCGAGATGGCGTCGCGCAGGCGCAGCAGGAAGGCCTCGGGCTGGACGCCGCCATAGAGCCAGGCGACGAGGCCTCCGCCATAGAGCGCCGCCATCGCGCCGAGGAAAGCGAGGATCGGCAGCGCCAGGACCAGCGCCAGCATGCGCGGCAGCACCAGAACCTCGATCGGGTCGAAGCCCATGGTACGCAGCGCGTCGATCTCCTCGCGCATCTTCATCGAGCCGAGCTCGGCGGTGTAGGCGCTGCCCGATCGGCCCGCGACCATGATCGCGACCAGCAGCACGCCGATCTCGCGCAGCACCAGGACGCCGAGCATGTCGACGACGAAGATGTCGGCGCCGAAGCGGCGGAAATGGAAAATACCTTGTTGCGCGATGATGCAGCCGATCAGGAACGTGATCAGCACGACGATCGGCACCGCCCGCCAGCAGACCTGCTCCATGTGGTGCACCGTCGAGGTCAGGCGAAGCGAGCTCGGATGGATCAGGACGCGAAAGCCGGCCGCGAGCACCGCGCCGAGCATGTCGACGAGGCCAGCCACGGTCCCGGCGACGCCGGCCACGCCCCGGCCGATCTGCTCCAGCATGCCGGTGATCGTGATCGCGTTGCTGTCGGCCACGGGCGCCGCCCTGACCCGCCGTACCTCGTCGACGAGGCTGGAATAATTGGCCGAGAGGCCGGCGATCTGCGCCTCGACGGCGCCTTGGGTCAGGCTGCGGCGCAGCCGCTCGATCAGCCAGGCGCCGAAGGTGTCGAGCTTGGCGACCTCCGACACGTCGATGAAGATGCTTTGCGAACCGCCTGCGAGCTTTTCGGCGTCAGCCACCATCCGCTCCAGGACCGGCGCGAAGCTCGCCGTCCAGGTGCCGGTAGCGCAAAGTGCCAGCGCGTTGCCCTTGGCAATCCGCTCCAGCTTCGGATCGCTGCTCAAAATGTCCGCTCCCGTACCGGGGCGGAGAAAATCAGATGGTTGCGCACGCGCCCTTACCCAGAGAAGGTATCCCCAAGTGGTTAACGTTAGTTGATACAGGTAACTAGCAGGTTCAGATTTCGCCAGAGTTCAAAATGACTTCCATGAAATTTGCGGCCCTGGCGGCGCGAATCGAGCGCTTCCCGATCGCGGGCAGCTTCACCATCAGCCGAGGGGCCAAAACCGAGGCCGTGACCGTCCTGGCGGAGGTAAGCCGGGATGGCCTGACCGGCCGCGGCGAGTGCGTGCCCTATCCCCGCTACGGTGAGACGCCCGAGGCGACGCTGGCCGCCATCCTGGGCATGCAGGAAGCCGTGGCGGGCGGGCTCACGCGGCAGGCCCTCCAGGCCGCCATGCCGCCCGGTGCCGCTCGCAACGCCCTGGATTGCGCCCTGATTGACCTCGAGGCCAAGGCGGCCGGCCTGCGGGCCTGGGACCTGCTGGATCGCCCGACGCCCCGAGAGCGCACCACCGCCTACACGATTTCGTTAGCTGCCCCCGAGGCCATGGCGGCGGCGACCGCCAAAGCGGCGCACCGGCCGCTGCTCAAGGTCAAGCTCGGCGGCGACGGCGATCCCCAGCGGATCGCGGCGGTGCGCAAGGCCGCTTCCGAATCCGAGCTGATCGTCGATGCCAACGAGGCCTGGACCGAGGCCAATCTGGAGCACAACCTCGCCGCCTGTGCCGCAGCGGGCGTGACCCTGGTGGAGCAGCCGCTGCCGGCAGGCAAGGACGAGGCGCTGGCGCGGATCAGGCGCCCGCTCGCGGTCTGCGCCGACGAGAGCGTGCATGACCGTTCATCGCTCGCGCCCTTGCGCGAACGCTACGACGCCGTGAACATCAAGCTCGACAAGACCGGCGGCCTCACCGAGGCGCTCGCCATGGCCGACGCTGCGCAGGCGCTCGGCTTCGAGATCATGATCGGCTGCATGGTGGCGACCTCGCTGTCGATGGCTCCGGCCATGCTGGTGACGCCGCAGGCCCGCTTCGTCGATCTCGACGGCCCGCTGCTGCTGGCGCGCGACCGCGACCACGGCCTGCGTTACGACGGCAGTCTGGTCTATCCGCCTGACTCTTCGCTCTGGGGATGAGCCTTGAGCCGGTGCCGCGCCGACCAGATCAGAACCGCACCGGCGGCTGCCATCGCGGCCATCACGTAATACAGGCCGTCGCCGACGCGGGCGTAGATCGCGCCCGACGCGATCGAGGTCGCAGCGCCCAGAAGGCCGTTGCACGCGGCGTAGTAGCCCTGCCCGCGCGCGATCTGGTGCTGCGGCACGCGCTGCACCAGCAGGTTCATGGTGCCGAGGATGGTCATGCCGAAGCTGAAGCCGTGGCCGAGTTGGGCGATCGCGAGCAGCGCAAGTGGCGGCTCACTGGCGGGCGGCGACAGCGCGAACACGACGATCTCGGCGATCACGCCCAGAGTCCACAGTGTCGCGATGGTCAGTCCGCTGAGACCCTGAAGCTGCCAGTTGATCGCCGAGAAGGTATAGAAGGCGATGTGGCTGCTCTGGATCAACGCCGCCGATGCGATCACCGCCCAGAAGGCGGCATCGCGCAGCAGCGCCTTGCCGGCATGCCTCTCCGGCGCCCTCCGCCCGAGATCGTCGAGCGGCTGAAGCAGCAGGCTGGCGAGAACCGCGACGACGGCCCAGGCGACGATGACCCAGATCAGGTCGCGCGGTGCGATGAGGTCGACGAGATAGCCGCAGGCGAGCGATCCTGCCGCGAACGCCGCCGAGCCCCATAGCCGCAAGGGTCCGTAGTCGAGGCCGTAGCGCGCGACACCGCGCAGCGCATAGGCATCCGTCAGCGGCATCGTGGGCGTCCACATCATGCAGGTCAGCGCGTAGATCAGGAACAGCGCCAGCGGCTGCTGCTGCAGACCGACGACCGAAAACCCGATCGCCGTCGCCAGCACTGACACCATGATGGCGGCGCGGATGGCATGTCGCTTCTCGGCGAAGGCCGTGACCTGCGGCAGCGTGGTGAAGCGCGTGATCGCCGGCAGCGCGTTGATGAGTCCGATCCAGGCTGCGTCGATACCAATCGCCTTGAGCCAAACCGGGAAGAACGGCATATGCGTGCCGAGAACCGCAAAGAAGGCCGAATAGAACACCGCAAGACTCACGGCGAATCGCCGCTTCTGCGCCGTTGCGATGGGGATTTGTGATTCGGGCGCCATCAAACCAATTGCGATTCGGTCGATATCGTGGTGATCGTTACAGTAACGCGTACTGATTTGCGCGACGAGATTGTCATGGCCAACGAAGCATTCGCCCTCTCGCCCATGTCTGCCCGCGCGGCCGAGCCGAACGAGCAGGATTACGACGCGATCCGCGAAGCCTTCATGGAGACCGCGCGCGGCCGCTGGTTCCTCGGCGAATACGCCAAGCGCAACCGCAATGCCGACACAAGCATGGTGCTGGACGCGGTCGCCAGGATCGAAGAAACCCTTGCGGCACAGCGGCAACCCGTCGTCGAGGACCGTCTGCCCGAGGCGCTGGTCGAGATCCGCCGCGCCATCGGTGAGGCCGAGGCGATCGCGATCGCGGCGTTCGATCCCGCGGCGATCGAGGCAAGCCTCGCGCCGATCCCGCGCGGGGTGCGCATCATCAAGGAGATCTCCTGGCGCTGGCGCGAGATCGGCGCCGACGGGCGAATCTGCGACCTCATCGATTCGCAGCTCGCGTCGATCGAGGCTGCCTTCGGACAGGTGTCGACCCTCGATCCCCGCGCCGAGCTCAAGGCCGCCTTCGATCTGCTGAAGGATCGGGTCGAGCAGCTCGACGGCGGCGCAACGCCGCAGGCGGCGCCGGCTCCCAGGAAGGGGGCACCGTCTTCAACGGCGGACGTGCCGCCTGCGGAGGTCGTGCGTAGCGCGGTGGCAAACGAAACCCCCGTGGCTTTTACGGAGACGCCGCAGGACATCGCCGTGGCTCCGGAACCCGAAGCAGCTGGCGTCGCTGATACGTTCGCCGCTGCCGAGCAGGGAATGAACGCCGCCGCGCCGGAAAGCGCGCCTGAAAGCCGGACTGCGTCTGAAGATTCTGCGCTCCATCATTCCGCGCTCGACAACACCGCGGGTGACGACGTCGCTCACGAAGCGCCGCTCGCAGAGGCCGAGCCGGCTGCTTTCGCAGAAGTGACCGACGAGTTCTCGCTCGACACCGCCGCGGAAGCCGAAGACGAAGCCATCCTCGATGCCATCGCGCTGGAGATGGCCGCGCCCGATCCGGAATTCGACGCGATCATCGAGCCGGCGGAGATGGAGGCGGCCATTCCAGAGCCGATGGCGGCGGAAATGGCAACTCCCGTTGCCGCGGAGCCGATCGCGCCCGAGCCGGTCGTCGCAGCGGTCGCGGAAGAGCCCGCCGCGGACGCGCCGATCGCGATGGATTCGCTCGCCCGCCTCACCGACGCCATTGCGGAGGCCGCCGCCGAGGTGATGGAGCAGCCGGCCCCGGCCATGGTGGCCGCGACGGCGACATTCGCCGCAGCGCCGAGCGCGGCGCTGCCGATGCCCTCGCCCCTGTCTACGTCCTCGCCCGAGCCCTCGCTCGGCGCCACCATTCTAGCCAGCGGCATCCTGCAAAAGCCACGCGCGCCGGCCAACGACCCGCTCGCGCCGATCCGCCGCATGACCCAGGCCGAGAAGATCGCGTTCTTCTCGTAAGGAAGCGTACGTTCTCTCCGCGTCATTGCGAGCGCAGCGAAGCAATCCAGAGTCTTTCCGCGGTGGGATTCTGGATTGCTTCGCTGCGCTCGCAATGACGTGCTGAGAACGCGGCGACCGTCGGACCGATCGAGGTCGTCCGCAGCTTGGCTTACCCGCTCACCCGCAATTCCAGATCGGCCCGATCGGCGTTCGCGTCCAGCACGGCCCGAAGCTGCCGCCATTGTAGCGGCCGCCGTTGAAGCCGGGGCGGCCGAAATAGTGCCACTCGCCATCCCAGCGGTAATATTGCGGAACCGGGTCGATGTACCAATGGCGGCGGTCGGCGCGCGACATGCGCCGCATCGCGTCCTTCTGCTTGTAGAGCGGAATGCTGTTGCTCAGCGGCTGACGATAGCCCGGCAGGAAGCCATAGCCCTTCCAAACCGGCTTGGGACGCTTTTGCACGGGCTCGGCGGGCGCGATAGCAGGCAGCAGCGACAGGATGGCAGCAACGAATAGACACACAAGGCGGGACATGCATCGACCATAGATGCCCGTTTGCTGGAAGGCCATTCAAATTCGAGTGCGGATGAACGTAGCCATGCGCAGGAACCTCACACAAGACGATCGCATCCACCTTACAGTAAGCGGTGCGTCGATCGAACGCGGCTCCGCTAGCTGATCACGCCCTTCCTGATCAGGAAGCAGCCATAGCCCCTGCTATCCCCGACCTGAACGACCCCAAAGCCTGCCGCCGCCGCGCGATAAAAATCCGAGCGTGAGAGCTTGCCGGGTGTGACGGGGTGACCGGCGGCGCGCGCGATCTCCGCCAGCACCGCATGCTGCACCTCGGGCACGCGATCGGGATCGTCGACCGGCATCATCACGCGGACCGGATCGGGATCGAAATCGTCGAGCGGATACACCGACATGATGGCACGGATGGCGACCTCCATGCTCATGCCCGGCAGCTGGATCAGGCGCTGCGATGAGGTGCTTTGCGCGATGCGGGTGGCCGGGTGATTGGCATCGACGAAAACGAGGTCGTCGCCATGGCCCATCGCGGCGAGCAGCCAGAGAAGGTCGGGCGTCAGGATCGGATCGATCGATTTCAGCATGTGACGGACTATCCTCCCAATCAATCGCTAACCATAGCAGGTTCCAAGCGTGATTCAGATCACGTACGCGGCCATGGTGATAGGGATCACGGACCACAGGCTCGAACGCGGCCAAGCTTCGTCGCAACCAATCTCGCATCGAGATGAGTGCCAAAGGAGCACGCCATGTTCCGCCTAAAGCCTTTCCTGATGACGGCGAGCCTGTTGGGAAGCCTGTTCGGCTTCACCTGCGGGCCCGTTTCCGCGCAAGTTGCCCCGGTTGTCCCGGCTCCCACCGCGTTGCAAGGCCCGGAGCAGCGGGTGGCGCTGGTGATCGGCAATGCGAACTACCAGAACGCGCCGCAGCTTGCGAATCCCGACGATGACGCGCAAGCCATGGCGCAGTTCCTGAACTCCGCCGGCTTCGAAGTGGTCGCCGCGACCGACCTGACGCAGAACGACATGCTGCGCGTCGTCCAGGACTTCTCCGCCAAGGTCGCGACGCGTGGTCCGAACACCGTGGCGATGGTCTACTACGCCGGTCACGGCGTGCAGCTCGCCGGCGAGAATTATCTCGTTCCCGTGGACGCGAAGATCTCCAGCCCCACCGAGCTCGTCAACAATTCGGTGCGCCTCGTCGACGTGATGTCGACGCTGGAGACGATCCCGAGCCGCATGCGCATCGTCATCCTCGATGCCTGCCGCAACAACCCGTTCCCTCAGGTCAATGACGCCGGCCGGGGCCTTGCCATCGTGGACGCACCGAACGGCTCGATCGTCGGCTACTCGACCGCGCCGGGCGCCGAAGCGCTCGACGGCACCAACGGTCACAGCCCTTACACGCAGGCCTTCCTGAACGTCGCGCGCGAACCTAACGTGCCGATCGAGCAGCTGTTCAAGCGCGTGCGCCTTCAGGTGAACCAGACCACCAGCGGCGCGCAGATCCCTTGGGAGAGCTCGTCGCTGACGAGCGACTTCACCTTCTTCGGTGACACCGCGGTTGCCGCCAACCGCGCGCCGATCAAGGCGCCGGTTGTGCAGATGGCCTCCAACCTGCCGAGCCGCTCGACGCGCCAGGCCTATGACTACGTCGTGTCCGAGGGCCGCCCGGAATACTATCAGGAGTTCATCCGGATGTATCCGCACGATCCGCTGTGCGATCACGTGCGCTGGCTGCTCAAGAATCTCCTGATCTCGCAGGCCTGGCACAAGGCTGTGCTCGCGAACTCGCCGCTTGCCTACAAGAGCTTCTATGACAGCTACGGCAACAGCCCCTACGCGCAAGTGGCGCTGAAGCTGCAGGAGCAGCCGAAGCAGATCCCCCTGATGCAGGCGACCAAGTTCCTCGCGCCGCAGAACATTGCCCCGATCCTCAAGATCGGGAATCTCGGCCAGCCCAAATACATGCCGCTGATGCAGCAGGGTAACGGCGCGCAGGCGAACGGTAACCTGCCGGTCGCGCAGAAACCGATCGACGGCAACGTCATCGGCAAGCTCGGCAATGGCGGCCACATCATCACCCTGCCCTCGGGCAACAACCAGCCGGGTCAGCAGAGCGGTACGCCGTCGCAGACCCCGGGCAAGATCGTCACCCTGCCTGCGCCGAACAACACGACCAACGCCAATGGCGGCATCGGCAAGATCGTGACCCTGCCGGCGACCAACAACAAGCCGGAGGTCGGCAGCGTCAAGCCGGGCAAGATCGTGAGCATGCCGGTGAATGTCGGCAAGGGCGACGCGAAGATCGACGGGAAGCCGGTCAATGTTCAGACGCAGAACCGCCCGATCCGCATCAACAACGGCAACACCGGCATCGTGAAGCCCAATACCAGTCCGGTGAACAAGGCGCAGGTGCTGAACAATCGTCCGCAGTTCAACGCGACGCCGAACCGCATGGTCAGCAGCAACAGCAACTTCCGCCAGTCCATGAACCAGGCGCCGAGCATGACCGGTGGCGGCAACCGCCGCGGCGGCTTCATGCGCTAAGCTCACGGAAAGCGCACACGACAAAGGGCAGAGCGGGAACGCTCTGTCCCTTCTTCATGTCGAGGATAGATAATACGATCAGCTCGCCTTCACCATTGGAACCGCTGGAGCGCACGCCTCGTCCTTCGAGACGACCGCTGCGCGGCCTCCTCAGGATGAGGCTAATCGGCTTCGGTGCCCGTTGAACTCTCGCCGCGCATTCCGCCCTCATCCTGAGGAGCCCGCCAAAGCGGGCGTCTCGAAGGATGCGCCACGGGGAAACCGCTCTCAGGCCACCAGCTCGGCGAACAGGTCCGCATCGACGTTACCGCCGGAGAGCACGATGACGACGTTCTTGCCCGCGACGTCGAGGCGTCCGGCGAGCAGCGCGGCGAGGCCGACGGCGCCGCCGGGCTCCACCACGAGCTTGAGCTCGCGATAGGCGAACGCGACGGCCGCGCCGACTTCCTTGTCCGAGGCGGTCACGCCGCGCGCGAGCAGCTTGCTGTTGATCGCAAACGTCATCTCGCCGGGCATCAGGGCCATCAGCGCATCGCAGATGGTACGGCCTGCAGGCCGATGCGGCTCGCGATGACCGGCGCTCAGCGAAATGCCGTGATCGTCGAATGCCTCGGGCTCGGCCACCACGATCTCGGCCAGCGGATAGCGCGCCTTCACCGCCGTCGCGACGCCCGCGATCAGGCCACCGCCTGAGGCCGGCGCCACCACGATATCCGGGGCAAGGCCGAGGTTCGCCATGTCCTCGGCGATCTCGCGACCGGCGGTGCCCTGCCCTGCGATCACGAAGGGATCGTCATAGGGCTTCACCAGCGTCGCACCGCGCCTATCTGCAATGCCGCGCGAGATCGCCTCGCGGTCGTCCTTGTCGCGATCGTACAGCACGACCTCGGCCCCGTAGGATTTGGTGCGTTCACGCTTCGACAGCGGCGCGTCCGCAGGCATCACGATGGTCGCCTGCATGTCCAGGATCTTTGCCGCGGCCGCCACGCCCTGGGCGTGGTTGCCCGAGGAGAACGCGACGACGCCGCCGGCGCGCTTGTCCTGCGGGATCGAGAACACCTTGTTGAAGGCGCCGCGGAACTTGAACGAGCCGGTGCGCTGGAGCATTTCGGGCTTCAGGAAGACCTTCGCACCGACGCGCTCGTTGAGCACGGGAAAGGACAACAGCGGGGTGCGGATGGCGTAAGGCGCGATCACGCGCGCTGCGGCATCGATGTCGGCGGGGCCGATCGGGAGCTGTTCGGTCATGGCCGACCTTATCGCGGTAGCCTGAGCGCGGGCAAGACACCTCCACGCGAGGATTCCCGATGCGTTTTCGAGCGGTTCGCGCGAAGAAAACGCGTCAAAACAGCAATCTAAGGCTATTTCGATCGGACGGAAGCAGCTCTACGCGACGAAGCGCGCCGGCTCCGCCCCGTTCCGGCCGGGCAGCATCGCGCCCACCGCCCTGATGCTGTCGATAAACACCCGGGCCGAGGCTTCCCAGGTGTAGTTGGCAGCAAACGCGACGCACTCCTGACGGGAGATGTCGAGCGCGGCGAAGCAGGCATTGCGCAGATCGCAGTCGAGCGCGCCGACCGGCGCATCGCCGATCACGTCGCGGGGGCCCTTCACCGGAAAGGCCGCCACCGGCAGGCCGCTGGCGAGCGCTTCCAGCAGGACCAGGCCGAAGGTGTCGGTCTTGCTGGGGAACACGAACACGTCGGCGGCCGCATAGATATCCGCCAGTTCCTCGCCGTGCTTCTCGCCGAGGAAGATCGCCTCGGGATAAGCCTCTTCCAGTGCGGCGCGGGCCGGCCCGTCGCCGACGACCACCTTGGTGCCGGGCAGATCGAGGTCCAGGAACGCCTCGAGATTCTTCTCCACCGCGACCCGGCCGACCGACAGGAACACGGGCTCGGGCAGGCAGAGATCAATGACCCGGGGATGGAACAACCGGGTGTCCACGCCGCGCGGCCACAGCACGACGTTGCCGAAACCACGCTCGGTCAATTCGCAGGCGAGCGCGGGAGTCGCCGCCATGACGGCGCTGCTGGGGCTGTGGAATCGCCGGAGCGCCCGCCAGATCAGCGAGCCCGGAACCGGAACGCGGGCGCGGACATATTCGGGGAAACGGGTGTGGAAGCTGGTCGTGAACGGCAGCTTGCGCTGGCGGCAATAGCGGCGGACCATGAGGCCGATCGGCCCTTCCGTCGCGATGTGGATGCTGTCCGGGCGTGCTTCCTCGATCAGCCTCGCGATCCGGGCCGGACGTGGCATGGCCAGCCGCACGTCGCGATAGCTCGGCATTGCGAAGGTCCGGAACGATTGCGGCGTCAGGAACGCGAATTCGACGCCGAGCCCCTTGGCCGCGTCAGCAAGCTTGGTCAGCGTCCGAACCACACCGTTGACTTGCGGGTGCCAGGCGTCGGTCGCGACCAGGATGCGCATCAGGTGGCCCTTGTCATGCGGCTCTTGCCGCGACCTGCGGGACGGCCGCCGGCTTTTGCAGATGATCGGCCCAGGTGATGATCTCGAAATGGCCGTCGTCGTGCTCGACCAGGGCGGTGCAGCTCTCGACCCAGTCGCCGCAATTCATGTAGCGGATGCCGGCCTCTTCGCGGATCACGGCATAATGGATGTGGCCGCAGATCACGCCGTCGGCATCGTAACGCCGCGCCTCGGCCGCGAGCGCCTGCTCGAACGCGCCGATATAGTTGACGGCGTTCTTGACCTTCTGCTTCGCCCATTGCGACAGCGACCAATAGGGCACGCCGAACAGACGGCGGAAGAAGTTGACCAGGCGATTCATCTGGATCGCGAAGTCGTAGGCCTTGTCGCCGAGATGGGCGAGCCAGCGCGCGTTCTGCACCACGAGGTCGAAGATGTCGCCGTGGATGACGAGATAGCGCTTGCCGTCGGCGCCGGTGTGAACCGTGTTCTCGACGACGTCGATGCCGCCGAAATGCGTGCCGTAATAGTTGCGCAGGAACTCGTCGTGATTGCCGGGAATGTAGATGATCTTGGCGCCCTTGCGCGCCTTGCGCAGCAGCTTCTGAACGAGGTCGTTGTGCGATTGCGGCCAGTGCCAGCTCGATTTCAGCGCCCAGCCGTCCACGATGTCGCCGACGAGATAGATCGTGTCGGCATCATGGTAGCGGAGGAAGTCGAGCAGAAGGTCGGCTTGAGAACCGCGGGCTCCGAGATGAACGTCGGAGATAAACAAGGTGCGAAAGCGCCGCTCCAGGCTCTCGTCACTCACAGCGTAACTTCCCATGCGCCAGCCTGTAACAATGTCCCGTGACAGGGGGATGACCGATTGAACCTTGAGGCACCTCAGATACGAATCAAACTTCGCCTCGCCCACCCCGCGAATATCAGTCGCATGCGACAATCAGGCGACATGGCGCCGCAGGGGGCCGCAAGAACCTACAGCCCCGGGGACACGGTGGACGGCCGCGCTGCCGCGCGAGGCCTGTCTCAGTAGAACTTGTGGAAATGATGGATCGGCCCGTGGCCGTGTCCGACGCTGAAGCGGTCGGCGGCGCCGATCGCGGCGCTGATCCAGGCCTTGGCATTGCGCACGGCGGTGTCCAGATCCTCGCCCTTGGCCAGCCCCGCCGCGATCGCCGAGGACAGCGAGCAGCCCGTGCCGTGGGTGTTGCGGGTGGCGATGCGCGGCGCAGCGAGCGCGATCGTGCTTTCGGCGTCAACCAGATAGTCGGTGCTCTCCGCGCCCTCGCCATGCCCGCCCTTGATCAGGACGGCGCGGCAGCCGAGCGCCAGCAGGCGGCGCCCCTGCCCTTCGATCTCGGTCTCGCTTGCCGCCACCGGCTCGTCGAGCAGAGCGGCGGCCTCCGGCAGGTTCGGCGTGATCACGGCGGCCAGCGGGATCAGCCTGGTGCGCAGGGCATCCACGGCTTCGGCGGCCAGCAGGCGATCGCCCGAGGTCGCCACCATGACGGGATCGAGCACGACGTGCCGGGGCGCCCAGCGCGACAAAGCGGCCGCGATGGCATCGATGCTGGCGACCTGGGCCACCATGCCGATCTTCACCGCTCCGATTTCGAGATCGGAGAACACCGCGTCGATCTGCTCGGTGACGAATGCGGCCGGCACGGCGTGGATGCCGGTGACGCCGCGCGTGTTCTGCGCCGTCAGCGCCGTGATCACGGAGGCGCCGTAGACGCCGAGCGCGGCAAAGGTCTTCAGGTCCGCCTGGATACCGGCGCCGCCGCTCGAATCGGAGCCGGCGATGGTGAGTGCGACCGGGGTCGTCATGACGATTTTCCGCGTTTCCAAGCCATGATCCGTCTTAGCAAGCTCGCGCCAAACCCAGCAAGTTCGCTTGCTAAATCCGGCCGGTTTTGGCCTATTAGCTGCCAGCTACGCTTTCGGAGTGCCCGCGATGGTTCCTTTCTTCGTCCAGATCAAATGCAAGCTCGGCCAGTCCTATACGGTGGCCAACGCGCTTGCCGAAGCCGAAATCGCCTCCGAGATCTACTCCACGGCCGGCCAATACGACCTCCTGGTGAAGTTCTACGTCGACAAGGACACCGACATCGGCCATTTCGTGAACGAGAAGGTGCAGGTGCTGCCGGGCATCCAGGACACCCTCACCATCATCACCTTCAAGGCGTTCGGCACCGGCTAGCTTGAGCTGTCCTAGCTTCCCTGCTTGCGTTTCGGCGGCGTCGGCCCGTCCACCGGCGGCAGCGATTTGAGGTACTCCGCCATTGCCGCGAGATCTGTGTCCGGCAATTGCGAGGTGTTCTTGATCACGCGCGTCATCGCGCCGCCGACACTGTCGCCGTCGGGCAGTTCGCCGGTCTTGAGGAAATAGGCGAGATCCTTCGCGCTCCACTCGCCAAGCCGCTTCTGGGTGATGTTCGGCACCCAGCCTTCACCTTCCGGATTTGGCCCGCCGGCAAAGCGCTCGCCGGAGATGATGCCGCCGAGCGCATTGCGCGGGCTGTGGCATTCGGCGCAATGGCCAAAGCTGTTGACGAGATACGCACCGCGATTCCACTGCGGCGACTTGCTGCCGTCGGCAATGAAAGGCTTGCCGTCCATGAACAGGAACTTCCAGATCCCGACATTGCGGCGGATGTTGAAGGGAAAACCGACGTCGTGGTCACGCACCTTGCCTGCAACCGCCGGCAGCGTCTTCAGATAGGCAAACAGATCGAGCACGTCCTCCCGCCTGGCGTGCTGGTACGAGGTGTAGGGAAAGGCCGGAAAGTAGTGCTGCCCTGACGGCGAGACCCCGTGCATCATCGCGTTGACGAAATAGGCGTCCGTCCATTTTCCGATGCCGTCGTTCGGATCCGGCGAGATGTTCGGTGCGTAGAACGTTCCGAACGGCGACTTGATCGCAACACCGGCGCCAAGCCTGAGACGGTCGGGCTGATTGGGAACGGCATGGCAGGACGCGCAGCCGCCGGCGTTGAACATCGCCTCGCCATTGGCGAGATCGGGCGCACGGGCCGGAATAGCGCTCGCAGCCGCCACCACCGGCGCACTGAGCCACCAGTAGAGGCCGGCAGCAGCGATCACAGCAAGCAGCCCCACCAGAATTGTTCGTTGCAACATGCGGACCCATTCACTCGTTGCGGCGAACTTATGACCGATGTCGTCGCGGCTCCAGCCACGAAGAATTTAGCCCGCCCTGGCCGTAGACGGGAATAAACTGAAATGCCGGCTGTTGGAAGTTTGGCAGCCCGTCCGATCCAACAGGGAGTCATGTCATGAACAAGTCCGTCATTGCCGTGTTCGCGCTCGGTGCCGTTGCCTTTGCAGGGTCCGCGAACGCCGAAAAGCTGAAGGCAACGCTGGACGGCAAGGCCGAGGTGCCGGCGACGACCAGCAGCGCCACGGGAACGGCCGATCTCAACTACGATGCCGCCAGCAAGAAACTGTCCTGGACCGTCACTTATTCCGGCCTCTCCGGGCCCGCCACCGCCGCGCATTTCCACGGGCCTGCCGACGCCGGCAAGAACGCAGGCGTTGCCGTCCCGATCCCGAACGCGGCCTCGAGCCCGGTCAAGGGTGAAGCGACCCTCACGGACGCGCAGGCCGCCGATCTGCTCGGCGGCAAGTACTACATCAACATCCACACCGCGGCGAACCCGGGTGGCGAGATCCGCGGTCAGGTGACGAAGTAGGCCTCGAGGCTGTTTCGTCGGAAGGCCGGGCGCTGGAGGGGGCGTCCGGCCTTTTCGATTCCGGGGGCTTAAGCCGCGTTCAGCGCCTGGGCGAGGTCGGCGATCAGGTCCGACGGGTTCTCGATGCCGATCGACAGCCGGATCGTGGAATCCAGCACGCCGATCTTCTTGCGGATGTCGGCGGGAACGCCGGAATGGGTCATGGTTGCGGGCAGGCTCGCAAGCGATTCCGTTCCGCCAAGACTCACCGCCAGCTTGAGGATCTGCAGCGCGTTGAGGAACTTCACCGCCGCCTCCTTGCCGCCTTCGATGTCGAAGGAGAGGGTGGATCCGGCACCGAGACACTGCCTCGCAAACGCGCGCCCGGCCGGCGAGCCCTCCTCGTGATGACCGAGGTAATGGACCTTGGCGACCTTCGGATGATCGCGCAAGAAGTCCGCCACGAGGCGCGCATTGTCGTTGGCCTTCTCCATCCGCAGGCTCAGCGTCTCCAGCGAACGGTTGATCATCCAGCAGGAATGCGGATCGAGCTGGGTCCCGATGGCGCCGCGCAAAGCCTTGATGCCTTTCATGATCGCCTTCGAGCCGAGCGCGGCGCCCGCGATCAAATCGGAATGACCGCCGACATATTTGGTTAGCGAATACAGCGAGAGGTCCGCGCCATGCTCGATCGGCCGCTGAAACACCGGCCCGAGCAGCGTATTGTCGCAGGCGATGATCGGCGTGTGTCCCTGCGCCTTTCCGATCGCATCGGCAACACGGCGGATCATCGCGATGTCGACCAGGCCGTTGGTCGGATTGGCCGGCGTCTCGATCAGGATCATCGACACCCGCCCCTTCCCCATGGCCTCCTCCGACGCCTGCTTGACCGCCGACTCGTCGATGCCATCCGCAAAGCCGACGGCGCCGATCGACAGACGCGCAAGCGTGTTCGTCAGCAGGGTTTCCGTCCCGCCATAGAGCGGCTGTGAATGCAGGATGACGTCGCCGGGGCGAACGAACGCCAGGATGGTGGTGGAGATGGCCGCCATGCCGGATGAGAACAGCGCGCAACTCTCGGTGCGCTCGTAGATCGCGAGCCTGTCCTCGACGATCTCGCTGTTGGGATGATTGAAGCGCGAATAGACGAGGCCCGCGCCCATGCCTTCCGGCGGCTCGCGCCGGCCGGCGACGTAGTCGAAGAAATCCTGCCCGTCTTCGGCCGTCTTGAACACGAAGGTCGAAGTCAGGAACACCGGCGGCTTGATGGCGCCTTCCGACAATTGCGGATCATAGCCATAGGTCAGCATCAAGGTTTCCGGATGCAGGATGTGGTTGCCGATGTGGGTCTTGGACGGGAACGGTTTTGCCATGGCCTGTCTCGCTGTTGATTCAGTTCCTCGCCGCGCGCTGGAACTCCTGACGTCATCGATCGGTCGCATTCGCCGACTCGCATCAACGCCACGGCCGTTGGTGCAAAGATAACTGCCCGGACAACGATCCGTCAGACCTTGCAGACAGAAAAAGGGCGGCTGCCTTCGCAACCGCCCTTGCCGTTCCCGTAGCCCGGATGAGCAAAGCGACATCCGGGATAGGTTCATCAACTCGCACAGGCCTCCCGGATATCGCTTCGCTCATCCGGGCTACGAAAGTATCCGCCTCAGCCATTCTTGATGCGATAGGTCTCGTGGCAGCCGCCGCATTCCTTGCCGATCGCGGGCATGTTCGCCTTGAGCGAGTCGAGATCCTTGATCTTGGCTTTGGCTTCGCCGACGACCTTGGCGAAGCTCGCGATCTTCGCATCGAAGCCGGCCTTGTCCTCCCAGACCTTCGGCGAGGTGCTGTAGTCGCCGTCGAGCTTCACGCCCTTGGCGCTGGCCGGAAACAGGTTCGGCAGCTTCTTGGCGGTATCCTCGAACTGCGCCAGCGCGCTGTCCACCGTGGCCTGGTCGTAGGGCTTCTCGCCCTTGACCATCGCCGACATCGCGCCGGCGTTCTTGCCGTTGCCCTTCATCAAGGCCTGGACCTCCTTGACGGAATCCTGCTGCGCCCAAACGGCGCCCATGCCGAGCAGCAGCGCGCCCCCAACGACCAAAACTCGCTTCATTCGCAAAAATCCTTCTCCTGATGCAGGATCATGCCGACCCCTCGATGAGGCCAACACCGCCTGGCAGATTTCATTCCCTCCCGGCGCGACGACAGATCGTCGCGCAGGGATCGTTGGTTCGACATCCTGTCCGGCAAAACGCGTTCCGCGTCTGCTTGGGGGTCACAGGCTATGGCGCCGGTGATGCTCGCTGATTGCGATCCACACCCGCTCCGGCGTTGCCGGCATGTCGATGTGGTCGATCTTGTATTCGCGCCAGAGCGCGTCGACGATGGCGTTGACGATCGCCGGGCAGGAGCCGATCGCGCCGGCCTCGCCCGCCCCCTTCACCCCCATCGGATTGGTCTTGCAGGGGATGTTGTTGGTCTCGAACACGAAGGCCGGCCCGTCCGCCGCGCGCGGCAGCGCGTAGTCCATGAAGGTCGCGGTGATGAGCTGGCCGTCGGTGGCGCCATACACCACCTGCTCCATCAGCGCCTGGCCGATGCCCTGCATGGCGCCGCCATGCACCTGTCCCGCCAGCAGCAGCGGATTGAGCGTCTTGCCGAAATCGTCGACGATCACGTAGTTGACGATCTTGATGATGCCGGTGGCCGGATCGATCTCGACCTCCGCGACATGGGTGCCGTTCGGATAGGTGCCGTCGGCGCTGGCAAAGGTCGCGCTGCCGTTCAGCTTCGATGGATCGACGCCCGGCCGCTTGGCGAGATCGGCGAACGAGATCGAGCGGTCGGTGCCGGCGATGCGCACCACGCCTTCCGAAATCTCGAGGTCGCCCGCGCTGGCTTCCAGCGCCTGCGCCGCGATCTCCTTCAGCTTCTGGCCGAGCTCGCGCGTGGCACGTTCGACACTGACGCCGCCCGAGGGAATCGAGGCCGAGCCGCCGGTGCCGAGGCCCGTTGCGATCTCGTCGGTGTCGCCCTGGTGGATGTGGACGCGCTCGGGCGCGACGCCGAACTGCTCGGCGACGATCTGCGCATAGGCGGTCTGGTGCCCCTGCCCGCTCGACTGCGTGCCGATCAGAACGGTGACGTCGCCATTGGGATCGAGCCGCACATTGGCGGTCTCCTCGCCCATGGTGCCGCACACCTCGACATAGCTGGCAAGGCCGATGCCGCGGATCAGGCCATGCTTCTTGGCGAGCTTCGCGCGCTTGGGAAACTCCTTCCACTCGGCGATCTCCATCGCGCGCTTCAGATGCGCGGCGAAGTCGCCGGAATCGTAGACCTTGCCGGTAGCGGTCTTGTACGGCAGCGCCTTCGGCTGGATGAAGTTCTTGCGGCGGATCGCGTCCGGCGTCATGTCGAGCTTGCGCGCGCAGGCATCGACCAGGCGCTCGATGACATAGGCCGCCTCAGGCCGGCCTGCGCCGCGATAGGCGTCGACCGGCACGCTGTTGGTGAAGATGGTGCGCACCCGGCAGTGGAACGCCTGGATGTCGTAAAGCCCCGGCAGCATGCCGGCGCCGCCATGCGGGATGTAGGGCCCGAAGGTCGACAGATAAGCGCCCATGTCGCCCATCAGGTCGCAGTCCATCGCCAGGAACTTGCCGTCCTCGGCCAGCGCCATCTTCGCGGTGGTGACGTTGTCGCGGCCCTGCGCATCGCCCATGAAATGCTCGGTGCGATCGGCCGCCCACTTCACCGCCTTCTTCAGCTGCCGCGCCGCGACGGCCATCAGGGCGTATTCCCGGTACGGAAACAGTTTCGTGCCGAAACCGCCGCCGACGTCGGGGCAGATCACCCGCATCTTGTCGGGAGGGATGTTGAGCACGTTCTGGCAAAGGATGTCGCGCAGGCGATGGCTGCCCTGGCTGCCGACCGTCAGCGTCAGATGATCACG
>NZ_LSIC01000108.1 GCF_001556045.1 Bradyrhizobium sp. CCH5-F6
CTCCCACCCCGGCCCTCCCCCGCAAGCGGGAGAGGGGGCGCAGCTTTCGCCGCAGTCAGCAGCTCGGCCAATATCTCCGAAGCGTTCATCCATGAAAATCTACCTGGCAGGCCCCGACGTCTTCCTGCCGGATGCGGTCGAGATCGGCCGGCGCAAGGTCGATATCTGCGCGGCTCACGGCTTGACCGGCCTATATCCGCTCGACAACGCCATCGACCTCGCCGCGCCCGACGCCTCGCGGCAGATCTTCTGCGGCAACGAGGCAATGATGGACGAGGCGGTTGCCATCATTGCCAACCTCACTCCGTTCCGCGGCGCCGGCGCCGATCCCGGGACCGTCTACGAGCTCGGCTACATGGCCGGCCGGGGCAAATTCTGTCTCGCCTATTCCAATGACGGCGCAGCCTATGCCGACCGCGTCGGCCGTTTCATGGACGTCACCACCGAGGACGGCCGGCTGGTCGATGCCCAGGGGCTGACGGTCGAGGATTTCGGCCTCGTCGACAACCTCATGATGATCCATGCACTGGAGCTGCACGGCTGCCCGCTTGTGACCCCGGCCGCGATGCCGATCGACGTCTGGCACGATCTCGCGGCGTTCGAGGCTTGCGTCCGGATGGCGGCCGCGCGATTGATCGCTACATAAGCATGTCAGTCGTGCCCATGAGAGCCTGATGTCCCCTCCCCGCAAGCGCGCGGATGTATTGCTGGTCGAGCGCGGCCTGTTCGAAAGCCGGGCACGGGCGCGCGCGGCGATCGAGGCCGGCCTCGTCACTGCCGATGACAAGCAGGTGGCGAAACCATCGGAGACGATCGCCGAAGATGCGGTGATCCAGGCCGAGCCCGCGCATCCCTATGTTTCGCGCGGCGGCGTCAAGCTCGCGGGCGCGCTGGAACGCTACCCGATCGAGATCGAGGACCATGTCTGCCTCGACGTCGGCGCCTCCACCGGCGGCTTCACCGAGGTGCTGCTGGCGAACGGCGCGAACCTGGTGTTCGCGATCGACGTCGGCAGCAGCCAGCTGCATACCTCGCTGCGCGATCATCCCAGGATCGTGTCGATGGAAGAGACCGACATCCGCAGCTACGAGGGCAAGCGACTGCCGGCTCGACCCGATGTCGTGGTGATCGACGTCAGCTTCATCTCGCTGAAGACGGTTCTGCCGGTGGCGCTGTCGCTGGCGGCCGCGCCGATGAGCCTGCTGGCACTGATCAAGCCGCAATTCGAGGCGGACCGGAAGCACAACAAGAAGGGCATCGTCCGAGACGCCGCCGTACGCCGGGAGATCTGCGACGACATCGCCGCCTTTGCCGCTTCGCTCGGCTGCACCGACATCGAAATATTCCCCTCGCCCATCACCGGCGGCGACGGCAATGTCGAGTTCTTTCTTGGGGCCCGCCGTGGTTGAGCGCGTCAAGATCGATCATGTCGGTCATCGCGGCGATGGGGTCTGCCTTGGTGCCGGCGACGCCATCTATGTGCCCTACACGCTCGGCGGCGAGACCGTCGAGGTCGATCATGTCTTGGGCCATCATCCCGACCGCCGCAAGCTGCTCGCGGTGGACGTCGCAAGCCCCGAACGCATCGAGCCGTTCTGTCCGCATTTCGGCGTCTGTGGCGGCTGCGCCATCCAGCATTGGGCGACTGAGCCGTATCGCGCCTGGAAACGCAACATCGTGGTGGAAACGCTGGCGCAGGCCGGCATTGATTGCGAGGTGGCGCCGCTGGTCGACGCCCATGGTGCCGGGCGCAGGCGCATCACACTGCACGGCCGCTTCGGCACGCATGACATCCTCAAGGTCGGGTTCTCCGCCACGAGCTCGCACGACGTCATCCCGATTCATCGCTGCCCGATCCTCGATCCCGGACTCGACGGCGCGCTCGACGCGGCCTGGGCGCTGGCAGAGCCGCTGACGTCGAAGATGCCGGTGACGAAGCCGCTCGACATCCAGATCACGGCCACCTCCAACGGCCTCGACGTCGACGTGCGCGGCACCGGACCGCTGCCGACGCCGCTGGTGACGGCGCTGTCGCGCGTCGCCGAGCAGCACCGCCTGGCGCGACTGACGCGGCATGGCGAGCTGGTGCTGCAACGCCTGCCGCCGACGGTGAAGATGGGCCGCGCGGAGGTGACGCTGCCGCCGGGCTCGTTCCTGCAGGCGACGGTGGCCGGCGAAGAAACGCTCGCCGCACTGGTCGCCGAGCGCGTCGGCAAGGCCAGGGAGATCGCCGATCTCTTCTGCGGCGTCGGCCCGTTCGCGTTGAGGCTGGCCGAGAAGGCCCGCGTCACCGCCCATGACAACGATGCCGGCGCGGTCGCAGCGCTCGCGAAGGCGGCACGCACGCCGGGCCTGAAGCCGGTCAGGTGCGAACCGCGCGACCTGTTCCGCCGCCCGCTGGTGCCGCAGGAGCTGCGCGACTTCGACGCCGTGGTGTTCGACCCGCCGCGCCAGGGCGCGCAAGCCCAGGCGTTGAAGCTCGCCGCAAGCAAGGTACCCGTCGTGGTCGCCGTGTCCTGCAACGTCGCGACCTTCTCCCGCGATGCGCGGCTGCTGATCGATGGTGGCTATCGGCTGGAGGCGGTGGTGCCGGTGGACCAGTTCCGGCACACGCCGCATGTGGAGCTGGTGGCGAAATTCGGACGGTAGTCGCGCAGGCTGGAGTCCGTCCGTCAGAACGCGATCCGCAGTCCGCCACGGCCCGAATAGGCGACGCTCGAATCCGACAGCTTGAGATACTCACCGGCCACGAAGAGGCTGGCGGGCCCCCGCGTGACATCGAGCCCTGCGCCGCCGAACACGCCCCAGACGTCGTTCGCGCCGGGAAGCGCAAACGGCACAGACTGGCCGAGCAGCGTCAAGTTGACGGTCGCATCTCCGAGCCGCTGAAGGCCGATCACGCCTGCACGCAGGCTGCCGTTCAGCCAGGCTGTTTGCTCGATCCGGGTGGCGGCCGAGAGCTTCAACTCCCCGCGCTCCTCCAGTCCGGAGAGCGTACGGCCGCCAATGGTGGCGTTCGCCGTTGCTCCGCTCTCGCTGAGACCGCCGAGACGTCCGGCGAGATAACGTATCCGGCCGACAGGAGTCAGCGTCCAGACGGTCCCTCCAGTCCGGCCCAGGCCGATGTGATGCCCGAGTGCGAGTTCCGGGATGGCGTAGGTTCCGGAATTGCTCGCCGTCGCGGTCTCGATGCCGCCGGCAACGAGGTTGTTGGAGACGAGACGGGAACTGCGCTGGTCGATGTGACCGAGCTGCAGCATCATTTCCAGAAAGGTCGCGCCGAAGGTGCCGCGCGCGAACGCCCCGCCGAACACGATGTCGGCGCTCGTGGTCGCGAGGTTGAAATCCTCGCTGGTCTGCATCGCGCCGCCTCCAATGAAAGCGCCGATACGCAAATTGGGATTGGCCTGCCAGTCGCTACCGATCAGTCCGCCCTGGAAGCGGCTGATACTGTGCAGCAGCGTCGCGGTCGCCGGTTGATCCCGTTCCCCGGCAAATCCGCGAGCCCAGACGCTTGTGCCGCCGGCATAGAGCGTCGTAGGCCCTTGCGGCGTGACTGCAGCGAATGCCTCGCGCGCATCGCGCTTCGGACCGGGCGGCGCGGCATAGAAGAGGGGCTCGCTGGTTGCGGCGGGAGAAGCGTCCGCGTTCGGCAACGCGGAGGACACGGCCGAAGTGAAGGCCAGGAGATTCCGGTCCATGACCCCGAACGGCGTGGAGTCGAACGTGACAACCTGCGAACCGCTCACCACATAGGGTGTCGTCGAGCTCACGGTTGCCCCTGCAAGCGAATTGAACGTGTAGTCGAAGTTGCCGCCCCGGAAGTTCACCCTGTCCGCGCCGCCCCCGAGGTCGATCAGGCCGATGATGCGGGATCCCGGCAGCGAGGTCAGCGTGTCCGTCGAGGCGCCGAGCGACAACGCAAGACTTGCTGTGTCGGCGGCCGCAATCGCGCCGGCATTGGTGATATCGGCCGAGCTGGCATAGATCGTCGAGGCGCCGGCGGCCTTCACCGAGACCGTACCGCCATTGTACAGCGTGAGCTGGTTCGACGTGATGGCGATCACCTGTCCCGTGATCGTGCCGGAATTGTTGATCGTCGTGTTGCCGGAGTCGATTGCGACTGAATTCGACAGGATCGACCCGCTGTTGTCGATGACGGCATTGGCGACCGAAAGTGCGGCAGAGCCGCCGAAGATCGTGCCGCTGTTCGATACCCTGACAGTCCCGAATGACACGATGCCGTAATTGCCGCCAGAGATCGATCCGCTATTGGTGATGTCGCCTGCACCGGTCAAGTTGATCGCGCGGCCTGCACTTCCGATGATCGCCCCGGAATTGACCACGGTCGCGGTGGAGGCCCGGATGCCGTCCGAACTGCCGCGGATCAGCCCGGAAGTGGTCAGCGTCAGGCTTCCAGCCAGATCAACGGCCGGGCCGGCGCTCGCCACGATGGAGCCTGAATTGCCGATCGTCGCCGTCGTGCCATGAATGGCGGACGTGACCCCGCTGATGACCCCTGAATTGTAGAGACTCGTCAGCGTCACAACGTCGATCGCTGTCGTCGTCGCGGAGACGATGGATCCGGCATTGCTGATCTCGGCAAGCGGAGCAGTGATGGCGGCCGTCTGCGCATTGATCGTCCCCGTCGCCGTATTGAAGAGCGATAGACGAACGGCTACGTCGATGCCCGTACCCCCGGTCCCGCTGATCACTGCGGCATTCGAGATCGCGGCCACGTCAGCGAAGATTCCGAAGAAGCCGTTGACTGTCCCGAAATTGTCCAGAGTCAGATTGCCGCCGGAGGTCGTGATTCCGATGCCAGTACCCGCAATGCTGCCCCGGTTGGTCACGATCGCGGTGGCGGCGTCGACGCCAACGCTGCCCGACAACGTACCCTCATTGACAACCGTTCCGGCGTTGAACACCGCAACTGCGCCCGCATTGGTCACGGTGCCGCGATTGATCAGGCTGCCGGTATTGAAAGCGACCCCGCCTGACAGCGATGCGCCGTCGTCAACAGTGACGTTGAGGTTGGAGAACCCGACGCCGCCATAGCCGCCGGCCGTTACGCCGGTACAGAGCGCCGAGATGCCGTTTCCCGCGGCTGGCGTGCAGGCCGCCTGCGCCGGACCGCGGGCCAGGATTGCCACGAAGGTGCCGGCGATAGCCGACAAAAGAAGTCGAGGGATCGCAGGACCTGTGGTCGACGCCATGAGCGATGAGCATCCGCCAATTCGACGCGCTATCAGATCAGGCGCGCTTCGACGATTCCTACGTCGCGGCGGGAACCGCTGCAATCGGCAGGGATGTTGCGGGCATGCGCTTCTGTTCCGATTGTGGCTGATCCGCCACAAGCATGCGGCGAATAGGCGCAAAATCACTGAAAATATGGTCCGCGGCCGCAACGGTCCGGAGCGACCAGCGAGGCTTTCAGCGCCGAAGACCGCCCAGTGCAGGGGACTCGCCGGGAAGCATCGACGAGTTGATGTCGCTATCCATGCGTCCCGATTGCTCCTGGGCGTAGCCGACCCCGAACGACAGGCTGAGGTTGGAGGTCGGCTTGAACTCGACACCCGCAAACCCGCCATAGCCGGGCGCGGCGCTGGAGGTGAGCGGCGCCAGCGAACTGCCGATGCCGCTGCCGTATTTCGAGGTGCCGAAGCCGGCGAAGAACGTGACGGGCATTCCGCCAGCCGTCTTGGTGGCGTAGCCGAACTGCGTGCTATCGTAGGAGAGCGCGCTGAAATTGCCGGCCGAACCGGCCAGATTGAAGCCGTTCAGACCAAGATTGCCCCGCTCGTTGCCGACGAAGAAACCGTTCGCATAGCTCGTACGCCAAGCTGCATCGCCGGCGTTGAAGCTCGGGAAGTTGCCATAGGTATCTGAGCTTGGGCCGGCGTCTCCACCGAGGCCGAAGGGGCCGCCGGGGATCCAGTATCGCAGCGGCGCGACTTGCGCATGAAGCGGCTCTCCGCCGAGACAGAGCACTGCGAGAGCTGCAAGAGCACATGACCGTGCAAGGTTGAACATTCGGATGACCGTCGAGAGTTTTACAAATTATAGTCTTCGAACATCGTCAATGCCAGCGGAGTGAGTGCGTCGGCGTCACGGCCGCAGGTCTCCCGGGGAACCGCGCCTGATGCCGCACGATCCGTTGCTCGCCCGCCTGACGTCCGTTCTTGCCGAAGTACCGGGCGTTCAGGCCGTCGTGCTTGGCGGCTCACGCGCGCGGGGCAGCGCGCATTCCTCCTCCGATTACGACATCGGGCTGTATTGTTCTAACGCGGGCCCGCTCGATACGGATCGGCTCCTGACGGTCGTGAAAGACATCGCCGACGATCCCGGCGCTACGACCGTAACGAGGTATGGCGAATGGGGACCGTGGATCGTCGGCGGCGCGTGGCTGGTAGTCGAGGGACAAAAGGTCGATCTGCTCTACCGTCACGCCGACAACGTCGAGCGAGTCATGATGGATTGCCGAAATGGTACGGTCCTCATGGACTACCAGCCCGGTCATCCACATGGATTCTGCTCGGCGATCTGGATGGGCGAGATCGCGTATTGTCGGCAACTGCACGATCCGAAGGGCTTGATCGCACAGCTCAAGACAATCGCTCTTCCCTATCCGCAGGCGCTGCGCCGAGCCCTGATCCGACGCTTCCAGTGGGAAATCTTGTTCAGCATCGAGAATGCGGAGCTTGCGGCCGCACGCAACGAGCGGAGCCACATCGCGGGATGTCTCTACAGGTCGCTCGCCTGCGTCGCGCAGGTGCTGTTCGCTCTGAACGAACGCTACCTCGTCAACGAGAAGGGGGCATTGCAGGAAGCAGCCGGCTTGCCCCTGGCGATCCCACAATTGGTGGAGCGGTCCGACCAGATCTGGCAACTCGTCGGTGATGGCGGTTTCGCACGGGCCAGCGCGATCCTGCGGCAAGTCGACCAGGAACTGAAGGCGCTGACACAACGCTGGGGGACAGCGTCGTAACGGCTATGCCGTCTTGTCGACAGAAGACGACGAATCCGCCGGCGGATACTTCGTCACCGGCACCATGAAGGATTTCGTGCCGACCTGGTAGATGACCTTACCGTTCTGCCCGTCGTCGGTCGCGATCTGCGTCTGTCCGAACATGATGACATTCTTGTAGACGAAGCCGGTGCCCTGGCGGGTGATGCCGTCGGTGGTGACGCTGACCTGCGCCTCCTTGCCGTTGACGGCGAGCACCTTGAAGCTCGCGCTCTTGCCGTTCTCGCTGGAATAACCGCCCCAGCTTCCCATGAGGCGGCTGTCGGAAGCGGGGGGCGCCTGCTTCTCCAGATTGGCGGTCTGCTTGCCAACGCCGCCGACCGAGAACAGCAGCACCATGTTCTTGCCGTCCTTGGTGCCGACCGTGACTCCGCCGAAGGTGATGAGCGTGCCCTTGACCTCGCCAAAGCCGCGCTCGGTGCGGCCGTTATGGGTGTACTCGACCTGCGCCCGGGCACCGCGGATGTTCACGACCTTGAAGCTGACGGGCTGGTTGTTGCCCACCCAATTGCCCTTCCAGTCACCGACCAGAGCACTCTGGCGATACATTCGCTCGTTGGCGGGCGAGATCTGGTTGGTGCTCGATGTGACGATGGCCATTGCACTGCTCGGAGACGGGTTCGACGAACCCGCTTTTCTTTCGTTCCAGCAATGTCGGGATGCTCGCTGGAAACCGATAGAAACCGACTGATTAGGGCCATGCACCGGTTAACGAGCAGTTAAATTGACTGCCGTTGGGATGGGCAAAAGGTCTCAGCCGGAGCTTCAGCGCCCCCAGCGATCGGACCAGATCTTCTCTCCGATCAGGCAGTTGGCGCGCGGCTCCTTGTCGGCAACGCGCATCACGGGGCGCTCCGGCGTGCGGCCGGCGACCTCCATCAGCAGCTTGGTGCGGATCGCTTCCTTGAACTTGTCGCGCTCCTTGATCGTGATGACGAAGGAGCCGGGGCCGCCGATGACGCAATCCTCGTAGTAGTGATCGAGATTGTCGATATCCATGGTCGAATAGGACGGCTCCTTCACCATGATCGGCAGACCGTTGATGACGATGCCCTTCTCGAGCGCGGCATCGCGCGCCACCGTGACCGGGCCGCCATTGTTGTTGGGACCGTCGCCGGAAATGTCGATGACGCGGCGCAAGCCCCGATAGGGATCCTCGTCGAACAGCGGCATCGCGAACGCGATCGCGCCGGAGATCGAGGTGCGCGAAGCGCGCCGGATCGGCGTCTTCATGATCTCGGCGGCGACCGCATCCGCCGTCTCCGGTCCGTCGACCAGCCGCCAGGGAATGATGATCTTCTGGTCGCTGGAGGCGGCCCACTCGAAATAGGTCACCGCGATGCGGCCGTTCGGGCCCAACTTCAGCGCCTGCAGGAACTCCTTCGACTGGATCGCCTGCGCATAGCCCTCGCGTTGGATCGCGAGCTCGTCCATGTCCATGGAGTAGGACACGTCGACCGCGAGGATCAGCTCGACATCGACCGTCTGCGCGTCCCTGTCGGCCGCAAGCCGCTGCGATTTATTCTTGGGTGATTCGAATTTGGGTCCTGGTGCCGCGATGCCCGCGACGTCCCCTCCGGCAAGCATGCCGGCCACCAGCACAGCCCCGATCGAGAACAGCATGCGCATTCGCAGTCTCCCGTCGTATGACGCGATGGTGACATGCAAATGCCTTGCCGCAAAGTGCGAAGATCGCTTGCGCTTCACATTCGAGTTAGGAATTTGCACGCCTTGCGCAAAACCGCCGCCATGTTGCCGTGCTTGCGTCACCGGAACACGCGCGATGACAGGCACCGAGATTCCGGGCTCTCGCTTCGCGAGCTCAGAATGACAGCGATGTGGAGACACGCACCCCACCCACTTGTCCGGCATGATTTCCATGCTAGGCTGGCCACATAGATGGGGATGGAGTCCCCCGACAACCGCCCGGCGGTCCGTGACCTGTGGGCTGATGACTCCTGCTTGAGGTGAGGCAATCTTTGAGCCTCTGCCTTCGGCGGGAGCATGGACAAGCCCGCCGACGGCGGGTTTTTTGTTGCCTGCAGAATGGCCGAGGAGAACGCGAAGGCGTGACCAGGACGACACCGAATGCTGCACGTGCCTCGCTACCCAGGGGAATCTGGGTGCTCGGCTTCGTCTCGATGCTGATGGACATCTCGTCCGAGATGATCCATGCACTGCTGCCGATCTATCTCGTCACCGTGCTCGGCGCCTCCACGCTCACCGTCGGTTTCATCGAGGGCGTTGCCGAGGCGACGGCCTCGATCACGAAGATCTTTTCCGGCGCACTGTCGGACTGGCTCGGTCGCCGCAAGCTGCTCGCCGCGCTCGGTTATGGGCTTGCCGCCTTCACCAAGCCGCTGTTCCCGCTGGCGCCCAGCGTCGGATGGCTGGTGGCGGCACGCTTCATCGATCGCGTCGGCAAAGGCATTCGCGGCGCGCCGCGCGATGCGCTGATCGCCGATATCGCGCCCGTCGGCCTGCGCGGCGCGAGCTTTGGCCTGCGGCAATCGCTCGACACCATCGGCGCTTTCGTCGGCCCGCTCGCGGCGATCGCCCTGATGTGGTGGACGGCTGACAATTTTACCCTCGTGTTCTGGGTGGCGGTTTTGCCGGCGTTCCTGTCCTTCGGCCTCATCACGTTTGCGGTGAGCGAGCCCGAGCCGGACCCGGGCCGGGAGCCTGCGAGGAATCCGTTGAACACCGCCGCGATGCGGCAGCTCGGCGCGGTCTATTGGCGAGTCGTAGCCGTCGGCATCGTCTTCACGCTCGCGCGCTTCAGCGAGGCGTTCCTGATCTTGCGCGCGCAGAACATCGGGCTCAATGCGATGTGGGCGCCGGCGGTGCTGGTGCTGATGAACATCGTCTATGCCCTGTCGGCCTATCCGGCCGGCGTGCTGTCGGACCGGGTCAACCGCACCGGCCTGCTCGCGCTCGGCCTCGTATTACTCGCCGGGGCCGACCTCGCGCTGGCGCTGCTGCCGAATCTGGCCGGGCTCGCGCTCGGCGTCGCGCTGTGGGGGCTGCATATGGGATTGACACAAGGGCTGCTCTCGGCCCTCGTCGCCGACGCAGCGCCGCCGAGCCTGCGCGGCACCGCGTTCGGCTATTTCAACTTGTTCACGGGGCTCGCCTTGCTGGCCGCGAGCGTGATCGCCGGCGCGCTGTGGGACGCCTATGGTCCGGCTGGCACATTCCTCGCAGGACTCGGCTTCGCGCTGGTCGCGCTCGTGGGACTGCTCACCGTCGGCAACGGCCTGGTAGTGGAAGACAAATGATCGTGCACGTCGCAAAGCGGGGGACGGGACGTTGAACATTCAATTCATTCTGGCGGTCGCCGCCGGCGGGGCGCTCGGCGCGGTCGTGCGCTATCTCGTTGCGATCGGCTCGGGCCGGCTGTTCGGCACCGATTTTCCCTGGGGCACTCTGATCATCAACGCGACGGGGTCGTTCCTGATCGGAATTTTCACCGCGATGTTCGCGACCAGATGGAACCTGCCGCAGGCCGCCCGGATATTTCTGACCGTCGGGATTTGTGGCGGATACACGACCTTCTCGACCTTCTCGCTGGATGCCTGGTACCTGATCGAGCGCGGTCAGACCTTGGCCTCGGCCGCCTATATGATCGCATCGGTGGTGCTGTCCGTGGGGGCCCTCATCGCCGCGATGCAGCTCATTCGGGCTCTTCCCTGAGCGGCGCATTCCAGCCCATCCTCGCCGGCATATGACGAGCGTGTCCGCCGCTTGGAGAAGCGGCGCGTTCTACAATATGATGAGCGGGCTGGAAGCTGATCAGCACCGGAACGTTTCAGGGAACGATGGCCAACACCGTCACCACGCCGAAAACGCGGACCAGGACCAAGGTCGAGCGGCCCAAGCTGCACAAGGTCATTCTGGTCAACGACGACTACACACCGCGTGAGTTCGTCACCAGGATTCTGAAGGCCGAGTTCCGCATGACCGACGATCAGGCCTACAAGGTGATGATCACCGCCCACAAGCTCGGGGCCTGCGTCGTCGCCGTGTTCACCAAGGACGTCGCCGAAACCAAGGCGACGCGCGCCACCGACGCCGGCCGCGCCAAGGGCTACCCGCTGCTGTTCACCACGGAGCCGGAAGAATAGGGCTGGTCGCACCAGGCTCTCCGCGCGCATTGCTTCAGGACGCTCGCCTCGGAATCCACCGGATGCCAGCTCGGGCGTGTGATCTGCCCGTTTGCCCAGGATGCTGCACTTCGCGCCCCGCTGCCGAATTTCGTATCTATCGGCCGTCAAGAAGCGCATCGTGATGCCACCGTCAGCGTGGCTGAGCTCGTCAAGCCCGAAAAGTCCGAGTAAGTGGCAAACCAGCCCCGCTGGTTGGCCTTTTTGCGACGAAGTGCATTCCAAGCGCACGGCCGTGACGTCGCTGGAGCGCAAGCGCGGTCTACGCGCCGACCACAACTCGAATATAAGTTGTATTTATTGAACAATATCGCGCTTTGATTGTTGAGCTACAGTCCCCGACGCAGCGGGAGCGGCCAAACAGGAGCGCAGCGCCCGATGATGAAATCCCTCACAGCCTTTTCGATCTTCATGCTCCTGGGAGTCTCCATAGTCCTGTTGCCCAGTATGACTCCGCAAGTGAAGGCTGGGGAAACCATTGCCTTGGCGAAGGCGGACCGGCTGCCAAGGCATTCCGCTGACAGCGATTGCGGAGGCCAGAACTGGCCGAATTTCGAGGCGCGCTGCCTGCATCGTGGTGGCTCGGACGTCAGAGTTCGAGAAGCCCGTTTGGTGACTGCGCGCCGTTAGACCAACAATCTCAGAAGCAGCGCCCGACTTCGTCGGCTGGTGCAGGAAGCGTCGTGCTCGGATGTCAACAACTTCAACGTCATTGCCGAACGTTCTCGTCGTGGAAGACGAGATGATATTGCGCATGCGAGCGGTCGACATCGTGGAGGATGCAGGATTCCACTCTGTCGAGGCCGTCAACGCCGATGAAGCGATCTCGATTCTCGAGTCGCGCTCGGACATATCGCTCCTGTTCAGCGACATTCAGATGCCGGGCAGCATGGATGGCCTGAAACTGGCCCACGCAGTGCACGATCGCTGGCCTGGCATCAAGATCGTACTGGTATCCGGCCAGATAAAGCCGGCTGAAGCCGACACGCCCGCGGACAGCCGCTTCTTCCGGAAGCCGCTCAGCGTCGAAGAGATGATCCTTCAGCTGCAGGCAATGATCGGGGTCGGGGCGCTGGAGATCGTTCCGGTCACGGCGTCCGCCGAGGACAACGTTCAGATGCCTCGCTCTCCGCAAGAGGCGCTTCTGGCCGTGGAGAACGAGAACCTGAGGCTGCTGCTGGAGCAGGCCGGCACCGACGCCAAGGACTTGCTTGCTGAAGCTGGCATCCAGGCGCAGGAACGCGAGGCTGCCGATAAGCTTCAGAGGCTCATCCTCGGAGAGCTGCATCATCGCGTCAAGAACACGCTCGCAACGGTGAGCGCAATTGCGGCACAGAGCTTCCGGGCCGCGATCAACCTGGAACATGGGCAGAAGGCCATGGATGGCCGATTGCTGGCCTTGGGGCGAGCCCACGACCTACTGATGCAGGTCAGCTGGGCGAATGCCAGTCTGACTCACACACTGAGCGGCGCCACCGATCCGTATGACGTTCAGGGAAGCAGACGTTTCCATTTCAATGGGCCCGACATCAGGATCACATCCGGTGCGGTCATCGCGCTGGCGATGACGTTCAACGAGCTCTGCACCAACACCACGAAGTTCGGCGCACTGTCCAATTCCTCCGGTCATGTCGAAATCGCCTGGACGGTGGACGACCAGAGACTGCGGCTGACCTGGAGCGAAAGCGACGGCCCGTTGGTCGCACCGCCGAGCCGGCGGAGCTACGGAACCCGGATGATCGAGGCGCTCGGCCAGCAACTGAACGGCCTGGTGCACCTGGCCTATGAGCCGTCCGGATTTGCCTATCGGTTGGACGTCCCACTGAAATCGGTCATGGCGCCCTAGGCGATCGCGACTGGCGTTTCCTCGGTCAGCCCGAAGACCCGCTGCGACTTCGAGAACCCCGCGATCGGAAATTCGCCGAGCTCGTGCCAGCCTTCGCGGCAGACCTTGGCGAAACTTTCCGAGGCAACGACGGTACGCCCCAAGCGGCCCGTGATCTTCTCGAGCCTTGCGGCGAGATTGACCGCGGGGCCGATGCAGGTGAAGTCGAGGCGATTACCGCCGCCGATATTGCCGTAGAGAATGTTGCCGACGTGGAGCGCGACGCCGAAGCGGAAGCGCTCGACGGCATCGCCGACCGGAAAGGCCAGCGTTTCGACGCTGGCGCGGGATTCGCGCGCTGCCTTCAACACCTGCCCACAGACATGGGTGACGTCGCCGACATATTCGTCGATCGGAAACACCGCGAGCAGGCCATCGCCCATGAACTTCAAGACCTCGCCGCCATGGGCGCGGATCGCGCTGACCTGACAGTCGAAATAGCCATTGAGGATCTCGACTACGGTCTCGGCCGGCAGCCGGTCCGACAGCGCGGTGAAACCGCGCAGGTCCGAGAGCCAGATCGCCGCCTGCATGGTGTCGGTGTGACCACGGCGGATCTGGCCGCCGAGGATGCGTGCGCCGGCGCGGTTGCCGACATAGGTGTCGAGCAGCATCTCCGCGGTGCGCCGCAGGCTGATGATCTCGCTGACGCGCGCGAGCGGCGCGATAATGGCCCGGATCGACGCGATGTCGTCGTCGCTGAAGCCACCGGGACGCCGCGTGATCCAGCTCGTCGCATGGATCGAGCCATCGAGAAACGGCACCGGCACCGCAATATAGTCGGTCGCCCCCTCGGCGCGCATGTCGTCGAGAAACGGGAAGCGCTGAGCGTCGGGATCGTTCGGGCGCCCCCTGACCTCCAGCCCCTGCTCGAACACGATGCGGAGCGGGCTGCGGGCGAATTCGGGTGTCTCCAGGATCTCGAAGTCGACGCTGCCGATTTCGACTTCCTGCCCCTGCTGCCAGATGAAGTTGCGGCCGAAGACTTCGGGATGCAGCGTGCGGATGAAG
>NZ_LSIC01000109.1 GCF_001556045.1 Bradyrhizobium sp. CCH5-F6
AGAGCTTGACCGTAGCAACGACGGCCAGGACCACACGGTTTTGCCGTACGCACGGCCCGCCATTTCGCCGCAGTTTTCCCGGCCCTGTCGACGAAGCCGGAAACTTGCAGACGAGGCGAAGCCTGACAGCGCCGTTCGTCCGCGCGATGCCCAGGACTCACGGAGAGCAATCCGCCCTGCCCCTGGCCTCTCGCGCCCGACGCTGCCGCGTCCG
The DNA here is from genome assembly GCF_001556045.1 of Bradyrhizobium sp. CCH5-F6. GTDB lineage: Bacteria > Pseudomonadota > Alphaproteobacteria > Rhizobiales > Xanthobacteraceae > Bradyrhizobium. The sequence goes on from NZ_LSIC01000109.1 coordinate 215, forward strand.
CCGCAAAGCCCGGCTCGCGAACATGACGACCACACGATCGCCCCTCAAGATGAGCCGGGATGGACGACATGTACGGCAAAACAGAATTTCGGTAAAGTAGAATATTTTAGCGATGGTGGATTGACAAGGGGCGACACAGCAAGCTCGCCGTAGCCCGGATGAGCGGAGCGACATCCGGGATCCCTGCGCGTGACGTCCCGGGTATCGCTGCGCTCACCCGGGCTACAACGTCCCGATAACAAAGAGGGCGGCACGAAGCGCCGCCCTCTTCTGGGCAACTCAATCCGTCAGCTGGCCCGCTCAATACGGCGCGTAACCATAGCCCGGACCGTAATAGCGGGGACCGCCGCCGTAGTAGCCCGGACCGCCATAGTAGCCATGACCGCCATAGTAAGGACGCGCGCCATAATAATAGCGGTTCTCATAGTACTCGCGGCGGCGGCTCTCGGCGATCGCGCCTCCGATCAAACCTGCCGCCATGCCCATGAAGGCGAGACCTGCGGCGTTCGACCCGCGTCGATGATAGTAGCGACGCCGCGCTGAACTGAAATCGGTGACGTCGGAAGCAGCCTGGCCCACGACGGCCGACTTGGGGCCCGGTGTCCCGGCCGAAGCCGCCGCGGACGGGGATCCGGAGGCTGCAATCAGGGCGAGGGTTGCGAACGCGGCCACGACCGTGTTGCGGCCGGCTGCGGAAATCATCGGTCCAATACTCATCTCGACCTTCCCTCTGTTCTCGCCAAGAAGACATAGTAAACCATTGTCAATGCGCAAACCCTTGAAATGGTTCCATGATCACGGCGATCTGCCACCCTTTGAACGATTGTCAACCGAACGATCGGATGCAGTTTGAACCATCCAACCTGAGCGGTTCATGAACAGCCGCGCCGTTTTCGGTCGCAGTAAGCGTTTCACGTGAACCAACGCATCAACCGACGCCGTCGGGATCGATGCCAATTTCCAGGGTTCAACGTGATCGACGCGTCCTTTTCCTCGAAAGAAATCAGATGATTGCGGTTCGCAAACTGCCGGCGCGCTATGCGCCGATCGTGATGCCATTCGTGCTGTCCATCCTCATGACCGCGGTGGTGTCGGTCATTTCGACGCTGCGAAGCCTCGGCGCAACGCCGGCCTTCCTGGCGGCCTGGCCGGGCGCCTGGGCCTTGTCCTGGCTCGTCGCCTTTCCGACGCTGCTCGTGGTCCTGCCACTGGTCCGCCGGATCGTGACCTGCCTCGTTGCAGCCCCACCCGGCCGATAGCCGACCCTTACGACAGGGCCCCCAGCACGCCGCGCGTCGCCTTGTCGATCTCCTCGACATAGCGGCGGCGTGCGAAGGTCTCGGTGAGGAAGCCGACCACCTTGCGGCTGTCGGTGGAATCGACCACCGCCAACATCTCGGCCTCGGCCTCGTCGAACACCGCCATCGCCGACTTCACGTTCATTTCCGGGATCAGCACGATGTCGGTGAGGCGGGCAAGCTCGACCACCTGGATGTCGTCGGCGATGGTATCGAGATCGTTGGCGAACAGGTCGGGCAGCATGACGAGGCCGACATATTCGTCGGCATTGTTGACGATGACGATACCCGGCCGCGAGCCCAGCGGGAATTCGCGCCGCGTCGCCGCGATCGTCGTGGTCGACGGCACCTTGCCGACATCGGAACGCATCAGCCGTTCGACCGTGAGGTTGCGCAGCCAGCCGACGTCGTTGGCGCTGCGGATGGTCTCGCCGCGCAGATGCAGGCGCCAGGTCGAGAAGGAATGGCCGAACATGAAGCGGACGCAGATCGAGGTGACGATGCAGCCGGCCAGCACCACGGCGGTGACGTCGACATTGCGGGTCATCTCGAGCACGAGGAACGACATCGTGAGGGGACCGCCGACGATGGCGACGCCGAGCGTCGCCATGCCCGTCAGCATCGCCACCAGCGGATCGATCGCGAAGTTCGGGCTGATCAGGAGCAGCACCGCGGCAAAGAACTTTCCGATCAGGCTGCCGACAAACAGCGAGGCGAAGAACAGGCCGCCGCGGAAACCCGAGGCGAGCGAGATCAGGCAGGCGGTCACCTTCAAGGCGATGATCAGCGCGATCAGGCCGATCGTCATGTCGTGAAAGAGATCGAGCACCATGGCGCCGTGGCCGGCCGCCAGCACCTGCGGCGTGACGATCGCAAAACCGCCGACGATCAGGCCGCCGAACACCGGGCGCAGCCAGACCGGCAACCAGGCGAACAAGCGCTCGAACATCGGCGAGGATCGCATCACGGCGATGCCGACTCCGCTGGTGACGAGGGCGAGCCCGATCAGTGCCAGATATTGCTCGACGCCGACCGCGCTGACCTTGGGTATCTCGAGCGAGTACGGCGCGCCGCCGAGCCATTGCGCGGTCAGGGCGCCTGCGAGCGAGGCCGCCAGGATCGGAGCGGCGCTGCCGACCGCATAGACGCCGACGATCAGCTCGCAGGCGTAGAAGGCGCCCGTGATCGGCGCACCGAACGCCGCCGCGATCGCGGCGGCAGCGCCGCAACCGACCATCAGCCGCAGATCGTTGCGGCGAAGATTGAAGAACTTGCCGATCAGCGAGGCGAGGCCCGAACCGATCTGCGTGTAGCCCGCCTCGAGGCCGACGGAGGCGCCGCAGCCATTCGAGATCAGGGTCTGACCCGCTACCACCACGCTGTCGCGCATCGAGAGATTGCCGCCGCGCAGCGCGTTCGCCTCGATCGGGTCGACCGCGTTCGAGATCTTCATGCGCCGCCGCGACCATTCCATGATTCCGAGCAACAGTCCGCCGAGTGCAGGCGCGATCAGTGCCGCCCACGGACTGACGCGCGCGTGAGCCGACAGGTGAACATCAATGGGAATGCCGTAGATCACCACATGCGCGATCTGGGCGATCTGGGCCATCAGCGTCACGACCGAGCCCGCGAGCGTGCCGATCACCAGCGCGAGCGGGATCAGGTAGAACTCGTTGCTGCGCAGCAGGGCGCGCAGCCGAACCATGGTGCGGTTCGCCCCCTTGCGATCGACGAGATGCCTGATCCGCACGAACACCCTCTGCCCGCCCCTACCCTTCCGACAGGCCGTAGCCGGCCATGCGCTGGCGGACCCGCTCGATCTCGTCGCTCGGAAGCAATGGCGGTCGTCCGATCTGGAGGCAGCCGTGATATTGACGCGCCAACGTCTCGACCTCGACGGCCAGCCACATCGCCTTGTCCAGCGACTTGCCGATCGCAATCATGCCGTGGTGGTCGAGCAGGCAGGCGAGCCGGCCCTCCAGCGCCCGCACCGCATGCTCCGACAGCTCCGCCGTTCCGAACGTCGCATAGGGCGCGCAGCGGATACTGTCGCCGCCGGCAGCCGCGATCATGTAGTGCACCGGCGGAATCTCCATGCCCATGATCGCCAGGATGGTGCAGTAGGTCGGATGGGCGTGCACGACGGCGTTGACGTCGGGGCGCGACTTCAGGATGTCGCGATGGAAGCGCCACTCGCTGGACGGCTTCTGGTCGGGGGCATGCGCGCCGTCCATCGCCATGAAGACGATCTGGTCGGGTGTCATGGCGTCGTAGGGCACGCTGGTCGGGGTGACCAGGAGACCGTCCACATGCCGGACACTGATATTGCCTGAGGTGCCCTGGTTGATGCCAAGCGCGTTCATGCGCCGGCAGGCGTCGATGATGGCTTGTCTCTTGGCGAGTTCGTCCGCTGTCATGGACATCTCGATTTCCTGACGAAGGGCTTGTTCGCCCGGAGTACGTCAAACCAATGTGGCGGCGCAAGCAAAAGAGTTCCGGATCCGATCTGGCGCGTGTGACACTCCTGCCAAGCCACGAATTGGACGGAAACATCCACAAATCAACAGATCGTCGCAGCCCAATGGCAGGGTGGTCCGGACGGTCGGAATCCCGTCGATCACGAACTGCCCGAGGCAGCGAGCGGAAGGGCGCGCCGGTGCGGCAACCGCTCGCGGATCCGGTCTGAGGCAGCAAGGAGGCGCCCGGATGGAACGAGGTTTCGACAGCCGACTTAGCTCAGCATGACCGCAATGCAGATCGGTGGAGACCAATCATGAGCGACAGCGGAGTTAGCATGCTCTTGGGCCACGCCTCGGCCCAGATGCTTTGGCTCTGGTTCATCGGCGCGTTCGTGCTCGGCGGGGTCCTCGTCTACGGGGTGATGAAGGCCGGCCACCTGCGCCGCAGCGAGCGGGCACGCCTCGATCGCGCGACGGAAGAGCTGCAGCGCCAGGAAGACCCGTACAAGCGCCCGACCTGAGCGATCGCAGCGACGCCGATTGCAGTTTGGAACTTTCGTTCTCCCAACGTCTTGATCGCCCGAGGATTGAGGAAGGCGACGCCTTCCCGTGTCACCTCAAGAGGAGGACATATGGCTAAACGAGCAAAGAAGCGCGCGACCAGGAAGACAGCGGCGCGGCGACCGCGTCAGGCCCCGAAGATGCTCAGCGACCTGTTTCTGGAGACGCTGAAGGACATCTATTTCGCCGAGAACAAGATCATCAAGACCTTGCCCAAGATGGCGAAGGCAGCACAGTCGAAAGAGCTGTCCGCCGCCTTCAACAAGCACCTGCGCGAGACCCAGGGCCAGGTCAAGCGCTTGGACCAGATCTTCAAGATGCTGGGCAAACCCGCCCGCGGCAAGCCCTGCGAGGCCATCAACGGCATTACCGACGAGGGCGCCGAGATCATGAAGGACTTCAAGGGTGCGCCGGCGCTCGATGCGGGACTGCTCGCGGCGGCCCAGGCTGTCGAGCATTACGAGATCTCCCGCTACGGCACGCTCCGCACCTGGGCCGAGGAGCTCGGCATGCAGGACGCAGCAAGGCTGCTCCAGGAGACGCTGGACGAGGAAGAGGCGACCGATCACGCGCTGACGGAGCTCGCCATCTCCGTGATCAACCTCGAAGCGGAAGAAGAGTACCGCGCCGCGGCATGACCCGCGCCGGCCAATGACAAAACGCCGCGGCGCGAGCCGCGGCGTTTTTCTTGTTCGGCACCTTCTTGCGTGATGGCACGCCGGCGCATGGCACACCGGCGCCACCGCACTGGATTTCCCGGGAACCAGCCCCATATGCAGGCTTTCCCACCCCGAGCCCGCATCATGCAACCCAAAAACCCCCTCGACTGGATGCTGTCCGAAGCCCTGGACTCGCTGACCCGCGCCGATCGGCTGCGCCAGCAGTTCGGCCGCCAGGAAGCCTGCTGGGAGCCGCCGATCGACGTGCTCGAAACCGAGCGGGAGCTTCTGATCCTGGTGGCGCTTCCCGGCGTCAATCCGGACAATGTCGAGACGGTCATCCATGACGGCGTCCTCATCATCTCCGGTCAGCGCACCCTCCCGCCGGAGCTCCGCAACGCCCGCATCCACCGGCTCGAGCTGCCGCAAGGGCGTTTCGAGCGCCGCATTGCATTGCCCCTTGGCCGCTACGCGATCAGCCGCTTCGTGATGGACGGCTGCGTCGCACTGCGCCTCGCCAAATCCTGAGGTCGATCATGGCCACCGAACAGATGAACAACGAACACACCAACAACGACGTGAAGATCCCAGAGGACGCGCTGATCATCGTCCCCGTGCGCGAGATGGTGCTGTTTCCCGGCGCCATCGCGCCGATCACGATCGGCCGGGCGAAGTCCATCGCCGCCGCGCAGCAGGCGCTGCGCGAACAGCGGCCGATCGGCATCGTCCTGCAACGCAGCCCCCAGACCGAGGAGCCCGGGCCGGACGATCTCTACAGGGTCGCGACCATCGCCAACATCGTGCGTTACATCACCGCGCCCGACGGCACCCATCACATCGTCTGCCAGGGCGTGCAGCGCGCGCGCCTGCTCGACTTCCTGCCGGGGACGCCGTTCCCCGTTGCGCGCTTCCAGCAGATCCCCGAGCCGACCACGACCTCGCCCGAGATCGAGGCGCGGGCATTGAACCTACAGCGCCAAGCCATCGAGGCGATCGAGCTGCTGCCGCAGGCGCCGCCCGAGCTGGCGGCCATGTTCCAGGGCACCAGCGCACCCGGCGCGCTGGCGGATCTGGCGACCTCGTTCATGGACATCAAGCCGCAGGACAAGCAGGAGGTCTTGGAGACTATCGACCTCGCTTTGCGCGTCGAGAAGGTGTCGAAGCACCTGGCCGAGCGGCTGGAGGTGCTGCGCATTAGCAAGGAGATCGGCCAGCAGACCAAGGCCTCCTTCGACGAGCGGCAGCGCGAGGCGATCCTGCGCGAGCAGATGGCGACCATCCAGCGCCAGCTGGGCGAAGGCGACGGCAAGGCGGCCGAGGTCACCGAGCTGACGGCGGCGATCGCCAAGGCCAACATGCCGCCGGAGGCGGAGGCGCACGCCAGGAAGGAGCTGCGCCGCTATGAGCGCATGCCGGAAGCCGCCGGCGAAGCCGGCATGGTCCGCACCTATCTCGACTGGCTGATCGAGCTGCCCTGGGCGCTGCCCGAGGAGAAGCCGATCGACATCAAGGAGGCTCGCGCCATCCTGGACGCCGACCATTTCGGCCTGGAGAAGATCAAGACCCGGATCATCGAATATCTGGCGGTGCGCAAGCTCGCCCCGCAGGGCAAGGCTCCGATCCTGTGCTTCGTCGGCCCGCCCGGCGTGGGCAAGACCTCGCTGGGACAATCCATCGCGCGTGCGATGAACCGTCCCTTCGTGCGCGTCAGCCTGGGCGGCGTGCATGACGAGGCCGAGATCCGCGGTCATCGGCGCACCTATATCGGCGCGCTGCCCGGCAACATCATCCAGGGCATCAAGAAAGCGGGCGCGCGCAACTGCGTCATGATGCTGGACGAGATCGACAAGATGGGCCGCGGCGTGCAGGGCGATCCCTCCGCTGCCATGCTGGAGGTGCTCGACCCCGAGCAGAACGGGACGTTCCGGGACAATTACCTGGGCGTGCCCTTCGACCTGTCGCGCGTCGTCTTCATCGCGACCGCCAACATGCTGGACCAGATCCCGGGACCGCTGCTGGACCGCATGGAGCTGATCAGCCTCGCCGGCTACACCGAGGACGAGAAGCTCGAGATCGCGCAGCGCTATCTGGTGCGGCGGCAGCTCGAGGCCAACGGCCTCTCGGCCGAGCAGGCCGAGATCGAGCCGGAGGCGCTGAAGCTGGTGGTCAAGGGTTACACCCGCGAAGCCGGCGTGCGTAACCTCGAGCGCGAGATCGGCAAGCTGTTCCGGCATGCCGCGGTGCAGGTCGCCGAAGGCACGGCCGCGAAGGTCGTGATCACGGCGAAGGACATCGTCACGGTGCTCGGCCAGCCGCGCTTCGAAGGCGAGATCGCACAGCGCACCAGCGTTCCAGGCGTCGCCACCGGCCTTGCCTGGACGCCCGTCGGCGGCGACATCCTGTTCATCGAGGCTTCGCGCGTGCCCGGCAAGGGCGGGATGATCCTGACGGGCCAGCTCGGCGACGTCATGCGCGAGAGCGTGCAGGCAGCGATGACACTGGTGAAGAGCCGAGCCAACCAGCTCGGCATCGATCCACAGCTGTTCGAGAAGAGCGACATCCACGTTCACGTCCCCGCGGGCGCAACCCCGAAGGACGGGCCGAGCGCGGGCGTTGCGATGTTCACGGCGCTGACGTCCCTGCTCACCAATCGCACGGTGCGCAGCGACACGGCCATGACCGGCGAGATCTCCCTGCGCGGCCTGGTGCTGCCGGTCGGCGGCATCAAGGAGAAGGTGGTGGCTGCGGCCGCCGCCGGATTGAAACGGGTGATGCTGCCGGCGCGCAACAAGCGGGACTACGACGACATCCCGAAGAGCGCGCGGGACAACCTCGAATTCATCTGGCTTGAGCGCGTCGACGAAGCCATCGCCGCGGCGCTCGAGCCGGTCGAGGCGAAGGTCGAGGCGGCGGAGTGAATGCGATGAAGAAATTGCTGGAGAAAGCGAAGCGATCGCGGAAGACGCAGAAGCTGCGGCAATTGCTCGATCGTGCCATCGATCGGGTGCGCGAAGCGCTGGCAGGACCCGAACCGCGGCTTCAGCCGATTCCGGTCCGGGTGAAGCGCCGCAAGGGTTGAGCCCTCCGTCTCAGGCCCTCGCGACTGCCCCAAACAAAAGGCCCCCTCTCAATCGAGGGGGCCTTTGCGTTGTTAGCCCACGGCGTCCTTGGCCGCCTTGACCGGGCGGGCGCGCACGATCTTGCGGGCCGGCTTGGCCTTGAACATCATCTCTTCGCCGGTGAACGGGTTGGTGCCCTTGCGCGCCTTGGTCGCGGGCTTCTTGATGACCACGAACTTGGCGAAGCCCGGCACCAGGAACAGGCCGTTCTTCTTGAGCTCCTTGTGACCGACGTCGGTCAGCGTCTCCATGACGTTCTTGACGTCGCGCTTGGAAAGCTCTGTGGCGGTCGCAATCTTTTCGATCAACTGCGATTTGGACATTTGGGTTGCCATCGTGTCTCCTCTGATTCGTGACGGCTGCATATTAGACCAACCGGCGAAGGCCTATAGCCTTCTGCACAGTTTTGTCGCGATTTTACGGGCTTTTTTGGCCCTCTGTGGCAAAAAACCCTGCATTTTAGCCACTTCCAGCGCGGAAGGAGCCTTGAGCAGCGGATTTTGCCTTGTTTCAAAGGCCCGCAAGCGGCCTTGCTAAAGCTGATTCGATGCTTTCGACAAGCGACGACCGGCCTCGTTGCCGAAGGCCGGTCGCAATTCCATCCGCCGTTGAGGTCGACACGCGCATATCGCGGTGCTGAACGGCACGCGAGATTCAGTGGATTCCGACGCCGATCAACCTGTCGACCAGCGCCTGATCCTGCAGCAGGGTTCGCGGGCTCCCGGACCAGCTGATCCGCCCGCGCTCCAGCACGATGACCTTGCTCGCGAATTCCAGAGCCCGCTCGACCTGCTGCTCGACCAGGACGATCGTCATTTCGCCTTTCGCCACCAGCTTGGCGAGCAGCTCCATCAACTCGTCGCAGATCACCGGCGCCAGCCCCTCGAGCGGCTCGTCGAGCAACAGGATCGACGGCTTGCCGAGCAACGTACGCGCCATCGACAGCATCTGCTGCTCGCCACCGGACAATTGCCGGCCGAAATTGCCGCGGCGCTCGCGCAGTCGCGGGAAGATCTCGTAGGCCTCCTCAAGCATCGACAGCGGCCGCCCCTTGAGCCCGGCGCGGAGGTTCTCTTCGACGGTGAGCGAAGCGAAGATGTCGCGCGTCTGCGGCACGTAGCCGAGGCCCCTCGCCGCGCGCGCCGAGGTTCGGCAGCCCGCAAGATCCTCTCCGCTCAGGCGGATCTCGCCATCATGTCGCGTCGTCAGTCCCATCAAGGTCGCGAGCAGCGTCGTCTTGCCCATGCCGTTGCGGCCGAGCACCGCCAGGCGTTCACCCGCACCGATCTCGAACGAGACCTCCTCGATGATGCGGGTCGGACCGTAACCGGCGCTGAGGTTGCGGATATCAAGCGGTGCGGCGCGCATCGGCATAGCTCCCGAGATAGGCACGGCGCACCTCGTGATCGGCGGTCACCTGCGCCGCGGATCCCTCGAAGATCAACCTGCCGGCCGCCAGCACCATCACGCGCCGGGCGAATTTGAAGACGAGGTCCATGTCGTGCTCGATCATCAGTACGGCGATGTCGGGAGGCAGGCGGTTGATGGCCTCCAGGATGCGGGGCGTCTCGTCATGGGGAACGCCTGCGGCGGGCTCGTCGAGCAGCAGCACCTTGGGCCGCAGGGCAAGTCCGATGGCAAGCTCCATCAGCCGCTGCTGGCCATAGGCGAGTTCGACGACCTTGCGAGAGGCGAGATCGAGAAGACCGAGGTGACCGAGGATCTCGCTCCATTCCGCCTTGACCTCGGGCCTGTCGGTCGCGCGCGACAACAGCCGGCGGGTCAGGCCGCGGCGCTGCATGATGGCCAGGGCGACGTTGTCGGCAACCGTCAGATTGGCGAACAGCCGGGTTGTCTGAAAGCTGCGCACCAGCCCCCGGCGCACACGCTGCGGGATGCTGAGCGTCGTGACGTCCTCGCCGGCCATCAGGAACCGGCCTTCAGTGGGGGCGATGTCGCCGGTGATCAGATTCACCAGCGTGGTCTTGCCCGCGCCATTCGGCCCGATGAGCGCCACGCGGTCCCCGGCCGCGAGCTTGAAACTGACGTCCCGGGTGACGTGCAATCCGCCGAACGAGAACGAGATGTGCCGGGCTTCGAGCAGGTCGCTCATGTCTTCGTTTCCCTGCCGAGCAGCCTGACGCACAACGCCGTCACGGGGCCGATCAGGCCGCGCGGCGCGAACACGACGATGAGGATCAGCAGCAGACCCACCAGCGTCATCCAGTGAAACGGATTGGCCGCGGCAACGACGTGCTCGAACAGCATGAAGATGACGGAGCCGATCAGCGCACCCCAGAGATGCCCGGCGCCTCCGAGAACGAGCATCACCAGCACTTCCGCCGACCGTTCGAAGCTGACGCTGTCGAGGCCGACGACACCGGTGCTCATGGCGGTGAGCGCACCGCCAAGTCCGGCCACCGCGCCGGCGATGCCGTACATGATGACGAGGCGCGGATAGATCGAGGCCCCCATCATCCTGGCCCGCAGACTGTCGTCCTTGATGGCGCGGCACATCAGTCCAAACGGCGAATTGACGACGCGCCGCAGCACCAGAAACGTAGTTGCGAGCACGGTGAACGAGAGCAGGAACGCGGTGCGGCTGTACATGTCGAAACCAAAGACGCCGAACACCTTTCCGGGCTCGAGGCCCGACAGACCGTCGCTGCCGCCGGTCAGCCACTGCAGCTTGTTGGCGAGGCCAGCGACGAGCTGGCCGATGGCGATGGACAGCACAAGCTGCGGCAACCCGCGAAACCGGGAGATCAAGGCCCCGGAAACCAGCCCGAGGACGGCACCGGCACACAGACCGATCGCGAGCAGCGCGAAGGGATCGCTGATCCCCCGAACGCAGGCGGCGCCGACCGCATAGGCGGCGCCGCCGAACAGCGCCGCATGGCCGAGCGTGGCGATGCCGCAATAGCCGGTGACCAGATCGAGCGACAGCACGAGGAAGGCGATGCCGATCAGACGTGTCAGAAACGCGAGGTCGTCGGGAAACAAGTAATAGGCGAGCGCGCCGACCGCAGCGAACGCAAGTGCGATCGCCGCTTCGGCGATCCAGGGAATGCCACGCCCGGCCGACCGGTGCGGGAGGACCAGTTCGGTCATGCGTGCGCCTTTCCGAACAGGCCGTGGGGAAACAGCACGACCGTCACGATCACCGCAAGATAGAAGAAGAACTCGCCGAATTCAGGTGCAAGATACTTGCCGGTGGTATCGGCGAGCCCGAGCAGCATCGAGGCCGACAATGCTCCGAGAATGGAGCCGGCCCCGCCGACCGACACGACGACGAGGAACGTCACCATGTATCGCAACGCGTAGAAGGGCTCGATCGGCAGGATCTCTGCGCCGACGACGCCGCCGAATGCACCGAGCCCGATCGCCAGCGCGAAGGTCGCGCCGTAGACGATCTCGGTGCGGATGCCAAGGGCATCCGCCATGCCGCTGTTATCGACCGCGGCCCGTAACCTGATGCCGAATTCTGTCTTCTCCACCAGCCACCACAGGCCGAGCGCGGTCACCACGCCGCAGGCGATCACGAACAGGCGATGTGTCGGGATCATGCGGAAGCCGAGATCGGCCGGTCCGTTCAGCACCGCGGGCAGCGGAATCGACTTGACCGTGGGTCCAAAGACGAAATTGACGATGCCGATGATGAAGAACGTGATGCCGATGGTCATCAGCACCTGGATCAACGGATCGGCATTGCGATAGATCCGGCGATAGAGCAGCAGTTCGAACGGGACCGAGGCGGCGATGGCGCCCAACACGGCGATCAGGATGGCAATGCCGTAATTGACGCCGAGGTCGCGCAGCGCATATGACGCGAGATAGCCGCCGATCATGGCGAAGGCGCCGTGAGCGAGATTCACGACGCGCATCAGCCCCATCATGATCGAGAGGCCGATGGAGATGATGAACAACACCATCCCATAGGCCAGCGCGTCCGTCAGGATACTCAATACCAAGCCCATCACCAAGCCTATGTCCGTTCCTAGCCGAAAGCGCTACGCTCTTTGACGTCGTCGCCCATCGGGCCCCGGCACCTCCAGCCGAGCGCGCGCGGCGCATCGTTGAGAGGTCGACGAAGACTTAAGAGCTTGCGGGCGATACCGGGTTTTCCAAGCATAACCGGCCGCCAGGCGCCTGCGACTTTCGAAGCACGCGCCCGGCGGCCGGTACGCGCTTCTAGCGCTTGCTCAGGGCCCAATCGGGCTGGTCGGAGAACACCACGCCGGTTTCCTTGTTCACCAGCTTGCCATCGACCTTCGCGACCTCACGCAGATAGACGTTCTGACGGATGTGCCGGGTTTCGGGATCGATCGACACCGACCCGCGCGGGCTGACCCAATTCATGCCCTTGACCGAGTCCACGGCCTTGGCGGGGTCGCGCTGGCCATTGGTCGCCTCGATCATCTTGTAGATGACACGCGCGGCGTCATAGGCGGCGACGCCGGTCATGGCGACCTCGTCCGGCCCGGCACCCGCTTTCGTCATCGCCTCGAGGAACGACTTGTTTTCCGGCGATTGGTGCGACACCGCATAATGATAGGTCGAGAGCACGCCGAGACTGCTGTCTCCGATGCTCGGCAGGTCGATCTCGGTCACGATGTCGCCGGTCGACATCAGCTTGACGCCAGCCGCCTTCAGGCCGTTGTCGACATAGGCCTTGAAGAAGCCGATGGTCGGCGGTCCCGACGGCAGGAAACAGAAGATGGTGTCCGCACCGGCGGCCTGGATCTTCTGCATGATCGGGCTGAAGTCGGTCGTGTTGAGCGGGATGCGGATCGCCTCGACCACCGCGCCACCGTCGGCCTCGAAGGTCTTCTTGAAGGCCGCTTCGGCATCGATGCCGGGACCGTAATCGCTGACGGCGATGGCGGCCTTCTTGGCTCCGTTCTTGATGGCGGTTTTCGCCGCCGGGACCGTGTTCTGCCACATCGTGAACGAGGTACGGACGATGTAGGGACTCTTCTCGACGATGGACGACGTGGCCGCATTCATCACGATCAGCGGCGTCTTCGATTCCTCGAGCAGAGGCGCGACAGCCATTGCATTCGGAGTGAAATAGATTCCGGCGAGATACTGCACCTTATCCTTGACGATCAGCTCCTGAGCGAGCGCCTTCGACTTTGCGGGGTTCGGGCCCTCCTCGTCCTTGTAGACGAACTCGACGGAGTGGCCGCCGACCTTGTTGCCGTTCTGCGCGACCCAGGCGTCGATGCCCATCTTGAAGTTCTTGCCGAACAGCGCGTAGGGCCCCGAGAAGGTCCCGATCACACCGACCTTGATTACGTCGGCCGATGCCGGCCCCGCCATAGCGGCCATCATGGCGAGTGCAAGTATCGAACGGCTCATTTTCGTCATCTGTCTTTCCTTACGACTGACCAAAGCGTTGCGGCACATTTCTCTCCCGGAGGTGGCAGACCCGTAGTCGCGACGGCGCGAAGGGCGCAGCATCGCGCATCAGAACATCTCGAAATATTCCCGCTGCTCCCAATCGGAGACTTCGGCCTGGAAGCGGTCGATCTCGGCATTCTTGATGTGGGTGTAGTAATCGACCATGGTTGCGCCCATCTTCTCGCGGAAGAACGGGTCTTCCTTCAACGCGAAGGTCGCTTCGCGCAGCGATTTCGGCAACAGATCGGCGTTGGTCTCGTACGGCGTATCCGCGCTCGGCCCGGGATCGAGCTTGCGGTCGACCCCATCGAGACCCGACAGGATCTGCGACGACATGTAGAGATAGGGATTCGCCGCCGGTTCGCCGACACGGTTCTCGATGCGCGTTGCCGGATCGTTGGAGCCACCGAGCACGCGGAGCATCACGCCCCGATTGTCGCGCCCCCAGATCGCGCGATCAGGAGCGAGCGAATAGGAGCGATAGCGCTTGTAGCCGTTGATGGTCGGCGTGGTGAACACGGTCGCGGCGCGCGCATGCGCGAGCAGTCCGGCGAGGTAGCCACGTCCGAAATCCGACAGCAGCTGGGTCTCGTCTCTGGACATGAACGCGTTCGCACCCGTCGCGCGCGACACCAGGGACTGATGCAGATGCCAGCCCGACGAGACCACGTTCGGAATCTTGGGTCGGCACATGAACGTGGCGTGATAGCCATGACGCTGCGCGATCTGCTTCACGGCACTGCGGAACAGCACCATGCTGTCGGCGGGGGTCAGGCCCGTCGTGGGCTGGAAGGTGAATTCACACTGGCTCGGGCCGTATTCGACCTCGACCGAGCGCAACGGCAGGCCCAGCGCCAGCACGTCGCGCCGGATGATTTCGAGCACCGGCTCCATTTGGTCGTAGCGCTGCTCTGTGAGATAGTTGTAGCCGTGCGACAGCAGGCTGACCTCCGGCGGCGTGCCGGGCTGCCCGGCGTCCTCCGGCTGCATGTGCCGGTTCTCGACGCGGAAAATATGAAACTCGACCTCGAGCCCCGCGACGAAATCGTAGCCGCGGCCACCGAGATCGCCGAGCACCTTCTTGAACAGGTTTCGCGTGGCGAACGGCACCGGGCGTCCGTCGCCGAAATGCACGTCGCAAAGCAGCCAGCCGGTCTTTGGCGACCACGGCAGCACGCGGAATGTGGTCGGGTCGGGCACCATGAGAACGTCGGCCGCGCCCTGCATCTCCGGAATGCCAAAGCCACCCCCGGCCGTGAACACCGGGAATACGGTCTTGTGCGACGTGTCCTTGGCGAACATCGTCGTGGTGATCGAGCAGCCGCTTTCCAGGCTGCGCACGGCTTCGCTCGCGATCAATGTCTTGCCGCGCAGGATTCCATGCTGATCCGGAAACGACAGCCGGATCACCTCCAGCTGCTGCTCCTCCACGATGGCGCGCAGCCGCTTGGCCGCCTCCATCTGTTCCGCGGACCACAGTCCGTATCGCTCGACGAAATTCAACTTGATCTCCCGCGGATGCTTCTGGGCTAGCCTGCCGCCGGCAGGCGAACGACGTTCGATCCGGGTTCAGCCTGGTCCGCGGGAACGGGGGCCATCCATGGCGCACCGCGGCGGCGGGCGACATCGACCTCCATCCAGTAGGTTTCCCAACCCTTGCTGGGCCCGATCCCGTCCATGGTGCCAGGCCCCTGGATGCTGCGCGCGTTGTCCGCGTCGAGGAACAGCATCGGCTTCTGGCCGCCGGCGACCTTCTCGATCTCCTGACGCAGCAATTTGCGATAGGCGATGATGGCCTTGTCCGACTGTCCGAGATGCTCGCGGGTGCGATCCTGGATCTTGCCCATCGACTCCACCGCCCACTGGTCATGGACGTTGATGTCGGCGCCCATGCCGGTATAGGTCTCATGCTTCTGCTCGTGCGGATCGAAGCCGTAGTCGTTGCGCTTGTTCCTGCGCGAGACGTAGTCCGGCAGCTCGTAGAGTTCGAGCCGCTGCTCGGTCATCTTCTTCTTGTCGACCGGCGCCGCGTAGCTGGTGAAGATCGCATACCAGTAGCAATTCTCGTCATCGACCGGGACGTGCCATTGCGTGATCGTCATCTCGGTGCTCATGGGAATGACGAAGCCGTGCGGAAACAGCTGGTTCGTGACACGCACATGGGTGCGCTCCTCGTCGAGCTCGCGCAACGCAATCAGCCGAAGGCCATACTCGGTATTCTCGACATTGATGATCGGACGATCATATTCGCGCAGGATCTTGGTCATCGGCACCTCGGTGCCGGCCGACGCGCCCCGGAATTGCTTGCCGTAGGACGCCTTGACGTCTTCGTCCTCGAAAAAGCGATGCAGGAACGAGGCATGAGCGGGGTCGATGCCGACCTCGAGCGCCTGCAGCCAGTTGCACTCGAACAGGCCCTTGAAGGCAAAGGTGTACTGGCTCGGCGCCGCGAAGCAATCGATCTCCGGGAAAGCCGGCGGCTCGCCTTTGCCGAGATAGGCCCACAGGATGCCGCCCTTTTCCACCACCGGGTATGCCCGCTGCTTGATGCCCGCGCAGAGCTTCGAGGTCTTGGGTTCGGCCGGGGTTTCCAGGCAGTTGCCCTCCACATCGAACAGCCAGCCGTGAAAGGCACAGCGCAGCCCGCCACCCTCCAGGCGACCGAAGGCGAGATCCGCACCGCGATGCGGACAGTCCCGATCGATCAGGCCATAGCGACCCTGTTCATCGCGGAAGAGGACGAAGTCTTCGCCCAGCAGCCGGACCGGACGCACCGGACGCTCGCCTTCGAGTTCGACGACGAGAGCGGCCGGCTGCCAATAATGACGCATCAGCTTGCCGGCGGGTGCATTCGGGCCGACGCGGGTAATCAGGTCGTTCTGCTCTTGGCTCATCATCGGGCGAGGTCCTCCTTGAACCCTGGCACGATCACCTCAATGCCCGATCGCGGCAAAAGAGATGCTGCCTATTGTTCGCGTATTGAACATATGTACGAATGCATTTTAGTGCTGGTCTAGTTCTAATCAAGCGGATTAATGCAGCAGCCCCGCCCAAGAATCGAGCAGCACCGGACAGCCCAGCAAATGGTCTTGCGTAAATTGAACATATGTTCGACATACGCGCGTCGATTTGGGGAGAGTCATGCAGCAAGGTCTCGTCATCCTGGGCGCGTCATATGCGGGCGTGCAGGCCGGGATCAGCGCGCGGGAAAAGGGCTACCAAGCGCCGATCCGCATTGTCGCCGACGAACTCCACCTCCCCTATCAGCGACCGCCGCTCTCGAAGGCCTTCCTGTCGGAGGAATTCACCCATAGCGGCTTGTTCTTGCGCGGGCACGACTACTTCAGGGCGCAAGGGATCGAACTCCTGCTCGGGCATCGTGCGATCGCGCTCGATCGCTCGGCCAGCCGGGTCTGCCTCGATTCCGACGATCGCCTCCCGTTTGACCAGCTCGTCATTGCCACCGGCTCCCGCGCCCGACGTCTCGCCATTCCGGGACACGACCGTGACGGCATTGTCTATCTGCGCACGCTGGACGATGCGATGGCCTTGAAGCCCCGACTGCAGGCCGCGAGCGAGGTGGTCATCATCGGCGGCGGCTTCATCGGCCTGGAAGTGGCGTCAACGGTTGCGAAGAGAGGCAAGAAAGCGACTCTGATCGAAGCGCAATCACGGCTTCTGGAGCGGGCGGTATCCGCACCGATCTCGCAGTACTTGCTGGAGCTCCATCGTTCGCACGGGGTCGATATCCGCTTCAACGACAGCGTTGTCGCCATCGCGGGATCCGGAGCCGTCCATGAGGTCGTGTGTGGCAGCGGCCTGCGTGTACCCACGGATCTGATCGTGGTCGGCATCGGCGGCATTGCCAATGATGATCTTGCCGTGCAGTCGGGGATTGCCTGCAGCAACGGCATCGATGTCGACGCGCATGGCCGCACCGACGCGCAGAACATCTATGCCGCGGGGGACGTCAGCAACCACCACAATTCCTTTGCCGATCGCCGTGTCCGGCTCGAGGCCGTGCAGAATGCCACGGATCAAGGCCGGGCCGCAGGCTCGATCATTGCCGGCAAACCGGAGGCCTATGATGCCGTGCCGCGCTTCTGGTCGGACCAGTACGACAGCAAGCTGCAAATCGTCGGCCTTTCGGCGCCGTCCGACCAGGCCGTCATCCGCGGAGATGCGCGTGACGGCAAGTTTTCGGTATTCCAATATCGCGCAGGCAGGCTGGCCGCGGTCGACAGCATCAACCGTCCCGGCGACCAGATGATCGCGCGTCGCCTCATCACGGCCGGACTGTCGCCCACGCCGGAGCAGGCCGCGGATCTGTCCTTCGATCTGAAGACGCTGGAACCAGCCAGGTAAGGCGAAGACGCATGCCGAAGATCAAGCGCGACGACGAACTCAGCAACACCGACTTCATCGAAAGCCTCGACCGCGGCCTGCGCGTCATCGAGCAGTTCGGCGCCGACACGCGCGCCATGACGCTGAGCGACGTCGCAAAGGCGACCGATCTTCCGCGGGCGACGGCGCGCCGGATCCTGTTCACGCTGGAGCGTCGCGGTTACGTGTCGAGCGACGGCAAGATGTTCGCGCTGACCCCGAAGGTACTGACCCTGGCCGGGTCTTACATGACATCGAACCAGATCGTCACGATCCTTCAGCCGGTGCTCGATCAAGTCTCCAATGCCGCCCAGGAGATCTCCTCGCTGGCGGTGCTGCTGGGCCCTGAGGTCGTGTTCGTGGCACGGGCCAGCCCTGCGCGCGTGTTCTCGTCCGGCATCGATCTCGGCTACAGGCTGCCTGCCTATTGCTCTTCGGTCGGACGAGCCATGCTCGGAAGAT
The DNA here is from genome assembly GCF_001556045.1 of Bradyrhizobium sp. CCH5-F6. Classification (GTDB taxonomy): domain Bacteria; phylum Pseudomonadota; class Alphaproteobacteria; order Rhizobiales; family Xanthobacteraceae; genus Bradyrhizobium. The sequence goes on from NZ_LSIC01000109.1 coordinate 18,559, forward strand.
ATTCGAACGAGGAACTGGACAAGACGATCTCCGAGATGACCTTGACGGCGATGACCCCGTTCACCTTGACCGACAAGGAGGCAGTGAAGGCGGCCATCATCGTCGACCGGGAGAAAGGCTATTCGCTGGTCGATCGCGAGGCCGAGCCCGGTTTTCGATCGATCTCGGTCCCCGTCCGCCGCTATGACGGCACCATCGTTGCGGCCATCAACATCGGCGCTCATGTCGACCGCGTTTCGACGGGCGAGATGATCGACCGCTTCCTGCCGCTGCTGCGGGAGGCCGCCGCGACAGTGAAGCCGCTTCTGCTCTAACTGCTGGAGTTCGCATGCCTCATCTGGTCATTGAATATTCGCATGACGGCCATCAGGATCGCTTCGACGCCGAGACCCTGATGCGCGCGCTGCACAACACCGCCGCGGAGACCGGCGTGATGAAAGCAGAGGACATCAAGATCCGCGCGATCCCTTACGAGCACTATCTCGTGGCGGGACGCCGGCAGGGCTTCTGCCATGTCAGCGTGCACCTGCTTGCCGGCCGAACCGGCGAACAAAAGCTCCGGCTCAGCTCCGCGCTTCGCGCCACCATGAGCGATCTGCTTCCACACACCGAAAGCGTGAGCGTCGACATCGTCGACATGGATCCCGAGAGCTACAAGAAGCGATTGCTGACCTGACGCGCGATGCGATCGGGATCGCCGTCATCGCGCTTCAGCTCGTCGTTTGCGCATGATCTTCCCGGAAAACCGCGTTCCGCGCTTTTCCGGATCCCGCTCCGGCTAGATTCGCTCGATGATGATCGCGGGCGCCATGCCGCCGGCCGCGCACATGGTGACGAGCCCGCGCTTCAGGTCGCGCCGTTCGAGCTCGTCGAGCACGGTGCCGATCAGGATCGAGCCGGTGGCGCCGATGGGATGGCCGAGCGCGATCGAGCCGCCGTTGACGTTGACCTTGGCGCGATCGAGCTCGAGGTCGCGGATGTATTTTTCCGCCACCACCGCGAACGCCTCGTTGATCTCGAACAGGTCGATGTCGTCGATGGTAAGCCCCGCCTTCGCCAGCACCTTGCGCGTCGCCGGCACCGGCGCGTTCAGCATCAGGGTCGGCGAGTCCCCCATGTTGGCCATCGCGACCACGCGGGCGCGCGGTTTGAGGCCATGTGCCTTGGCGTAAGCGGGCGAGGCCAAGAGGATCGCGGCGGCGCCGTCGACGACGCCGGAGGAGTTGCCGGCGTGGTGCACGAAGTCGATGTTCAGGTCGGGATATTTTTGCAGGATCAGACCGCGATAGGTCGTGCCCTTGTCGTCGAGCGCGTAGTCGGCGATGGCGGGGAACGCCGGCTTCAGACTGCTCAGGCCTTCCATCGTGGTCTGCGGCCGCGGATATTCCTCGTGGTCGAGTGCGAGGCTGCCGTCCTCGCGGTGGACGGGCACGAGGCTCTTCTTGAAGTGGCCGTTCGCGATCGCATGCGCGGCGCGTTTCTGGCTCTCCAGCCCGAGCGCGTCGACGTCCCTTCGGGTGATGCCTTCCAGCGTCGCGATGGCGTCGGCACAGACGCCCTGATGCGATTGCGGATGCTTTGCCCGCAGATGCAGATTGCCGTTGTCCATCATCATCGGACCGGAGCCGCGGCGTCCCTCCATCGACATCATCTCGCAGCCGCCGGCGATGACGAGGTCCTCGGCGCCGGCCATGATCGAGCTCGCCGCCATGTTGACGCTGGTGATGCCGGAGCCGCAGAAACGGTCGAGCGTCACGGCGCTGGCGCGCACGTCGTAGCCGGCATCGAGCGCCGACATGCGGCCGAGATCGCCGCTTTGCGTTGCGACCTGCGCGCTGCAGCCCCAGACGATGTCGTCGACGTCTGCCGTATTGATGCCGGTGCGGTCGGCAAGCGCGCGCAGCACGGTTGCGCCCAGTTGCTGCGGATGAATGCCCGAGAGCGCTCCCTTGCCGGCCTTGCCGATGCCTCGTGGGGTCCGGCAGGCATCGATGATCAGCGCGTCAGCCATTGGCGTTATCCTCTTGTTGTAGGGTTGAGGGCGTTGTGAATCAGGGGAGCAGTGGAGTCAATGCGCGGCGTTTGCGCCCTCACCCGATTTTCCGCCGCACGTAAAATCGAGCCGACCGCACGAAGCCGCCGCAACGTCTTGGCCGGGCTTATGAACGGGGAGAGCTACACCCCGGCCGCGTTCCTCGCGATCACGTTGCGATAGAAGCTGGCGCTGAGTTTGGGCGTGCGGACCTGGGTGTCGAAATTGACGTGGTAGAGGCCGAAGCGCTTGTTCAGGCCATACACCCACTCGAAATTGTCCATCAGGCTCCAGAGGAAATAGCCGCGCACCGGCACGCCCTCGCTGGTGGCGCGCTGGAGCTGGGCGAGGTAGTTGCGCAGATACATGATGCGGTCGGTGTCGTAGATCTTGCCGTCCGGCGTCACCGCATCGTCGCCGGAGGCGCCGTTCTCGCTGATGTAGATCGCATCCGTCTTCCAGATCTTGGCCGCGAGCTTCGGCACCCAGTAGATCGTTTCGGGCCCGACGCGCAGCCAGTCCGAATTCATGTGCGGAAACGATTTCGGGATCGGCAGCGGCATGAAGCCCGCGCCCTGGTCGGAGGCCACCACGTAATGCTGCGGCGCGTAGATGTTGAGGCCGAGGAAATCAACCGGCGATCCGATGATCTTCAGCTCGGCGTCGGTGTATTTCGGCGCGTCGGCACCGGCGTATTTGAGGAAGGCGTCGGTATACTTGCCCATCATGATCACGTTGAGATAGCCGGCATTCATCTCGCGCAGCGCGATCTCCGCGGCGCGAACGTTTTCCGGGGTGTCGATCGCAGGCAGGCAGGCATCGACGTTCTCGGCCGGCCCCACCCTGGTGCCGCGGCGGCCGTGGGCGCGCACCGCCTGCACCGCGAGCCCGTGCGCCAGCGCGCTGTTGTGCCTGATCTGGTTGACGTCCGCTTGTGGCAGCGTCAGGCCCGGCGCATCGATGCCGATGCCGTAACCGAAATAGACGAAGCGGCCGCTCTCGTTCAGCGTGAACACGTTCCTGACCCGGTCGGTCAGACGCTCGGCGACATAGGCCGCGTAGTCGCCAAAGATCTTGCAAGTTTCCTTCGAAGCCCAGCCGCCGAAACGGTCCTGGAGCGATTGGGGCAGGTCCCAATGATAGAGCGTCAGCCACGGCTCGATGCCGTTCTTCAGGAGCTCGTCGACGAGACGATTGTAGAAATCGAGCCCCTTCGGGTTGGGCTTGCCGTCGCCTTCCGGAAACAGCCGCGGCCAGGCCACCGAGAAGCGATAGGCCCTGCAGCCGAGTTCCTTGATGAGCGCGATGTCCTCCTTGTAGCGGTGGTAGTGCTCATTGGCGCGGTCGCCCGTGGTGCCGTCCTCGATCTTGCCGGGGATGCGCACGAACCTGTCCCAGATCGAAGGCCCTCGCCCGTCCTCGGCGACGGCGCCCTCCACCTGGTAGGACGACGTCGCCGTGCCCCAGACAAAGCCCGCCGGAAAGCCGCCTCCACCGCGCGGAGGTCGTGCGGGCCTGGCTTCGACCGTCCCGAGCGCGCCAGTCATCCCGGCTGCGGACAGCCCAGCGATCTTCGCAAGCTGACGACGCGAGACCTTATCCGACATTGATGCAGCTCCGCTTCCACGCTGATGCGGTCGCACAATGGCGGGTCGCGGGCGATTTGAGAAGCAAGCTTTGGGAAGAGCCGGATGCAGGGCCGCGCGGATCTGGCGCGGCGGTCTTCAGCGCGAGCGCTTCGGCAATCTTGGCAGCTTGCCGGGATTGAACGCTGGCACCTGCTCGGCCCGATCCGGTGCCGGCGGCTGCTGTTCCGTCAGGATGAGCGTGCCATGGAGGATCATTCCCGGCACCTGTTGTGCCGTCGCGGTGTAAGTCGCGATCTTGCCGGGGCAGCGTCCCTGGATGTCCAGCGTGAGCTCGTCTTCAACGCCGAAGACCGTTGCCCGCCCGTCGGTATGACGCTTGGTCGATACGGTCGCGGTGAAGCGGTCGCCATCAACCTTGCAGGCGCCGCGATACGTCATGAGGCTGTCACGGCCCCAGATCTGGCCGTCTGCCACATGGACGATCCCGGTACCCTGATCGAGCGGCGTATTGTACCACGCCGCGTAGGTGCCGTCCTTCAGCATGGGAGCAGTCTCCCCTGGTAGTCCCGAGGGATCATCCGCATGAACGGGATTAAGGAACGGTTAATGACATGGCCTGTACGAATCCGGGGGACATCAGCGCCCCGACGCAGGACGTTTCAGGCAAATGGCTTCGAAGCGCAGATCGTCAAGAGCACCCCGCGGACTCCTCGGAGCACACCCGATCGCGGCGATCCCTGAGCAGCTCCGCTTCAAGCTCCTCGATGATGCCGTGAAGCAGGCATGCCGCGAGCGGATCCGTCACTTCCCGCTCCAGGTATCTGTAACGCGCAATCTGAAATTCCTGCTCTCTCAACTGTTGCTCTGTCATCAGGCGGGCCCTCCGACGAACCGACGCGGAAACAGCCAAGCAGTTTCATTACAATTTTCAGATCATTTTCTATGGTTTTCGATCAGTTAAGAGGGCTTCTCCGCGTGGAAGACGAGACGGAGCCTGGCCCGTGAAACACCCGTCCGCCAACGGCGCCACATTCAGAACGTCACCCGCATGCCGGCATAGAACGCTCGCGGCCTTGCCGGGCTCAGCGAGCGCGGGTCGGTGAAGTCTGCGCCGCCATTGGTAAAGTTGGGCAAGGCCTCGCGGTCGAAGAACTGGCCGTAGGTCACGTAGCGCTTGTCGAACACGTTGTCGACGCGGCCGTAGAGCTGGATGTTCTTCGCGACCTGGTAGGAGGTGTGGAGATTGAACACCGTATAGGACGGCAGCTTCGTGTATTGGTTGGACTCGTCGCCGACCAGATATTGGCTGGAGACGAACAGCGCGTTGCCGCCGACCTTCCAGACGTCGGTCACGGCGTAGTCGACGCCGACCTTGACGCGGTGGCGCGGGATCGCGGGGATCTGGTTGCCGGGCCTGACCTGGATGGTGTCGGTCGCCGGATCGGCAAACGGGCTTTCCGAGCCGAGCTCGAGCGGATCGAGGTAGCGCGCGTCGACGAAGGCGTAGCTCGCCTGGAACTGGAGCGTGGGCGACTTGATGTTGACTTCCGCCTCGATCCCCTGCCGCCGTGTCCGGCCGACGTTTGTGAAATAGCCGAAACCGGTCCGGCCAACGACCGGCACCGCCATGATGTCGTCGTGATTGGTGGCGCGGAAGCCGCCGACCTTCCATCCCAGAGTGCCGATGTTCAGTTCCTTGGTGCCGCGGAAGCCGGCTTCCACGGTCTTGGAGACGACCTGCTTCAATGGCGGATCCGCGACCAGGAAGGCCGCGATCAGACAGGGCCGGGCGGGATCCGCGCAGCCGAGCTCCAGCGGCGTCGGCACGCGGTTGGCCTCGGAATAGCCGGCATAGGCGGTCAGTCCCGGCGTGATCTTGTAAGTGCCGCCGATCATCGGATTGAAGCGGGTATAGGTGTGATCGCCGTTCAGCGCGGTCCCGAGCTGGTCTTCGAGCGTGATCCGCGCCGCGTTGAAGCGACCGCCGCCCGTGATGGCGAAGGCGTCCGTGACATTGAACGTATCCATCGCGTAGAGGCCATTATACTGATTGACGGTCCGCAGCGAGACGGGGCCGGCAACGGGATCTGCCGCGGGGGTCGGTCCCAGGAAAACACCGCTGCCGCTGACGACGTAGTTCTCTCCCATCGAACCGATCTCGGAACTGGCGTTGTAGCGCGTCACGCTGGCGTCATAGGTTGCGCCCATCACGAAGCGGTTGTCATGGCCGAACAGTTGATCGGTGTTGGTGGCCTGCCCCGAGACGCCGAAGGTGGACGAACGGATCGAGCCCCGGTCGATCGCGCCGAGGATCGTTCCCGGCGCATAGGGGTTTGCGAGCTGCACGCCGCCCGCGCCGTTGGCGGGTGAGGTGTCGTCGCCGAAGCAGAGCAGCGCCGGATCTGCAGCACACTCCTCCACGTCCGTTGGATTGCCGTCGACGATGTTCTGCTCGAACCTGCGCACTCGGGCGGTGCCTTCGAACGTCCAGGTCGGCGTCGCATCGACCTTTCCGGTCAGGTTGAGATAGCCGACGCGGTTGGCCGTCGTCTGCGGCGTGGTGTAGGTCGCGCCCCAATATTTATCCAGCAACTCGGCCGGGACGGTGGCGCTGGCGCCGAAATTGTTCTTGGCGACCCCCATGTTGACGTGGAATTCGCTGTCGCCGGCCCTGTAGCCGACATCGCCGTAGAAGCGCCGAACGGTCGATTGGGAGAAATTGCGGAAACCGTTGTCGCGCAGGCCTTCGAGCGCGGCGTAGACGGCGTAATTCTGATCGACCTGCTTGCCCCATTGCGCCGATCCCTGGATGCGGCCGTACGAGCCGCCCATGACGTCGAGCTCCGCGCCCTGATAGGTGAAGCCGTCCTTCATTTGCAGATTGAGCGCGCCGCCAAGCGCGTTGAGGCCGAAGGCCGGGTTGTTGGTGACGAGCGTCACCGATCTGATCGCGGCGGTGGGGATCAGGTCCCAGTTGACGGCGTCAGAGAAGGCTTCGTTGATGCGGACGCCGTTCTGGTACACGGCGAGCCCTTGCGGCGTGCCCGTCACGGGCGAAGCGACGAAGCCGCGGAACTCGACGTCAGGCGTGAACGGATTGCCGGTGACTTCGCTGATGTTGACGCCGGGGATGTTGTCGCGCAGCGCATCGGTAATGTTCAGCGAGTTGGTGCGCTTGATCTGGCTCGCATCGACCGCGTTGATCGCCGAGGGGACCTTGTCGACGTCGAGACCCCTGCCAGTACCTGGCGATGTCGGGTAGACATAGAGCCGAGTCCTCGGGGCAGCCGACCCCGCCGCCCCTATGCGCGCGACCGGTCGCGCGGGCGCCGCACGCCTCGTTGCCGAGGGTGGTGCGGACACCTCGACCGGTGGCAAGTTCTGGATGTTGGTCTGCTCGTCCTGCGCGGCGGCCACGTCGCTCGCGACAACCATTCCCGTAGAAATTGAAAGTACGATCAGACCGCGAACGCCCATCCGTGCCGTCTCCACCCACATTTTTCCGGCAATCTTGTTTCCCCGCCGGTTACGCAAACGTACAGGCCAAAAGCCGGAGCGCACCAGCCGTAAAAGGTCCGCCCTCTCCGCAGCAAGAATTCCCGACCAAATCGGGAATTTTTCCCGATCCGGTCGGCGCAGCGGGTCGACCTGCCCCGCCCGCTCTCGGGAACTATTCCCGGCTTCGGCGAGACTTTATGCTCAACCCGACGACGAACCTCTGTGCAATCCTTGGCTCGACATCGTGACCTGGTCACGAGTCATTCATCCGTAGACTTAACACCCCGCCCTAGTGGCGGGGTGCCTTTACGGGAAGCAAAAAGAAATGCGGGAGGAAACGATGAGGCTGCGGGAACGCTTTTCCGTTCGGGGGTCATTTGTCTGGCGAGTCCGCAGCAGCCTCGCCATGGGGCTCGTCACCAGTTTTGGCCTCGCCGCGACCATCGCCGCCTCAGACGCGCAGGATTCCGCAAAGAGCTTGACGCCTGACAGCATCAAGGCCGCCATATCCGCGGTCGACAGCGCCTACATCAAGGCCAATGCCGCGACATCCAACAACTGGCCGACGATCGGCCTGGACTATGCCGAGACGCGCTTTTCGAAGCTCAACCAGATTACGGCTGACAACGTCAAAAGCCTCGGCCTGGTCTGGAGCTACAATCTCGAATCCTCGCGCGGCGTGGAAGCGACACCTGTCGTCGTCGACGGCATCATGTACCAGACGGCGTCGTGGAGCGTCGTGCACGCCATCGACGCGCGTACCGGCAAGCGCATCTGGACGTTCGATCCGCAAGTCAACCGCGAGCTCGGGTACAAGGGCTGTTGTGACGTCGTGAACCGCGGCGTCGCCCTCTACAAGGGCAAGGTGTTCGTGGCCGCCTATGATGGCCGCCTGATCGCGCTCGACGCGGCAACCGGCAAGAAGGTCTGGGAAAAGGACACACTGATCGACCACGAGCATTCCTACACCATCACCGGCGCGCCGCGCGTCTTCAACGGCAAGGTCGTGATCGGGCAAGGCGGCGCCGAATATGGCGCGCGGGGCTACGTCACCGCGTACGATGCCGAGAACGGCAACCAGCTCTGGCGCTGGTTCACGGTGCCCGGCGATCCGTCGAAGCCGTTCGAGGACGAATCCATGGAGAAGGCGGCCAAGACCTGGGATCCCGCCGGCAAGTATTGGATCAACGGCGGCGGCGGCACGCCCTGGGATACCATCACCTTCGATCCGGACCTCAATCTCGTCTACATCGGCACCGGCAACGGCTCGCCCTGGAACCGGAACGTGCGCAGCCCCGCCGGCGGCGACAATCTCTATCTCGCCTCGATCGTGGCGCTGAACGCCGACACCGGCAAATACGCCTGGCACTATCAGGAGACGCCCGGCGATCACTGGGACTATACCTCGACCCAGCCGATGATCCTGGCCGACATCAACATCGACGGCGCGCTGCGCAAGGTCATCCTGCATGCGCCCAAGAACGGCTTCTTCTTCGTGATCGACCGCACCAACGGCAAGTTCATCTCGGCGAAGAACTTCGTCGATGTGAACTGGGCGACCGGCTACGACGCCAACGGCAGGCCGATCGAGGTGCCGGCGGCGCGCGGCGATGCGGCCTACGACTCGATCCCCGGACCCTACGGCGCCCACAACTGGCATCCGATGTCGTTCAATCCGCAAACCGGGCTGGTCTATCTGCCGGCCCAGAACGTGCCGCTGAACCTCATTCCGGAAAAGAACTTCAAGCAGAACGCGGCAACGCCGGGCAAATTCGGCGGCGCCACCGGCTGGAATGTCGGCTTCGTGCTCAACGGAGAGCCGCCCAAGAGTCTTCCGTTCGGACGCCTCGTCGCATGGGATCCGGTCAAGCAGAAGGAAGCCTGGCGTGTCGAATATCCCTCGCCTTGGAACGGCGGCACGCTGACCACGGCCGGAAACCTGGTGTTCCAGGGCACAGCGGACGGCCGCTTCGTCGCCTATGACGCCAAGACCGGAAAGACGCTGTGGGAAACACCGACCGGCACCGGCGTCGTCGCGGCGGCTTCGACCTACATGCTCGATGGCGTGCAGTATGTCTCGATTGCCGTCGGCTGGGGCGGAGTCTACGGCATGGCGCAGCGGGCGACCGAGCGGCAAAATCCGGGGACCGTCTACACGTTCGCGCTCAACGGCAAGGCCCCGCTGCCGGAGTTCGTGAAGTATCAGACCGAAGGCCTGCTCCAGGGCGTCAAATACGATCCGAAGGACGTGCCGGAAGGGACAGCGCTCTACGTCGCGGCTTGCGCGACCTGCCATGGCGTTCCCGGAGTCGACAAGGGCGGCAATGTCCGCAATCTCGGCTACGTGCCGGCAGAGACGATCGCCAACCTCAAGGACATCGTGTTCAAGGGGCCGTTCCGCGACAAGGGCATGCCGGACTTCACAGGCAAGCTGACGGAGGCCGACGTCGTGAAGATTCAGGCCTTCATCCAGGGCACGGCCGACGCGATACGGCCGAAGAAGTGACGCGGCTGCAGGGTTTGCCGCAAGCCCTGCCGCCACTCATCCGCCGCTCACAGTGGTCGTCAGGCCATTGAAGCAATCCGCATTTCAGAGAGTTCCCTTGAGCCCGATACTCGTCGTGGATGACCACCCCATCATTGCCGAGGCCTGTCGCATCGTGCTGGGCGATGTCGAAGACGTCGTCGCTGCCCGCGATGTGCCGAGCGGATACGAAGCTTTCCTGGAGCATCGGCCTGGTGTCGTGATTCTCGACCTGACCTTCCCCGGAGAAGCTCTGGGCGGCGTCGACCTGCTGCACCGCATTTCCGCGGATGCGCCGCTCGCACGCATCCTGGTCTTCAGCATGCATGCGGACGCCAACATCGTCGCTTCCGCAATCAAGGCTGGAGCCATCGGCTATCTGCTGAAGGATTCTCCACCGGATGAGCTCCCGAAAGCAGTGCGTCAGGTTCGGCTCGGCCATCGCTATGTCGACGAGAGGATCAATCTGCGCGGCGTGCCCTTGCCCGATCACGTCGATTGCGGCGGAATCGCCACACTGACACGCAGAGAAAGAGAAGCGCTCAGCCTGCTTGGCGAGGGAATGTCCTATTCTGCGATCTCCGAAGAGCTGGATATCACGCCTCGGGCCGTCGCCCGGCTGATCAAGCAGGCGAAAGCCAAGCTCGGCATCCGTCGCACGAGCGACCTGCTCCGCCGGGCCCGCGAGCTTGCGGCGGGGGACGATAGCTCGAACTGACGCGTGACTTTCCCCCTACGAGATCAGGCCGCCGCCGTCGGGACCAGCGCTTCCACGGTCAAGCCGCCTTCGCCGGAGACGACGTTGAGCGTTCCGCCCAGCGCCAGAATCCGCTCCCGCATTCCGACGAGGCCGAAGCCGAGCTTCTGACCCGGCTCCATGCCGCGCCCGTTGTCGCTGACGCGCACCCGGGCGCAGCCGCGGCCGTCCCGCGCCATTTGCTCTACCGGCTCGATGACGACGTTGACCGAGGTCGCGCCGGCGTGGCGAAATACATTGGTGAGCGACTCCTGCACGATACGATAAATGGTGAGATCGGCGGTCTCGCCGGTGACGCCGATCTCACCATTTATCGTATCGTGCAGGAGATCGAGGTCTCGATCTCCACGTCGGGATGCGACTCCCGCCACAGCCGCGACAGGGATTCGAGCGCCTTGCGCAGGCCGAGCTCGGCAAGGCCGACGGGCCGAAGGCGCTCCAGCACGCGGCGATTGAACTGCTGGAGTGCATTGATCTGCTCCAGCATGGCGCTGCCATGTTTTCGCACGGCATCCGCGCTCGGGTCGCGTCCGTCCGCCAGCTTCGCCAGCGCGCTGGCATGCGCGCGCAGCGAGAACAGGTAAGGCCCGAACTCGTCATGGAGCTCGCGCGCAATCTCCTTGCGCTCGATGTCCTGAAGCGACACCGCGCGCTCGGCGAGGCGCCGCTTGTCCTCGACCGCCTCACCAAGCGTCGCGGCAAGGTGGTTGAGCTTGGTGCAGATCGCGGCGAGTTCCGGCGCGCCACCCGGCGCGACACGGGCCTCGTAGTTTCCGCCTTCGAGCTTTCCCATTGTCTCCGCCAGCGACTGGAGCGGTGCCAGCGCCCGGCCGACCACGCTCATCATCAGGAAGAACAGCGCGAGCGCGATCACCGAGCCGACCTCGAGCTGGGTCACGATGCCGTCCCAGATCTCGGCGATCTCGTCATCGGGATGCGAGGTGATCACGAGCGAGCCGGGCTTGCCCTGGATCGAGACGGGCACGCTGACTGCGGTCTGCTCGGGATGTACCAGGGCGACGAACCAGGCCGGCGGCGCGCGCGTGTCGGCGTCGGTGTCAAGCCGGGGCGGCGTCAGCGGACGGCCGCCGGCGTCCCGAAGCGTGATGCTGACATGGCGCAGGCGGCTGAGATCGCGCGCGATCTGGTTCAGCCGGGCATCCGGATCCGGCGCGTCGTTGAGATCCGCCACGATCATCTCGATGAACTCTCGGGCAAGGCGGATGACGCTCTGATCCTCGGCCTGTACGCGCGGCCCGGCTTCCGCGACCTGCTGGCCGATATTGACGGCGAGCCCGAGTGCCAGCAGCAGCGCCAGCAAGAGGTTAATGCGCCCGCGCAAGGATAGATTTTGCCACATTGGTATCGCTCGTTCCCCGCGAAGGTTCTGCCCGCACCTGTCCGATGACGTTGACACAGGCGAAGCGGCGGATATCTAATCGGAAGCGTACAGCAATCCCGGCCGGGTTGCATGAGGCCACATGAGACGCGCAGCTCCTCATGCCGGCACCGTGCAGCGCAAAACAGGCAAGCTCCAACACGGGGAACGCGCTGTCGCGGGGAACGCCTATGCGCATTCTGATCGTCGACGATCATCCCATTGTCGCCTCCGGCTGCCGTGCCGTGCTGGCCGACGAGGGCGAGATCGAGATCTTGGAGGCCGCCGACGCCGAGGACGGCGAGTGCGTCTTCATCGTCGAGCGTCCCGACCTCTGCATCATCGACATCAACCTGCCGACCGTCTCCGGATTCGAGCTGGCGCGCCGCATCCTCGAACGCGCGCCCGAGGCCCGCATCATCATGTTCAGCATGAACGACGACCCCGCCTTCGCGGCGCGCGCGATCGAGTGCGGCGCAAAAGGCTACGTCTCCAAGACCGGCGATCCCGACGATCTCGTCGAGGCGATCCGCGCCGTCAGCGGCGGCGGCACGTACCTTCCGACCGCGATCGCGCGCAGCATCGCCTTTGCGGGGCCGACGCTGGCGCAAAGCCCGCTGTCGAAGCTGAATGCGCGCGAAATGGAGATCCTGCGGCTGCTCAGCGCCGGAAAGAGCCTGTCCGAGATCGCGTGGCTGGTGCAATCGTCCTACAAGACCGTTGCCAACACCTCGTCCATCATGCGCCAGAAGCTCGGGGTGAAAACCTCGGTCGAGCTGGTGCGGCTGGCGATCGACAGCGGCGTCGCCTGACGGCGCCACAAATTCGGTCACATAAGCGGTGCACTCTTGAAGTGGCGAGGTGCCACGGAGCTATTGGGCATGACGATCCAGACTGTCTCGACGAACAGATCCTACGGCGGCGTGCAGGGCGTCTATCGCCATGCGAGCGAGGCGACCGGAACCGACATGGTGTTCTCGGTCTATGTTCCCCCGCATGCGGACGGCGCCAAGCTGCCCGTGGTCTGGTACCTCTCCGGACTCACCTGCACGCATGCCAACGTCACCGAGAAGGGCGAATTCCGCAAGGCCTGCGCCGAGCTCGGCCTGATCTTCGTCGCGCCCGACACCAGCCCGCGTGGACCGGACGTGCCGGGCGACGCCAACAATGCCTATGATTTCGGGCTGGGCGCCGGCTTTTACGTCGATGCGACGCAAGAGCCGTTCGCGCGCAACTATCGGATGTGGAGCTACGTCACCGACGAGCTGCCGAAGCTCGTGGCCGGGAACTTCCCGGTCGATGCCAAGCGTCAATCGGTGATGGGCCATTCCATGGGCGGTCACGGCGCGCTGACGGTGGCGCTGCGCAATCCGCACCGCTTTCGCGCGGCCAGCGCGTTCGCGCCGATCGTCGCGCCTTCGCAAGTGCCCTGGGGCATCAAGGCGCTGACCGGCTATCTCGGGCCGAACAAGGACACCTGGCGCACTCACGACACGGTGGCACTGATCGAGGACGGTGCGAAATTTTCCGGCCTCCTCGTCGACGTCGGCGAGGCCGACAATTTCCTGAAAGAGCAGCTCAAGCCGGAGCTGCTCGAAGCCGCCTGCACCAAGGCCGGCATCCCGCTGACGCTGCGGCGGCAGGCGGGCTACGACCACAGCTACTACTTCATCTCGACCTTCATGGGCGATCACCTGCACTGGCATGCGGAGAGGTTGAAGGGGTGAGGGGCCCTCGCTGCCCTTCCCTTCTCCCCTTGTAGGAGAAGGTGGCGCGAAGCGCCGGACGAGGAGTATCTATCCGCAAATTCGGTAAGAGTTGGACTCGCGGAGAGAACCCCTCACCCGGCTTCGCTTCGCGAATCCACCCTCTCCCACAAGGGGCGAGGGTGCACCGCCGTCGCGGCGAGTGATTTCCCCCTACTCCGGCCGTCCGTAATTCGGGGCGAGCAAGCGGTTGCGGATGAGATAGCTCATCGTGCGCGTCCAGGCTTCATCGGTGTTGCCGCGCATGTCGGCGCTGGCGACGGTGATCATGTTGCCGGTCTTCACGTCGCGCAGATAGATGTTGAGGTTGATGATCAGGTTCGAAACCTTCTGCACGAGGCCGGTGATCTCCAGCTCGGCGCCGATCTGCCCGGCAAGCTTGAGGTCGCAACCGCCGCAGGCCTGCAAGTTCGCGCGACGGGCGGCGTCCCTGACCGGCGCGATGTCGAGCACCTGGAACCGGCCTGACTCAGCCAGCTCCTTGCGCAGTTGCTCGCCGATGCTCTCCAGCCGCGCCTGCTCAGGCCTGGAGCCATAGAACTCGCCGGGCAGGCTGGTGTCGATCAGCTCGAAATCGAACACCGCGAGTTTCGGCGGATCGGCGAGCGCGACCGAACCCGTCAACAACAAAGCGGCGAAACAGATCAATGCTCGCATGATCGTGATTCCAGGCCTCGCGCACGCGGGGACGAAATGCGGGGTTGCATGCCCCGACAAATCGGTCATGCTTTAGCAGAGACAATTCTCCACCGGCGGTCAAGCCGGGGAGAACGCCCGGAAGAATGGGTCTGGAGGAAACATGATCCGATGGTTGGTCGGCCTGATCGGCTTGGGTGCCGCCGCGACGAGCGCGCTCGCGGCCGACCCGGTCACGATCGGCGTCGGCTATCTCGGCGTCGCCGGCACCAGATCGACATTGTCGCTGGCCGAGCAACCCGCCGAGAATGACGGTGTTGCCGGCGCCCGCCTCGCCATCGAAGACAACAACACCACCGGGAAATTCCTCAACCAGCGTTTTACGCTGGAGGAGCGCCGCATCAAGGAAGGCGAGGACGTCGTGCAGGCGGCGACCGCGCTCGCCGACAAGAACGGCTTCATCGTCACCGACCTGCCGGCCGATGCGTTGCTGAAAGTGTCGGACGCACTACGCGACCGTGGCACGCTGCTGTTCAACGTCGGCGCTATCGACGAGCGGCTGCGCGAGGCCGATTGCCGCGCCAACGTCATCCACACCGCACCGACACGCGCGATGCTGGCGGACGCGCTTGGACAATATCTCGTCTGGAAGAAGTGGTCGCGGTGGCTGCTCGTGGTCGGCTCGCATGACGAGGACAAGCTGTTCGCCGATGCTCTCCGGCGCACCGCGACGCGGTTCGGCGCCAAGATCGTGCAGGAGCGCACGTTCGAGGACAAAGGCGGTGCTCGCCGCACCGATAGCGGCGTGACGCTGATCCAGCGCCAGATGCCCGTCTTCACTCAGCAGGCGCCGACCTATGACGTGCTGGTCGCCGCCGACGAGAGCGAGGTGTTCGGTGCATACCTGCCCTATCGCACCTGGGATCCGCGCCCCGTCGCGGGCTCGGCCGGCCTCGTGCCGCGCAGCTGGGGCGCCGCGCAGGACCAGTGGGGCGCGATCCAGATCCAGAACCGCTTCGTCAAGCTGAATTCGCGGCGCATGACCGCGCTCGACATGCAGGCCTGGACCGCAGTGCGCATGATCGGCGAAGCTACCTCGCGCACCAATTCCGGGGACACCAAGAAGGTGACCGATTTCATCAAGGGCCCGGATTTCTCGGTCGCCGCGTTCAAGGGCACGCGGCTGACGTTGCGCGACTGGAATCTGCAACTGCGCCAGCCGATCCTGCTGGTCGACGGTCGCATGGTGGTGTCGGTGTCGCCGCAGGAGGGATTCCTGCACCAGGTCTCCGAGCTCGACACGCTCGGCTACGATCGTCCGGAGAGCAAATGCAAGCTGAAGTGAGCGAAGTGATGCGACGGAGCCTCCGCAGAGATGGTGCGCTCCCTCTCCCGCGTGCGGGAGAGGGTTGGGGAGAGGGTCTCTCCGCTCGCGAGAACCCCCAAGAGGAGAGAGCCCTCTCCCGTATCGCATCTGTCGATGCGATACGACCTCCCCCGCAAGCGGGGGAGGTGAGGACCGCCCGCGGACGGAGATCGCTGCTAAGAGCAGCGTTGCTGATGGTTCTGGCGACCGCCGCAGCGCCCGCACACGCCTTCATCGCCTACGTCTCGAACGAGAAGAGCAACACGGTCTCGGTGATCGACACCGACAGCTGGACGGTGACCAAAACCATCAAGGTCGGCCAGCGCCCGCGCGGCATCGATTTCACGCGCGACGGCAAGTTCGTGATGGTCGCCGTCGGCGACGACGACACCATCCAGGTGATCGACGCCAAGACGCAAACCGTGGTCGACAGCCTGCCCTCCGGCCCCGACCCCGAGCTCTTCGCTCAGGATGCCGCGGGCAAGTTCCTCTACGTCGCCAATGAGAACGACAACACGGTGACCGTGATCGACCTCGAGAAGCGCACCCGTCTCGGCGACATCCAGGTCGGAGTCGAACCTGAGGGCATGACCCTCAGCCCCGACGGCAAGACGCTGATCAACACGTCCGAGACGACCAACATGGCGCATTTCATCGACACCGCCTCGCGCCAGATCGTCGCCAACGTGCTGGTCGACGCGCGCCCGCGCTTTGCCGAGTTCAAGCACGACAGTTCGGAAGTATGGGTGTCTTCGGAGATCGGCGGGACCGTATCGATCATCGATCCCAGGAAGCACGAGGTGATCGGCAAGGTCACGTTCGAGATTCCGGGACTGCGGAAAGAGGCCATCCAGCCGGTCGGCATCGGCATGACCAAGGACGACAAGACCGCCTTCGTCGCACTCGGCCCCGCCAACCGCATCGCGGTGGTCGACGTCGCCACGCGCAAAGTGACGAAATATCTGCTGGTGGGACAGCGGGTCTGGCACGTGGCATTTACGCCCGACGAAAAGTACCTTCTCACCACCAACGGCGTGTCGAACGACGTTTCCGTCATCGACGTCGCCGCGCAAAAGGTGATCAAGACCATCCAGGTGGGCGAGCTACCCTGGGGCGTCACGATCGCGCCATGACCAGCCCTGCCCCGATCACCGAGCCACGTGAGATGCCGATGCTCGATCCGGCCACGGTACCGGCATTGTCGATCGAGGGCGTCAGCCATTCCTACGGGCCACGGCGCGCGTTGATGGACGTGTCCTTCAACGTGCAACCCGCGAGCTTCACGGCGCTGCTGGGTCTCAACGGCGCCGGCAAGAGCACGCTGTTCTCGCTGATCACGCGCCTGTTCGGGATTCAGTCCGGCCGTGTCTCCATCTTCGGCCACGACATCAGCAAGAGCCCGGGCGAAGCGCTGCGGCTGCTCGGCGTCGTGTTCCAGCCGCGCACGCTCGATCTCGACCTCTCGCTGACGCAGAACCTGCTCTATCACGCCGCTCTTCACGGCATCAACCGGCGCGAGGCCGCCGCGCGCAGTGCCGAATTGCTCGGCCGTATCGGGCTCGAAGAACGTGCCGGCAGCAAGGTTCGCGACCTCTCGGGCGGGCAGATGCGGCGGCTGGAGATCGCACGGGCGTTGCTGCACCGGCCCCGGCTGCTGTTGCTGGACGAGCCGACCGTCGGCCTCGACGTCAAGGCGCGCGCCGACATCATCAGCCATGTCCGCCAGCTCGTGACCGGGCAAGGCATCGGCGTGCTCTGGGCCACGCACCTGTTCGACGAGATCATGCCGGGTGACGATCTCGTGGTTCTGCACCAGGGCAAGGTGCTGGCGCAGGGGCCGATGAGCCGCGTCATTTCCGAGGCCGGTGCGCAGGACGTCAATACCGCCTTCATGCGTCTGACAGGCGCGCAAACCATGCCGGGAGGCGGCGCATGAGCAGCATCACCACCCGCGATGCACCGCGCGGCTTCTCGGCCGCGGAGTACATGACCTGCCTCACCGGTATCGTCTGGCGCGAGGGCCTGCGCTTCCTGCATCAGCGCGAACGCTTCGTCTCGGCGCTGGTGCGGCCCCTGGTGTGGCTGTTCATCTTCGCCGCCGGCTTCCGCCAGGTGCTCGGCATCTCCATCATCCCGCCTTACGAGACCTACATTCTCTATGAGGTCTATATCGCGCCCGGACTGATGGCGATGATCCAGCTCTTCAACGGCATGCAGTCCTCGCTGTCGATGGTCTATGACCGCGAGATGGGCAACATGCGCACGCTCCTGGTGAGCCCGCTGCCGCGCGGGTTCCTGCTGTTCTGCAAGCTGCTCGCGGGCACCGCCGTATCGCTGCTCCAGGTCTATGCGTTTCTCTTGATCGCCTGGCTGTGGGACATCGCCCCGCCGCCCTGGGGCTACCTCACCGTGCTGCCGGCGCTGATCCTGTCCGGACTGATGCTGGGTTCGCTCGGCATGCTGATCTCCTCGGGCATCAAGCAGCTGGAGAACTTCGCCGGCGTAATGAACTTCGTGATCTTCCCGATGTTCTTCGCCTCCTCCGCGCTCTACCCGCTCTGGCGGGTGCAGGAGGGCAGCCCCTATCTCTACTATCTCTGCGAGGCCAATCCGTTCACCCATGCGGTCGAGCTGATCCGCTTCGCGCTCTATGCGCAGATCAACTGGATCTCGCTGGCGGTGGTCGCAAGCTGCACAATCGTCTTCATGATCGGAGCGATTTTGGCCTATGATCCCTCTCGCGGACTGGCGCGACGCGGGCCTGCGGGAGGCGAAGGATGAAGGTCTGGCTTCTGGCTGCCATGCTGATCTCGCTGTCCGGCGCGGCCGCGCACGCGGCCGATCCGCGCTTTCCGGATTGGCCATGCACCCAGGCCAAGGTGCCGGAGATTTCGCTCGCGGCCGTCTGGGCCGGCCCGCCGCTCGACGATGTCCAGAACAAATGGAAGGACGACGCCAGGGTCAGCGCGCTGGTCGCAAAATTGGCGGCGCGCAAGACATCGTTGGACGAGGCCGAGAGATCGGTGAAGGAGTTTCTGGCCGCCTCCGGTTCCGACAAGGCGGCGAATGCGAAGCAGCTGTTTGCCGGCCTGTTCGACACGCTCAACGCTCAGCGCTCGCAGGTCATGAACGGGCTCGAACGTGTCAGCCGCAAGCAGCGCGCAGCCGCCGACAAAATTCGCGAGGAAACGCTGCAACTCCACACCCTGCAAGGCGCGACGCCCCGCGACGAGGCCAAGGTCGAGGCACTCAGCAACGAACTGATCTGGAAGACCCGCATCTTCGAAGACCGCACCAAGGTGGTGCGCTTCGTCTGCGAAGTTCCAACCACGATCGATCAGCGCCTGTTCGCGCTGGGGCGCGTGATCCAGCAGGAGATGGAATAGCGTCAACATCGCTGACGGCTCACGAAAGTTCCGCCACCGTTAACCTTTTGCCGCGCTATCTGCCGGAACCAAATCGATCTAGGATGCCTTGTCGAAGTGAACCCCATACGTCGGGAGGCCTCGATGGGAACCACAAAATTCATCCTCGCGGGCGCCGCGGCCCTTAGCTTGCTCGCATCCAGCGCATTTGCCGAAGACATGACCGGAACGATCACGCGGATCGACCGGCTCAACGGCACGATTTCGATCCAGGAGACACAAAAGGGTACGGTCGGCGCCGGTTCAGGCAGCGCCGGCGCGCTCCAGGAGTACAAGGCCAAGGACGCAGCGATGCTGGACGCCGTCCATGCCGGCGACCGGGTGAACTATACGGCCACCGAGGCCAACGGCACCGGTACGCTGACGAAGCTGCAGAAGCAGAAGTAACAGCACTGCCGCAAACCTCTCTCCGCTTGCGGCGGGAGGAAGCGCATTTTCGCCTGATCAATGTTGCTCGGGACGCGGCTCCGGTTGCGCCTCCTCGGTCGGAAGCGTCGCGCGCTCCCAGCCGTCGGTGCCGTCGGGGTACCACGCGATGTTGGAGTAGCCGTAAGCCAGCGCGCGCTTGGCGGTGTTCCAGGACATCCAGCAATCGGCGAGGCAATAGATCACGAGCAGGGCGGCCTTGTCGCCGCGCGAGGCGCGCGCGAGGCCGCGCTGGAGATAATCGTCCATGGCCGGCGGCAAGGTGCCGTAACCGGTGTCCGGCAGCCAGATGCTGCCCGGAATGTTCCTGCGCGGCGCATCGCGCCAAACGGTGCCTGCGGGAAGGTTTTTCGGCTTCGGCGGCCGCGGCAGCACGTCGATGAAGGCGCCGCTGTTCGCGCGCCAGATCGCTGCTGCCTCCTCGGTGGTGAGCACGCGCGCGCCAGCGAGCGTCGCCGGCACCGGCGCACGATAATTGTCGGTGCGATAGCCCTCGGGCTCGAACGGCTCCTGCTGCTGCGCCAACGCCGGTGCCACGAGCAGGGCGGCGACGATCACAGCGGCAAGAGGCCGGCTCATGGCGTCTTCTTGGCCGTCTCCCCGCCGAGCGGGCGATTGCTCTCGTCCAGCAGCGGGACGCCGAAATCGAGCAGGATCTTGTCGATCTCGCCCTGGTTCTCCTGGATCAGCTTATTGAGCTGCCGCTTCCAGTTCTGGTCGGCCGGGCGCACCCCCATGCCGATGCGATAGACCAGCTTCGGCCCGGTGGTTTCCTTCACCAGCGGCGTAACATGGAGCGAAGAGCCGGCCTTCTTCGCATAGTAGCCGGCCATCGGGCCCCACAGCACGCCGGCGTCGATCTTGCCGGCAACAAGGTCGTCGACCATCGCCTGCGCCGAATTGTCGAAGCGCGTGTCGATCATCAACTGATAGGGCTTTGCATGACTCATCAAGCCCGCCAGCGCCATGTTGGTTGCCGGCGGTGTGCCGGCGACGATTCCGATACGCTTGCCCTTCAACTTCGGATCCTCGAGTATATCGACGTCCTCGAGCCCGCTGCCGGTCTTCGCGACCAGCGCATAGGTCGTACGATAATAGGGATTGGTGCCCTGCACGAGATCGTCGCCTTGCGGGAATCCCATGATGACGTCGCAGCGATGGGCACCGAGCGTCATCCGCACGAAACCGCTGGCCTGCGGAAAGAAGACGTAATCGAGCTTCTTCTGCAGCTTGTCCGCAAGAAGCTCGGCCAGCTTGTTCTCGAACCCCTCGCCCTTGTCGTTGGAGAACGGCAAATTGCGCGGATCGGCGCAGACGCGCAGCACCTTGGGATCGACCAGCTCGAATGAGAGATCGCCGGTCTCGCTGGTCTGCGCGATGGCGGAATCGCCGAACGCGCCGGATGCGACCAGGACCCACAGCGAAAACAACCAGCGACGATGTCGTCCGGCCTGCGTCATCGTGCTTCCTCCTCGTTTTGATTGAATGCTATCCATGCAACGCATGACGCGCCACCTGTGCCAACTTTGCGCTGGCCTTGCTTGTTGCAGTGCAATGAGACGAACCCTATGGACTGAGGCGGAAAAGTGTCTCGCATCGCTCTGATGATCGCAGCCTGGTTCCTGCTGGGAGCAACGCTAGCACGCGCTTGGGCGGCCGAATTGCCTGTGAGCGAAGTCGCACCGGGAATCTTCGTACACTCCGGGACCATCGCCCTGATGACCCGCCAGAACGAGGGCGACATTGCCAATGTCGGCTTCATCGTCGGCGAGGACGCGGTCGCCGTGATCGACACCGGCGGCAGCCTTCGCGAAGGCGAGGCGCTGCTGGCCGCCGTGCGGGCCCGCACGCCCAAGCCGATCCGTTATGTCATCAACACCCACGGCCATCCCGACCATGTCTTCGGCAATGCCGCCTTCGTTGCTGAGGGGGTGAGCTTCGTCGGCCATAGCAGGCTGCCGCAGGCACTTGCGACGCGGGGACAGTTCTATCTCGACAATTTCCGCCGCATCATGGGCGGCGAGTTGATCGATCCCGTCAAGATCATTGCCCCGACCCTGCTCGTGACCGACGCGATGACGCTCGATCTGGGATCGCGCCGACTGAGCTTGCGCGCCTGGCCGGCCGCACACAGCGACAGCGACTTGATCGTGTTTGACGAGACGACCAGAACCCTGTTTGCGGGCGACCTCGTCTTTCTTCGCCACATTCCGGTCATGGACGGAAGCATCCGCGGCTGGCTCGAAACGCTGAAGGGATTGGAAGCCATCCCGGCGCTCCGCGTCGTTCCCGGCCACGGCCCCGTGAGCGACTGGCCTGCCGCGCTCAGCGATGAACGGCGCTATTTGTCAACGCTGCTGTCCGACGTGCGCAGGCTGAACAAGAATGGCGAGCCGATCCGCGCCGCCGCGGACAAGGCGGCCGCCTCGGAACGGCCGCATTGGCAACTGTTCGACGACTACAACGCCCGCAACGCAACCGCAGCATTCTCGGAAATTGAATGGGAATAGCGGGCGCGCTAGGCTGTCGCCAACGATCGTTTCGTCCGCGCGGGATCATGACCATGACGGGATGCACACGCCGCCTGACTCTCACCGCCCTGCTGCTCAGCATGGCGCTTGCAATACCGGCGCAGGCTGAAGAGGCGCATGATCCCTGGCCGGGCCTGGTGCAGGACATCTTCAGCAACCGTCCGATGAACGACGGCAGCGCCGTCATCGGCATCGAGATGCCCTACCGCGCCGAGGATGCGGCCATCGTGCCGGTGACGCTGCGCAGCAAGCTGTCGCCCGGCGATGCGCGCCGCATCCGTTCGATCACGCTGGTGATCGACCGTAATCCCGCACCGATGGCGGCGAAGTTCGAGCTGGGGCCGGACGCGAACGTCACGGAGATCTCGACACGCGTGCGCGTCAACAACTACACCGACGTCCACGCGGTCGCCGAGCTCAGCGACGGCCAGCTCTACGTGTCCAAGACTTACGTGAAGGCCTCCGGCGGCTGCTCGGCGCCAGCGGGCAAGAACGTCGAGGAAGCCAAGAACCGGATCGGCCAGATGCGCTACCGCCAGTTCGCACGCGAGGATGCGCCGGCGAGCCGCGTCCGCGAGGCACAGATCATGATCGGCCATCCCAACAATTCCGGGCTCCAGATGGACCAGGTCACGCAGCTCTACATTCCCGCGTACTTCATCAATCAGTTGAAGCTGACGCAGGACGACAGCCCCGTGCTGTCGATGGAAGGCGGCATCTCGATCTCGGAAGATCCCAATCTCCGCTTCACCTACGTGTCCAACGGCGCCAAGCGTTTCCGCGCGGAAGCAAAGGACACGAACGGGCACGTGTTCCGCAACGAGTGGGATGTTGAGAAGCCGGGGACGTAATCTCGGCGCTTCGCACCACCTAGAAGCACCTCACCTCGGCTTCCGCCTGCGCGCGGCGCAGATCGTTTACCGCAGAGTTCGCCTGCTCCGACGTGCGGAACTGGACGCCGAGATTGCTGCGCACCTGCGACATGCTGAGCGCGGTCTCGGCGGTGACGTAGCGCTCATAGGGGATGATCGAGGCGACCACGTCGATCGAGCAGGAACATTGCTCGATCGCAGCCCGCGTCTCGCCGTTGGCCTTCATGCAGCCATAGACGTATTCGGCGCGCGCCGATGTGGGATAGTCGTTGGCTTCCTCGGCCCGTGCCACGCATGCGGTCCCCGTCAATATCAATGCGGCGACAATCGGTCGTAGCTGTCCCGCCAGTTTCATGCGCATCCTCCCGATGGTTGCGACGAAGGCTATGCTATGCGTATTGTCCTGAAAAGCGCTCTGTCAGAGGAAACGGCTCACAAGGTGATGAGAGTACCCGGTCGAATATTGGCGCTTGCGATGACGCTGGCGTTGATGCCAGTCGCACCCGGCCACGCCGCGGAGACGATCCGCCTTGCGGTGCAGAAGACCGGAACGTTCTCCTGGGAGCTGGCCGCGATCCGCGCGGGCGGTCTGGACAAGGAGGCCGGCCTGTCGCTCGAGGTCTCCGAGCTCGCGAGCACCGAGGCCGGCAAGATCGCGATGCGTGCCGGCAGCGCCGACATCATCCTGTCGGACTGGCTGTGGGTCTCGCGCGAGCGTGCGCTCGGCGCCAAGCTCACCTTCTATCCCTATTCGAGCGCGCTCGGTGCGGTGATGGTGCCCGCCAACTCGCCGATCAAGACACTCGCAGACCTCAAGGGCCGCAAGCTCGCGGTCGCCGGCGGGGCGATCGACAAGAGCTGGCTGCTGCTCCAGGCGCGCATGAAGCAGGACGGCATCGACCTGAAATCGCAGGCAACGATCGTCTACGGCGCACCGCCCCTGATCGCCGCCAAGGCGCTCGACGGCGAAATGGATGCGAGCCTCAATTTCTGGAACTTCTGCGCCCAGCTGGAGGCCAAAGGTTTCAGGCGCCTCACCGGGATCGAGGACATCTTGCCGAAGCTGGGCGCCAAGGGTGCCGTCTCCGCCGTCGGCTACGTCTTCGACGAGAGCTGGGCCGCGAGCCATCGCGGCGCCGTGGCGCGCTTCATCGCGATGACGCGCAAGGCCAAAGAGCTGCTGGCGACCTCGGATGCAGCCTGGGACAAAGTCGCGCCGCTCACCGGCACGACCGACCCGGCTGTGCTCAAGACCTACCGCGACCGCTACCGCGACGGCATTCCGCGCCGGAGCATCGACGACGAGGAAAAGGACGCGCGCGTGCTCTACCGCGTGCTGGCGGAAATCGGCGGCCGTGATCTCGTCGGCCCGGCGGCCGAGCTCGATCCCGGCACCTTCTATCACGCAGTCCCCGGAGACTGAGGTGCTGCGTCTTCTCTCGTTCGCCTTGTTCCTCGCGATCTGGTGGATTGCCGCGTTGTTCGTCGGCGGCGCGAAGCTGCCTTCCCCGCCGGCCGTGCTCGAGGTCATGATCGCGGAGGCGTCATCCGGCGCGCTGTTCCTGCATCTCGGTGCCACGCTGGCGCGCGTCACGCTCGCCTTCACCCTGGCGATGTCGATCGGCAGCGCGATCGGCTATCTGATGGGCCGGGTCAAGCTCGCCGACCGGCTCGGCGATCCCTGGCTGATCCTGCTGCTGAACTTGCCAGCATTGGTCGTGATCGTGCTGGCCTATATCTGGGCTGGTCTCACCGAGACCGCCGCGATCGCGGCGATCGCCATCAACAAGCTGCCGACCGCCATCGTCACCTTGCGCGAGGGCACGCGCGCGCTCGACCGCTCGCTCGACGAAATGGCGAGCGTGTTCGCGATGCCGCGCCGGCGCGCCTTCCGCCACGTCGTGCTGCCGCAGCTTGCGCCCTATATCGCAGCCTCTGCACGCTCCGGACTGTCGCTGGTGTGGAAGATCGTGCTGGTCGCCGAACTCCTGGGTCGGCCGAACGGCGTCGGATTCGAGATCGGCGTCGCCTTCCAGCTGTTCGACACGCCGAGGCTGCTGGCGTATTCCCTGACCTTCGCCGCCGTCGTGCTCGTCATCGAAACCTTGGTGGTGCAGCCGTTCGAAGCCCGCGCAAACAGGTGGCGGCCCCGTGCGGCTTGAGGTCGAGATCACAGGAAAGACCTTCACCAGTGCCGCGGGCGGAACGCACGAGGTGCTGGCGCCGGTCAAATTCGCGCTTCAATCCGGCGAGGTCGGCGTGCTCATCGGCCCGTCCGGCTGCGGCAAGAGCACGATGCTGCGCATCATCCTCGGATTGGACCGCGATTTTGCAGGCCGCGTCGCGCGACCGCCGGAGGCGCGGATCGGCATGGTGTTCCAGGAGCCGCGGCTGCTGCCGTGGCGCTCGGTCGAGCAGAATGTACGGCTTGCGGCACCGGATATTTCCGACGCGAAGCTGTCAGAGCTGTTCCGGATCCTGGAGCTGGAAGCGCATCGCAGTCACTTCCCCGGCGAATTGTCGCTCGGCCTTGCCCGCCGCGTCGCACTGGCCCGTGCCTTCGCGGTCGAGCCCGATCTCCTGGTGCTCGACGAGCCCCTCGCCTCGCTCGACGATGCGCTCGCCGGCCGCCTGCGCGACGAGATCGCGACGCTGGTCGCGAGCCGTCCGATAATGACGCTGCTCGTCACCCACAGTCTCGACGATGCGATCCGGCTCGGCGACCGGCTGTTCTTCTTGTCGCCGCGTCCCGCGCGGATCGTGCAGGAGCTTCCGATCACCATCCCGCGCGCCGCGCGCAGCGAGGCCGAGATTGCGGCGATCAGGACCGAGCTTGCACGGCGCATCCAAGCGGAACAAGACGACATTCACGCCGGGCGGGATGTCTCATAGGCAACCGCGCGAGGCCCGTGCTAAATTGGGTCGCAGCGGAGTCTGCTGATGAAGCGAAGGATCGCCCTGACGGCACTTGGCCTTGCTCTGCTCGCGACAACGACGCGTGCGCAGGACATGATGCGCTATCTCGATCTGACATCACCCGCCATGGTCTCCGCCGAGATGAGCCGGCAGGAGGTCGAGGCCGCGCTGGCCAAAGCGAACGCCGGCGCACCCGCCGATTTGACCGGCAAGCGGTTATCGGGGCTCGATCTCAGTGGTCTCGACCTGACCAACGCAATTCTCCGTGCGGCACGGCTCAACAAGACGAAATTCGCCGGCGCCCGGCTTGATGGGGCGATCCTCGATCAGGCGTGGCTGCTGGATGCAGATCTCGCGGGCGCGAGCCTGAAGGGCGCCAGTTTGTTCGCGTCACAGATGGCACGTGCTCGCCTCGACGGCGCCGATCTGACCGGTGCGCGCATCACGGCAGATCTCACCGGCGCGAGCATGGTCGGCGCGTCGATTGCGGATGCGCATCTCGGTGCCGACATGCGCAACCAGTCGATGGGGCTGATGCGCACGGTGCTGAGATCCGCCAATCTGGAACGGCTGAACGCGCGCAACGCCGATTTGTCACGCGTCGACCTTGAATTCGCGGTCCTCAGGGGCGCCGACCTGAGCGGTGCATCGCTGAAAAACGCCCAACTCGGCGGAGCCGATCTGACCGGCGCCATCGTCATCGACACCGATTTCGACGGGGCCGATCTCGCCTCGGCGAAGCTGATCGCGCCGAACGGCCTTGACCGCGCCAAGAATTTCGACAAGGCAAAGAACCGCGAACGCCTGATCAGGGAATGACGGCGCGCCTGTGGGAGGACTGCTTGATGCGTTGGATTCTGGCATTGTTGCCGTTGTTGACGCTTGCCGGCGAGGCCGCCGCGCAGACCAAGGGCAAGGGCATCCGGCTCTGGAACCTGACCGCTGAGACGATCTCCGGCTTCCAGCTCGCGCCGGCCGGCAGGACCGACTGGGGTCCGAACCAGTGCTTGAACGACAAGGACAAGGAGGTCGACCACGACGAGCGGCTGCGCATCACCGGTGTCGAGCCCGGCCGCTATGACGCCAAGGTCAGCTATCCCGATGCGCGGCAGTGCATCGTCCGCGACATCGAGATCAAGGCGGATGCCGTGTTCTCGATCGCCGACAAGGATCTGCAGGACTGCACGAAGTAGCCGGGCCCCTTACGCCCTGTCGTTCGGACGTGGATATTCGCAGCGCCAGCGCACCGCATGCCACTTCGGGTGCTCGCCGACCCATTGCGCGATATAGGGCGGCGCGGCCATCGCGCATTGCCGCGGCGACCCGGAATAATTGAACATCAAGTGCCGCTCCTCGCAGGTCGCAGGCGAGAGCACCGCACACACGGTCACCACCAGGTCAATCGGGTTCATGCCAGGATCCTCTCGCAAGGGGCGATGGACAGAATATCACGAGAATTTACGTCCTACGGAGGGAGAAGTTTCAATCCGGCGTGAGAATTGGGAGGCCTCTCTTCGTTCTTCCTGCAAGCAAGAGAGGGCGAAGTGAACTTCCTCCGAATGAGTGGACACCTGTAGTAGGCTCGTTGAGCCTGGAGGTG
>NZ_LSIC01000011.1 GCF_001556045.1 Bradyrhizobium sp. CCH5-F6
TCGCGTCCGATGATCGCGATGTGCAAGGCGATGCGCGAGCTTGCCTCGGGCAATTTCGACGTCGTGCTGCCGGGCCTCGGCCGCAAGGACGAGATCGGCGAGATGGCCGGTGCGGTCGAGGAGTTCAAGGTTCAGGCGGTCGCCAAGGCCGAGCGCGATGCCGCCGCCAGCGAAGCCCAGAACCGGGAGCAGGCCGCGAGCCGCCGCGCCGAGCTGATCCGTTTCGCCGATGATTTCGAGAGCGCGGTCGGCGCCATCGTCTCCAACGTCTCGGCCTCCGCCGTGCAGCTGGAATCGGCGGCCTCCACCTTGACCCGCACCGCCGAGACCACGCAGAGCCTGTCGAGCCAGGTCGCCGGCGTGTCCGAGGAGGCGTCCAGCAACATGCAGTCGGTCGCGACCGCGACCGAAGAGCTGTCGGCCTCGGTCGAGGAGATCGGCCGCCAGGTCCGCGATTCCAGCCGCATTGCCGAGGCTGCCGTGGTGCAGGCCAGGGAGACCGACGGCCGCATCGGCAAGCTGTCGCACGCGGCCCAGCAGATCGGGGAGGTGGTCAAGCTGATCACGGCGATTGCCGAGCAGACCAACCTTCTCGCGCTCAACGCCACCATCGAGGCGGCGCGCGCCGGTGAAGCCGGCCGCGGCTTCGCGGTCGTGGCGAGCGAGGTGAAGTCGCTGGCGAGCCAGACGGCGAAAGCGACGGACGAGATCTCCTCGCACATCGCGGGCATGCAGGGCGCCACGGCCGAATCGGTCGCCGCGATCAAGGAGATCGGCGCGACCATCGGCCAGATTTCGACGATCGCGACGTCGATCGCGAGCGCGGTGGAGCAGCAGGGCGCGGCGACCCAGGAGATCGCGCGCAGCGTCCAGACCGTCGCGCAGGGCACCCAGACCGCGGCCACCGATATCGGCCAGGTCAACCGTGGCGCGGCCGAGACCGGCTCGGCCTCGGAAGAGGTGCTGAACTCGGCCAAGACGCTGTCGAGCGAAAGCACTCGTCTGCGCGCCGAGCTCGACCGCTTCATGGCGAACATCAGGGCGGCCTAGCGCCGCCGTCGGCGGCGTTGCCTCAGACCGCCTTCGTTCCGGACAAGCGCGGCGGTGAAATTTGTAACGGCGCGAGAAAGCGCGCCTTAACAATTCCCGGCTTCGCCTAACCGACGGTTGCGGCGCCACATATTTACCACAGCTTATCCTTTGCTCCGTAACGTGCGGGCGAGTCGGGAAGCGGGCTGCTTCCTGGTTGCGCCTGGTTTTCCGCGAATGGAATGGGGTGGGGGAATGTCCGTGAAGTCAAAGTCGAGCAAATCGAAGCTGCCAACGCTGCGCTTTCGCGCAAAGATCATCCTCGGCTTCGTGGCGGTGCTCGCCATCCTCGCCGGCAGCATGGCCTTCGCTTATTTCGGCTTCGAGCGAATCGCAGGCGCCGTGGCGTCCTACCGCACCAGCGTATTGGAAGCCGATCTGGCCCGCACGGTCGATCGCGAGCTGGTCGCCTATCAGGGTCTGGCAAGGGCGTATACACTGACCGGCGCAGCGGACGACGAGACCGCGGCCAAGGCTGCTGAAGGCAATCTGAAGAGCGCGATCGCCAAGTCGATGGCCGCGACGACCGGCGCCGCCCGCCGTGAGCAGGTCGGCAAGCTCGAGGCGGAGTTCCAGAGCTTTACGAAAGTGTTCGGCGATATCATCACGCTGACGCGCGAGAACAACAAGATCGCGGCCGAAGAGCTCAACAGCGTCGGCAACAAGATCCGCTTCAAATTCGACGATCTCGCCGACACCGCAGCTCTGGCGGGCCTGAACTCGGTTCAGACCACGGCCAAGGACGTCACCTCGCAATATCTGGCGGTCTCCACCTCGGTCAGCGCCTTCGTGGCCAAGCCGGAGCCGAAGACCGCCGACGGCGTGATCGCCCGCATCAAGTTTCTCGAGACGCTGATGGTCTCCATCTACGCGAATGACCAGAAGATCACGGACCGCGTCAAGGAGATCGGCGATCTCTTGAAGCAGTACCGCACCTCGTTCGCAAAGCTGACCGAGAACGTGAAGGTCATCGTCAAGCTGAACGGCGAGATGACCAAGACGGCGGCGACCATCCTCAAGCTCTCGGCCGAGTTGCGCTCGGATCTGACCGCCGACCAGCAGCGCATCGAGGCGAGCGCCAATAGCACCATCATCGACACCGAGCAGCTGATGCTGATGATGGCGCTGGGCGGGCTGGCCGTGGGCATCGTGCTGGCCTTGTGGCTCGGCAACGGCATCTCGCGTCCGATGATCGCGATGTGCAAGGCGATGCGCGAGCTTGCCTCGGGCAATTTCGACGTCGTGCTGCCGGGCCTCGGCCGCAAGGACGAGATCGGCGAGATGGCCGGTGCGGTCGAGGAGTTCAAGGTTCAGGCGGTCGCCAAGGCCGAGCGCGATGCCGCCGCCAGCGAAGCCCAGAACCGGGAGCAGGCCGCGAGCCGCCGCGCCGAGCTGATCCGTTTCGCCGATGATTTCGAGAGCGCGGTCGGCGCCATCGTCTCCAACGTCTCGGCCTCCGCCGTGCAGCTGGAATCGGCGGCCTCCACCTTGACCCGCACCGCCGAGACCACGCAGAGCCTGTCGAGCCAGGTCGCCGGCGTGTCCGAGGAGGCGTCCAGCAACATGCAGTCGGTCGCGACCGCGACCGAAGAGCTGTCGGCCTCGGTCGAGGAGATCGGCCGCCAGGTCCGCGATTCCAGCCGCATTGCCGAGGCTGCCGTGGTGCAGGCCAGGGAGACCGACGGCCGCATCGGCAAGCTGTCGCACGCGGCCCAGCAGATCGGGGAGGTGGTCAAGCTGATCACGGCGATTGCCGAGCAGACCAACCTTCTCGCGCTCAACGCCACCATCGAGGCGGCGCGCGCCGGTGAAGCCGGCCGCGGCTTCGCGGTCGTGGCGAGCGAGGTGAAGTCGCTGGCGAGCCAGACGGCGAAAGCGACGGACGAGATCTCCTCGCACATCGCGGGCATGCAGGGCGCCACGGCCGAATCGGTCGCCGCGATCAAGGAGATCGGCGCGACCATCGGCCAGATTTCGACGATCGCGACGTCGATCGCGAGCGCGGTGGAGCAGCAGGGCGCGGCGACGCAGGAGATCGCGCGCAGCGTCCAGACCGTGGCACAGGGCACCCAGACCGCGGCCACCGATATCGGCCAGGTCAACCGTGGCGCGGCCGAGACCGGCTCGGCCTCGGAAGAGGTGCTGAATTCGGCCAAGACGCTGTCGAGCGAAAGCACCCGTCTGCGCGCCGAGCTCGACCGCTTCATGGCGAACATCAGGGCGGCCTAGCGCCGCCGTCGGCGGACGCTCGCTTCAGCTCACCTTCGCGCGCTCCCATCGCATGCGCTGCGTCTTCAGCAGCGTCATCTGCTGTTGCGGGCGATCTTTCGTGAATGTGTCGTCTTTCTGACCTGAGCCATGCGTCAACTCGTTGGAGCTCAATCAGAAATGGGTGTTCTTCGAGGTCGCTCCCGTGGGAACCGGGCCACGCCGCATGCGTTGTCGCGGGTGGCAGGCAGAATGCCGCACCCCCATGATCGGATCGACCCCGTCCACGTCATGTGAACCGGGGCCGCTTCCATTGGTCAGACAACCCGATGGAAATGCAGCAAAGCCCAGCGCTGAACCATGCACCCGTAGTCCCGGCGGTGGCCGCGACCGATCGTATCGTCGAGACCAGCATTCCCTCGCGTCTTGACGCGCTGCCGTGGAGCGGTTTCCATACCCGCGTCGTGCTCGCGCTCGGGATCACCTGGATTCTCGACGGACTCGAGGTGACCCTGGCTGGTGCGCTGTCCGGCGCGCTGAAGCAGAGCCCGTCGCTGCATTTCTCCAATCTCGATCTCGGTATTGCCAACTCCGCCTATCTCGCGGGCGCCGTGCTCGGTGCGCTCGGCTTCGGCTGGCTGACCGATCGCATCGGGCGCAAGAAACTGTTCTTCATCACGCTGGCAGTCTATCTGTCGGCAACCGCCGCGACCGCTCTGTCCTGGGACGTTGCGAGCTACGCGCTGTTTCGTTTCCTCACCGGCGCCGGCATCGGCGGCGAATACACCGCGATCAACTCGACCATCCAGGAGCTGGTGCCGGCGCGCTATCGCGGCTGGACCGATCTCGTCATCAATGGCAGCTTCTGGATCGGGGCTGCGATGGGCGCCGTCGCTTCCATCATCCTGCTCGATCCCGCCGTGATCGAGCCCGATCTCGGCTGGCGCATGGCCTATCTCATTGGCGCGGCCATCGGCCTCGTCGTGCTGTTGATGCGAATGTGGATCCCGGAGAGTCCGCGCTGGCTGATGATCCATGGCCATCCCGACGAGGCCCATGCCATCGTCGACGGGATCGAGCGCTCGGCGATCGGGCACGATCAGGATCTGACGGACGGGCGCTTCACCAAGATCCGGCTGAAGATGCGCGATCACACGCCGATCAGCGAGGTCGTGCATACGTTGTTCTCGGCCTATCGCCAGCGCGCGCTGGTCGGCCTCGCGCTGATGAGCGCGCAGGCGTTCTTCTACAACGCCATCTTCTTCACCTTCGCGCTGGTGCTGACCGATTTCTACGGCATCAGCGCCGATCGTGTCGGCTGGTACCTGTTGCCCTTCGCCGCCGGCAATTTCCTGGGACCGCTCCTGCTCGGACGCCTGTTCGATACGCTCGGCCGCCGCACCATGATCATGTTCACCTATTGCGCATCGGGCGTGTTGCTGGCCCTGTCAGGCTATCTGTTCTCGATCGGCGTGCTGAGCGCGCAGGGGCAGACGATCGCCTGGATGGTGATCTTCTTCTTTGCCTCGCCGGCCGCGAGCGCGGCCTATCTCACCGTCAGCGAGACGTTTCCCCTGGAGGTTCGTGCGCTGGCGATTGCGGTGTTCTATGCGGTCGGTACCGGCATCGGCGGCGTGATCGGGCCGGCGCTGTTCGGCGCGCTGATCGACACGGGGTCGCGCAACAGCGTGTTCGCCGGCTATCTGCTGGGGTCAGCCCTGATGATTGCGGCTGCGATCGTGGCGTGGCGCTATGCCGTCGCTGCCGAGCGCAAACCGCTCGAAGAAATTGCGCGGCCGCTTGCCTTTATGGAGTAGACTGATGAAATTGGAACGTGCGGAAGTGGCATTGGACCAGAAGCGTACCATGCGGGATGACGATGCGCCCGATGCGGTGCCGGTGCCGCACGCGCTGGTGCCGCATCTCGACGAAATCGCCCTTCTGCTCGACATCGACGGCACTCTGCTCGACCTGATGCCGACGCCGCGCGAGGTGTGGGTGCCGCCGGGCCTGTCGGAAACGCTGAAGCATCTCACCGAGCGCACCTCCGGCGCGCTGGCGCTGGTGAGCGGCCGCTCGCTGAACGACATCGACCTGATCTTCGCGCCCGACGTGTTCCGCGCGGTCGGCGGTCACGGCGCGGAGATGCGGCTCTCGGTGGACAATGAAGCCGATGCTGTGCACGCGCCGCCGCTGGACAAGGAGCTGAAGCGGCGCCTGGCGGCCATTGCCAAGCTCAGCCCAGGCATTCTGCTCGAGGACAAGGGCTACTCGCTCGCGCTGCATTACCGTCTTGCGCCGCACGCGGAGAAAGCGATCTACGAATCCGTTTCGCTGATCCGCGCCGACTTGCCGAATGCGCCGATCGAGGTGCTGCCGGGCAAGTTCGTCTGCGAGATCAAGCATTCCGGCTTCACCAAGGCGAGCGGCGTGCGCGAATTGATGACGCACGAGCCGTTCCGGGGGCGGCGCCCATTGTTCATCGGGGACGACGTTACCGACGAGACGGTGTTCGCGATCATGCCCGACATGGACGGGCTCGCCTTCTCGGTCGGCCGCCGCGCCATGGGCGTGAATGGCCATTTCGATGCGCCGGCGGACGTGCGTGCGTTCCTCGCGCACCTGCTCGATCCAAGGTGAAACGAAGGCAGCGCCACCTCGCAGACACATTGCCCTGGGCGCAGCGCCCTTGCGGGCCGAGTGCATGCTGCCCAAGACGACCGCCAAAGCTGTCATTGCAGCGATATTCCCGGGTTCCGCAAGCGAAACCAGGTCCAACGCGCACGCCTGATTTTGGTTTCAATTGGTTGAAACGATGATCAGGAACCATATTGATGAACGGCAGTTAAACGGGGTGGAATGAACAGGAGGGGACGACCTGTGAACTTAGTCGTCGTTTCAAATCGCGTCGCCCGCGGCAAGCCCAACGAGCCCATGACGGGCGGCCTTGCGGCGGCCTTGCTGCCCGTCGTGGAACATTCTGGTGCGATCTGGGTCGGTTCCTCCGGCCGGGTGCGTGATGGGCATCAGAAGGAACCCTTTGCCGAGATCGAGGCGCTCGGGGCGGGCGCGATTGCGACGCTGGACCTGCCGGCGGCGCATTACGGCGGCTATTACGAAGGCTTTGCCAATTCCGCGCTGTGGCCGGCGCTGCATTCGCGCAGCGACCTGATCCGCGTCTGCCGGGACGATTACGTCAGCTATCGCGAGGTCAACGCCTTCATGGCGCATGCCCTCATGCGCTTCCGAAAAGCCAGGACGGCGTTCTGGGTGCAGGATTATCATTTCCTCGCACTCGGCGCCGAGCTGCGCGAACTCGGAGTCGATGATCCCATCGGCTTCTTCCTGCACACGCCGTGGCCCGTCACGGCGGTCATGCAGGGTGTGCCCAACCATCGCGAGCTGATCACGGCCATGCTGGCCTACGATCTGCTCGGCTTCCAGACCGAGGAGGACCGCCAGAACTTCCTGGGTTATGTCGGCGGCGAGCTTGGCCTCGCCATCGACGACGGCGTCGTGGTCTCGCAGCATGGACGCACACGCTGTGAAGTCTTCCCGATCGGCATCGATGCCGAGAAGTTTGCGCAGTACGCTGCGAAATCGGCTTCGCATCCCGACGTATCGCGCCTGCGGCGCAGCCTCAACGGCGAGCGGCTCGCGATCGGTGTCGATCGCCTCGACTATTCCAAGGGCCTCGTTAACCGCATCAGCGCCTTCGACCGGCTCTGGACCGAGCAGCCGCAGTTTGCGCGCAGCATCTCGCTGCTGCAGATCGCCACGCCGTCGCGGGGCGGCATCGAGGCCTATGGAAATCTCCAGAACGAGGTCGCCCGCCTCGTCTCCGACGTCAACGGCCGCCACGGCGAGGTCGACTGGACGCCGATCCGCTATTTGAACAAGGGCTTCAGCCAGGCTGTGCTCGCCGGTCTCTACCGTACCGCGCAGATCGGCGTGGTGACGCCGCTTCATGACGGCATGAATCTCGTCGCCAAGGAATATGTCGCCGCGCAAAACCCGGCCGATCCCGGCGTGCTGGTGCTGTCGAAGTTCGCGGGCGCGGCCAACGAGCTCGACACCGCGCTGCTGGTCAACCCGCACGACATCGACGGAATGGCTCGCGCGATCGCAGTCGCCGCCTCAATGCCGCTCACCGAGCGCAAGATGCGCTGGGACGCGATGATGAAGAAGCTGCGCAGCCACACCATCCAGCAATGGTCCGCCGACTTCGTCGCCGAGCTTGAGAAGTGCCGGACCGAGAAGGCCGCGGTCGCCCCGCTCGCAGCCCAGCCGCCGCAGGCGCTGCGCTGGTTGAAGTCGGCGATATCCGGCGTGCGGCTGATTTGAGGCTTCCGTACGCTCTCCTGTCTTGGCCGGGCTTGTCCCGGCCATCGCGTATTGCCACGCGGGCCTGAGAACGCGGGCCGCAAGCTGCAGATCGAGCCTCAATAACAGTATGAAACGCCATCCAGGATCGCGCATTGCCGCTTGTTCGGCGCGTTGGGGTCGTCCAGCGGCACCGCGCCCTTGCCCTGGCCAGCGAACACGCCAGGCCCGACATGCACCGAGCTCTTGTTGCCGATGATCACGCTCGGATGCGGCGTCGAGCTTGAGCGCGTGCCGTCCGGCCAGATGATCGCATCGCCCGACAGCACCCCGCGCCGCCCGTCCTCGCAGCTCACGTCAACGCCGTGGCGGCTGCAAACCTGGGCGGAGGCCGGTACGCCGAACGCGGAGCCAAGGGCCAAAATCAGGCCAAGGGCGACGATGGTCTTGCGGATGGTCATGACGGTCCCCGGTGAAGTTGCAGGCCTTGCGTGAATCGTCGCGCCAAACCCGCCCCCGGTTCAGCGGCGGGCAGGTCAAAGGCGCCTGCGCGGCCAGATATTATCGTGTAAATACAACAAGTTGCGGAAAATCGCCCGATTTGCCCCGCGGTCTCTTGCAAAATCAACGGCGCCCCTTCAAGAGAGGGCGCTCTGGAGAGATGGCCGAGTGGCTTAAGGCGCACGCTTGGAAAGCGTGTGTGCGGGAAACCGTACCGTGGGTTCGAATCCCACTCTCTCCGCCATTTACGCGATTTTGTACGCCAGACTGCGATTCAGTATCCCTATGAAGCGCGCAATTTTCGGCGTGAATGCCGGGTATCTTGCGCGACTCAAGCTCCTTGAGGACCCTCTCCGCAATCAGCAGCAGACGATTAGCCGCGCCCGGTTCGCGGCTTTCGGGCCTTCGCTTACCGACGTTTGAGCACTGCAAGTTTCGCTGAGACGCGGTGCATGCCGACGAGCCGGTCGATCTGGATGCGGAACAACGAATTCGGCAGGCCGCCTGCTCTCCGAAGGTGAAGGCCACACGTTCGAATCGTGCCGGCGCTTAGTTGCTTTCATTGTTGGGCAGCGGCTTCATATTCATGGGGTCATACCCCTCAGGAGTTTATTCCGTGCCGCAAGCTATCTGGTCCGCGCAGAGCCGACCTCACCGTTCGTCTGCAGAGTTGGTCTCCACCATTACAACCGCCTATGAGCGCATCGAACGGGACTGGCGCCGCAACTGCTGGATCCATGTGCGGCCTATGGAAGAAGCGTTGGCCGAGGCTCATGCCCTTGTGCGGCGAGTGGAGGAGGGTGAAGTCCTGCCGCTCCTCGGCGTGCCATTCGGCGTCAAGGACAATATCGACGTCAAGGCCATGCCAACGACGGCAGCATGTCCGTCATTCGAATATGTGGCTGCGCAATCGGCCAGATGCGTCGAGAGTCTGACGGCCGCAGGTGCGATCTGTCTTGGCAAGACCAATTTGGATCAGTTCGCAACCGGACTGTCCGGCACCCGCTCGCCCTATGGCGCCTGTTCCAGCGCGGCCAACGATCTCTATGTTTCCGGCGGTTCGAGTTCCGGTTCGGCTGCTGCCGTCGCATCCGGCCATGTTGCCTTCGCTCTCGGCACAGATACCGGCGGCTCGGGCCGGATTCCCGCAGGCTTCAACGGCATCATCGGGATCAAGCCAACCGTCGGCCTCGTCTCATCCCGGGGGCTCGTGCCGAACTGTCCGACGCTCGATTGCCCCTCGATTTTCTGCAATTCCATTGCCGAGGGTCGAATTCTGCTCGCCTTAATTGAAGGATTCGACGACAGCGATCCCTATAGCCGCCAGCGAATTCCATCGTCCTCCCCATCTCCTCGCAAATTCCGGTTCGGCCAGATCGACATCGGTGATCTGAATTCATTCGGCATGCCCGAATGCAACGACCTTTACAGGCAGGCCTGCACGAGGCTTTCGGGACTGGGAGGTCAGGCCAGGCAAATCGACTTCGCGCCGTTCGCCGAAGCCGGTGACATGCTCTTTTCAGGGCCCTGGATTGCCGAACGTCATGCGGCCATCAGCAAGCTCCTGGACATCGATCATGGAGGCTTGCTTGACGTCATCCGCAACGTGCTGAGCGCAGCCGCGCGGTTTTCCGCAACAGATGCGTTTGCCGCGCAACACCGACTTTTGAAGCTGCGACGCCGGATCCAATCGCTTTTCGAGGAGATCGATGTCCTGGTGGTACCGACCGCGCCGCGCCCCTTCACGATCGCGGAGATGATGGAAGATCCCATCACGCTCAACAGTCGCCTCGGTTACTACTCCTATTTTGCCAATCTCCTGGACTTGTGCGCGGTGGCCGTTCCCAACGCCACGCTCGGCAACGGCATGCCGATGGGCATCACCTTGCTGGCGCCTGCGTGGCGCGACCATGCTCTTCTCGACCTTGCCGAGCGATGGCTGCCCGATGCGAAGGCCGGACTGTTCGATCTAAAGGTATATCCGACGGCCTAGACGACTTCGAGATCGAGAGCGCGCAGATTGAGGATCACAATCAGGCCTCGGTGATAACGGATGACGCCCCTTGCCTGCATGCGGGACAACTGCACCGTCACCCATTGGCGGGTTGAGCCGATCAGATTGGCGAGATCGCCATGCGTGAATGGAATCCCGATCACGATCTCGCGGCCCTGCTGCGAACCGTAGATCTTCGAGAGGAAGACCAGCAGACGATGCAACCGCTCGGTCACCGAGCGGGTCCCCAGCATTTGTGCCATGGCCGAGTAGCACCGCGCCTTGAAGGCGAGCGCATCCAGCAGCGCGACGGCGATGCTTGCCGATTGAAGCGCCAGCGCGCGCAGGGCCGGGCCGGGCAAGAACGTCACCTGGCTCCGTTCCACGGCAACCGAAGACCATACGTGGGCACCCGTACCGAACAGATCCGGTCCGCCGACGAAATTGCCGGCGAACCAGTAGGCCAGCGTCACCTCGCGTCCGGAAGGAGCCGCGTAGTAGCTGCGAATACGTCCCTCTTCGATCAGATAAATGCCGGTCTGGAGATCGCCCTGACGCCAGACATGCTTGCCTGCCGGCAAAACCTCCTCGCGGCCGATGGCGAGGACACGATTCCGGTCAGCCTCACACAACGGATCCAGCAGACTGGGCAGCGACCCGACCAGAGCATCCGATCCTGCCAGCATGATGCCGGTCGTATTCCTGATGCTTGCTGCTGACATCTGCGCGCTCCCTTGCCGCCGCAAGGAAAGCCATTCAAGAGCCATGCCAGAGCTGTCGCCGGGCGCCTACGCCTTGACTTCCATTTGCTCGAAGGCCCGGCGGCCCTCCGAGCGGATAAGGTCGAGGCAATCCCGCTTGAGCGCGAGATAGGCAGCCTCCGCAACGATGGCGCTGGAGCGCGGTCGTGGCAGGTTCACCTGAAGGTCTTTGAGAATGCGGCCCGGGCCCGCGCTCATGATCAGCACACGGTCGGAGAGGAGGATCGCTTCATCGACGTCGTGCGTGACGAAGACGATCGTTGCGTTGATCCGCTCGCGGAGTTCGAGCAGATTGTCCTGCATGACCGTCCGGGTCTGCGCGTCCAGCGCTCCGAAGGGCTCGTCCATCAACAGGACGCGCGGCTGATTGGCGAGGGCACGGGCGATCGCAACCCGTTGCTGCATGCCTCCCGATAGCGTGTGCGGGTAGGCCGACGCAAATCGGGTCAGCCCGATCATTTCGATGAGTTCGTCGGCGATCCGCAGCGCCTCCGACCTCGGCTTGCCGAGGGCGCGAGGCCCGTGCGCGATATTCCGGCGCACCGATTTCCACGGAAACAGATGGGGCTGCTGGAAGACCATCCCGATCTCGGGCCGTGGCGCGAGCATTGCTTCGCCCGCTATGACGACCTGGCCTTCGAACGGCCGCTCGAGGCCCGCCATCGCATTCAGGAGCGTGGACTTGCCGCAGCCCGATGGACCGACGATCGAGACGAATTCTCCCTGCGACACCGCCAGGGATACGCGATCGACCGCGATGACCTGTCCGCCCCGCGCATCGAAGACGATGCTCAAATCCTCGACCCGGATCATCGCGTGACGTGCCGGGGCGGACGGTGCGTGCGTTTCCACGAGCCTGAGCGACTGTTCGGGACGAAGGCTCGGGGTCATCGCCACCACACGGCACGTTCGGCAAGAGTAGCGAAGGAGCGGTCGGCGATGAAGGAAAGCAAACCGAGAGCCGCCAACCCGCCCATGACCTGACCCGTTTGCATGTTCTGCTGCGCAATTTCGATACGATAGACGATGCCGGCGAACGCTCCTGCCAGTTCGGCGGCGACCAGCGTGTAGAAAGAGATGCTCACCGCGGTCCGAAGACCGACTGTGATGTAGGGCAGCGCGCCGAGAAAAACGATCTCCCACAGCATCTGCGGTTGAGGCGTGCCGAGCATCTGGGCGGCACGGATAAGTCCGCGGTCGACTTTCTGCACTCCGATGTGAGTGGCGAGCCACACCGTGAAGAACACGCCCCAAACGACCAGGAAAAGCTTGCCTGCCTCCGAGAGCCCAAACCAAAGGATGACGATCGGCACGAAGGCTATGGGAGGAATCGGGCGAAGGATGTGAAACAAGGGCGAAAGCAGGCTGGACACCAGCCAAAACCGGCCGGTCAGGACGCCGAGCACGATCCCGCCCGCGGCCCCGATCGCAAATCCCGCTGCCACGCGCGAGAGGCTCGCCAGCAGGTCGGCGAAGAATTGTCCGCTGCGAATCCATTCGAGAATGGCGACAGCGACGGTCGATGGCGGGGGAAACAGCACGGGGTTCACGATGCCGGAGCGCGCAACCAGTTCCCACACGCCTGTGAAGGCTGGCACGGAGAGGACGGCGACCAGTACGCTCAGCCGCGCGGTCGCGCTTGCACGGCTGCGTCCCCCGACGTTCACGGGCGCGCCTCCAGCGTGACGCGAGCCGGATCGAGCGCCTTCAGCGGTCCCGTCACCAGGACTTTCGAGAAGTCGGGCATGCTCGCTCCAGGGGGATGATTGCCGGTCTCGAGCCGCCAGGCGGCGTGGGTTTTCAGGGTCGTGAGAATCCTGTCGTCGAGGCGTACATGGTAGACATAGTCCGGCCAGATCGAAGCCAATTCGTCGCGTTTCATCCCCGTCGCGGTTGCGATGACGTCGATTGCTTCACCCGGATTCGCCTTGAGCCAGCCTTCGGCTTCGATAAGGGATGCCAGGAACTTGCTGACGATCGCCGGGTTTGCGGCGAGGTAGGACTGCGTCACGACAATATTGAAGGTCTCGGAGTAGAGGCCTTTGGTATCAAGCGGGATCGCGCCTTCGCCAAGAGCCTTCTTCGCATTCGCGACGTGCGGCTCCCAGGTATCGAACGCATCGATGCTGCCGGCCGCCATGGCTGGAAGCATCTCCTGAGGTCGCAGGTTAACAAGCGTCACGTCCTTCGGAGTCAAGCCCGCCGCTTTCAACAGAACCGACGTGTAGACTTCGCTGCCGGTT
The DNA here is from genome assembly GCF_001556045.1 of Bradyrhizobium sp. CCH5-F6. GTDB lineage: Bacteria > Pseudomonadota > Alphaproteobacteria > Rhizobiales > Xanthobacteraceae > Bradyrhizobium. Next base: position 13,119 of record NZ_LSIC01000011.1, read on the forward strand.
CCGGCCGTAAAGGCAATACGCTTTCCACGCAGATCGGCCTTGGTCTTGATCCCGGCAGAAGCCGCGGTCATGGTCTTGAGGTCCGAATATTCCATCCCCGCCACGAAGGCGATCGGCTGTTGCGCCATCGCTGCCGCCGTGACCGGCGCCTCGGCGGTTGTCGCGAAATCCGCCCCGCCTCCAAGCACCGTGTCGAGGCATTGCTTGCCGCTGGTGAAATTAGAGACCGAGATATCGAGCCCCTTCTTGGCGAAAATGCCCTTCGCACTGGCGACAATCGCCAGTCCCGAGATCGGCCCAAGATTCTGGGCGAGCCGCGCCTTCAGCATGTCTTCGGCGCTCGCGCGCGGAGATGTCGCAAGCAGGATGGACGCAGTAAGCACGAATACGGCAGAGCGAAGAGCGCTCGTTGATCGCATGCCAAACCCCTGTGATGCCGGCGACCGGAGTGATCGCCCGTGACGAGAGCGTCGTCTCAAGACGGCAGACCGTGAAGCAATTAATCGACACGGCTCGGAGTCGTCCAATTTTTCTGCAAGCAGGCCAGTTTCCGACTGTGGCTTGGGCAATAAATTCATCAAGCTGCTTACACCTTGGGCGCAGTATCGCCTGCGTCAACGGCACCCTCGCTGGCTGTCGCCAATGCCTGGTCCCGCTTCAATCAGAACCGATCGGGCTTTCGATGCCGTTGCGTGCGCGGCGAAACCAGGCCCATGTCTGCCGCGTCACTGCGATGTAGCCCGGCCCCCGATAGACGATCTGTTCGGCGACGATCCGGTTCAGCTTCGGCAACGCATGAAACGGAATCGAAGGATAGGCATGGTGTTCGACATGATAGGGCATGTTCCATGCAAACCAGCGCACGAACCTGGCGGTATAGGTTGTACGCGTATTCTGGAAGGCGCTTCGTGTGCGATCGCAGCCGGTGTGTTCGGCAAGCAGATACGGACGCAGAAACAATTGACCGACGATCACGGGGACGACCCAGACCCATAACAGGATCGAGGTGTGCAACGCGACCGATGCCAGCAGCAGGACGACGTAGCCTGCCAGATGGAGGCGCGCTTCCGTCACGACAATGTGGCGCTTGTTCTCCGGAATCCAGGGCGACGTGGCGTTGCCAGTCAACGCGTGGCGAAGCATCAGCCCCACCCGGAAGGCAACCTGCCGCAAGCCGCTGTAGACGATCACCAGTTGCGCGTCCGAGGTCGGGATCGGAACGGACAGCAGTTCCGGATCTCTCGCCGGATCCTGCGTATAACGATGATGATCCCAGTGAAACAGGCAGTAATATTCGTAAGGCAGGCCGACGGCGAACGAAGAGAGATGACCAAAGGCGAGATTGAGCGCGCGGCTGCGAAACGCCGTCTTGTGGGCGGTCTCGTGGACCACCATGAACAGGAATGCGACAAAGTAGCCTTGCACGACGACCAGCGGCAACGCCCAGACGATTCCGTATCGCGACGAGACCCACCAGATCAGTGTGCCGACAACGACGATGACGCCGTAGTGGCTGGCCGCACGGACCAGACCTTGCCAATCGGACCGCACCGACAATTCGCGCAGCGTGGCCGGGGTCAGCGGCTTCTCTCCGGTGGCAGTGATGGCATTGCTCATGATCGTTGTCGCCTCTTTCCGGGATCACGCACTTGATCGTGCTCGTTCGGACGCTGGAACTCATCAGCGTGGACCGATCTTAGGGAGCGACGCCGCAAATGCAGAAGCAATTAATTTCACGGGCGTTGGCCGCCGGGCATCCCGAGATTCTCGGTCCTCGCTTCATCCACCGGCCCGGGGACGAATCATCGCCGGGCCGGTCGCAAGTGTCGCTAGGGGCGGTCAGGTCTAAATCCTATTCCACGGGCGCTGCGTGCGGCATGCGCGACGTGCGCGGAAAAGGATACGCTGACGCCGGTTTTCTCCAGCGCGCGGTGCGTGAATTCGAGTCGTGCGGCGTTGCGAGGATTCCATCGAGGCCAGGTGGCGGGCACCGGCAATGCGTTCCAGGCCGGCGTCTACGGCAAAACACCCGTCGGGCCGGCCTACTTGGCGGCTTCGCTGGCCGTCGCCAATCACTGGATGTCGACCAGCCGCACAGCCTTTGGCGGCGATCATCTGGGCGCGGCGTTCGAGGCCCAGAGCTATGGCGGCCGCATCGAAGGCGGCTATCGTTTCGCCACCGCCTTTGCCGGCATCACGCCCTATGCGGCGGCGCAGGCCCAGCTGTTCCGCCGACCTTCCAGGGCTTGCCCGGCGCGAGTTTCGTCGTCAGCGGCGCGAGGCCCGCGACCGATTACGCGCTGGTGTCGGCCGGCAGCGAGTTGCGTTGGCGCACCGGCTGGTCGCTCGGCGTCAAGCTCGACGGCGAGTTCGCAAGCCAGGCCCAGACCTACGCCGGCACAGGGACGCTGCGCTATCATTGGTGATGCGACGCACGCACGACGAGTTATCGGGCGGGGGCCCGATTCATTTGGACGACAATCGCGGTACTTCCGATCGGAGCGAGAAAGCGCTCTCCCATCTGCAGCGGCTCGAAGCCGAGGCGTGGCGTCTTCGCTCGCATTGCATCTCCCGAAAAAAGGAGGGTCAGGCGCTTGGTGGCCTGACCCTGACGCTTTCCCTGTCGAAGTTATCCCTCGATCTGCGAGCCACCATGTCATGGGCTCGGTCGTGAAGGCTTAACCGGACTGGTAAACCAATGCTGACCAGCGTTGTTGGTTTATGAATTCGCCAGCGACCCAAACCGCGCTGGCTCGATCAGGGAATAAATCGCGCACGAGCGCAGCCCCAGGCGCCTATGCAAGTACCGATCACCCGGAAATCATCGCAACAAATGTGAACGGATCCGATGCAACACGTAATGCCACTTGGACAGGTGTTGCGAAGCGTGTCAGCGGGCGGACGGTCCTCGACCTTACTGTCGCCGGGTTCCTCGACCGCGATGGCCACGGCGCCCAGGCGCACTGCAATCCGATTGTTCTCGAGCTTCACGTCGTCTGCCGCGAATTGCAGAGTCCCGTTGTTGCCTTGAGATACGAGTCGAATGGTGTCGCCGCGTCGCTCGGCAACACCCGCAAAGTCAACGAAATCGGCCATGATCATCTCCAAACAATCGGCGGGCGCCTCGAGTGGCTACGACCCGCGTGCCGTGCTTTCGGCGGGCCGCGCCTCCTGGGGGCCAGGAGGCGCGGGTTCTCGCGGGCTAGTGTGTCCGCTGCAGCTGGGGCAACGTCGAGGAGACGACGTTTGCGACCAGGTCGTGCGGCATCGCCAAACCGCTCGGGACCAGGCTCGGAGCCAAGGCCGGTGAGATCGTGCTTGGTCCCGCACCGCTCTTGGTCAGTTCGCCGACGATCGTCGGGATTGCAGAGGCCACGACGCGCGCGATCGCACCCCAGAACTTGTCATCGCCCGCGCCCGCTCCCGATCCTGCTGGCGCGAAGCCCTTGTCTTCCTGGAAATCACCCTTGCGCAGCGCGCCGATGACGGCCGGGAGCGCGGCCTGAACGATGTTCGCGAATGCTCCCCAGAACTTCTCCTCGCCACCAAAGTCCTTCTGCGGCTCAGCGCCGCTCTTTGTCAGGGCCTGGATGACGACCGGCGCCACCGTACCGATGACGCTCATGAGGGCGCCGAGGAATTTTTCTTGCCCGGCTTGCTGGAAGTCCTTCTGAGGATCGACACCGCTCTTGCTCAGCGCCTGAATGACGATCGGCCCGAGGGTGCCGATAACGCTGGCGATGGCGCCGAAGAACTTCTGATCGCCGGCGGGTACATCCTCGAATCCCTTGACGGGGGTGCCCTGCTTGCTGAGCGCATTGATGACGACCGGCAGTGTCGCCGAGATCGCGTTCGCGATCGCGCCCCAGAATTTCTCTTCACCGCCAAAATCCTTCTGCGGCTGAATTCCCTGCGCCGCGATGGCGCGGAACAGCGGTGGTATGCATCTGGTGGCTATGCCGAGGATGGACCCAAGGAACTTCTCCTGACCACCCGAGAAATCCTTCTGTGGTTCGTAGCCGCCCTTGCGCAAGGCCTGCACCACCGCCGGCACGGCGGTCGAGACGACGTTGAGCAGGGTGCGCCAGAACTTCTCCTCGCCGCCCGGGATAGCCGTGAAGTCCTTTTGCGGCTCGAAGTCACCCTTTCGCAGCGCGTCGACGATGGCCGGCACCGCCACCGAGGCGAGGCTCGCGAGCACACCCCAGAATTTTTCGTCGCCGCTTGCAGCAGGCTGGCCGTAAGATTTGTCTTGCAACATGGTCGGATCCTTTCTCTGGTTGCTGAGTACATCCTGGATGATCCTCGTCATCCAGTCGGGGGAAGAAGGTGTGGACGCGGCCTGGCCCTGGAAGAGCAGGAATGAGGTGGCGGCCAGACCAGCGGGATTGGTGGGTTCGGTGAGGACGGGTGTCTGCCGGAAGCCAAGGTCCCGCAGCATCTTGGTCGTTCCTTCGACGAGCCGCCGGTTCGAGACGTTGGGACCGAGGACGGTGAGTTGCTCGAGCAGGGCGTAGGTGAAGGCCGACTTGCCGCCGGTCTTCGGCGTCGAAGCAGATGCGGTCTCGTCTGCGAGGCAGGCGGAGAACAGCATCCCATTCATCTGCAATTGGCCGGCCTCGTCGAATTCCTTTCCGGCCGCCGTCCCGAAGCGATTGCCGATCCTTGATGCCGCACCAGGCCACGCGCCGAAGGGCCGGTAGCGCAGTTGAGAGACCTTCTGCGGATCAAGGAATACCTTGGCGCTCTCGACGAACGGCGGAACCTTGAGCACCTTGGTCTGGGCGACGTCCATGTGGCCGTCGGTCATCATGACCTTGTACATGCCGCCTGAGTGGCAGCTGTCTGATATCAGCGTAAAGACGCCAGGGGGCACCGTCTGGGACTTCTGACTGAGCACGTTGTCGAACAGGAACTGGTCGTACAGACACAGCACCTCTTCCAGATCCTGGCCCTTGGCGACCTGGAAGCCGTGGCCGGAGAAAAAGAACACGAGCCGATCATCCGAGCTCGCTCCGTTGAACAGCCAGGACAGTCCAGCCTCGACGTTCTGCAGGGTTGCTTTTTCGTCGTGGTCGAATCGAACGTCTGCAAATTTGTAGACGTCGGTAATCTTCTGATGGAACGCTTTCGCGTCGTTGATACAACTCGGAAGGTTGTTTGCGGGGTTTGGATAATGGTCGATGGCAGCGATATATGCTTTGTAATTTGGCATGATCGTTCCTCGCAATTGGTGGTTCGGATTCGGACACTGCGACCGGCCAGGGCTTGCGGCTCGTTCGCGTCCGCACTCCGTGACACCAGGCGATCATCGCGCGCTGGTCTCTCGCGCCGGTCACAACCGGAGCGGCGGGGTCTCACAAATTAGGATGCGGAGGAAATTTTTTGCGCCAGATCGATGCCCGGCGGCATTTCGATGGCTTGGTGCAGCGGCCTCGGGCGAGCGGCAGTCTGCATGATCGAAGCGAAGGCCCGAACTTCCTGGCTGAGTTGATGGAGCTGCTTCTGGATGAGTTCGAGCCGGCGCTCAAAGTCCCGGTCGACGTTGCACTCCGGAGCGATCGTATCCGGTTGCTGTGGCCCATCGTCGCGGAGACGACGAAATAGCGCTGTGGTTTCACGGGTTGGCGAGACTCCGAGCTCGTGCCGAAACACGCGCTGAAGCTTCTCATAGTGCCGTAGTGCGGCTACCCGATCCCCCATCATGTCGTAGCAATGCATGATCTCGCGGTGGATGTGCTCGAGGAAGGAATCCTCGGCCAGGATTCGGCGCGAAATGCGGATGGCTTCTCCCCAATCGGACCTGTGCTTTGCCGCAATCAGCAGGGTCTCGAGGCAGGCGAGGAAGCGGCCGCGATAGGCCTCCCTGTCTGCCAGACACCAGTCGTAGTTGAGTTCGGGAAGAAGATCGCCGCGATAGAGTTGCTCGATGGTTTCCGATGTCGCAAGCGAGTTTGAGGGGATCGACTGCGGTGAAGGCGCCCTGATGCACTGATCAAACGCTTCAATGTCGATCCATACCTGCTGGTTTGCAGACAAGGACAGCGATTCTGGCCGGGCGTTGATCCACTGCGAGGCATTCTCGCCGGCGTTCGCAAGCGCGCAACGAAGGCGCCATACTTCGGTACTGAGGTTGCGGCGAAGACGCTCGGCTGGTCCATCGTTCCAAAGACGCGCGACGAGGACGTCACGACTGACGGGTGCCCGTTTCTGCAGGGCAAGCACGGCAAAGAGATGTTTCGAGCGTTCGCTGAGAAACTCAACGCGGGTCCCGTGGCGACCCCAGACTTCCAGTTGCCCGAACAGTCGGCATATCGGACGCTGGGCTGGTGTGTTCTCCATGACCTGCCTCCTCGTGCGCCCCAACTGAAGCGTAACGCGAAGCCGAGATTGTCGTGTGAGGCCTTTCACATTTTGGGCAAGCTGCGGAATCGTCACTCACGCGTCGTTAATGTCATTGAACCAGCGCGACCCAAGTACGAATCAATCTTGAATCGAGGGTTCAGGATTGGAGGGCCCCCGAAAGGTCTTTGTGGCGGCATGAGAGGGCCGCAAAGCGCAAGTTGGACCATCCCAGTTGATCTCCCTCCGCCACTCGTACGCCACCCGCTGTCTTGAACGATTGCCGGCCCGGCAAGCCGGATCGGCCGTGGTGACTGGACACGACAAAAGGACGTGGACCTTCACTGCTCAGGCTGCGGAACGCACGGCCAGCTCGCCCTGGCCGGGTTGCAATGTCCGAGTAATTCCTAGCAACCAGGGGATGGCTGGCGTATTGTCATGCCATCACCGGCCGCGGCTTGTCCTGTGGGCGTCGGTGGCTGAGAGACCGAGAGCGCTCCCGCCTGCCTGGAACGGAGTGCTTCATGGAACGCTATTTCTTTGACATCCAAAGTGGTCGCGATTTCTTTGCGGATGAGGAAGGACTTCGCTTGCCCGATCAAAAAGCCGCCGAAGTCGAAGCGATGCAAACGCTGACCGGGATCGCCAAGGAGTCCGTCTTCAAAACCGAACGTCCCGATCTGGCGGTGGAAGTGCGCTCGGGAACTGAACGGCTGTTCTGCGTATCGATCATCTATCGGAACGCGAGCACCAGACATTGAGACCCCCTTCGGCCACTATTGCCACTTCTTTCGGGTTTGAAGACCGATACGAGCGGGCGCTTTGCCTGAGCCGGATCGAGCGGGCCGCCGTCGACCGCCGCGCCTGTTCCCCGGAGGAGCTTCGCAGCCTTCCCCGCTGGTTCCTGAATAACAATGCCGGAATTGCCTCACCGGCTCTGCAGCGGTCGAAATAGTCGGTTCGGTGGTCTGGTTAGGTGCCTCCAAGCACCTATATGAGAATCATCACCGCCCGACCCGAGGCATCCATCGGTGATGAGAACGCCTGTCGCGCTCCCGCCCACAAAAGGGAGCAAACCATGCAGGCTCGTTGCGCGTCTCAATCTTCAACATTCGAATACCGCCTCACGCAAGAGGCCATCAATTTGCGCCAGCAGGCCCAGGGAATGCCTGTCTGCGTCCGGCGCGCCGAACTTCTTCAGAAGGCTCGGCAGATCGATGTTGCCCTGGAGGTGAACAAGTGGCTGAGTTCCCCGGGATTGCAGCCGCCAATGTAACGGGAAAGGCCAGGAGATGCCTTCAGGCCTCCGACGCTGGCGTGACTATCTCTCCAACGGGGGCGCTCATGATGATCAGATATTTCTTCGACATCAGAGACGATCGCGAGATCTATCCGGACGAAGAAGGAATAGAGTTCTCCACGCAGCGAGAGGCGGAGATGGAGGCGGCTAACACATTGGCGGGATTGGCTCGCGATCTGGCGGGTCAGGAAGAACGCCCGGACGTTGCGATCGAGGTCCGAACGGAGGCCGGTCGCGTCTTTCAGGCGGCACTGACCTTCGAAGCCAACAAAGCCAAGCAATAGGCGTTCGCCACTGCGACGATCATCAGACGACTTCGTCGGTCCAGACCTTGAAGCTCAGCAGCGTGTTGGGTCCGAACGTCTGGGTGATTGGAACGTCGGCGGCATCGCGGCCTTGCGCGATCAGGACGCGACCGATCCGCGGAACGTTGTTCCGTGGATCGAATGTGTGCCAGCGACCGCCGATATAGGCTTCGAACCATCCGGCGAAATCGCCGGCGGCATATGGAGGCGCCATACCTATGTCACCGAGATAGCCCGTGCAGTAGCGCGCGGGAATGTTCATGCAGCGGCAGAACGCGATAGCCAGATGTGCATAGTCCCGGCAGACGCCTTTGGCTTCGGTAAACACCTCCCATGCGGTCTTGGTGGAGCGGGCGTGCTCGTAGCCGAAGGAGATGTGATTATGAACGAAGTCGCAGATGGCCTCGACCCGCGCCCAACCGGGCGCCGTCCTCTCGAACAGCTTCCACGCCATTTCGGTAAGCCGGTCGGTCTCGACATATCGGCTGCCGAGCAAATACACGATGGTGTCCGGCGGAAGATCCTCCACCGCATGCTGCTGTGCTGATGGCACGATGGGATCGGGCAAACCGCTGTCCCTCACCGTGCCGTCCGCTGTGAGGACCATGCGGCCTGCGGGCGCGACAAGACGGCTACACCAATTCCCGAAGCCGTCGCGATAGGGCGTGATCGGCACAGAGGGATGGGTGATGAGATGGTCGGGCACGATGATGTCGGATGCGCGCGTGAAATGCGTGCCGACGACGGCAATCAGGGGTGTCCGTTGCGGAAAGTCGTAGATCATCTCGAAGCCGACACGGATCTTCATGGACCTGGCTCCAGCGCGACGATTGAGACTGTCGCGAAACACGTCTGCGCATCGTCACCGATGAATGCCGAGAGCGCTCAAGCCCGAACAGTATGTCATCCGAACTCCGATCGCCAGCCGGATACTCGATCCCGTCGCAGATCCGTCTGGCCCCTGACGGGAACCCGTTTCAAACTGTAGGCTTTCTTGAAGATGAAAATGCGATCCGGATCCAAACCCATGTCCGTCCAACCCGCGCAAGACTGGCTGGCACAGCCTGTTTCCGAGAAGGCGTCCTACCAGGGAGCGTGCCGCACTGTGAACGACGTCGATGCCGACATTCTGAGGAAACGCGCATTGAAGAGGCAGCGCGCGCTGATCGACGTCCGCAACGGCCGTGAGCGATCATGAGAGATTTCAAATGCCCTCATTGCCGCCAATTGGTGGCTTTCGAGCTCACCGAATGCAACAGGTGCAAGCAGCCGCTGATGTTCGATCCGGAGAGCATGGCGATGGTGGGCGTCGAAAGCGGCCAGGCCTGCGCCAATCGGAACATCATCGCGTGCAACTGGTGCGCCGTTGCGCCAACTTCCTACTGCCTGTCCTGCTCGCTCACACGTGTCATTCCCGCCACCCAAAATCCCCATAACGTGTCGCTTTGGACGCGCGTGGAGGAAGCCAAGCGCAGACTGATCTACGACCTGCGACGGCTCCGCCTGCCCATCGCATTCGCGGGTGGATTTCGGCTGTCGTTCGAGATTCTGTCCGACGAGCACGGGCCGGTCATGACCGGGCACGAATCCGGTCTGATCACGCTCAATCTTGCGGAGGCGGACGACGTGAAACGCGAGATCAGGCGCGTTTCCTTTCGCGAACCCTACCGCACCCTGCTTGGTCATTTCCGGCACGAAATAGGACATTTCTACTGGAATGCCCTGATACACGAGGCAGGGTTCCGAGCACCATTTCGGCTGGTGTTTGGCGACGAGACCGAGAACTACCAGGCTGCGCTTGCCGCCTATTACGCGCGTCAGAATTGGTCTGACGATCCGGCAAGCCACATCAGCATGTACGCGACGTCTCATCCCTGGGAAGATTGGGCCGAGACATTTGCTCACTTCTTGCACATCGTCTCGACCCTGGATTCCATGGCGGGACTTCCGCTGTCGTTGGATGCGCGCGCGCAGCACACGCTGAACGACCCGTATCTGGAGAGCGACTTCGGTGCGCTTCTGGAGTTGTGGACTCCACTCGCGCTGACGATCAACCGCCTCAACCGCTCACTGGGACTTCCCGCTGCGTACCCCTTCGACATTTCGCCCGCAGTCGAGGGCAAGCTGCATCTGGTCCATATGGCGATCACGGCGTTCAGAAATCGGCCGGAAGGACGTGCAAACGCCCAAGACGCAATGCGATCAGGATGATTTGACGGGTTGTGAGCCGGCCGAACTCTTGCGGACGAAGGGGCCGCCCAATCCCGGAGCTGCCGAAAGGCGGCAGGAACCGGGATCCAGCAAACGAGTTGATGACCATGATCCGCATCTCATGTGCGCCTGCTCGATGACGCACCGAGACTTCGCGAAGGATCTGGTGTAGAAACAAAAGCGCGTTCACGCCGGTTTGCTTCTCAGGTCATATCTCGCCCGCGAGTGCTTGCATTCGCTGGCTGGCCGACTGCAGAATGCGACGCTCTTTCTCCTTTGGTGATGTGAGGCAATCGAGCGCCTCGGGGAGAAGAGGGCTTGCCGAACCACTCAAAGCTCCGTCATGCGTCGCCACAGAAGCAAGCCCGGGTTATGAAGCAACGCGTGGGTTGCCATGGCAAACGTCTGAGCCACGACAGATATGCAATTCCTGGAGATCAAAATGATCAAGAACGAAGCGAAGACTGCCCGGCATCTGCGGGAAGCGAACAACGCCTTCAAGGCGGTCAGGACGGAAAAACCGATGACCGACTACGCGAAAGACCAGCAATCCCTGCACGAAAATCGCGAGCGCTTGAAGGCAGCCCGATTGGCGCGCGAAGCCAAGTCGAAAGACGCCGAGGAATAGTCCTCGCGCTCAGCTCAGAGCATTGAGAGCACGACGATTCCATCTTCAAGCTCGCCCGAAGCGAGGCGCGCACGGGCGATATGCTCGAATTCTTTTCGATACTTGTGAAGATAACTGAAGGCCTGCTTGTCGGTCTGAAACGTCGTCCTGAGTCTGCACATCTGTCTCGCTGCGCCAAGCGCGAGCATGAAAGTGATCGTTCCGCCGCCGTCTGCTTTGACTCTGGGCACGATCCACCCTGCTGGTGTGTGACTTGGTTTCACGACGTTACCGCGCGCTGCTGGGTTTGACGGTCGCGCCAGCCTTTTTGCGTTTTTTGGGTGCGGGGGGCGGCAACGATGCGCGAAGCGCCGTCTCGGAAACTTCCCTGGCCTCACGCAGCTCGCGGAGGCGCGCCATGTTCTTCCGCACCTCGACGGCATGCTTTTCCGCGTCCGCCATCGCTCGCGCGCCGTCCTCGGCAGCCAATCGTTTGCGGTTCGATCGCGCTATGCCTTCGGGCGACGGCTCTGCCGATTTCCTGGCGATCATCCCTCAACCCGCATTCGTATAAACAAAACCCGCTCCATCCGAAGATCGAGCGGGCAGCGTGCCGTTTCAGTACATCCGTGAAAACGGCGCCGGCAAATCAAGCCAGCGAAAGGTTTTCGGCGCTTACTTTGCCGCGCATCTTGTCGGTCTTGACCTCGAAGTTGACCTTCTGGCCCTCTGCGAGACCAGCAAGACCAGCCCGTTCGACCGCGCTGATGTGCACGAACACATCATTGCTGCCGTCGTTCGGCTGGATGAATCCGAAGCCCTTTTGGCCGTTGAACCACTTAACAGTACCTGTCGTCATTTTCGTTCTCCAAAGCGCACGAGCGCATGTCGCGTGACGATCACGCGATAGTCTTCAACTTCGTCGATGTCTTTGGAAAAGGAGCCCGCGGGCGCGTTCAACAAGGCACAGCGGCTAATCGAATTCCTTTAATATACATGAGTTTCAGTCTTTTGCAAGGCAACGCCCGAAATTGTTTCGGCGGTCGTTCCTTGCGACGTCGAGAAGCCCCGATGGAGCTGTCCAAATGTGCGGACGGCCTTATCCATTGACAGCGCCGCTGACAGTAGTCACGGTTGCTTCACCGAACTTGATTGCCGCGACGCATGAACCGGCTTTCGTGGCCGGCGGAAGAATGCCGCCGTCACTCTGATCCTCACCATCGCCACGAGACTCCTGCGCAATTGGCTGCATGCAGGACTGCCGCATTTCGCAGCCCAGCGAGGAGTTTCAATTGCAGGTACTTGTTCGCGACAACAACGTCGACCAGGCGCTTCGTGTTCTGAAGAAGAAGATGCAACGCGAGGGCGTCTTCCGCGAAATGAAGCAGCGCCGCTCCTACGAGAAACCTTCGGAACGGAAGACGCGCGAAAAATCCGAGGCCATTCGCCGGGCTCGCAAGCTCGCTCGCAAGCAGGCCATCAGGGAAGGCTTGCTGCCAGCACCTCCGAAAAAGAAGCTGCCGGAACGCAAGCCGCCCTTGCCGGACACCACCAGGGCCGAACGCGCTTAGCGAGAGTGCCGAGCACTTGCCGGCAAGACAATCGACGACAGGACGGACAATCGGCGAGTGCCAGGAGCTGGTCACCTCGCGAACAAACCGCCGGTGCTGCTCTCGCAATCAGGACATGGCGACTTGCTATGTCCTGAAATCGATCCCCCGCAGCACGATCCCCCGTGGATTGCCTTCAAGCTCCGTCGCTCGATATTTGCTGGCCGCGCGCGCCTCGATGCGATCGCGCAGGCGGACGAACTGGGCCTCGCGCTGCTCGGGGCGGACCGGCGGGCCAGACTCGAGCGAGTCCATCGCGGTGGTCGAGATCGCGCAAGGAATTTCCTTGCCGTCGTCCTGCATCGAGAACAGCACGATCATCCGGTCATGTTCGTGGCCAATGTAGCGGCCGCTCGTGAGCGTCATGGTGTCCTCCCTTGCGCGGGCTCCTAGCACGACCGCGCTTCGAGCGTCTTGCTCTGCGCTCAGCCTTCCCCGGAGAGCCGGGCGAAATCATCGAGCAACGCCGCCACCAGCGCGCGGTGCCTCGTATCCTCGGCAGGTAGGCTCGCGGCATAGAGATTGAGCAGGTGCCGCGCCTTGACGGCGGCCTCCGGCCACGAAGCGGCAGGCACCGTCATCATGCGGTGTTCGAGTTCGGTCTCCCGCTCGCGCAACTCCCTGACATGGGCTTCGACGTCGGCCAGCGCACGGCGCAGATCGGTGGCTTTCTGTGCCGCCATCCCGCGATGCTTGTCGAGATCGACCGGCCGGTCAGTCATGGTCGGCGCTCGCATCCGCGGCCTGCGCATTGGCGAGGTCGACCGAGCCGATTGAGAGCATCTCCATGGAATTGCGAACGCCTTCCGCTGGCACCACGATCATCGTCGCGACGCGGCGGTAGGCCGAGAAGGTGAGACCCTCTATCTTTTCTTCGTCGGTGATGACCTCGTAGGCGCCGGCGGGCAGCACTCGCTCGATGCCGCGAATCCGGAAAGGATGCTTGAACGCGACGGTCTCTCGCCGTGAGCGGATGGTCATGCACGCCTGCCTTCTTACAAGAGGGGCCGCAACCGACCGGCAGTGACAACCATGCGCCCATCGGAGGGCAATAGCCAGTATATTCGTCATTGTTGCGCGCCGACGCTGCGGCGCGACCCACGCTCATACGCGGCGTTTTAGCGCTCGCTATTGGCATGCCGCAGGCGTAGGATTGTGGCATCACCGCACTTCTCAACGGCATCGACCGGTGACTGAGGGTCACGTGCGCTCCCGCCGACAGAGTTGCAGGAGCGCTCGATGTCGCGTTGTTGCGCCTCGGAGTGGATCGTCCCGCCGGTGATCGCTCCGCTGTATCTCCTGCTTCTGATGTTTGTCGCGGCCCTATTCAATGGCTAGGCCAAAGCGCGTGCCTTACCTGGTCACGGGAACCAACGAGTATGGCGGCGCCAATCTCGGTCGCGGAAGCGCCGCGGTCGCGCTGCGGCTTGCGCGAAAGCTGCTTCGCGACGGCTATATGGACGTCCGCGTCTGTACGCCGCGCGGGCGCATCCTGCAGTCGGACGAACTGAATGAACTCGAACCTCAACAGGAGATGAACATCGTGGCCAAGGGACAGCAACGCGGCAATCGCGAAACAAAGAAGCCGAAGAAGGAAAAGGCCAAGGTGATCGCGGCACAGCCGAGCCGGAAGGAAGTCGTGTGGCAACCGGATTTCGGGCCGGCAAAGAAGAGTAGATAAAAGGGTCGCAGCTCCCACTTTGATGGCTTGCAAGGCTTGAAGCGAAGATGGCCGGCATTTCGCATCCGGGAGCCTTCGAGCGGCGATCACAGGTTGGCGCAACGCCGCCTGGGGCTGGCGGACGAATCCTCGTGTGCTCCAATTCGTCCTCGAGTCGATAGTCGAATCTCGCTCGTTTCGCCGACGGCTCTCGCCGGAGGCCGGACATGTCGGCGCGACAACGATCGACAACGATGCAGTCTGCGTCTCTTCTCGTATTCAGCCATTCAGAAAAGGCCATACACATGGAGCTTCCCACGCTCTTGCAGGGTGAATCGCGAAGCCGTCTCCTTCAGGGGATCGCCATCGGCGGCGTCGCGACCGTGACGATCGGTTTCATCTGGGGCGGTTGGGTCACGAGCGAGCGCGCCAGAATCATGAGCGTGGCAGCGGAGAGCAGTGGCCGGATGTCCATTCTCGTACCGCTCTGCGTTAGCCAGTTCACAGCCGCAGACGGGGCGATCGCGCGGTTCAAGACGACCAGTGCCTATTCCAAGGAAAACCTCGTCAGCGAGGTCGTGAGGAATGTCGCCTCCACGAGCATGGACTATTCCTTGGCCAGAGCCTGTGCGGGCGCCATCGATCTCGAGCTCGCAAAGACAGACATGAAGAGCTGAGAAAATATGTCAGGCCATGCGGCGAGATTCTTGATGATCGTCGATCCGCGAAGTTCATTTCGGACACAAGCCCGGATCGCGCACGACGTCTGAGCACCGGCGCTTGCCGCGGCGTGCGTTCTGCATCGAACCACATGAATGGCTTTCCGTCGGGGGGCCGCAAGGAAAAGCGGCGGACTTCGCTGACTGCGCGAACCTGCGCACGGCGTCGAGATGCTGCAAATCAAGATCAGGAGTCATCATGAAGCTGAACTCAACCCAGATCGAGCAGATGCTCAACCAGTTCAATGCTCACGTCGTCGCCGACGACAGTCCGGCGATTCCGGGCTTGAACGACGTGTTCGGTGACCACACATTTTTCCTCGACGAGAGGGGGCTGAATGTCCTGGAGCTGATCGAGGTGCCTCGAATGGAGCCGCGGAGCGGCGAGGTGATCAACATCGCGGATTGGAGCGACGGGTCACTCACCAGGTTGCGCGCTCATCAGCCCGAACCAACCGGCATCGTGATTAGCTTGAGGGGGACCGAGCACTGATGCGGGCTTCCGGCCCTCCACTTCGATCCTGGGCTGAAATCGCGGCGATTGCAGACAGGCTGCCATGATCCGCGAGGGCATATCGCAAATCGGCCGACGCACTTGGCCAGCATCATCCCACCAATCTCCACCTTCCATCGCCGGCGCGCTTCAGGACGGGATCGCTTACCCGCACGTGCTCTGCGAGAAAATCGATGAATGCGCGGACGCGCGCCGGGAGTGGCGCGGTGTGGCCGACATAGACGGCGTGGATGTCTTCGCGGTCGCCGGGATTGTAGCCTTGCAGCACCGGGACGAGACGGCCGGATTCGATATCCGGGCCGATGTGGAAGAGGGCGAGGCGGGCAAGGCCGACACCGCCCAGCGCAAGGCGGCGGGCGGCTTCGCCGTCGCTGGCGCGCGCGACGGGCGGTGGCATGGCTTCCTCGGTATGGTCGCCGCGCTTGAACGGCCAGCCGCGGATGCTGCGCGGAAAGGTCCAGCCGATGCCGCGGTGCTCATTGAGATCCGCCGGAATCTTCGGCGAGCCGAAGCGGGCGAGATAATCCGGCGCGCCGACCACGACCATGCGGCTGCCGCCGAGCTTTCTCGCGACGAGGCGTGAGGCGCGCAACGGGCCGACTCGAATGGCGACGTCCGCGCGCTCCTGCATCAGGTCGATCAGCGTATCGGTGAGGACGAGATCCAGCGTGACGTCGGGATGCTGTTCCAGGAAGCGCGGGATCAACGGCATCACGTGCAGCATGCCGAAGGGAATGTTGCAATTGACCGTGAGGCGGCCGCGCGGCGCCGCGCCTGAGGCCGCCTCGCGCTCGGCCTCCTCGATCTCGGCGAGGATGCGAACGGCGCGCTCGTAGAAGGCCTGGCCTTCCTCGGTCAGCGTCAGTTTGCGCGTCGTGCGGTTGACGAGGCGCGCGCCGAGCCGCGCCTCCAGCCGCGACATCAGCTTGCTGACGCCCGATGGCGTCAGGCGCAGCTTTCGAGCGGCCTGGGTGAAGCCGCCGAGATCGACGACGCGGACGAAGACCTCCATCTCGGCAGAGCGGTTGGTGTCGAAACGGGCCATGTGAATTCACGTCACAAATGATTGGATTGCGGACATTCTAATAGTTCTGCGGCAGTGCCGCTATCTGCGTGGCTCGTGCCGTCCATTGGAGCTACGCATGCCTCCCGCCGTCCTCGCGCTCACCGCCGGTGCCTTCGGCATCGGCACCACCGAATTCATCATCATGGGCCTCCTGCTCCAGGTCGCAGCCGACATGCACGTCTCGGTGCCGGTCGCGGGCCTGCTGATATCGGGCTACGCGCTCGGCGTGTTCGTCGGCGCGCCGGTGCTGACGCTGGCGACGCGACGGATGCCGCGGAAGACGGTGCTGCTCGCGTTGATGGCGATCTTCACGCTGGGCAACGCAGCCTGCGCGCTGGCGCCGAGCTACGAATGGCTGATGGCCGCACGCGTGCTGACCTCGCTCGCCCACGGCACGTTCTTCGGTGTCGGCTCGGTCGTGGCCACCGGCCTCGTCGCCGAGGACAAGCGCGCGTCCGCGATCGCAACCATGTTCATCGGCCTCACGGTCGCGACGCTTCTGGGTGTGCCCTTTGGCGCCTGGTTCGGCCTGATGCTCGGCTGGCGCGCGGCGTTCTGGGCCGTGACGGTCATCGGCGTGATTGCGTTCGTGGTGGTGGCTGCGCTCGTGCCCGGACATGTCGGCAATGGCGACAAGCCGATCTCGCTTGCCGAAGAAGTGGCAGTGCTCGGCCGCCCGCAGGTGCTGCTCGGCCTCGCGATGACGGTGTTCGGCTTCGCCGGCCTGTTCGTCGTCTTCACCTATATCCAGCCGATCCTGACGCGTTTCACCGGCTTCTCGGAGACCGCCGTCTCGCCGATCCTGCTCGTGTTCGGCGTCGGGCTCGCGATCGGCAACGTCGCCGGCGGCAAGCTTGCGGACCGCGGCCTCGGACCGGCCCTGACCGGCACGTTGGCCGCGCTTGCGATCGTGCTGCTTGGCCTGGCCGCCGTGCTGTCGATCAAGATCCTGTCCATCGCGCTGATCCTGCTGCTCGGCATCGCCGCCTTCGCAACCGTTGCCCCGCTCCAGCTTCGTGTGCTGGAGGCCGCCGGCCCAAGCGGCCGCACGCTGGCTTCCAGCCTCAACATCGCCGCGTTCAATCTCGGCAACGCTCTCGGCGCCTGGGCCGGCGGCGCTACCATCGATCACGGGCTCGGTCTCTCCGCGCTGCCTCTGGTGGCAGCCGGAATCACGGCGATTGGTCTCGCGCTGGCGCTGTGGAGCCTCCGGCTCGATCGCGCGGCGGCCGCCGTCGCGGCGTGCCCGGCGGAGTAGAGCGAAGGCGTAGAGACTTACTCACGATTGGGCGCATCGGTCCTCACGTCATCGCGCCATGCAGAAACGGATCTGTACAGGGCGGCATGCCGTCCGTAACCTTCGCCGCGCAATTCAAGGAGATGCTGGCGTGGCGAAGAAGACGGCGACCAAGAAGAAGAGTGTTTCGAAGAAGGCGGCTAAGACTTCGAAGGCGGCCCCCGGCCGCAAGAGCGCGGCCCCGAAGCCGGCCAGTAAGGCCGCCCGAGGGAAATCCGCCGCACCGCGTCGCCCGAAAGGACCGGCCTGGCAATGGTCGGCGGTCGAGACCGCGGCTGCGATCCGCTCCGGCGCCATCTCTGCAATCGAGGCGGTCGAAGCGCATCTCGATCGGATGCGCACCGTCAATCCGCGGCTGAACGCCGTCGTCGTCGACCTCTCGGAAGAGGCGTTGAAGGCCGCACATGCGGCCGACAAGCAGCGCGCCAGGGGTGGCGAGCTCGGCCTCCTGCACGGCGTGCCGATCACGATCAAGGAAAACGTCGATTATCAGGGGCGGCCGAACTTCAACGGCGTGCCCGCCAACAAGGGCCTGATTGCCCCCTCGGATGCGCCGGTCGTGCGCAACCTCAAGAAGGCCGGCGCGATCGTCATCGGGCTGACCAACACCCCGGAATTCTCTTTCCGCGGCTTCACCGACAATCCCTTGCACGGGCTGACGCTGAACCCCTGGGATCCTGATATCACCTGCGGCGGCTCCTCGGGCGGTGCGGGCGCGGCAGTCGCGGCGGGCATCGGCACCATCGCCCACGGCAACGACATCGGCGGCTCGCTGCGCTGGCCGGCGCATTGCAACGGCGTCGCCACCATCAAGCCGACGCAGGGGCGTATTCCCGCGTTCAACGAGAGCGCAACGGCGGAGCGGCCGATGCTGGCGCATCTGATGTCGGCGCAAGGGCCGCTCGCGCGCCACGTCGCCGACGTTCGCCTCGCGCTGGAGGCGATGAGCCAACGCGATCCGCGCGACCCCTGGTGGGTGCCGGCACCGCTGGTCGGTCCAAGGCCGAAGGGCCCGATCAAGGTCGCTCTGGCAAAAATCCCCGAGGATATGGACGTCGATCCGTCCGTCTCCGCGGCGCTGCGCATGGCAGCCGATCATCTCGAGCGGTCAGGCTATCGCGTCAGCGAGGTCGAGGTGCCCGACATCAACGGTGTCTGGCAGAGCTGGTGCGACATCATCACCAACGAGACCGTGATGATGCAGGAGGCCGGCATGCTGAAGGTCACGTCCGAGGATTTCCACAAAGCCTGGGGCGGCATGAAGGCCAAGGCGAACGTGCTCGATCTCAAGGCCTGGATGCAGGCGACGGCCGCGCGCAGTGGCCACATCCGTGCCTGGCAATTGTTCTTCGAGGAATATCCGGTCGTGCTGGCACCGACCACGGTGAAGCCGACGCCGGGCCCGCGCGACGACACCGTCAGTCCCGAGCGCGTCCAGGAGATCTTTTGGGGCGAGATCCGCTTCATCTCCGCCATCAACGTGCTGGGCCTGCCCGGCGCTGTGGTGCCGGTCGCGTTGCACGAGGGCAAGCCGATCGGGGTGCAGCTCATTGCCGGGCGCTATCGCGAAGACCTGGCGCTCGATGCAGCGGCCGCGATCGAGAAGCGCGCCGGCGTGCTGAGCCGCCAGCTCTGGGAGATGATGGATTAGGGTGACGATGTCGCCCTCTCCCCGTGTTGCTTTCAGATCGGGGAGAGGGTGGCCCGCCGCGGCGAATCTTCCAACTCGTTAATCCATTTTAACGCGAATGTTCGTCAATTCGCCAACAAGCGTTAGGGTTACTTCCTCGATCTCTATACGAATTATTGTCCGCTTTACCACCCGCCTCTAACAGAGGAACGGCGGACAACGCACATGCCTCATACAGGCCAATAAGTGCGGCCCGCCCCACGCGGAGGTGGCATAATGCGCAACGAGACGATCGCTATTCACGCCGGTTACGAGCCCGAAGCCACCACGCATGCGGTGGCCGTGCCGATCTACCAGACCGCGGCCTACGCCTTCGACAGCGCCGATCACGGAGCCGCCCTGTTCAACCTAGAGGCTGAAGGCTTTCGCTACAGCCGCATCGCCAATCCGACCAGCTCGGTGCTGGAGAAGCGCATCGCCCAGCTCGAAGGCGGCGTCGGCGCGCTCGCGGTCGCGACCGGCCAGGCCGCGCTGCATTTCGCCTTCGTCAACGTCGCCGATCACGGTGGCAACATCGTTTCCGTGCCGCAGCTCTACGGCACCACGCACACGCTGCTCTCGCACATCCTGCCGCGCCAAGGGATCACCGGCCGCTTCGCCGAGAGCGACAAGCCGGATGCGATCGCGAAGCTGATCGACGAGGACACCCGCGCCGTGTTTGCCGAGACCATCGGCAATCCCGCCGGCAATGTCTGCGACATCGAGGCGCTGGCGAAGATCGCGCATGCGCATGGCGTGCCGCTGATCGTCGACAACACCGTGGCAACTCCGATCCTGCTCAAGCCGTTCGACTACGGCGCCGACATTGCCGTGCACTCGCTGACCAAGTTCCTGGGCGGTCACGGCACCACGCTCGGCGGCGCCATCGTCGATTCCGGAAATTTCCCCTGGGCCAAATATGCCGAGCGCTTCCCGGCCTACAACAAGCCGGACGCCTCCTATCACGGCCTCGTCTATGCCGAGCGCTTCGGCCGCACCGCCTATATCGAGCGCGCGCGCAGCGTCTATCAGCGCACGATGGGCTCGGTGCTGTCGCCGTTCAACGCCTTCCTGCTGCTCCAGGGCATCGAGACCGTGGCGCTGCGCATGGAGCGCCATGTCGAGAATGCGCGGAAGGTCGCCGAATTCCTCCGCGGCGATCCGCGGGTCGCGTGGGTCAATTACACCGGCTTTCCGGACAGTCCCTACTATCCGCTGGTGCAGAAGTACCTGAACGGCAACGCCTCCTCGCTCTTCACCTTTGGCATCAAGGGCGGCATGGAGGCCGGCAAGACCTTCTATGATGCGCTGAAGCTGATCACGCGCCTCGTCAATATCGGCGATGCCAAGTCGCTGGCCTGCCATCCGGCTTCGACCACCCACCGGCAGATGTCGGCGGAGCAGCAGCGCATCGCCGGTGTGTTGCCGGAGACCATCCGTTTGTCGATCGGCATCGAGCATGTCTCGGACATCATCGAGGACATCGACCAGGCGCTGGAAAAGGCCTGCCCGATGGCGCGCCTCGAGGCCGCGGAGTAGGCGGCGGCGCCATGACGATCTTGATCGAGAGAGATCAAGTCATCGACGGCCCGGCGCTGGTGCCGGCCGCGCACGATCTCGCGCGCGACGCCGGCGTCGAACTCACCATCGGGCTCGTCAACAACATGCCGGATCCCGCGCTGAAGGCGACCGAGCGCCAGTTCAAGAAACTGCTCCAGGCTGCCGCTGGTCCGCGCCGTATCCGCTTCCACTGCTTCTCGCTACCCAGCGTGAAGCGGTCGCCGGAAGCAAAGTGGCATGTCGAGAGCGAGTATTCCGACCTTTCGGATCTCGAGCGCGGGAAGTTCGACGGGCTGATTGTGACCGGCGCAGAGCCGATCGCGCCTGAGCTCGACCAGGAGCCATATTGGCGGGACCTGACGAACCTCATCGACTGGGCCAAGGCCAACACACGCTCGGCGATCTGGTCATGCCTTGCCGCACATGCCGCGGTGCTGCATCTCGACGGTATCGAACGGCGGCGGCTGCCGGCCAAATGTCACGGCGTTTTCGATTGCGAAGTCGTGGCGAGCGATTCGCTGACCCGTGCTGCGCCTGCACCGTTCAAGGTCTCGCATTCCCGCCTGAACGAGATCGCCGAAAGCGACCTCGTACAGGCCGGTTATCAGGTGCTGACTCGCTCCGGCCAAGCCGGCGTCGACGTCTTCGTTCGCCAATATGCCAGCCGCTTCGTGTTCTTCCAGGGCCACCCGGAATATGACGCGCTGTCGCTCCAGCGAGAATATCTGCGTGACATCGGCCGCTATCTCGCGCGGGAGCGCGAGACCTATCCGCGACTGCCGGTGAGCTATTTTGACGCAGCGACGGAAGAGAAATTGACTCGCTTCGAAAAGAAGGCGGCACACCAGCGACATCCGGCGCTGACCAACGAACTGCCTGGATTGAACCTCCGCGCCGATATCGGGGCTGGCATTGCCGCGGCGGTGCTGTTCCGCAATTGGTTGCGCTATCTCGGCGCGGGCTCGGACGCGCCGGTGGCGGCGCGCTAGCCGAAACGATCTTGGTGCCCCGTTAGGATTACTCAGGCGTTAGGCTTGCCTCGGCCTGGGCGCGAATGTTTCAGTACAGACACGGAATCACAGGAAACTCAGTTCGTGTTGTCGGCACTCCAGGGACGCGTGAGCAATCGGCTGGCCCGGCATTTCCGTGCCGCGCCGCACCGACTGCCCGCGCATGCGCCGATGGTGAGCTTCACTTTCGACGATGCCCCCGATAGCGCCGCAAGTGAGGGCGCCGAGCTTCTGGAGCAACATGGCGGCCGCGGCACCTATTACCTCGCCGGCAGCCTGATCGATCGTCCTTCGGACCATTGGCGTGGACTGTCGAACGAGGCAATCGTGCGACTTCACCGCGCCGGGCACGAGATTGCCTGCCACACCTTCTCGCACCGGTGCTCGGCCAATCTGGACGAAGCTGCGATGGCTCGCGAGATCGATCGGAACCGCAGTCATTTCCGCGCTATCGATTCCTCGATCAAGCTGGAGAACTTCGCCTATCCCTATGGGATCGCCTCGGTCTGGCGCAAACCGCAACTCGCAAAGGCCTTCCGTTCCGCGCGCGGCATCCTTCCCGGCGTCAATCGCGACGTCATCGACCTCCAATTCCTGCGCGCCTCGCCGCTCGTGAATTGCGAGATCGATCCGGCGGGCGTCGATCGCTATTTCGACGAGGCGGTCGCAAGCGGCGGGTGGCTGATCTTCTACGGCCACGACGTCGCCGATATGCCAAGCCCGTTTGGCTGCACGCCGCGCCTGATGCGTCATGCACTCGAGGCCGCCGGCAAGCGCAACATGCCGATCGTGACGGTCGCAGAGGCGTTGCGACGGATCGGAGCGTAGCTGCTGCCCTCCTTCTCCCCTTGCGGGAGAAGGTGGCGCGAAGCGCCGGATGAGGGGTATGTCTCCGCAGAACAAGCTCCATCGAATCCGAGGATAGATACTCCTCACCCGTCTCGCCGCTATCGCGGCGAGCCACCCTCCCGCAAGGGGAGAGGGGAAGAGAAGCGCCTGCCCCGCAAACAGTCTTGCCACGCCCGCGCCGCCATGCGACTGGCCTTGTGACGAAACTCACGGCACGATGCTGTTCCGCCCATGCCCGCTCCTTCCACCGCTCCGCTCCCTGCGCCGGCCGCCGGCCGCGACGCGCTGTCGGTGCTGCATTCCGTGTTCGGCCTGCCCGGCTTCCGCGGCGCGCAGGGTGAGATCATCAAGCACGTCACGGATGGCGGCAATTGCCTGGTGCTGATGCCGACCGGCGGCGGCAAGTCGCTGTGCTACCAGCTTCCGTCATTGCTGCGCGAAGGCTGCGGCATCGTGGTCTCGCCGCTGATCGCGTTGATGCGCGACCAGGTGGCCGGCCTGATCGAGGCGGGCGTGAATGCGGCCGCGCTGAACTCGTCGCTGACGCCGCAGGAGGCTTCCGACATCGAGCGGCGCCTTCTCGCGGGTGATCTCGACCTGCTCTATGTCGCGCCGGAACGGCTGGTCACGCCGCGCTGCCTGTCGCTGCTGACGCAGGCGAAGGTGGCGCTGTTTGCGATCGACGAGGCGCATTGCGTCTCGCAATGGGGCCATGATTTCCGTCCCGAATATGTCGGCCTCTCCGTCATCGCCGAGCGGTTTCCCGACGTGCCGCGCATCGCGCTGACCGCGACCGCCGACGAGCTGACGCGCAAGGAGATCGTCGAGCGGCTTCAGCTCACGGGCGCGCCGCAATTCGTGTCGAGCTTCGACCGGCCCAACATCCGCTACGAGATCGTCGACAAGCGCAACGCGGTGTCGCAGCTGAAGGAACTTATCCGCGAGCGCCACGCGGGCGATGCCGGCGTCGTCTATTGCCTGTCGCGAAACCGGGTCGAGGAGGTCGCCGCCGCGCTTCAAGACGCCGGCATTGCGGCGCTGCCCTACCACGCCGGGCTCGACGGCGGCGTGCGCTCGCGCAACCAGGACCGCTTTCTCAACGAGGACGGCATCGTCATCGTCGCGACGGTGGCGTTCGGCATGGGAATCGACAAGCCCGACGTGCGCTTCGTTGCACATCTCGACCTGCCCAAGAGCATCGAGGCCTATTACCAGGAGACGGGGCGAGCGGGCCGTGACGGCAAGCCGTCGACGGCCTGGATGGCCTACGGCCTCTCGGACATCGTGCAGCAGCGCCGCATGATCGACGAGTCCAATGCCTCCGAAGAGTTCAAGCGGGTGTCGATCGGAAAGCTCGACGCGCTCGTCGGCCTTGCCGAAACGCCGCACTGCCGGCGCCGGCGGCTGCTCGCCTATTTCGGTGAGATCCTGCTGAGCGAAAGCTGCGGCAATTGCGACAATTGCCTGACGCCGCCCAAGATGCGCGACGGCAAGGTGCTGGCGCAGAAGCTGCTCTCCTGCGTCTATCGCACCGGCCAGCGTTTTGGCGCGATGCATCTGATCGACGTGCTGGTGGGGCGGTTGACCGAGAAGGTGACGCAGTTCGGCCACGACAAGCTGTCGGTGTTCGGCATCGGCCGCGAGCTCAACGAAAAGCAGTGGCGCACGGTCCTGCGCCAATTGGTGGCGATGGGGCATTTGCAGAGTGACAGCGAAGCATTCGGTGCGCTGAAGCTGACGGACTCCTCCCGCGGCGTGCTGCGCGGCGAAACGGAGGTCTGGCTGCGCGAGGAGGCGCCCGCCA
This sequence comes from Bradyrhizobium sp. CCH5-F6, assembly GCF_001556045.1. Taxonomy (GTDB): domain Bacteria; phylum Pseudomonadota; class Alphaproteobacteria; order Rhizobiales; family Xanthobacteraceae; genus Bradyrhizobium. The sequence continues at coordinate 37,642 of NZ_LSIC01000011.1, forward strand.
CGCGCATCCGCTCGAGCCGGGCCAAGTCCCGCCGCGGCGACCTCGCGCCTGCTGCGGGTGCGCCGCAAGGCGATGTCGATCCAGAGCTGCGTGCGCGCCTGCGCGCCTGGCGTTCAGACGTCGCGCGCGAACGCGGCGTCCCGGCCTATGTGGTGCTGCACGATGCGACGATCGACGGTATCGTCCGGGCCTGGCCGACGACGCTGGACGAACTCCGCACCGTGCCGGGGATCGGCGACAAGAAGCTCGAGCATTACGGCGACGAGCTGCTGCAGATCATCAGGACAAGGTAGCAAGCCATAAACTCCGCCGTCACCCGGACAAGCGAAGCGCAGGTCCGGGATCCAACCATAGGCCGATGTGGTGACGGCAGGCTGGCAACTACTAGCCTTCAAAACTGTTGCCGGCGTGTGGGTCCCGGATCAGCGCTTCGCTGCGCTTGTCCGGGACGAGAGCTGTGTATGAGGCGAGAACTACGGCTTCATTCACCCATTCCTGAACGCATAGGCATACCCGTTCAGTGCGGGCGCGCCGCCGAGATGGGCGTAGAGGATCTTCGCGCCCTTCTCGAAATAGCCCTTCTTCGCAAGATCCATCAGGCCTTGCATTGACTTGCCCTCATAGACGGGGTCGGTGATCATGCCTTCGAGCCGCGCGGTAAGGCGGATCGCCTCCTTGGTCTCCTCCGACGGCACGCCATAGGCGGGATAGGCGTAGTCCTCGATCAGCACGACGTCATCGGCGACCAGCTCCTTGCCGAGTTCGACGAGCTCAGCGGTGTTCTGCGCGATCTCGAGCACTTGCGCCTTGGTCTGCGCCGGCGTGAAGGACGCGTCGATGCCGATCACCTTCCGGGCACGGCCGTCGGCGGCGAAGCCGACCAGCATGCCGGCATGGGTCGAGCCGGTGACGGTGCAGACGACGATGTAGTCGAACTTGAAGCCGAGCTCGGCCTCCTGCTTGCGCACCTCCTCGGCGAAGCCGACATAGCCGAGGCCGCCAAACTTATGCACGGAGGCGCCGGCGGGAATTGCATAGGGCTTGCCGCCCGCTGCCTTCACCTCCTCGATCGCCTGTTCCCAGCTCTTGCGGATGCCGATGTCGAAGCCGTCGTCGACGAGGCGCACGTCCGCGCCCATGATGCGCGACAGCATGATGTTGCCGACGCGGTCATAGACCGCGTCCTCGTGCGGCACCCAGGCTTCCTGCACCAGGCGGCACTTCATGCCGATCTTGGCCGCGACCGCGGCGATCATGCGGGTGTGGTTGGACTGCACGCCGCCGATCGAAACCAGCGTGTCGGCGTTCGAGGCGATGGCATCGGGAATGATGTATTCGAGCTTGCGCAACTTGTTGCCGCCATAGGCGAGGCCGGAATTGCAGTCCTCACGCTTGGCGTAGACCTCGACCTGGCCGCCGAGGTGTTTTGACAGCCGCTCCAGCTTCTCGATCGGCGTCGGGCCAAAGGTCAGCGGATAGCGTGCGAATTTGTCCAGCATCATTGGTCATCCCCATTTGGCGGTGGCGTCTGGGGAACGGAGCTAGCATCGCTCCGGAAGAATGTGCTCTCGAATATCGGGTCGATACTGCCGGTCAGTTGCATAAATGGCTTCAGTAGGGCAGATTTCTTCCGAATTATTCCATACTAGTGAAAGCTTCTTTCATGGCGCCTCGGCTTGATCGTGTCGACCTTAAGATATTGAGATTGCTACAAAATAATGGGCGCCTCAGTAACGCCGAGTTGGCCGGGACGGTCGCGATCAGCCCCGCTACCTGCCATCGCCGCACCCAGCGCCTGTTCGAGGACGGCTTCATCGCGACCGTGCGCGCCATGGTGGCGCCGAAGAAGGTGGCAAAGGGCACGCTGGTGATGGTCGGCGTCGTGCTCGACCGCTCGACGCCGGAGAGCTTCGCGACCTTCGAGCGGGCAATTGCGAAGCTCAGATGCGTGCTCGACTGCCATCTCGTGGCCGGCGATTTCGATTACTTCCTCAAGATCCGCGTCGGCGACATGGAGGATTTCAACCGCATCCATGGTGAGCAGCTCATTGCGTTGCCCGGCGTACGCCAGACCCGGACATTCTTCGTGATGAAGGAAGTCGTCGACAACGCGCCGCTGGAGTTTTGAGCAGAAGCGTTCTCCAGCGAAGTGGAAACCGGTTCGCGTCATAAAACGCGTCAAATCAAAACCCGGCGCACTTGAAGCGCGATCCGCGCCATGAGAGATTCCTGCGATGCAGACGTCCCCCTTCCGCCAGCATGATCCGGCCGGGCCGGCCTATCGGCGCGGCTGGGTCGACGAGGCCGTGGCTGCGATCGAGGCCGACCAGTGCCGCACCGCCGACACCCATCTGATCCGGTTGATCGTGCCGGCGCTCTCCGGCATCGACATCTATCTCAAGGACGAGTCCACACATCCGACCGGCAGCCTGAAGCATCGCCTCGCGCGTTCGCTGTTCCTCTATGCGCTCTGCAACGGACACATCGGCGAAGGCACGCCTGTCGTCGAGGCATCGTCGGGATCGACAGCGGTGTCGGAAGCCTATTTCGCGCAGATGATCGGCGTGCCCTTCTACGCCGTGATGCCGCGGACGACCTCGGCGGAGAAAATCGCCGCGATCGAGCATTATGGCGGCAACTGCCACCTGATCGACGACGGCCGCGCGCTGTATGCGGAAGCCGCGGCGCTCGCAGCCCGTCTGAACGGCCATTACATGGACCAGTTCACCTTCGCCGAGCGCGCCACCGACTGGCGCGGCAACAACAACATCGCCGAGTCCATCTTCACCCAATTGCAGGGCGAACCGCGCCCGCTGCCGGACTGGATCGTGATGGGCGCCGGCACCGGCGGCACCTCGGCGACCATCGGGCGCTATCTGCGCTATCGGCAATATCCGACGCGGCTGTGCGTTGCCGATGTCGAACATTCCGCCTTCTTCGACTGCTTCCGCTCGCAGGACCGCTCCCGGGTCTGCGACCGCCCATCGCTGATCGAGGGCGTCGGCCGGCCGCGCTGCGAGCCGTCCTTCGTGGCGGGGGTGGTCGATCGCATGATGAAGGTTCCGGATGCGGCGACGATCGCGGCGATGAACGTGCTGTCGCGTCGGCTGCGCCGCGCGGTCGGCGGCTCCACCGGAACGAACTTCCTTGCGCTTTGCCGGCTCGCCTCGGAGATGCGCAAGGCAGGCGTGACAGGTTCGCTGGTGACGCTGATTTGCGATTCCGGCGAGCGCTACCGGCAGACCTACTACGAGCCGGCATGGCTGAAAACGCGCGGCCTCGATCCGGCGCCGTTCGAGGCGGCCTTGTCGTCTTTCCTCGCGACAGGCGAGCCGTTGGCGCTCGAGGTCGATGACGTCGTCAATCGGCAGAACGTAGGAAGCCCCGCCGCGTCATAGCTGCGTCTTCCTGTCGTTTCTTCAAATTGGCACGGCCGTCACGGCAACTTCACTTGCGCTGTGCATGCATGCAGGTGACGGTTGCCACTTCTCAACGAGGAGATCCCACCGTGCGCCTTCCCATTCTCGATCCCAAGGATCTGACCGACGAACAGAAGCCGCTCTATGACGACATGCGAGCCGGCATCAAGGGCCACTTCAAGGGCTTTGTGAACATGCGCGACGACGGCGCGTTGCTCGGGCCCTGGAACCCCTGGATTCGCGAGCCGCGCTTCGGCAAGCCGGTGTGGGAGCTGGTCAAGGCGGTCGCGTCGAAACCGCTGCTACCCGCGCCGGTGCGTGAGGTCGCCATTCTCGTCACCGGCTCGCATTTCCGGTCCGGTTACGAGCTCTATGCTCATGTGCTGGTCGCCGAGCAGCGCGGCCTCTCCGACGAGAAACTCGCGACCATCGTCGCGGGGCAGCGGCCGGTGGACCTCACCAGGCAGGAGGCGGTCGCCTATGACATGGCATCGGCCCTGGTCAGCGGTGGCGTGTTGCCGGAGCTGACCTATCGCGCGGCAGTGAAGGAGTTCGGCGAGCACGGCGCGGCCGAGCTGTCCTATCTGGTCGGCGTCTATTGCATGGTGTCGGTCACGCTCAACACGTTCGACGTGCCGGTGCCGGATTAGCAGCAGCTTTGTATCGGTTGGGCACGATCCTCTCGCAACCGCTGCGACTTCTCGGGGATCATGCTCAGTTGCGCACGGCGTAGAGCGGCGTGCGCAACGTCAGCTGGTAGGAGGCCTTCGGCGTCCACGCGATCTGCGCGGTAATGCCGAACAGGCGGTTGTCGTTGTCGTCCATGCGGTCGAGGTCGAGCCGCAGGACCGGATGGGTAAAGGACTCCGCCAGCGCCCGTCCGGCGAATTGCGCACCGCCGAACGACTGCATGCCGAGGCGCCCGGTGAACTTCCAGTTGCTCGGCCATTGGTAGTAGCCGCCGGCATAGAGGATCGTGTTCGGCCGGATGCTGGCGAACGGGCTCGCGATGGCGGTGGTCGTGTACTGGATGCCGGCCAGCCAGCCCCGTGTCTCGTCCTCGTCGAGCGCGTAGTCGAATTCCAGGATGTTGTTGAACGAGTTCGTCATGCCCTGTTCGTTCGGCACCGACTGCGTCAGGGTCGATTGCAGCGTGATGGTCGGGATCTTCCCGCCATTCTGCTGGTAGAGATCGGCCTGCACGCCAATGTTCCAGCTCGTGATGTCGAAGGACGACCAGCCGCCGCCGACGTCGATCGTCGAGCCCGACACGCCGCCATAGAGCGAGACGCGGTCGCTGACGTCGACGGTCAGCGGCAGGTCTACGGCAATCGACTTCGCCGCCGGCAAGCCGTTCGGCAGAGTTGCGCCGCCCCGCAGCGCCAGGGCTTGAATGGCGGACGACACTGATGTGTTGCCGAAGCCGAGCCCGAGCGTGCCCGCCGGGACCATCGCATAGATCGTGCGCAAGTCCAGATAGATGTTCGGGATCGCCGGCTTTGCCGTTTTGTCGTCATCGGCCTCGGCGAAGGCGGCGCTTGCCGAAATCGTCAGACAGGCCAGCCCCGTCGCGACAGCGCGCAAAGCCGGACGGTGCGATAGGCTGCGACTTGACACGTGACAATCCATGGGCCCGTGGTGACGTAATCGTGTGCCAGTTGGAACTTGATCGCTGCCGCGGTCAAGCGCTATCCGCAATGATGGACTGCATCGATGGGCGCGGTTACCCTGTCCTTATAGCACCGACGCTCTCGACGGCCAGAGTGCAGGCCGGATAATGGAGGACGACAGCCATGAACACGTCACGCCGCATCGTGCTCGCCGGAATGGCGGGCCTCGCCGTCGCTCCGGCCTCCGTGGCGGCTGTTCCGGCCCCGATGCTCAATGACGTAACGGTTGCCGAAGAGCGCTTCGCGCGCATGATCGCCGCCGCGCACGCGCCCGATATCGGCTGCGCGCGGCAAGCCGAACGTTATGCGGACACGCATTGGCCGGAATATGTCGTGGCAGCCAAGGCGGTTCTCGACGCGCGCGTGTGACGCGCGCTCTCACGTCTTCACTGCCCTCCGCACCTGCTCGCCGATCTGCGACAGCACGAGCTGCGCCTGCGGCAGGATCGCGCCCATGGCGTGGAAATTGTGAACCATGCCGTCGTGGCAGACATGCTCGACGGCGACGCCCGCGGCGAGCAGCTTGCGGGCATAGGCATTGCCTTCGTCGCGCATCGGGTCGAATTCGGCGGTATGGATGATCGCGGTCGGCAGGCCCGTGAGTCGTGTCGCGCGCAACGGCGAGACGCGGGGATCGGCGGTGTCGACGCCGTCAGGCAGATAGTCGGAAAGGTCGGCTTCGATCGTGACGCGATCGATCAGGTGGCCCTCGGCAAATTCCTCGCGCGAGGGCGAGGTCGCCTCGAAGTCCAGCACCGGGCAGATCAGGCATTGCGCGGCGATGGAAAGGCCGGCGGTCTGCACCGCCTGCTGGCAGACGACCGCGGCGAGCGTGGCGCCGGCGGAGTCGCCGCCGATCACCAGGCGGTCCGCGTCGATGCCGAGCGATGCCGCCTCGCGCGCCACCCATTCGGTGCCGGCGATCGCGTCGTCGACGGCGGCGGGAAATCTGTGCTCGGGCGCGAGCCGGTAGTCGATCGACACGAGGCGGCAGCCTGTGGCATGCGCCAGCGCTGCCGCGATGCGGTCATGCGTGGCAATGCTGCCGGCGACGAGGCCGCCGCCGTGAAAGAACACGAAACCCGGCGCGATCTCCCCGGCGCTCGCCGGCGTGTAGAGGCGATAGGGCATCGCGCCGCCGGGACCGGGCAGCATCCCATCGGACGTCGTCACATCCGGCGCCTCGGCACGCGCGAACTGCATCAGCTTTGCCAGCGATTGCCGGCGCGCCTCCACGCTCGGCCGGCTCCGCGCCTGCGGCCCAGCCGCAGCCATCATGGTCAACAAACGCTTTGCGAGCGGATCGAGCGGCATGGCGGCCTCCGTATCATTATCCGCATTATAGCCGGTTTGGCCTGCTTTAACCCAGTGCCCCCAAAGGGGGAGAGTGGCTCGTCCCCGCAGCAAATCATTTAGAAGTTGGGGCAATAGTGCCCGGATATTTCCAAGGGGAGGCCGGTCATGGCCGAGATCAAGAAGCCCATCGTCTACTCGCCGAGCTGGACCTTCTTCGAAGGCAAATGGCACGACGGCAATGTGCCGATCATGGGGCCGCGCACGCATGCGGCCTGGCTCGGCTCGATCGTGTTCGACGGCGCGCGCGCGTTCGAGGGTGTTGCGCCCGATCTCGACCGCCACGTCGCCCGGGTCAATCAATCAGCGATCAATTTTGGCCTGAAGCCGGTGGTCGATACCGGCGCCTGGCTCACGCTCGCGCAGGAAGGCATTGCTCGATTTGCGCCTGATGCCGAGCTCTATATCCGTCCGATGTACTGGGCACAGAACGGGAGCGGCGGCGGCGTGCTGTTCGACCCCGAGACCACCAATTGGTGCCTGTGCATCTACGAGGCGCCGATGCCAAAGCCGGCCGGCAACGCGATCACGCTGTCGCCCTTTCGCCGGCCGACGGCCGAATGCGCCCCGGTCGAGGCCAAGGCGGCCTGCCTCTATCCGAACAATTCGCGCGCGCTCGCCGAGGCCGCCGCGCGCGGCTTCAACAACGCGCTGATGCTCGACATGCTCGGCAACGTCGCCGAGTTCGGCAATTCCAACGTGTTCATGGCCAGGGACGGCGTGGTGTTTACGCCGGTGCTCAACGGCACCTTCCTGAACGGCATCACGCGCCAGCGGGTCATCAGCCTGCTTCGCGGCGACGGCGCCACCGTGGTCGAGAAGACGCTGCGCTATGCCGATTTCCTGGCCGCCGACGAGATTTTCTCAACCGGCAATTTCGCCAAGGTCGCGCCCGTGATCCGCATCGACGAGCGCGAGCTGAAGCCCGGCCCGTTCTATGCCCGCGCGCGAAAACTCTATTGGGACTTTGCGCACGACGTGAAGCTCGCCGCTTGAGAGGCGTTAACCGCTCCTCCGAAACCGGCTGAACTGAAAGGCCTGCGTCGAGGCCCAGGGCGTATGATGCGTCTCGCTGCGAGTCTCGATCAGCGCGAACTCCGGCCCGAGCTCCGCCGCAAGGCTGGCACTGTCATGGCGCTGCACCGGCAGGCCGCTGCATTTCTCGGGACCATCGGGTGCAAACGTCGCAATGATGACGTGGCCGTCAGTTGCAAGCGCCGACCGCAGGCGCTCGACATAAGCGGCCCTGTCGCGGGGATCTGTCAGGAAGTGAAACGCGGCGCGGTCGTGCCAGACGTCATAGGTCTTCGCCGGCTGCCATGACGTGGCGTCGGCAACCATCCAGTCGACCATCGAAGCAGCTTCGCCGATCCGCTTCTTCGCCGCGTCAAGCGCATTGGCAGAAAGATCCAGCACGGCAACGTCGCGATATCCGTCCTGCAGCAACGCATCGACCAGTCTCGATGCTCCGCCGCCGATGTCGATGATGGCCGCGTCATGATTGGGATTGGCAGCGCGGATCATCTCGAGCGAGGTCGCCGGGCTGTCCTGGTACCAGCTGACCTCGGCTTCGCCCTTGGTGGCGTAGACATGGTCCCAATGGGTGCTTCGGTCAGACATGGCTCGTCCTCCCGCTCGCTGACGCCGGCGCGAATGGAAAGACTACTCGTCCTTCTTCGACATCCGCTCCAGACGTTCCTGCATTTCCTTCATCTGCTGGCGCAGGTCGTCGATGTTGCTGTCCTTCGGCGCCTCGGCATTCGGATCGGGCTCCGGCTCTGTGGTGGTGGCCGGACGAGGCGCTGCGAACGGCTTGAACATCGAGAAGGTCTGCTGGAACAGCTCCATGTTGCGGCGGACTTGCTCCTCCAATGGAGCAAAAGGAGTTCCGGACAGCGTATTGGCGATCTGCTTGCGGAACTTCTCCTGCTCCTGGGTCAGGGTCGCGATCGACTGCTCCAGATATTTCGGAACCACCATCTGCATGCTGTCGCCATAGAAGCGGATGAGCTGGCGGAGGAAGGTGGTCGGCAGCAGGTTCTGGCCGGCCTTGTTCTCCTGCTCGAAAATGATCTGGGCGAGCACGGAGCGGGTGATGTCGTCGCCGGTCTTGGCATCATAGACCAGGAAATCTTCGCCATTCTTGACCATGGCGGCGAGGTCTTCCAGCGTCACGTAGGTGCTCGTTCCGGTGTTATAGAGCCGGCGGTTCGCGTATTTCTTGATGGTGGTGGGTTGGTCTGATTTCGCCATGGGCTCTCACTTGCAAACGCGGAGAACGGGAACCTGTCGGCAATGCCGCAGGGCGGGAAGAGTACGCAACGCAACAAAATAAGCATTTTCAAAGGGCTCACGCTACCGTTTTGTGCGGCACGGTTAATCGCAGAGCAAAATCGTGCTTGCGAAAGCGCCAAGAACGCTATTTTGAATGCGCTGCGGCATGAATTCGGTCGCCGTCCGATTGACATGCCTCAACGACGTTAACAGGATGCAAGCCGAGACTGGCGAGCCGTTTCCCCAGCCCCGTCTGCACCCAATCAACCCCAGGAGATGCCCATGTCAGACGATGTCGTCATCGTCAGCGCCGCCCGCACCCCGGTCGGAAGCTTCAACGGAGCGTTCGCGACCCTTCCCGCCCACGATCTCGGTGCCGTCGCCATCAAGGCCGCGCTTGAGCGCGCGGGCATCGAGCCAGGACGGGTCTCGGAGGTCATCATGGGTCAGATCCTGACCGCCGCCCAGGGCCAGAATCCGGCCCGCCAAGCTTCGATCGCCGCCGGTATTCCGGTGGAGAGCCCGGCCTGGGGCGTGAACCAGCTCTGCGGCTCCGGCCTGCGCACGGTCGCGCTCGGCTATCAGGCGCTCCTGAACGGCGATTCCGAAATCGTGGTCGCCGGCGGCCAGGAATCCATGAGCATGGCCCCGCACGCCCAGCATCTGCGCGGTGGCGTCAAGATGGGCGGCCTCGAGCTGATCGACACCATGATCAAGGACGGCCTCTGGGATGCCTTCAACGGCTACCACATGGGCAACACCGCCGAGAACGTCGCGCGGCAGTGGCAGATCACGCGTGCCCAGCAGGACGAGTTCGCGGTCGCCTCGCAGCAGAAGGCCGAGGCGGCACAGAAGGCGGGCAGGTTCAACGACGAAATCGTCCCCGTCACCATCAAGACCCGCAAGGGTGACGTCGTCGTCAGCGCCGACGAATATCCGCGTCATGGCGCCACCATCGACGCGATGGCCAAGCTCAAGCCCGCCTTCGAAAAGGACGGCACGGTCACCGCGGGCTCGGCTTCCGGCATCAACGATGGCGCGGCCGCCGTGGTGCTGATGACCGCGAAGCAGGCGGCCAAGGAAGGCAAGAAGCCGCTCGCGCGCATCGTGTCCTGGGCCCAGGCCGGTGTCGATCCGAAGATCATGGGCTCGGGCCCGATCCCGGCTTCGCGCGCCGCGCTGAAGAAGGCCGGCTGGAGCGTCGGCGATCTCGACCTGATCGAGGCCAACGAAGCCTTCGCGGCCCAGGCCTGCGCCGTCAACAAGGACCTCGGCTGGGACACCTCCAAGGTCAACGTCAACGGCGGCGCGATCGCGATCGGCCATCCGGTCGGCGCGTCCGGTGCACGCGTGCTGGTGACGCTGCTGCACGAGATGCAGAAGCGCGATTCGAAGAAGGGCCTCGCCACGCTGTGCATCGGCGGCGGCATGGGCATCGCCATGTGCCTGGCGCGCGACTGAGACAACCTGACACGTGACTGACGCGTGTCGTTTGCGGGTGCGCTGCACACATCGGTGAGTGCGTTGCACGCGACTAAAAAGGCAGCGGTTGCAACTCAAATATTCTTCGCAACCGCGCAAGCCTCGACTAAAGAGAAACGCCCGGCTCGACGCCGGGCGTTTTGTTCTTGATGTCCGTCAAACGTCCCGCATAATCCGCAGCTAAAAAGCGATCTCAGAAACGTCCGACGAGTCCAAGGGAAGGAATACGACATGGCACGTGTTGCATTGGTCACGGGTGGTACGCGGGGCATCGGAGCGGCGATCAGCAAGGCGCTGAAGGCGGCGGGTTACAAGGTTGCGGCGAGCTATGCCGGGAACGATGCGGCGGCGGAGAAGTTCAAGGCCGAGACCGGCATCGCCGTCTACAAATGGGACGTCAGCAATTTCGACGCCTGCGCCGAGGGCGTGAAGAAGGTCGAGGCCGATCTCGGGCCGATCGAAGTGCTCGTCAACAATGCCGGCATCACCCGCGATACCGCCTTCCACAAGATGACGCTCGAGCAGTGGAACGCCGTCATCAACACCAATCTCGGCTCGCTGTTCAACATGACGCGCCAGGTCATCGAGGGCATGCGCGCGCGCAAGTTCGGCCGCATCATCTCGATTTCTTCGATCAACGGTCAGAAGGGGCAGTTCGGTCAGGTCAACTATTCTGCGGCGAAGGCCGGCGATATCGGCTTCACCAAGGCGCTCGCGCTCGAGAACGCCAAGGGCGGCATCACCGTCAACGCCATCTGCCCCGGCTACATCAACACCGAAATGGTGCAGGCGGTGCCGAAGGACGTTCTGGAGAAGAACGTGATCCCGCAGATCCCGGCCAGCCGGCTCGGCGAGCCCGAGGAGATTGCGCGCGCGGTCGTGTTCCTCGCGGCCGACGAGGCCGGCTTCATCACCGGCTCGACGCTGACGGTCAACGGCGGCCAGTACATGGTGTGATGCGATCGCATCACGCGGGCTGATATTTCCTGCATCGTCATGGCCGGGCTTGTCCCGGCCATCCACGGCCTTACAACAGCCGTCGCCACGTAGAACGTGGATGGCCGGGACAAGCCCGGCCATGACGGAAACATTGGGCCGATGACTCCCCGGACGGCAACGCTGATCGGATTGACCGCGATCCTGATGTGGTCGCTGCTGTCTGTGATGACGGTGGCGACCGGAAAGATTCCGGCGTTTCAGCTCGCCGCGATGACCTTCGCGATTGGCGGTGTCGTCGGCCTGCTCACCTGGATCGGGCGGAGCGAGGCGGCGAAAAGCCTGCGTCAGCCGCTCGTCGTCTGGGTCGTCGGTGTCGGCGGCCTGTTCGGCTATCACGCGCTGTATTTTCTCGCGCTGCGCTTTGCGCCGCCGGCCGAAGCTGGCCTTCTGAATTACCTGTGGCCGCTGCTGATCGTGCTGTTCTCGTCATTCCTGCCGGGCGAGCGGCTGGCCGCGCATCACATCATCGGTGCCGTGCTTGGCCTTGCCGGCACCGTGCTGCTGTTCGCCGGCAACACCTCGGGCTTCGCGCCGGGCACGGTGCCGGGATTGATCGCGGCCTTCATCGCCGCTTTCGTCTGGGCAACCTATTCGGTGTTGTCACGCCGGTTGAAGGCGGTGCCGACTGATGCCGTCGCCGGCTTCTGTCTCGTCACGGCCGTGCTGGCCGCGCTGATGCATGGTGTGCTTGAAACCACGGTCTGGCCGGAGACCACGGTGCAATGGCTCTCGGTCATCGCACTCGGCATCGGCCCGGTCGGTGCTGCGTTCTACGCCTGGGACATCGGCATGAAGCGCGGCGACATCCGCGTGCTCGGCGCCGCTTCCTACGCGACGCCGCTGCTGTCGACCGGCTTCCTCATCGCGGCCGGCTTTGCCAAGGCCAGCGCCAACATCGCCATCGCCGCGATCCTGATCGCCGGCGGCGGCCTGATCGCGGCGAAGGACATGGTGCTGCGAAAGAGGTGAGGGGAGCTACGGCTCCCAGCCCCTTGGCGCGAGCTCGAAGCCTGCGAACTCGAATGCGGGCGCCACGGTGCAGCCGACCAGCGTCCACTCGCCGGTGGTCTCCGCCATCTGCCAGGCATTGGCCGGAACGATTCCCTGCGGCCGTTCTCCGCCGACGAGATCGGTGCCCAGCCGCACCTCGTGCTGCGAGCAGCCGTCATGGGCGATGCGCAGCATCAACGGGCTGCCGGCGTAATAGTGCCAGGTCTCGACCGCATCGACTCGATGCCAGTGCGAGCGTTCGCCGCGTGCGAGCAGGAAGTAGATGAGGGTCGAGCGCGAACGGCCGCTGGCGTCCGTGGCTTGATCGCGAAACGTCTCGCGGTAGTGCCCGCCTTCCGGATGAGGCCGGAGTTCGAGGCGAGCAATGATCTCGGCTGCGGTCGGCATCGATCCCCGTCAGGATTTGTTCTTCAGGACTTGTTCTTGCGCTCGCGCAATTCGCCGAACACCGCCGCGGCGTCCGCGCCCTTCATGTGCAGCTTGGCGGCGACCGCCGGCTCATCGGCGCGCAGGAACACGTTTGCGCGCTTCTCGTCGCCGAGCAGCGATGGAATGGTCGGCTTGTTCTCGGCCCGGAGCTTCGTCACTTCCGCTGCGCGCGCCTGGAGCGCCGCATTGTCCGGCTCGATGGTGAGCGCGAACTTGACGTTGGACGCCGTGTATTCGTGGCCGCAATAGAGCTTGAAGTCGTCGGGCAGGGCCCGCAGCTTCAACAGCGAATCCCACATCATCGGATAGGTGCCCTCGAACACGCGGCCGCAGCCGATCGAGAACAGCGTGTCGGCAGCGAATACAGTCTTCTCGGTGTCGAACACGTAGGAGATGTGGTCGAGCGTGTGGCCGGGCGTCTCCACGACGCGCGCCAGCAGATTGCCGATCTTCACCACGTCGGCATTGGCGACGCGCAGGTCGACGTTCGCAATCTTCGTCGTCTTGTCATGCGGCGCGACGACGCGGCAATTGTATTTCTGCTTGAGTTCGGCGACCCCGCCGACATGATCGCCGTGATGATGGGTGATCAGGATGTCGGTGAGCTGCCAGCCCTCGCGCTCCAGGGCCTCGAGGATGGGGCCTGCCTCCGGCGCATCGATCGACGCCGTCGCCTTGGTTTCCACATCGTGGATCAGATAACCGAAATTGTCGTTTAAACAGGTGAAAGTACGAATTTCGGCGGCCATGTCATCTCCATCGGGCTCAGCCCCGCCAGACAAATATGGCGTTAACGTTGCGCAGGCAATGCAATATTCGGCGCGCGGCGGCCGGCTCGCGCATGTTACATTGGCGTCATGACCATCGATGTCGTCGACCTCCGTGAGTTCTATTCCCGCCGTCTCGGGATCGTGGCGCGGCAAATGATCAATCGCGGCATCAGGGAGCGTTGGCCCGGCGCCGAGGGCCAGCGGGTGCTCGGCATCGGTTATCCCACACCCTATCTCGGACTGTTCCGCGAGGACGCCGAACGCTGCATCGCTTTCATGCCGGCGGCACAGGGCGTTCTGAAGTGGCCGACGGGACGGCCGGCGCTGGCCTCGCTGGTCGACGAATTCTCGTTGCCGCTTCCCGACGCCGCAGTCGACCGCATCCTCCTGGTGCACGCGCTCGAGATGTCTGACGATCCGGCGGCGCTGCTGCGCGAGGTGTGGCGCGTGCTGTCGCCGTCCGGGCGCGTGATCGCCGTGATCCCGAACCGGCGTGGGGTATGGACCCGCACCGACAGCACGCCGTTCGGCCACGGCCGGCCCTATTCGCGCTCGCAGATCACCGAACTGCTGCGCCAGACATGGTTCACGCCGACCGCCTGGGGCGAGGCGCTGTTCATGCCGCCCTATGCCGGCGGCTGGGTGCTCAAATCCGCGCAGATGTGGGAGCGTGCCGGTGCAGCCTTGTCGCTGCCCTTTGCCGGCGTCCATATCGTGGAGGCGACCAAGCAGGTCTACCGCGCGATCCCCGCCAAGCGCGAGCGCGCGCGGCTCATTCCCTCGCTCGCAAAGCCTGTGCTGGTCCCGTCCCAGACGACGGTCACGCGCAGCTAGCCTCACCTCTCGCGGCGGGAGATGTCATCCGTGCCCGCGGCTGCGAACGGCGCAATTGACGGACAGCACTAAGGACAAATCGTCCCGACGAGGTCGGGACGATTCATGTCGTAAGATCAGAAGAGGCTTACTCGCCGGGGGCGACTTCGTCGCTGGTCGCGGCCGGAGCCGCTTCGCGCTCGGGGCGCGGGCCATGCGGCCGGCGCCGCCGCCGCGGATAGCGCTCGCCGGTACCGCCGCCTTCGAAGCCGGCTTGGCCGCCATTCGCGCCGGCATTCACTTGCGGCTGCGCGCCGGTGATGAAGGAGGGCAGGCGATCGACGCCGCCGGCATCGGCGATGACGGGCTGCGGCTGGTTCGCGGGTAGCGGCTGCGGCTGATATTGCGGCTGCGGACGATGATCGCGTTCGCGGTGCTCGCGCGGCTGCTGGTTGTCGCGCTGATAGGGCTGCTGGCCTTCGCGTTGCTGATGATCGCGCTGGTGGTGATCGCGCTGGCCATCCCGATCGCGCGTGAAGGGCTGCTGCTGTGGCTGCGGGACGAAGCCCGGCTCCTGGCCGAAGGCCGAAAAATTCTCGCCGTCGTCCTCGCCATCGTCGCTGCTGCTGCTGATGGGCTCGTCGCCGCGCGGTTGCTGGCTCTGGCGGAACTGCTCCTGGGCCGCCGCGATCAGGCGGAAATAGTGCTCGGCATGCTGGTAGTAGTTCTCGGCTGCAACGGGGTCCCCGGAGGAGCGCGCGTCACGCGCAAGCTGGAGATACTTTTCGGCGATGTGCGAAGCGGTGCCGCGGATCTTGATGTCCGGTCCGTTGGACTCGTAGACCCGGGTCATCGGGTTCTGGCCGCGCCGGTTGTTGTTGTTATTGTTATTGCGGTTGCGCATCCGCTGCTTGTTCTGACCGTTTCTCATGTCCTGCCTTTAATTCCAGCCCTAAAGGTTGCACGCATTACTGATTGCTAGGAGTGCCTCGGTGAAGGCGGTTCACATCTCTCGCGCACACCGCGCGGGATGGCGGATCGAGCCCTGCCAATGTTCGCCGACCATCGCGTTCAACAAAGACGCGTTCCCCACCCGCCAGCATTCATTTGCCAGCGAACCCATTCATGTCGCTTGCCGAAACAAGCCCAGCTGTCTTGCGTAAGTGTTCAAGCGCAATATCTGGCTTTCGTTCACTTTGCGGTCGGAGAGCAGCGCAGCTCCACTGGCCATCGCGCTCAACAGGACCTGCGGCTAGGAACCTATAATCAGTAAAGCTCTCGCCCGAGAGCCCGGCTTTCGCCCGTAGGTGCGTACGGGGCCGGCACCGATGTGTTGAACGGAACGTAGTCGTTCCCAGGCGATATTCCAAGAGGTTTTTGCAGCCCAATCCGGCTTTTATGGGGGCATTTTTCGGGCCGAAACGGCCCGCGGGATGCCCGTCAGGTCGGCCTTGGGCGGCCGGTCCAGTGACAACGCGCCGCCCCTCATCAAGGTTTCAATGTTTTGGGCCTGGCCCTGTCCGGCCTCGACGATCAGGGCTCCGCCGGGTGCGAGCCGTTCGGCCGCCTGGGGGATCAGCGCGCGATAAGCGTCATATCCGTCGTTGCCGCCGTCGAGCGCCAGATGCGGATCGTGCTCGCGCACCTCGATGCTCAATTTCGGAATCTCGGCCGAGGGAATATAGGGCGGGTTCGACACGATGAGGTCGAACGGACCGCGCAGGGCCGCGGCGTAGGAGCAGACGACGAAGACGGCGCGGTCGGCGAGGCCGAGCGCCACAGCATTGGCTCGGGCGGTTCTCAGCGCGTTCAGGCTGAGATCGGTGCCGACGCCGAAAGCATCCGGAATTTCGTGCAGCAGCGCGAGCAGGATCGCGCCGGATCCGGTGCCGATGTCGGCGATACGCGGCGGATGCGATGCGTTCCGCTCGCGAAAAATCTCGAGCGCGAGCTCGACCACGGTCTCGGTATCGGGGCGCGGGACCAGCGTTGCTTCCGACAAGCGGAACGGCAGGCCCCAGAATTCGCGTGTCCCGAGAATGCGCGCCACGGGTTCGCCGG
This sequence comes from Bradyrhizobium sp. CCH5-F6, assembly GCF_001556045.1. Lineage (GTDB taxonomy): Bacteria > Pseudomonadota > Alphaproteobacteria > Rhizobiales > Xanthobacteraceae > Bradyrhizobium. The sequence goes on from NZ_LSIC01000011.1 coordinate 53,923, forward strand.
CGATGCGGCGCTGTGCATGCTGCGCGAGCCGCGATGCTTCGGCCGCGGTGAGGGGGCGGGAAGCCTGCGTGAGCAGGCCGGTGAGGTCGAGGCCGAGTGCCGCGCCCACGAGGATGCGCGCGTCGAGTTCGGCTTCGTCGAGCCGTGCCGATTTCAGTTGTGCGGCCAGTGCGCGCCGCGCGCCCTCGATGGATTGCCCGGTGAAGGGGTTGCTCACGCCTCAGGCCGCCGCGCCTTGCGCAGCGAGCTGTGCAGCCTGGTGCTCCGTCGTCAGCGCGTCGATCAATTCGCCCAGCGCTTCGCCCGCGATCACCTGCGGCAGCTTGTAGAGGGTGAGGTTGATGCGATGGTCGGTGACGCGCCCTTGCGGGAAGTTGTAGGTGCGGATGCGCTCGGAGCGGTCGCCGGAGCCGACCTTCTCCTTGCGCTCGGCCGAGCGCGCGGCATCGACCCGTTGCCGCTCGGCGTCGTAGATGCGCGAGCGCAGGATGTTCATGGCGGAAGCCCGGTTCTTGTGCTGCGAGCGGCTGTCCTGCATCATCACCACGATGCCGGTCGGGATATGGGTGATGCGGATCGCCGATTCGGTCTTGTTGACGTGCTGGCCGCCCGCGCCTTGCGCGCGCATGGTTTCGATCCGCAGGTCGTCGTTCTTGATGTCGACGTCGACGTCCTCGACCTCCGGCAGCACGGCCACCGTCGCTGCCGAGGTGTGGATGCGCCCTTGCGTCTCCGTATCGGGCACGCGCTGCACGCGGTGCACGCCGGATTCGAATTTCAGTTTCGAGAACGCGCCGCGGCCCTGCACCTCCGCGATGATTTCCTTGTAGCCGCCGACGGTGCCTTCACTCGCCGAGATCACCTCGACCTTCCAGCCCTGAAGGCTGGCAAAGCGCTCATACATCCGGAACAAATCGCCGGCGAACAGCGAGGCCTCGTCGCCGCCGGTGCCGGCGCGGATTTCCAGCACCACGTTGCGGTCGTCCATGGCATCCTTCGGCAGCAGCGCGACGCGGATCTTCTGGACCAGCTCCTCGATCTTTTGCGCCAGCTCGTCGCGCTCGGCCTCCGCCATGCCGCGCATGTCGGCATCGGTCGCGGGATCGGCGATCAGCGCCTCGGTATCCGCGAGCTCCTTGACGGCAGAACGATAGGCCTTGACCGCCTCGATCAGCGGCGTGATCTCGGCGAGCTCGCGCGTGATCTGCACATAGCGCTCGGAGGAGAGCTGTCCCAGCGATTCGGCCTCGAGCGAGGCGTGATGCGCGAGCAGAACGTCCAGTTTGGCTTCGGGAAGTGACGACATCGGTTCGGTCTCAATAGCGGCAAGAGGCGGGGCGGCGGGACGCGGCAACGGGCCCGCTACAAGGCCAGGCCTTCGGCCTCGGCAAATTCCGTCAGCTTCTGCCGGATCGAGACGCTGCCCGCGGGCGCGTCCAGCAACGGGCCGAGCACAGCTTCGGCCTTCTTGGCGTCGAGATCGAGCACCATTGCCTTGACCGGGCCGAGCGCAGTCGCCGAGAGCGACAGCGAGCGATAGCCCAGCGCGATCAGCGCCAGCGCGCCGATCGGCTTGGACGCCATCTCGCCGCAGAGCGAGAGCGACTTCTCGGCAGCGTACGCCTTGCGTGCAATGTCGCGCAGTGCGCGCAGGATCGGCGCAGACATGGTGTCGAAGCGCTCGGAGACTTTGGCATTGCCGCGATCGACCGCGAACATGAACTGGAACAGATCGTTGGAGCCGACCGAGATGAAATCGACCTTCTTCAGGAGCTCGTCGAGCTGATAGAGCAGGGCCGGCACCTCGACCATGGTGCCGATGTCGATTCTTTCCGGCAGCGTATGGCCGTGCTGGCGCAAATATGTCAGCTCGCGCTCGACCAGCGCCTTGGCCGCATCGAACTCGGCGACCTCCGAGATCATCGGGAACATGATGCGCAGCGCACGGCCGCCGCCGGCGCGCAAGAGCGCGCGGATCTGGCCGCGCAACAGGCCGGGACGGTCGAGCCCGAGGCGGATCGCACGCCAGCCGAGCGCGGGATTCTCCTCGATCACCGCTTCCATGTAGGGCAGCGCCTTGTCGCCGCCGATGTCGAGGGTGCGGAAGGTCACGGGCTTGCTGCCGGCCGCATCGAGCACGGTACGATAGAGCGCGAGCTGGTCGCTGGTGCGCGGCAGGCTCTGGCCGACCATGAATTGCAGCTCGGTGCGGAACAGGCCGATGCCGGCGCTGCCGGTTTCCTCGATATGCGGCAGGTCGATGGCCAGCCCCGCATTGATCATCAGCTCGACCTTCTGGCCGTCCTTGGTGACGCAGGGCCGGTCGCGTAGCGCCAGATACTGTGCCTGGCGTCGGGCGCGGAAGCGCACGCGTTCCGCGAAAGCGGCCTCGATCTCCTGCGACGGGCGCACATAGATCGAGCCTGAGGTGCCGTCGACGATGATGGCATCGCCGGGATCGGCGATGCCGGGCGCGTTCGGGACCTCGCCGACCGCGGGAATGCCGAGCGCACGCGCGACGATCGAGACATGGGAATTGGCGGTGCCTTCCTCCAATACGATGCCGCGCAGGCGCTTGCGGTCGTAGTCGAGCAGCGCCGCAGGGCCCATCGCGCGGGCGATGACGATGGCGTTGTCGGGCAATTGCTCGCGTGAAGGCGCATGATCCTGGCCGACCAGCTGCCGCATCAGCCGGTAGCCGAGGTCTTCCAGGTCGTGCAGCCGGTCGCGCAAATAGGGGTCGGTCGAGCGCAGCATGCGCGCACGGGTGTCGGACTGCACGCGCTCGACGGCGGCTTCCGCGGTGAGACCGGTGGCGACCGCCTCGTGCAGCTTGTGCGACCAGCCCTGGTCATTGGCGAACATGCGGTAGGCTTCCAGCACCTCGCGGTGCTCGCCGCCCTCGGCGACGTCGCCGCGCTCCAGCATGCGATCGAGATCGGCCCGCAGCTTGGCGAGCGCGGTGTCCAGCCGCTTGATCTCCTTCGGCAGGTCCTCGGCGATGTAGTCCTTGATGACGACGCGCGGCTCGTGCAGCACGACATGGCCGAGCGCGATGCCCTCGGACAGGATCGCGCCGACCTTCTGCGCGGAATGGCGCGCCGCCGGCTCCTGGCCCGGCTGGGCCAGCGCGGACAGCTCGCCCGAGGCGATCAGCTCGGCCAGCACCATCGCCGTGGTCTGGAGCGCCTCGAGCTCCTCCTCGACATAGTTGCGCTTGGCGCGGTTCTGCACCACCAGCACGCCGAGCGTGTTGCCGGCCCGCAGGATCGGCACGCCGAGGAATGAGTGATAGATTTCTTCGCCAGTCTCGGGGCGGAACGAGAAGGCGGGATGGCTCTGCGCGTCGCTCAGATTGAGCGGCGTCGCCTCGCTGGCGACGAGGCCGACCAGGCCCTCATGGGCGCTCAGCACGGTGTGGTGCACCGCCTCGCGATTGAGACCTTCGGTGGCGTAGAGCTCGAGCGTGTTATCGATGCGCAGCACGTAGACCGAGCACACCTCGGCCACCATGTTGGCGGCGATCAGCACCACGATCTTGTCCAGCCGCTCCTGGGCCGAGACCTGCTCCGCCATGGTTTCGCGGAGCCGTCTCAACAAGACGCGGGGACCTCCCGACGCGCTCCGCATGAACCGTCAATCTCCTCCGTCTGCCGGGCCCGGCGGTATCGGCCGGCGGCTGGCCCAAAATTCCAGAAAAACAACCAAATTGTTCGTCCGGCGCAGGCACAAGCCCAAAATCTACTTGAGATCAGCGCTTGTACCGAATCAGCGCCGCCTGAACTGGGGCACAGTCTGCGGCAGCCCACCCTGTTCGCCGTATAGCGAATTGAGGCTTGTTTTGCCAAGCAAAACGCCTGCCAAACGCGAAGGTGTGTACACCTTCGCGTTTGCTGCGACCGCTAAGAGAAAATTAGCCTAAGCATGGTCCGGAAAAGTGCGGAGCGGTTTTTCGAAAAGACCATGCTCAACAACAACGTGAAGCGTGGCCGCAGTCGCGCTTCAGGCCTGATCGAGGCCGTAGAGCGTATGCAGGGTGCGCACCGCAAGCTCGGTATAGGCCGCGTCGATCAGAACCGAGAATTTGATCTCGGAGGTTGTAATGGCCCGGATGTTGATGTTGCGTCCGGCGAGGGCCGAGAACGCCTGGGCGGCGACGCCGGCATGGCTGCGCATGCCGCTGCCGATCACCGAGATCTTGGCGACGTCGGTGGCGGTATCGAGCCGGATATAGCCGATCTTGGCCTTGGCTGCGGTAATCGTATCCTTGGCGCGAGTGTAGTCGGCGGCCGGCACCGTGAAGGTGAGGTCGGTGGTCTTGCCGTCCTCGGAAACATTCTGCACGATCATGTCGACGTTGATGTTGGCATCCGCCAGCGGGCCGAAGATCGAGGCCGCAACGCCGGGCTTGTCCTCGATCTGGCGCACCGAGATCTGGGCCTCGTCCTTCGAAAAGGCGATGCCGGTGACGACGTGGCTTTCCATGATCTCCTCCTCGCTGCAGATCAGCGTGCCGGGCGGCTGGTTGGCATGCGGGTCGATGTCCTCGGGCTTGTCGAAGCTCGAGCGGACGAAAATGGGCATGTTGTGGACCATGCCGAGTTCCACCGAGCGGACCTGGAGCACCTTGGCGCCCTGCGAGGCCAGTTCCAGCATGTCCTCGAATGCGATCTTGTCGAGCCTCTTGGCCTTCGGCACGATTCGCGGGTCGGTGGTGTAGACGCCGTCGACATCGGTGTAGATGTCGCAGCGGTCCGCCTTGACGGCGGCGGCGATCGCCACGGCCGAGGTGTCGGAGCCGCCGCGGCCGAGCGTGGTGATGCGGCCGGTCTCGGGGTTGATGCCCTGGAAGCCGGCGATGACCGCGACCTCCTTGCGTTCCTTGAAGCGCTTGATGATCTCGCTGCCGTCGATGTCCTCGATCCGGGCGGAGGCATGGGCGTCGCTGGTCTTGATCGGGATCTGCCAGCCCTGCCACGAGCGGGCCTGGATGCCCATGCCCTGCAGCACGATCGCGAGCAGGCCTGAGGTCACTTGTTCGCCCGAGGCGACCACGGCATCGTATTCGCGCGCATCGTGCATGGGCGAGGCCTCGGTGCACCAGGCCACCAGCTCGTTGGTCTTGCCGGCCATGGCGGAGACGACCACGGCCACTTCATGGCCGGCGTCGACCTCGCGCTTCACATGGCGTGCGACGTTGCGGATACGTTCGATGTTGGCGACGGACGTGCCGCCGAATTTCATCACGAGGCGGCTCATGACGACGCGTGCATTCCTTCATAAGGATCAGTATGGTGGCCCGCACTGGACGGGTGCCTCGGGGACACCGACCGCGCGTATACAGAGCGGCGGGGCCGGGGG
>NZ_LSIC01000110.1 GCF_001556045.1 Bradyrhizobium sp. CCH5-F6
GTCGGCATGCTGGCGCAGGAAGGCGTCGGAAGCGGCTTCATCCAGTTTCCGGTCGCGCTCGCGGCCTCGGCGACTTACGCGCTGGTGATCGGCGCGCTCAGCTTGCGCACCCGCGGCGTCTATTTCATCATGATCACGCTGGCCTTCGCGCAGATGGCCTATTACGTCGCCTCGGGCCTGGCGCGCTACGGCGGCGACGACGGCCTCACCGTCTACAAACGCAGCGACTTCTCCGGCCTGATCGACCTGTCGAACCGCACGCAATTCTATTATCTCTGCCTCGCCTGCCTGTTCGGCGTGATCTTCCTGATCTGGCGCATCGTCAATTCGCGCTTCGGCCTCGTCGTACAGGGCCTTCGCTCCAACGAGCAGCGCATGCAGGCGATCGGCTTCCCCGCCAAACGCTACCAGCTGGTCTGCTTCGTCATTTCAGGCACCATGTGCGGCCTTGCCGGGGCGCTGCTCGCCAACAACACCGACTTCGTCAGCCCGGCCGTCATGTACTGGACGCGCTCCGGCGATCTGATGGTAATGGTGATCCTGGGCGGCATGGGTACGCTGTTCGGCCCGGTCATGGGCGCGGTGGTGTTCCTGCTGCTGGAAGAGCTCCTGTCGCAGATCACCGAATATTGGGCGCTGATCATGGGCCCGCTCCTGCTGCTCATCGTCCTGTTCGGCCGCGGCGGCATCATGGGCGCTCTGGGGAGGGCTGGCCGTGGCTGAGCCTCTGCTTTGCGTCAAAAAGCTGGTGCGTCGCTTCGGCGGCATCATCGCGACGGATCACGTCTCGCTCGACGTCGCGGCAGGCGAACTGCACGCCATCATCGGTCCAAACGGTGCCGGCAAGACCACGCTGATCAGTCAGCTCACCGGGCACCTGTCCCCTCATTCCGGCAGCGTTCTGCTCGGCGGCCGCGATATCACCGATCTGCCGGCTTATCGCCGCTGCGCACTCGGCCTCGCGCGTTCGTTCCAGATCACCTCGCTGCTGCTGGATTTCACTGCTGCAGACAATGTGGCACTGGCGGCGCAGGCCCATGCCGGGACCTCCTTCCGCTTCTTCGCCAACGCGCGCAAGGAGAAAGGCCTGCGCGATGCCGCCCATGCGGCGCTCGATCGCGTCGGTCTCGCCCATCGCGCCGACGTCGTGGTGAACAGGCTCAGCCATGGCGAGCGTCGCGAGCTCGAGCTTGCGGTTGCGCTCGCGAGCAAGCCGAAATTGCTGCTGCTGGATGAGCCGATGGCCGGCCTCGGCGCGACCGAGTCCCAGCGCATGGTGAAGCTCCTTCAGGAACTGCGCAAGGAGGTCTCGATCGTGCTGGTCGAGCACGACATGCCGGCGGTGTTCGCGCTCGCCGACCGCATCTCGGTCCTCGTCTATGGCCGCGTCATCGCCTCCGGCGATCCGGCCGAGATTCGCCAGAACGAGGACGTCAAGCGCGCCTATCTCGGCGATCAGCACGTGGTGACGCATCATGGCTGACACGCTGCTCGACGTCGAAGGCATCGAGACCTGCTACGGCCTCTCCCAGGTGCTGTTCGGCCTGTCGCTGTCGATCAGGCCGGGCGAGATGGTCTCGCTGATGGGCCGCAACGGTATGGGCAAGACCACCACCATCCGCTCCATCATGGGCCTGACGCCGGCGCGCGCCGGTACGATCCGCTTCGCCGGCACCGAGGTGCGACAGCTTCCGTCCTACAGGATTGCGAAGCTCGGGGTCGGCCTCGTTCCCGAAGGACGCCAGATCTTCCCGAACCTCACCGTGCGCGAAAATCTGGTGGCGGCCGCCGCCGACCGCTTCGGCAGCAACAATCCCTGGACGCTGGCCGCGATCTACGTGCTGTTCCCGCGCCTCGCCGAGCGGGTCTCGAACATGGGCAACCAGCTCTCCGGCGGCGAACAGCAGATGCTCGCGATCGGCCGGGCGTTGATGACCAATCCGAAACTCCTGATCCTGGACGAAGCGACCGAAGGCCTCGCGCCGCTGATCCGCGAGGAGATCTGGAACTGCCTGTCGTTGCTCAAGAGCCGCGGGCAGTCGATCCTGGTCGTCGACAAGAATGTCGACCATCTCGCCCGCATCTGCGACCGTCACTACATCATCGAACGCGGCAAGACGGTGTGGAGCGGCACCTCCGACGAGCTGGTGGCCGCGCCGGATCTACAGCACAAATACCTGGGAATCTGATGTCGTGATGAGCTGATCCACCCTCCTCTCGCAAGGAGGAGGGAGTCGTCTCTCATCACCAATAGATCCCGTGGCGGTGCAACTCGCGGACCACGCGGGTCTCGATCGACGGTGTGCGGCGCTTGGGCTTGGTCGCGGCCTGTGTCGGTGCGGCTGGGGCGGGTGGTGCAGCCGTGGCTGCAGGCTGCGTCGTCGCATCGGGTGTTACGGTTGCTGTCTGCCTGGCCGCTGGCTGCGCCGCAGTTGATGGTGTGCCGGCAACTGCCGGCTGCTCGATCGCCTGCTGGTTGGTATTGGTTGCCGCAAGACTCAGGCCCCGCGAGCCTCCGGCATGGGCCAGGGTCGCAAGCACCGACATTGCCGCGATCAGAATCAGCTTGCGCATGGTCTTCCCCGCCATTTGGTCAATCCGTCTTACTCAAATCTCACCGACCTGCCGCCAACGCGCCAGACGGTGCGTTCCGATTTCGGTCAGGGTGCTCCGGCAGGACAGGTGATAGATCAGGCTGAACAATTGATCCCACATGATCGAACTCCATTGTTGATCATAGGGCGCAAGCCTAAGCCCTGCGTTTTTCCGGCGATTTTCGAGGCGGGCGGAAAATGGCTTCATCGGACGGCGACGAAATGTCGTCGGAACAGCGCCGACGAAATCGCCTCACGGCACCGTGAGGCGTGGGACCGTTCTCAAAACACCTCGAAATATTCGCGGTGCTCCCAGTCGGTGACCTCGGCCAGGAAGCGGTCGATCTAGGCATTTCCGCTCGATCTCGGTGCCCGTGCGCCGCTACGACGATGTGACCGTCGCCGCGATCAACATGGGGGCCCATGTCGATCGCGTCCCGGAACAGGAACTGATCGATCGCTTCCTGCCGCTGCTGCGCGATGGCGCGGAGTCCGTGCGCTCGCAATTGTTGTAGCCCGGGTGAGCGAAGCGATACCCGGGAAACTGTTCGCGAGTAATCCCGGATGTCGCTCCGCTCATCCGGGCTATCGCTGGCTACGGCATCGTACGCTACCGCGCCTCTGCCTCGCGCTCCATGTCGCGGCTCGACAGATCCTCGCCCTGCATGTTGGCGTAGTCGCGCGCCATCTCACGCATCAGGAATTTCGCGGGCACGTCGTGATAGCTGCCGCGGTCGTTGACGTATTGCATGTAGGCACGGCCTTCGCCGTCGAAGGGGTGCAGCAGCGCATCGGTGTGGCCGTCGAAATCGAGCGGGGCCACGCCGACCTTGGCGCAGAGCGTATCGTTGAACGTCGGCGTCGCCTTGCGCCAGGCGCCGTCGACGAACACTTCCGTGAAGCCGTGCCAGGTGAAGATGTCGGTGCCCATGCTCGCGCGCAGCTTCTCGGTGGTCAGATGGTTCTTCACATCGGCAAAGCCGACGCGGGCGGGAATGCCGTGGACGCGGCACGCGGCTGCATAGAGCGACGCCTTGCCGACGCAATAGCCTTGACCGGCGGCGAGGACGCTCGATGCGCGAAAAGTCTCGGCGACGCGCATGCTGACATAAGGGTTGTAGCGGATCCCGTCGCGCACCGCCTTGTAGAGCACGCTCGCCTTTTCGCGCGCGCTCGCCTCCGCGCGCACGCTGGTCTCGGCGAAGCACTGCACGGCGGGGTGGTCGCTGTCGATATATTCGCCGGGATCGGTGTAGAGCCGGCGGAGGGTGTCGGGGAGGATCTCGGTCATGCCTGCAAGTGTAATGCGGCGTGGCGCGTTGTCCACGCTCCGTGCTCGTTCGCGCCTGGATGTCAGCCCTGCGCATCTCGTGTGACTCGCGATCAGCCCGGCAGCGGGTCTTCGCCGACCTTGGGCCAGTAGGTGCCGAAGCTCCACAAACCTCCCTCGGGATCCCGCGCCGCAAAGTCCCGGCTGCCGTAATCGGTATCGTGCAATTCCATCTCGATCCGAGCTCCGGACGCCTTTACCTTTGCGTAGAGCGCGTCGGGATCGTCAACGGCCAGATACACCGAGTCGGTCCTGCGTCCGTCGAGGTCTCCGACACTCTTCCCATAGGCATCGGGGCGGTCTGCCCCGAGCATCAGGATGGATGTCCCGAACGACAATTCGGCATGCGCGATGACGTTCTCGCGCCTGTAGATCACGCGTTCGGTGAAGCCGAGGACGTTCGTCAGCCAGGCGATCATCGCCTCGGCGTCCCTGCAGCGCAGTGTATGATAAAGGCGCGGCGCTTCGTTCCCGATTGAGTTCGACATTGACTGTCTCCCGTGGGGTTGAGCGCGCACCCTAGGTCAGCCGTCGGCCCGCGGCTTGAACAAATGGGACCTGGACTTATCCGCCGGCCTCCCGCATCAGGCGAGGGTCCGTGTGGGCCAGCCGCGCGGCCCAACTCGTCGGCTTTTCGCCGCTGAATTCCCGGAACTCGCGGGCAAGATGCGCCTGGTCGGCAAAGCCCGCTTCGAGCGCGATGCCGGCCCATCCGTACTTATTCCCGCTCCGCGCCAATTCGCAGGCGCGGTGGAAGCGCAGCATCCGCGCCAGTGTCTTCGGTGACACGCCGATCTCGTTTTGAAACCGTCGCGACAGATGCTTGCGGCTCCAGCCGATGTCGGTTGCGATCTCGGAGATGCGCGCCGCGCCGGCGCTGCGCCAGAGCCGCGCGATCGCCGCGGCGATCGCGGGAGAGGGTTCGTTCACCGTACGCTCGAGCACGAAAGCCTCGATGATCTCCAGGCGTTGCTGCCACCCCTCTGCGTCCGCCACCTTCTCGCCGACTTCTCGGCCGTCGCGGCCAAGCAAATCTCCGATATCGACGATGCGCGCCGTGAGGTCAGGCACGGCGCCGCCGTAGAAGCGATAGGCGCCGAGCGGCGTGAAGTCGATCTGGATGCATATGGCGCGGCCGTCGGATTCAATCTGCACCGGTCCGGGAAACAAGCCGGCCGCAAAGCTCGGCTGGGTATCCGACCGACCGGGCTCGCGTCCGAGCGCGATGCGGAACGGGGTTCCAAGGCTGATGAGCAACGGCAGGGACAGCGGCGCGGCGTGCCGAAAACTGGTCAGGCCGAGACCTCGCTCGCGGTAGCAGGAGATCGACGAGACGATGTGCGCCATATGCGCGGGGACAGGCCGTCTGATGATTTCCGGCGCGGTGCTTGCGTCCATGGAGAAGCCTCCGTTGTCGTGCACAGCTTAGCCGGACGATGGGATCGCACCAAGAGACGGAGTCGCTTCCGGCAGCGTGTCCATGCGCTCGTAGAGGCGGTCGACCAGACGATTGATCACGTGCCGGCGCGGGAACCGATCAACCGCTTCCTGCCGTTGTTGCGGAAAGGCGCGGAGGGCGGTGCGATCGCAGCTTACGTAGCTGCTCCCGCCGCCTCGAAAACGGTGCTATAGTTGTCGCAAGCACAAGAGAACAGGGAGGACACCATGAACCACACCATGGTTCCCAGTGATCGCGTGGAGCACGTCGCCGTCTACGGACGCGATGGCACAAAGCTCGGCACGATCGAGCGACTGATGCTGGACAAGATGAGCGGAACGGTCGCTTATGCCGTGATCAAGACCGGCGGGCTGCTCGGTACGCGTCACCATTATCCGCTCCAGTGGAGCGCGCTGAAATACGATCCAGGACGGCAGGCTTTCCAGATCGAGCTGACGCTGGACGAGCTCAGCAGCGGCCCATGCGAATTCGATGGCGATGCGTTCGACTGGGGCGACCGCTCGCGGCCGTACCCGCATCCGCATTACTGGTCGATCTAAAGCGGAATGGCTTCAGCAGCCTGTTAGGTTGTTGTTTAAGCGTGATCTTTTCGGAAAACTGCTGTGCACTTTTCCGGATCATGCTTTAGCGGCGTCGCAGCTTCCGTAGGCGGGCCAAATGTCGGCAATACGGTCCCGATCAGTTCCGGTTGCGCATCCAATCGGCAAGACCGGATAGTGCCGTGTCGAGATCCTGCCGCGCGGCGCTGTCTGTCACCGTCTCTTCCAGCGCGCCGCGCATGCAGAGCATCCACGCGTCGCGCTCGGCATCGCCGATAGCGAAGCCCATATGGCGCTGGCGCAGCCGCGGATGACCCTTCTCGACGGAGTATAGCCGCGGGCCGCCGGTCCACTCGGTGAGATAGCGCTTCAGCACGTCCCTGATCACGCCGAGATCATCCGCATGCATGGCGCGGATGACTTGCGCTTCCGGCAGCGTGTCCATGCGTTCGTAGAAGCGGTCGACGAGGAGATCGATCGTCGCGCTGCCGCCGATCCGATCGAACAGGGAGGTGGTCGCGTCGATATTGGTCATACGAGCACGGAAATCAAAGCGCCACGCTGCGCAGGCCGAAGCTGCGGGCTTCGTTCTGCAGCACCGGCCGCACCGCGTCGATCAAGCGCGCGGCAGCGGCATCGACGCTCAGTCCTGCCGTGTCCACGACCGCATTGGCGCGCGAATACAGCGGCTCGCGGCTGAGCAGGATGTTGCGCAGCTCCGCCATTGCGGAGCGATCATCCGCCATCGGGCGCAGATCGCCCTGGCGGCGGACGCGCGCCATGTGCTCCTCGGGCTCGGCCTTCAGCCAGATCGTGTAGAACGAGGTCAGGACCTGGTCGAAGGTCAGGGGCTCGGAGACGATGCCGCCGCCGGTCGCCAGCACCATCAGCTCGTTGCGCGCGAGCAGCTGTTGCAGCGCCGCCTGCTCCATGCGGCGAAAGCCTTCCTGGCCGTAGAGCGCGATGATCTCGGCGACCGACAGCCCGTTCTGCTGCTCGACCTCCTTGTTGAGTTCGACGAAGCTCCAGCCGATCTTTTTCGCCAGCATCCGCCCAAGCGTCGACTTGCCGGCGCCGCGCAGGCCGATCAGGGCGATGCCGCAGAATGGCGCTCGCCGCGGCGCGGAGACGGTGCCGCCGGCGAGCACATCCTTGGCCTGCGCGATCTGTGCGGGCGTTGCCTTGCGCAGGAGGTCGCGAAACATCTGCCAGTCCGGAGTCGGATCGGCGCTAGGCAGCAAATCTTCCAGATGCGCGCCCATCGCGTCCGAGACACGGCGCAGCAGCACGATCGAGACATTGCCCTTGCCGCTTTCGAGCTGCGCGATGTAGCGCTCCGAAATCCCCGATACCTTGGCGAGCACCTTGCGCGACATGCCGCGCAATGCGCGCATGGTGCGCACGCGCTGGCCGAGCTGTTCGAGAAATCGGGATTCGGCGTCGGGACTTTCGGTCATGAGCCTCTTTACGGATGTCCTGCGGCGCGTTTTAATGAAACATAGTGCCTGCTGGCATTGACAGCAAGCCGTGGCGGTGTCTTTCTATGAATTATAATTCTAAATTCGGGGGAGATGTCCGTGAGCGAGGGATCCTATAATGCGGTGACCTGGCTGCTCGATCGTAACATCGAGGAAGGCCGTGGCAGCAAGCTCGCCTTCGACGACACGGTCTCGCGGCTCACCTATGGCGAGCTCGTGCGCGAGACCCGGCGCGTTGCCAACATGCTGCGCCGGCTTGGCGTCCGCCGCGAGGAGCGCGTGGCGATGATCATGCTGGACACCGTCGATTTCCCGATCGTGTTCCTGGGTGCGATCCGCGCCGGCATCGTGCCGGTGCCGCTCAACACGCTGCTGACCGCGGATCAGTACGCCTACATCCTCGCCGACTGCCGCGCGCGCGTGCTGTTCGTGTCCGAAGCGCTCTATCCCGTCATCAAGGACGTCGTCGGCCGCATGCCCGATCTGGAGCATGTCGTGGTCTCCGGCGCCAAGCAGAACGGCCACAAGCAGCTCACCGAGGAGGTCTCAGGCGAGAGCGAGCAGTTCACCACCGCCGTGACGCATCCGGACGAGCCGGCGTTCTGGCTGTATTCGTCCGGCTCGACCGGCATGCCCAAGGGCGTGCGCCATCTGCATTCGAATTTGCAGGCGACCGCCGATACCTATGCAAAGCAGGTGCTCGGCATCCGCGAGAGCGATGTCTGTCTGTCCGCGGCGAAGCTGTTCTTCGCCTACGGTCTCGGCAATGCGCTGACTTTCCCGATGTCGGTCGGCGCCAGCGTCATTCTCAACAGCGAGCGGCCGACACCGGCGCGCATGTTCGACCTGATGAACCGCTACAACCCGTCGATCTTCTACGGCGTGCCGACGCTGTTTGCGGCCATGCTCAACGACGAGACGATGAAAAGCGAGCGTTGCGGCAAGGCGTTGCGCATCTGCACCTCGGCCGGCGAGGCGCTGCCGGAATCGGTCGGCAACAGCTGGAAGGCGCGCTTCGGCGTCGACATTCTCGATGGCGTCGGCTCGACCGAGCTGTTGCACATCTTTCTCTCGAACGCGCCCGGCGACATCAAATACGGCTCGTCCGGCAAGCCGGTGCCGGGCTATGCGGTACGGCTCGTCAACGAGGCCGGGCAGGACGTCGCCGACGGCGAGGTCGGCGAGCTCCTGGTCGATGCGCCCTCCGCCGGCGAAGGCTACTGGAATCAGCGTCACAAGAGCCGCCGCACGTTCGAAGGACCATGGACGCGCACCGGCGACAAATATGTCAGGGACGGCGAGGGCCGCTACACCTTCTGCGGCCGCGCCGACGACATGTTCAAGGTCTCCGGCATCTGGGTCTCGCCGTTCGAGGTCGAAAGCGCGCTGATCACGCATCCGGCCGTGCTGGAAGCCGCCGTCGTGCCCGAAGCCGATCCGGAAGGGCTGTTGAAGCCGAAGGCCTTCGTCGTGCTGCGGCCGGGCGTGACGACGAGCAATCTCCAGGAAATGCTGAAGGAGCACGTCAAGCAGAAGATCGGCCCCTGGAAATATCCGCGCTGGATCGACGTGGTGGACTCGCTCCCGAAGACCGCGACCGGGAAGATCCAGCGCTTCAAGCTGCGCGAGGGCGCGAATTGAGAGGGCAGGTCGCGGACTTGCTTCTTACCCTCCAGGGGAGGGTGCAGACGGAGCGAACAGGAAGAAGACCATGACCAATCTCACCCCCACCGGCTTTCTCGACGTCGGCACTGCCAGCCTCGAATACAAATGGCTCGCGCCGCAAGCGGCCGATGCGCCGACCATCGTGATGCTGCACGAAGGCCTCGGCTCAGTCGGCCTCTGGGGTGACTTTCCGGAAAAGCTGCAGCAGGCGACCGGTGCCGGCATCTTCGCCTATTCACGCGCGGGTTACGGACAGTCCAGTCCGGTCACGCTGCCGCGGCCGCTCGACTACATGCAGCGCGAGGCGCTGGACGTGTTGCCGAAGCTGCTCGACATGATCGGCTTCAAGCGCGGTCTCCTGCTCGGCCATTCCGACGGCGCCTCGATCGCGACGATCTATGCCGGGGCGCATCAGGATCACCGCCTGAATGGTCTCGTGCTCATCGCGCCGCATTTCATCGTCGAGGACATCTCGATCAAATCCATCGCGGCGATCAAGACGACGTTCGAGACCACGGACCTCAAGGCAAAACTGTCGCGCTGGCACAAGGACGTCGACAACGCCTTTTACGGCTGGAACGGCGCCTGGCTCGATCCGAAGTTTCGCGACTGGGACATCTCGGAATACCTCGCCTATATCCGCGTCCCCATCATGGTCCTGCAAGGCGCGGACGACCAATATGGCACCCTGCGTCAGGTCGAGATCGCACAGGAAGAGTGCTACTGCCCGGTCGATCCGAAGATCATTCCGGGCGCGGGGCATTCTCCGCATCGTGAAGCGCCCGGGCCGACGCTCGAGGCGATCGCGCAGTTCGCAAGAGCGGCCCTGCGCGACGATCAGGGCCTGCAAGGACGCGCCGCGTGATGGCGGCCGCGCGTGGCTGACATGAAACAAAGTGCATGCTGTGGCTGTTAAGGGCTAGACGCGCTCAAGAAGATGCATTATTGTGCATCTGACGCTCAAGCCAAAACGCATAATCAAGCTCAGGGATGACCCATGGCCGGGGAAGATCGGCGCCTCGCAGGCGGCGCGACATTCATCGATTTCCAGACCGAACCGTCCCGCTACAAGCACTGGAAGCTCGCGGTCGATGGCGACGTCGCGACGCTGACCATGGACGTCGACGAGAACGGGGGCCTGTTCGAGGGCTACCTGCTCAAGCTCAACTCCTACGATCTCGGCGTCGATATCGAGCTCGCTGACGCGCTCCAGCGGCTTCGCTTCGAGCATCCCGAGGTCAAGGTCGTGGTGATGCGCTCGGCCAAGAACCGCGTCTTCTGTGCCGGCGCCAATATCCGCATGCTGGCGGGCTCCACGCATGCCCACAAGGTGAACTTCTGCAAGTTCACCAACGAGACCCGCAACGGCATGGAAGACTCCTCGGAGAATTCCGGCCAGCGCTTCATCACCGTCGTGAACGGCTCCGCCGCCGGCGGCGGCTATGAGCTGGCGCTCGCGACCGATCACATCATCCTCGCCGATGACGGCTCGTCCGCCGTCGCGCTGCCCGAAGTGCCGCTGCTCGCGGTGCTGCCGGGCACCGGCGGCCTCACGCGCGTCGTCGACAAGCGCAAGGTGCGCCGCGACCACGCCGATTTCTTCTGCACCATCGAGGAGGGTGTGAAGGGCAAGCGTGCGGTGCAGTGGCGCCTCGTCGACGAGATCGCGCCGAACTCCAAGCTGGAAGCCAAGATCGCCGAGCGCGCCAGGGAATTCGCGGCAGCCTCGAAACGCACCGGCAGCGGCAAGGGCGTCGCGCTGACGCCGCTCGCGCGCGTCATCGATGAGACCAGCATCCGTTACGGCTTCGTCACCGTCGACATCGATCGCACTGCCCGCATCGCCACCATCTCGATCAAGGCACCGGAGGCCGCGCCGCCTGCCGACATCGACGGCATGATGGCGCAGGGCGCATCGTTCTGGCCGCTCCAGGTCGCGCGCGAGCTCGACGACGCCATCCTGCATCTGCGCATCAACGAGCTCGAGATCGCCATGCTGGTGTTCAAGAGCCACGGCGATCGTGCCCACGTGCTCGCTTGCGATGCCTTCCTCGAAGCCAACAAGGCGCACTGGCTGGTCAACGAGATCCGCCATTACTGGAAGCGCGTGCTCAAGCGCATCGACGTCACCTCGCGCACGCTGGTGACGCTGGTCGAGCCCGGCTCCTGCTTTGCCGGCACGCTCGCCGAGCTCGTGTTCGCCGCCGACCGCTCCTACATGCTGATCGGGACGCGCCAGGGCGACAACCGCCCGCCGCCGTCGATCGAGCTTTCGGCGATGAATTTTGGCCCCTATCCGATGAGCCATGGCCTGACGCGGCTTCAGTCGCGGTTCCAGGCCGATCCGTCCGATGTGGAGCGCGCGGAAGCGACCATCGGCACCAGCCTGGATGCCGAGGAGGCCGAGGAGCTCGGCCTCGTCACCTTCGCACTCGACGACATCGACTGGGACGACGAGGTCCGCGTGTTCCTCGAGGAGCGCGCAAGCTTCTCGCCCGACAGCCTCACGGGCATGGAGGCGAGCCTGCGCTTCGTTGGCCCCGAGACGATGGAGTCGAAGATCTTCTCGCGCCTGACCGCCTGGCAAAACTGGATCTTCCAACGCCCGAACGCGGTCGGCGAGGAAGGCGCGCTGCGCCGCTACGGCAGCGGCCAGAAGCCGAAATTCGATATGACGCGAGTCTGACATTCACCGTGTCATGGCCGGGCTTGTCCCGGCCATCCACGTCCTTCGCTCAAGGAAGCAAGAACGTGGATGCCCGGCACAAGGCCGGGCATGACGGAACGAGATCGCAAGGAGAGCACGGCCATGAACATGAACATCATGAACGTCGACTACTCGACCAAGATTCCGAACAACGTGAATCTCGCCGAAGACCGCCAGGTGCTCAAAGCGCTCGAGGGCTGGCATCCCGGCTACATGGACTGGTGGAGCGACATGGGGCCTGAGGGCTTCCAGGAATCGCTGGTGTATTTGCGCACCGCCTATTCGGTCGATCCGCGCGGCTGGGCCAAGTTCGACTACGTCCGCATGCCCGAATATCGCTGGGGCATCCTCCTTGCGCCGCAGGAAGAGAACCGCGTCGTGCCGTTCGGCGAGCATTACGGCGAGCCGGCCTGGCAGGAGGTGCCGGGTGAGCATCGCGCCATGCTGCGTCGCCTGATCGTGATCCAGGGCGACACCGAGCCGGCCTCGGTCGAGCAGCAGCGCCATCTCGGCAAGACCGCACCCTCGCTCTACGACATGCGCAACCTGTTCCAGGTCAATGTCGAGGAAGGCCGTCACCTCTGGGCGATGGTCTATCTGCTGCAGAAGTACTTTGGCCGCGACGGCCGCGAGGAAGCCGACGATCTCTTGCGCCGCCGCTCCGGCGATGCCGATGCGCCGCGCATGCTCGGCGCCTTCAACGAGGCAACGCCCGACTGGCTGTCCTTCTTCATGTTCACCTACTTCACCGACCGCGACGGCAAGATGCAGCTGCACTCGCTGGCGCAGTCGGGCTTCGATCCGCTGTCGCGCACCTGCCGCTTCATGCTGACCGAGGAAGCGCACCACATGTTCGTCGGCGAGACCGGCATCACCCGCGTCGTGCAACGCACCTGCGATGCGATGAAGCAAGCCGGCATCGCCGATCCCACCGACATCGCAAAAGTCCGCGCGCTCGGTGTGATCGACCTGCCGACCATCCAGAAGAAGCTGAACCTGCACTACACGCTGTCGCTCGACCTGTTCGGCTCCGAGGTTTCGACCAACGCGGCCAACGCCTTCAACGCCGGCATCAAGGGCCGCTATCACGAGACGCAGATCGAAGACGATCACCAGCTCAAGAACTCCACCTATCCGGTGCTCAAGCTGATCAACGGCGAGATCAAGCTGGTCGACGAGCCGGCGCTGACTGCGCTCAACATGCGCCTGCGCGACGATTACAGCCAGGATTGCGTCAAGGGCATGCTGCGCTGGAACAAGGTGATCTCGACCGCGGGCTACGACTTCCAGCTCAAGCTCCCCAACGTCGCCTTCCATCGCCACATCGGCGAGTTCAAGGACGTCCACGCGACGCCCGACGGCATCCTGATCGACGATGCCACCTGGGCCAAGCGCAAGGACGAATGGCTGCCCTCGGCGAGCGACGGCGACTTCATCACCTCCCTGATGCAGCCCGTCACCGAGATCGGCCAGTACGCCTCCTGGATCTCGCCGCCCAAGGTCGGCATCGACAACAAGCCCGGCGATTTCGAGTACGTGAAGATCGAATCGTAGGCGGCTGTTTGGGAGACGCGACGCTTTCGCGGCACGCTCACTGTCATCACCCGCGAAGGCGGGTGATCCAGTACCCCAGAGACAGCATAGATAAACCGAGACGCGGCCTACTGGATGCCCCGGTCAAGCCGGGGCATGACAGTGTCACCAGCCTCTCAACGTCCAACGGCAGTAGGTAGCTGCCGGATCAGTCGTTCGCGCCGATATCCGTGAAAAGGAAACCCGCCGGCGTCTTGCTAAAGCCGAACATGGTCTCGCCGCAGAAGATGAAATAATTCTCATTCTTCTCCTGATCGCGATCGTAGACAGCCTTGTTTTTCTGGAGACACGCGCGATTTTTCGCCGTGAAGAAGGTGCGATAGGTCTTGGCGCGAAATTGCGCGGCGTCGCGAATATCGCTTTCGTTCATGAACGGCAATTTGGTCATCGCGGCGACGGCGGCGGGATCGTCTGCTTTCACCGCCGCGCGAAATTTTTCGATGAAGGCATCGAATTCTTTCTGCAAGGCCGGAGACGCCACGGCTTGCTTTGCCGCCTGGGCGACGGTGGGTGCAAGGCTCACGAGAGCGGCTGCGAGCACAATTCTCGGCAAAAATCCCACCGGTCGGCTCCGTCCATCGACCCATCAGGGTCTTCCGATTGATCCAAATCCATGGTGTTTCCTTGCGTCAAGGGCTTTCCGGCTCGCCGGCGCAGCGCAAGTCCCAACCTCGTACGCGGACCAACAGCATTTGTCGGAGCATGCGCTGGCATGTTTTGCCGTGCCTGCCCGCAACGGCTCGCGACAGATGTTTTGCCCGACGTGTCAACCGCGCACTGGCTGCAAAAATCGCGTCAGCGCACCCGGAAAAACCCCTTGTCGATCAAGGAGTTTTCTACTGTGCATGGGGTTGTTTTCGACGTTTTGGTTTGGAGCCTCACTGCGCGGGACGAGAGATCGTCCGATCAATCACTATCCCACCCGCTGCCCTTGATCCCCGGGTTGGCGTAAACGATCCCGCCATCGACCGCGATGGTCGCGCCCACAACGTAATCTCCGGCGCGCGAGGCGAGATAGATCGCGGCGCCCGCCATGTCCTCGTCGGTGCCGATGCGGCCCGCAGGCACGCGCGTCGAGACTTCGTCGGCGTGGTCGCGCGCAGCGCGGTTCATGTCGGACTTGAACGGGCCGGGCGCGATCGCGGTGACCACGACGTGGTCGGGGATGAGCTTCACCGCCATCCGCCGGGTCAGGTGAATCAACCCGGCCTTGCTCGCGGCGTAGGAATAGGTTTCGCCCGGATTGACGAAGATGCCATCGATCGAGGCGATATTGATCACCTTGACCGGCCGCGCTGCGCTGGCCGAGGCACGTAGCGTCGGCGCCAGCGCCTTGGTCAGGAAGAACGGCGCTTTGACATTGAGGTTCATCACCTTGTCCCAGCCGCTTTCCGGGAATTCGTCGAAATCCGCGCCCCATGCCGCGCCGGCATTGTTGACGAGGATGTCAAGCTTGGACTCGCGCTTGTTGTACTCGCTCGCCAGCAACTCGGCGCCGGCAACCGTCGAGATGTCGATCGGCAGCGCGATGCATTCGCCGTCATATTGTGCGGTGAGCGCCTTGGCGGTCTCCTCGCATGGCCCTGCCTTGCGCGCGGTGATGTAGACCTTTGCCGCGCCGGCGCTGAGAAATCCCGCCGCGATCATCTTGCCGATGCCGCGCGAGCCGCCGGTCACCAGCGCGACGCGGCCGTTGAGCGAGAACAGATCGTTGAACATGATGCCTCCCTTGGTTGGCGCTGTTGTGGGCGGGGCGGGAAGGGGAGTCAAGAAAGGCGCCGGATGAAGCGCGACAGCGGTTACGCCGCCGCGATGCGGCGGAAGCCGTTCCACATCGCGGTTGCGGCGCCCGAGGTCAGCACCGGCAGGACGCGCGTGTCCTGATAGTTGCCGTTGAGCGAGACGCGGGGCAGCGCGGTCATGTGGCCGGCGTTCTCCGCGAACAGCATGCCGGGCCGTGTCGTCACCGCGGTCTTGAAGCCGGCGGATGCGGCAAGGGCGAATTCGCGCGCGCCCGCGGCGTCGCGGTCGCCATAGGGATAGGCGAGGTGCAGCACGGGGCGATCCAGCACCTGCTCGATCCGTGCGCGGCTCGTGGCGATCTCCTGCGCGGCGATGTCTTCGGCCAGCTTGGCGAGGTTGCAATGGCTGACGCTATGCGCGCCGATCGTGACCAGCGGGTCGGCGGCAAAGCTCTTCAGCTCGGCCCAGGACAGGCAGAGGCTCCGGCACAGCGCTTCCATGTCGACGTGGTGCGTCGCGCAGAGCGCTTCGATCTCCCGCTTGAGATCGTGTTCGCCCGGCAGCGCGCGCAGCCAGTCGTGCAGGCGGTCGAACGCTGCCTGCTTGGCCACCGGCGTCGTCGCATCGAGCCGCAGCTCGGAATTGCCGATTCTGACGTCGATCTGCTCGGCTTTGGCGATCACGGCCTCCAGCGCCGTCCACCACAATCGTCCGGTGCCGTCGGCGAAATCGCTCGCGACGTAGACTGCGAGAGGCGCGTCAAATTCGCGCAGCACCGGCAGTGCATAGTCGAGATTGTCGCGATAGCCGTCGTCGAGGGTGAAGGCCGCGAAGCGGCGATCGAACCGGCCTTGCACCAGCCGCTCGTGCAGCTCGTCCATGCTGACGATGTCGATGTCGCGCGAGCGCAAATGGCACAGCGTCGCGCGCAGGAATTCGGGGGTGACTTCGAGATGCCGGTTCGGCTGGAACGCGGCCTCGCGGGCCGGCCGCACATGGTGCAGCATGAAGATGGCGCCGACGCCCGACAAAAGCGGGCGCAACAGGTGGTGCGCCCCGCTGAAATAGAGTGCTCCCAGCCCGGCGCGGATGACGTTGTTACGCAGTTGTTTCATGACCGGCCGGGGGACTCTGGCATTCCGTCCTCAACTTACGGAGGAACCCTTGAAGAAAAAGTTATTCCGATTGTCCAGGCCGGGCCTTCGGAATGGCACCATTTCCGGTTTGACAGCCTGCCAAGGGTTTGTTTTGTCTCCGTTTCCAGAGTTCGGGTCGTCGAATGCAGAAGCTTTTCAGGTGGGCCAGCAAATGGTGGCCGGGGCTGATCCCCCTGGCCGTCATGTGGGGATTTGCGGCCTGGAATAATACCTTACCGGTTGAGGCCGATTTGTCGGCCCGCAGCTCGGCTGCGCTGAAGAATACCGTTTTGGACAAGACCCGGATCGCGGTCGATGGCCGCGACGTCGGCCTGGCCGCGGACGCCTTCTCCGAGGAGGGTCGCCGCGACGCCGTGATGGCGGTCGAGACCGTGCCCGGCGTCCGCCTGGTCGACGACCGGACCCGCCTTGTTCCTGAGGCCAAGCCCTTCGTCTGGAATGCCGAGCGCGACGTGGTGCGCGTGACGCTGTCGGGCTCCGCGCCCCTGCCGTCGATGAAGGCCCGGCTGACCGAGGCCGCCCGCAAGGAAGTCGGCGGCGTCGAGGTGGCCGACCAGATGGGGCTGGCGCGCGGTGCGCCGCCGCGGTTCGAGGCGGCCGCGATGCTGTTGCTGGATCAGATCGGCAAGCTCAAGGACGGCAAGATCACGATAACGGACACCAAGGTCAATCTGTCGGGCATGGCGCGCGAGCTCGGCGGCCGCGAGGCGATCGCGGCCGCGCTGAAGAACCTGCCCGAGGGTTTCTCGATTGCCGCCAACGAGATCAAGGCTCCGCCCTATATCTTCCAAGCCTACAAGGACCCGGTGGCCGCGACGGTGACGCTGACCGGCTATGTTCCCGACAACAACGTCCATGCCGCGATCGCCACCAGCGCCTCGCGGAAGTTCTTCACCGAGAAGGTCGTCGACAATCTCAAGGCCAGCATCGGCGCACCCGGCTCCTTCAACACGGCGGTCGTCGCAGCACTCGGCGCGCTGTCGCGGCTGTCGACCGGGACGCTCGTCGTCTCCGACCGCGAGGTGAAGCTGTCAGGCGATGCGCTGTACGAAGGGGCCGCCAACGACATCCGCGCAGGCCTCGGCAAGGACTTTCCGAAGAACTGGCAGTACAAGCCGGAGATCACGGTGAAGCCGGCGGCAGGCCCGGTCGACGGCACCGTCTGCCAGCAACTGTTCTCGGAGCTCCTGACCAAGGGCAAGATCCGCTTCGCGACCAAGCGCGCGGACATCGACCCTGACTCGGCCGGCATCCTCGATCGTCTCATCGAGACGGCGCTGCGCTGCCCCACCACCAATATCGAGGTCGTCGGGCATACCGACGCCGATGGCGAGGACGCCTTCAACCAGGCTCTCTCGGAAAAGCGAGCGCAGGCGGTGATCGACTATCTGGTCAAGGCCGGCCTGCCTGCCAGCCGCTTCACCGCGGTTGGCCATGGCAGCACGCAGCCCGTCGCCGGCAACGACACCGATGAAGGCAAGGCGCAGAACCGCCGCATCGAATTTCTGGTGAGGTGACGATGCCCTATCTCGTCTCGTTCCATCTGGGCTGGCTGATCGGCTCGCTGCTGCTCGGCTTCTGCATGGGCTGGATCTCGGTTGTCCAGCGCGGCAACGGCACCTCGAAAGTGACCGCGCGGTGGCTCGCCGCGCTTGCCGTGGGTCTCGTCGCGGCTTCGTTCACCCATGTGGTCCCCGGCCGTTTTGGCTATTGGCTCGATCTCGGCCTGATCATGTTCGCGTGCTACCTCGTCGGTTGCACCATCGGCGCCTGGCTGCGCGACCGGGTGGTCTCGCGCAGCATGCGGGCCGGCTGAGGCTCGCCACCAAACCCCTCTTGTCCAGACAGACGCGCGTAAGCGGCCCATGACGTCCGGCTTGACAATAATACGTACGTATTATTCCGCTCATGCCCAAGCCTTCAAACAAAGACGCCATCCTCGATGCCGGCCTCAAGGTCATGTTCCGGACCGGCTATCACGGCACCAGCGTGCGCGACGTCACCGCCGCGGCGGGCGCGCCGCAGGGGTCGTTCACCAATCATTTCCGCTCCAAGGAAGCGTTCGCCTCGGAAGTGCTGAATCGCTACTTCGAGATCACCAAGGGATTGGTCGCGGAGGCCCTTGAAGACGACTCGCTGACCCCGCGGGCGCGGCTCAGGCGCTACCTCGACATCATCACCGGACGGCTCGAAGCCGACGGCTACGGACGCGGTTGCCTGATCGGCGATCTCAGCTTGGAAGCGGCCGGCAGCAGCGAGATGCTGCGCAGCCGCCTTGGCGAAATCTTTGCCGAATGGCGCATGCCCTTCGCCGCCTGCATCCGCGAGGCGCAAGCAAGCGGCGAGATCGATTCCGAATTCGAGCCTGAGGAGCTCGCCGACTTCCTGCTCGCGTCCTGGCAGGGCGCGATCCTGCGGATGAAAGTCGACCGCACGCCTCGGGCGCTCGAGCGCTTCAAGACCATCGCCTTCAAAACCGTCTTCAGGGAGCCGACATGAGCCAGCAAGCCGAGATCCAGATTCGCAGCGCGTCCGTGCTGGGAAGCACGATGGCCTATCGCGAGACGGGCGCGCAGGATGCGCCGGTCGCGCTCTTCCTTCACGGCAATCCGACGTCGTCGCACATCTGGCGAAACATTTTGCCGCTGGTCGCGCCGGTGGCACATTGCATTGCGCCCGATCTCATCGGCTTCGGCCGGTCCGGCAAGCCCGATATCGCCTACCGCTTCTTCGACCATGTCCGTTATCTCGACGCGCTGATCGAACAGCTCGGCATCAATTCGGCTTATCTCGTTGCGCAGGATTGGGGCACCGCGCTTGCATTTCATCTCGCCGCGCGCCGACCGGACTTCGTGCGTGGCCTTGCCTTCATGGAGTTCATCCGGCCGATGCCGACCTGGCAGGACTTCCATCAGGTCGAAGCAGCGCGCGACACGTTCCGCAAATTCAGGACGCCGGGCGAGGGCGAGGCGATGATCCTGCAGGCGAACGCTTTCGTCGAACGCGTGCTGCCCGGCGGGATCATGCGCAGCCTGAGCGAAGACGAGATGGCACCTTATCGCGCACCCTTTCCGACGCCGGCGAGCCGCCGTCCGGTTCTGGCCTTCCCGCGTGAACTGCCGATCGCGGGCGAGCCCGCCGATGTCCATCAAGCGCTGCAATCGGCTCATGCATTGCTGAAGGCGTCCACATATCCGAAGCTGCTGTTCGCGGGCGAGCCGGGGGCGGTGGTCGCTCCGGAATTTGCCGAGACGTTTGCGGCCTCGCTGCAGCACTGCGCACTCGTCCGCCTCGGTCATGGCCGGCACTACCTCCAGGAAGATCACCCCGAGGGGATCGGCCGTTCCGTGGCCGGCTGGATCGCCGGCATCGAGGCGGTGCGTCCGCAGCTTGCGGCCTGACGGAGGATGCGATGTCGGACGTGACCATCATCTATTGCCGGCCGTGCGGCTATGAGAAGCGCGCCAGGGAGGCGGCCGCAGCGCTGCACCGGCAGCTGGGGCTGGACGCCAATCTCGTCCCCGGCAAGGGCGGCGTTTTCCAGGTCAAGCTTGGTGACCGGATCGTCGCCAGCCGCAGCAAGGGCTATTTTCCTGACGGCGACGACATCGTCGCGGCCGTCAGCGCCGCGCAGGGCTGAGCGGGGAGGGCTTTTGCGATGTCGATTGTCTGGACCGATGATCTCGCCGGGATCGACTGGGACGAGCTATCCGAGCTCTATCGCATCGCCCCGCTCGGCAACAAGGCGCCGGGCGATCTTGCGCTGGTATTCCGCAACAGCATGTATCGCGCCTTCGCCAGGGAGGACCGCCGCATCGTTGGCGCAGGGCGCGTGCTGGCCGACGGCCGCGACTGCGCCTATCTGTGCGATGTCGCCGTACACCCGGACAGCCAGGGGCAAGGTCTTGGCCGCGAGGTCATCGAGCGCCTGCTGGTGCGTTGCCGCGGCCATCGCAAGATCATCCTCTACGCCGTCCCGGGCAAGGAAGGGTTTTACGAGCGTCTCGGCTTCCGGCGGATGACCACCGCCATGGCCATCTTCGACGATCAGGCCGGCGCTTATCGCCGCGGCTATTTGACCGCGCCTTGAGGCCGCGCCCGGTGCCCGCAGTCTTCCGGTGCATCGAAAAGCCATGAACAATGCTTGAGGAGCCCCCTCTTTCAACATGTGGGCGGCGCTCATAGATTGACGTCGGCCTAAGGCGTGACGGAACATTGTGCGGCCGAAATCATCAAAACTTCATGGCGCCTGCGCAGGATTGCCATGGAGATTCGCGTCAGCCCTCCCGCCGAAGGCGCCAAACCGTGCATCAGGAGCCCATCACCCTGCCTAAAATATTGAAGGCACGTGTTTTTGTTCGAATTGGCGAATTCCACTTCGCCCGAAAACGCGCTAGTGGAGGGGCAGGGGGCATGCGCGATGCCGGAGCCGGCGGCGAAGGTTCGTTGAGTGCCTGTGCGTCGTCCGCCTGTCTGCCGGCCACCCTGGCCGCTGAAGCGTTGTTCGAGGTCTAGATGCTGGAAGCCATACGCAGGGCGACGTCGTTTCTGCGCCAGAAGCAAATCCTGCATAAGCTTGGAGTTGTGATCAGCATCGCGGTCATCGGCATCGCTTGCTATGTGCTCTATCACATGCTGCGCGGCATCGACTTCAACGAGGTCCTCGAAGCGATCAAGAGCACCGAGCCGAGCCAGATTGCGATGGCGGCGCTGTTCGTCACTGCGGGCTACTTCACCCTGACCTTCTACGACCTCTTCGCCACGCGCGCGATCGGTCATGCCCATGTGCCCTATCGCATCAACGCGCTTGCGGCCTTCACCAGCTATTCGATCGGCCACAATGTCGGCGCCAGCGTCTTCACCGGCGGCGCGGTGCGCTACCGCATCTACTCGGCCTATGGGCTGAATGCGATCGACGTCGCAAAAATCTGCTTTCTCGCCGGCCTTACTTTCTGGCTGGGCAATGCCGCCGTGCTCGGCCTCGGAATCGCCTACCATCCTGAGGCCGCGGCCTCGATCGACCAGCTGCCGCCCTGGCTGAACCGGGCACTGGCCCTGATGATCATCGTGGCGCTGGTCGGCTACGTGGTCTGGGTCTGGACCCAGCCGCGGGTGGTCGGCCGCGGCCCCTGGACCGTGGTGCTGCCGGGCGGCCCGCTGACGCTGCTCCAGATCGCGATCGGCATCGTCGATCTCGGGTTCTGCGCGCTGGCGATGTACGTGCTGGTCCCGGACGAGCCCAATCTCGGTTTCGTCGTGGTCGCGGTAATCTTCGTCTCGGCGACCCTGCTCGGCTTCGCCAGCCATTCGCCGGGGGGGCTCGGCGTGTTTGACGCCGCCATGCTGGTCGGCCTCTGGCAGATGGACCGGGAGGAGCTTCTGGGCGGCATGCTGCTGTTCCGCGTGCTCTATTATCTGGCGCCCTTCGTCCTATCTGTAATCTTGCTGACGCTTCGCGAAATTATCATCGGCGCGCGATCGAAGCGGTTGCATCAGGCGGCGCTCAAGCTGGACCCAGGCCCGGCGCCTGAAGCCGCCTATGTGAGAGAGCGCAGCGACAGCGGCGCCTGACCGGTGCCGGGTCCTTAGGACAAGCCCCCAGGAGAAGCCTGCCCCGATGGCGATCGACGCCCCATCTTCTCCCCCCGCCCAGCCCTGGTCCGACCGGCTGCGGCACTCGACCGTCATTCTGATCGCCGCGGCGCTGGCGCTGTCCGTCGTGGTGTCGCTCGGCGAATTGGCGGCGCTGCACGCCGCAATCGTGTTCCTCTGCATCGCGGCGGCTGCCCTGATCCCCTGGCGCCTGCACGATCCCGCCGCCTCCCGCGACGACGTCAGGCGCATCAACCCGGTCGAGAGCGCGGCGGTGGCCGCGGTGGTTGCCGGCATGCCGGATCCGGCGGTCCTGCTCGACCGCGCCGGCCGCGTCATCCACCTCAACGCCGCGGCGGCCCAGCTCGCGCCGGCGCTGCGCAGGAACGAGCTCGCCCAATTCGCGCTGCGCTCGCCGGAGATCATCACGGCGCTGCGCGAGGCGATCGCGACCACCGAGCCGCGGCGCGCGACCTATCTCGACCATGTTCCGGTCGATCGCTGGATGGAGCTCATGATCACGCCGGTGCCGGTGCCCACCAGCTTCGGCGGCGCCGACAAATGCATGCTGATGACCTTCCACGACCAGACGCCACTGCGCCGGGTCGAGGAGATGCGCGCCGACTTCGTCGCCAATGCCAGCCACGAGCTGCGCACGCCGCTGGCCGCGCTGTCGGGGTTCATCGATACGCTCCAGGGTCAGGCCAAGGACGATCCCAAGGCGCGCGAGCGCTTCCTCGGCATCATGCACAACCAGGCCACCCGCATGGCGCGCCTGATCGACGATCTGCTGTCGCTGTCGCGGGTCGAGCTGTCGGCCCATGTCCGGCCCGACACGCTGGTCGACCTGCTGCCGATCATCCGCCAGGTCGCCGACGGGCTCGAACCGCTGGCGCGCGAGCGCCAGGTCGAGGTCGAGCTCCATCTGCCGGAGGCGCCGGTGATGATCGCGGGAGACCGCGAGGAGTTGCTCCGCCTGTTCGAGAACCTGATCGAGAACGCGCTCAAATACGGCGCCTCCGGCGGACGCGTCATCGTGTCGCTGACGTCGAGCACGGCCGCTGATGGAGCTCAGGAAATCCGGGTCCTGGTCCGCGATTTCGGCCCCGGCATCGCGCCCGAGCACCTGCCCCGGCTCACCGAGCGCTTCTACCGGGTGGACGTCGGCGACAGCCGCTCGCAAGGCGGGACCGGGCTCGGATTATCGCTGGTGAAACATATTCTTAACCGTCATCGGGGCCGGCTTCTGATCGAGAGCGTGCCCCGGCAGGGCGCCACTTTCACGGCCTGTTTTCCCCAGGTGAAGAATTCGGCATTGACTTAAAGCTCAATGATTTCAATCGCTTGTCCGCGTCATCCAGCTGTCACGAAACCTTCGTAAAAGCACAGCCGACCGCTCCTAAACGGGCGGCGCGGGGAGCGCGATCGGGCGCGGATGGCGCTTCGCTCCCCTGTATGGAGACCAGCATGAATTTCCTCAAAACCATCGTCGTTGCCGGCTTGGTCGCCGCATCGACGACGGCAGCCTTTGCTGCCGACATCACGGGCGCCGGCGCGACCTTCCCGTTCCCGATCTATTCGAAGTGGGCTGACGCCTACAAAAAGGAGACCGGCAACGGTCTGAACTACCAGTCGATCGGTTCCGGCGGCGGCATCAAGCAGATCCAGGCCAAGACCGTGACCTTCGGCGCGACCGATGCGCCGCTCAAGGCCGAGCAGCTCGAGAAGGACGGCCTCGTCCAATGGCCGATGGTGATGGGCGCCATCGTCCCCGTCGTCAACCTCGAGGGTGTGAAGCCCGGCGAGCTGGTGTTCGATGGCGAGACCCTGGCCGCCATCTATCTCGGCAAGATCACCAAGTGGGACGATGCCGCGATCAAGAAGCTCAATCCGAGCGTGAAGCTGCCGTCGGAGGCCATTACCGTGGTTCGCCGCTCGGACGGCTCGGGCACCACCTTCAACTTCACCAACTACCTCTCCAAGGCCAGCGCGGACTGGAAGAGCAAGGTCGGCGAGGGCACCGCGGTCGAGTGGCCGGTCGGCGTCGGCGCCAAGGGCAACGAAGGCGTGTCGGGCAATATCGGCCAAACCAAGAACTCGATCGGCTATGTCGAGTACGCCTATGCCAAGCAGAACAAGCTAACCTACGCCGGCCTCGTCAACAAGGCGGGCAAGACGGTGCAGCCGACCGTGGAGGCGTTCCAGGCGGCCGCCTCCAACGCCGACTGGGCCAAGGCGCCCGGCTATTACGTCATCCTGACCGACCAGCCGGGCGACAAGTCCTGGCCGATCACCGCGGCGACCTTCATCCTCATGCACAAGTCTGCCACCGACAAGGCGGCCTCGCAGGAAGCCATCAAGTTCTTCCGCTGGGCGTTCAAGAGCGGCGACAAGCTGGCTGAAGAGCTCGACTACATCCCGATGCCGGACAGCGTCGTCCAGCTGATCGAGAAGACCTGGGCAGCCGAGATCAAGAGCTAAGGCGCTCTTCTGATCCGGAAGGCGGTGCGGCGCGAAGGCCGCACCGCCGCTCGGACCCTGCGAACGATCGTCCTCCGGACCAATCTCGCGATCCGCGAGCGTCCGGAGCACGAGACCAGCGACCTAGAAAACGTTATCATTCAGTACAGGGGATCGGCGTGGCAGAAATGGCTGTCGAGAGCAATGTGATTGATGCTGCCGGACCATATGACCGCGCCAAGGCTTTGAGCGCGTTCAAGCTGGGTGACGTCACCTTCTATTGGATCACGCGGCTCTCCGCGATCTCGGTGCTGCTCATCCTCGGCGGCATCATCATTTCGCTGATCGTCGGGGCCTTCCCGGCGATCAAGGAATACGGCCTGTCGTTCCTGTGGACGCAGCGTTGGGCGCCGTCGGCCGATCCGCCCGTGCTCGGCGCGCTCGGGCCGATGTACGGCACGCTCGTCACCTCCTTCATCGCGATGCTGATCGCCATTCCGGTCGGCCTGGGCATCGCGATCTTTCTCACCGAGCTCTGCCCACAATGGCTGCGCCGCCCGATCGGCATGGCGATCGAGCTGCTCGCCGGCATTCCCTCGATCATCTACGGCATGTGGGGCTTCTTCGTGCTCGGCCCCTTCCTGGCCAACAGCTTCCAGCCCTTCATGATCAAGGTCTTCGACGGCGTTCCCGTGCTGGGGGCGATCTTCGCGGGTCCCCCGTCCTATCTCAGCCTTTTCAATGCCGCGCTGATCCTCGCCATCATGGTGCTGCCCTTCATCACCTCGATCTCGGTGGACGTGTTCAAGACAGTGCCGCCCGTGCTGAAGGAAGCCGCCTATGGCGTCGGCTGCACCACGTGGGAAGTCGTCCGCAGCGTGGTGATCCCTTACACCCGTGTCGGCATCATCGGCGGCATCATGCTGGCGCTGGGCCGCGCGCTCGGCGAGACCATGGCGGTGACCTTCATCATAGGCAACTCGTTCCGCATCTCCTCGTCGATCTTCGCGCCGGGCACCACGATCTCGGCGGCCATCGCCTCCGAATTCGCCGAGAGCGATGGCTTGCACCAGTCCGGCCTGATCCTGCTCGGTCTCCTGTTGTTCGTGCTGACGTTCTTCGTGCTCGCAGCCGCGCGGCTGATGCTGATGCGCCTGGAAACCAAGGCCGGGAAGTGAAGTCATGAACCCGATTTATTCGCGCCGCCGCCGCTGGGACATCGTCATCCGCGGCCTCTGCATGGCAGCCGCCGCCTTCGGCGTCACCTGGCTCGCCCTGATTCTGTTCACGCTGCTTTACAACGGTCTCGCCGGACTGAACCTGCAGATCTTCACCGAGAACACGCCGCCGCCCGGATCGAGCGATGGCGGCCTGCTCAACGCCATCGTCGGCTCGCTCATCATGACTGTGATCGGCGTCGGCATCGGGGCGCCGCTCGGCATGTTCGCCGGCACCTATCTCGCCGAATACGGCCGCAACGACAGGCTGACCTCGGTGATCCGCTTCATCAACGACATCCTGCTCTCGGCGCCGTCGATCATCATCGGCCTGTTCATCTATGGTGCGGTCGTAGTGCCGATGCGAGGCTTCTCGGCCATCGCGGGCGCGCTGGCGCTCGCCGTGATCGTGATCCCGGTCGTGGTGCGCACCACGGAGGACATGCTGCTGCTGGTGCCGAACCCGCTGCGTGAAGCCGCCAGCGCACTCGGCTTGCCGCGCTCGCTGGTGATCAAGCGTATCGCCTATCGTGCAGCGCGCTCCGGCCTCATCACCGGCGTGCTGCTCGCCACCGCCCGCGTCGCCGGCGAGACCGCGCCGCTGTTGTTCACCGCGCTCTCCAACCAGTTCTTCAGCCTCAGCCTGGACAAGACGATGGCCAACCTGCCGGTCACCATCAACAACTTCGTGCAGAGCCCCTACGCCTACTGGAAGCAACTCGCCTGGAGCGGCGCGCTGCTGATCACCCTGACCGTGCTTGCCCTGAACATTGGCGCCCGCATCCTCGGGGCCGAGAGGACTGCAAAATGAGTGAAATGTCTGTTTCCGTAAGCGCGCCGACCGTTCATGCGGGCTCGCAGCCGCTGCCCGAGGCGCCCGCCAAGGTCACCGCGCGCAACCTGAACTTCTATTATGGCGAACACCATGCGCTGAAGAACATCAACCTGGCGCTCGGCACCAACCGCGTTACGGCGTTCATCGGTCCGTCGGGCTGCGGCAAGTCGACCCTGCTGCGCATCTTCAACCGGATGTACGATCTCTATCCGGGGCAGCGTGCCACCGGTCAGCTCATGCTCGACCAGACCAACATCCTCGACCCCAAGCTCGATCTCAATCTGTTGCGCGCGCGGGTCGGCATGGTGTTCCAGAAGCCGACGCCGTTCCCGATGACGATCTATGAGAACATCGCCTTCGGCATCCGCCTCTACGAGAAGATCTCGAAGTCCGAGATGGACGACCGGGTCGAGAAGGCGCTGCGCGGCGGCGCGTTGTGGAACGAGGTCAAGGACAAGCTCAATGCCTCCGGTCTGTCGCTCTCCGGCGGCCAGCAGCAGCGCCTCTGCATCGCCCGCACCGTCGCAGTGCGGCCCGAGGTGATCCTGTTCGACGAGCCCTGCTCGGCGCTCGACCCGATCTCGACCGCCAAGGTCGAGGAGCTGATCCAGGAATTGTCCGAGAACTACACCATCGCGATCGTCACCCACAACATGCAGCAGGCCGCGCGCGTCTCCGACAAGACCGCCTTCATGTATCTCGGCGAGTTGATCGAGTTCGACGACACCAGCAAGATCTTCACGTCGCCGAGCGACCGGCGCACGCAGGATTACATCACCGGCCGGTTCGGTTGAGGAGACGGAATATGGGTTCTGAACATACCGCGAAGGCCTTCGACACCGACCTCCAGGAGCTCACCCGCCTCGTCGCCGAGATGGGCGGTATCGCCGAGCGCATGATCGTCGATTCCGTCGACGCGCTGATCCGCCGCGACGTCGCGCTCGGGCAGCGCGTCGTGGCGACCGACGCCGAGCTCGACGCGTTGCAGAAGCGCATCGAGGAGCGCGCCGTGCTCACCATCGCCCGCCGCCAGCCGATGGCGGTCGACTTGCGCGAGATCGTCGGCGCCATGCGCGTCGCGACCGATCTCGAGCGCATCGGCGACCTCGCCAAGAACATGGGCAAGCGCGTCGCGGCGCTGGAGACGGACTTCCATCCGCTCAAGCTGTTCCGCGGCCTGGAACACATGACCGATCTCGTGCAACAGCAGGTCAAGTCCGTGCTGGACGCCTATGCCGCGCACGATCTGCCGGCGGCGATGGCGGTGTGGAAGGGCGACGAGGAAGTCGACGCGATCTGTACCTCGCTGTTCCGCGAGCTCCTCACCTACATGATGGAGGATCCGCGCAACATCTCGTTCTGCATCCACCTGATGTTCTGTGCCAAGAATATCGAGCGGATCGGCGACCACGCCACCAACATCGCCGAGACCGTGTTCTACATGATCGAGGGTCAGGCGATCACCGACAAGCGGCCGAAGGGCGACATGACGACCTTCGCCACGACGGTGCCGAATACCTAAGGAGCGACGACAACATGGGCGCACGCATTATGGTGGTTGAGGACGAGGAAGCTCTCACCGAGCTTCTTCGCTACAACCTCGAAGGCGACGGCTATGACGTCGAGACGGTCATGCGCGGCGATGACGCCGACACCCGCCTCAAGGAGCACATTCCCGACCTGATCGTGCTCGACTGGATGCTGCCTGGACTGTCGGGCATCGAGCTGTGCCGCCGGCTTCGGACCCGCCCCGAAACCAAGCAGCTCCCGATCATCATGCTCACCGCGCGCGGCGAGGAGAGCGAGCGGGTGCGTGGTCTCGCCACCGGCGCCGACGACTACATCGTCAAGCCGTTCTCGGTGCCGGAGCTGCTCGCGCGCGTGAAGGGCCTGCTCAGGCGCGCCAGCCCCGAGCGGCTCGCCACCGTGCTCGCCTATGGCGACATCGAGCTCGACCGCGACAAGCGCCGCGTGGCGCGCTCGGGCCGGCCGATCGATCTCGGCCCGACCGAATACCGCCTGCTGGAGTTCTTCCTGGAGCATCCTGGCCGCGTGTTCTCGCGCGAGCAACTGCTCGACAGCGTCTGGGGTCGCGACATCTACATCGACGAGCGCACCGTCGACGTCCATATCGGCCGCCTGCGCAAGCTGCTCAATCTCGGCCGCGAGCAGGATCCGATCCGCACCGTCCGCGGCGCCGGCTATGCGCTGGATGATCGGTTCGCGAAAGCGGAGCAGACCTGAGTTTTGTGGATGTCGAATTAGCGAGCCACGGCAATAATCTCGGCCGTCATCCCGGGGCGCGCGTAGCGCGAGCCCGGGATCCATAGCCACAGGACGTGGTTTGGCGAAGACTCGCAGTAGCCATCTCGCGCAATCACTGCGCCCTGTGGCTATGGATCCCCGCCTCCGCGGGGATGACACCGAGTAAGTCGAGCCGTCACCGTGTGACGGCTGCGGTCTTGATCAGAGAATTCCGCGAGCTCACCGCGGGTTCGGCTTGGCTGGCGCACGGCGGCGGTCCGCGGCGGGCTGATAGGCCACGCGCGAATGCTGGGCGCAGTAGGGCAGGCCGGAGAGCGCCTTGCCGCCGCAGAAGAAGAAATCCGGGCTCGAGGGGTCGCCGACCGGCCAGTGGCAGGTCGCCTCGTTCAATTCCAGCAGCGACAGCCGCTGGCTCATCGGCACCACGTTGTCGTAGGTAACAGGTTCGGCCTCCACCTCGACCTCGAAGGCCTGCGCCAGCGCGGTGTTGCCGCGCGAAACGGGGCGGGTCACCCGCATCATGTGCTGCGCGGGCCGCGCCTTGCGCGGCCGGGGCGCTGCCGAAGAAGGGCTCTTGGCGCGGCCGGACAGGCCGAGCCGGTGCACCTTGCCGATCACGGCGTTGCGGGTCACATTGCCGAGCTCCGCCGCGATCTGGCTGGCCGAAAGTCCAGCCTCCCAGAGCTTTTTCAGCTGCTCGACGCGATCATCGGACCAGGTCAAAACCGTCATTGCACCCTTTCCTTCGCTGCGCGTCTGCCATCCTGGCACCTTCGCAGCGAATGCCTAACCTTGAAAACCCGTGCCGCCAGAATCCCTTAAGGCTCGCCGGGCGCGCTCAAAACGCCCGAACGTTACGCCGGTACATGAGGACTCTTGGGATCAGAACTGCTGCACGAGATGTCGTATCTGACAGATCAAACGCTACAATATGGCGTGACTCCCGCGCAAGAGTCCGCCGACTCGCTTCCACATGTTCCATGGTGAAAAACCCGCAAAATCGGCACCGCAAGACTACGGATTCAGCGTTTCGCGAGGCTTTCCGGACGGCATTGACACCCGTTTTGCCGAGCATAAGATAGTGCCACGTGCCGCCCTTAAAAGGCGGCACGTTTCGTTTTCCGGGCCGGTCAATGGTGCGTTGCGAGTGCACGCTTCACGCCGTCCGCAACATCAAGTGACGTCATGACTGACAGCGCCGCGCCGCATTTGCTCCCCGTTTTCGCCAGGGCCGACCTCGGTTTCGAACGCGGCGAAGGCTGCTGGCTGATCGCGACCAATGGGGATCGCTATCTGGATTTCACCTCCGGCGTGGCGGTGAATGCGCTCGGCCATGTCCATCCCGCGCTGGTCAAGGCGTTGCAGGAGCAGGCGACGAAGCTCTGGCACATGTCGAACCTGTTCCAGAGCCCGGACGGCGAGAAGCTCGCAAGCCGCCTCTGCAACGAGAGCTTTGCGGACTTCGTGTTCTTCTGCAATTCCGGCGCCGAGGCGCTCGAAGGCGTGATCAAGCTGGTGCGCCACCATCACTTCTCCAAGGGACATCCGGAACGTTACCGCATGATCACCTTCGAAGGTGCCTTCCACGGCCGCACGCTGGCGACGCTGGCTGCGACGGGATCTGCAAAATATCTCGAAGGTTTTGGTCCGCCGATGGACGGCTTCGAC
Organism: Bradyrhizobium sp. CCH5-F6; assembly: GCF_001556045.1. Lineage (GTDB taxonomy): Bacteria > Pseudomonadota > Alphaproteobacteria > Rhizobiales > Xanthobacteraceae > Bradyrhizobium. The sequence goes on from NZ_LSIC01000110.1 coordinate 30,303, forward strand.
CAGGTCCCGCATGGTGACATCGAGGCTGTGAAGAAGGCCATCGGCCCGCACACCGCCGGCATCCTGATCGAGCCGATCCAGGGCGAGGGGGGCGTTCGCTCTGCGCCTCCAGCCTTCCTGAAGGCGCTGCGCGAGCTCTGCAATGAGCACGGCCTGTTGCTCGCCTTCGATGAGGTGCAGACGGGCATGGGCCGCACCGGCGAACTCTTTGCCTACAAGCGCACCGGCGTCACACCTGACGTGATGTCGCTCGCCAAGGCGCTCGGCGGCGGCTTCCCGATCGGGGCGGTGCTGGCCACCGCGGAGGCGGCCTCCGGCATGGGGCCTGGGTCGCATGGCTCCACTTTCGGCGGCAATCCGCTCGCGATCTCGGCTGCGAACGCCGTGCTCGACGTCATGCTCAAGCCGGGCTTCTTCGACCACGTGCAGAAGATGTCGCTGCTGCTGAAGCAGAAGCTTGCCTCCGTGATCGACCGTCATCCCGACGTCGTCAGCGAGGTGCGCGGGGAAGGGCTCCTGATCGGCATCAAGGCCGTCGTGCCCTCGGGCGATCTCGTCGCGGCGCTGCGCGCCGAAAAACTGCTCACCGTCGGGGCCGGCGACAATGTCGTGCGCTTCCTGCCGCCTTTGATCGTCAACGAAGCCGAGATCGAGGACAGCGTCGCGCGACTCGAACGTGCCTGCGCTGCGATATCGTCCAGTCAGACCAAGCGGGCGGCAAGCTGATGAGCAAGTCGCCCAACAAGACTCCAAAGCATTTCCTCGACATCAACGAGCTGCCGCTGTCGGAGCTCAAGCGCATGCTCGCCGCATCCGTCGCGATGAAGGCGAAGCAGAAGGCGCAGCAGCCGGTCAGGCCGCTCGAAGGCAAGACGCTGGCGATGATCTTCGAGCGGCCCTCGACCCGGACGCGGGTGTCGTTCGACGTCGGCATGCGCCAGCTCGGCGGCGAGGCGATCATGCTCACCGGCGCCGAGATGCAGCTCGGCCGCGGCGAGACCATCGCCGACACGGCGCGCGTGCTGTCGCGCTATGTCGACGCCATCATGATCCGCATCCTCAACCACGATGCATTGCTGGAGCTTGCGGCCAACGCCACCGTGCCCGTCATCAACGGCCTGACGCGGCGCTCGCATCCGTGCCAGGTGATGGCCGACCTCATGACCTATGAGGAACATCGCGGCCCGATCGAGGGCAAGACGGTGGCCTGGACCGGCGACGACAACAACGTGCTGGCGTCCTGGGCGCATGCCGCCGAGCGCTTCAAGTTCCAGCTCAACGTCGCGACGCCTCCGGAGCTCGCGCCGAAAAAGGCGATGCGCGACTGGATCAAGACGACGAATGCGCCGATCGTGCTCGGCACCGATCCGGAAGCCGCCGTGCGCGGCGCCGATTGCGTCGTCACCGACACCTGGGTGTCGATGGGCGACAAGGA
>NZ_LSIC01000111.1 GCF_001556045.1 Bradyrhizobium sp. CCH5-F6
GCGTCGCATTCGCAGACCCTCAATCTCGGGGCGGCGCTGCAGCGCGCGCTCGCGACCAGCCCCCGCTTGACCGCCGCCGAACGCGACATCGGAATCGCGACGGGCCAGCGCATTCAGGCGGGGGCGCTCCTCAATCCGGAACTGAGCTACGAACAGGATAACTCCTTCGGCTCGGGCATCTATCGCGGGACGAAGTCGGCCGAGACGACGCTGCAGATCAGCCAGC
>NZ_LSIC01000112.1 GCF_001556045.1 Bradyrhizobium sp. CCH5-F6
GGGCGGGCCGGCTCAGCCGTGCACGATCGCTTTTTCGATCATGCAATGGATGCCCTTGGCGCCGTTGACGGTCTGGGTCACGCGCAAATCGGCGGCCAGGCTGCACAGCGTGTAGGCGTCCTCGCGCGACAGGTTTCGTTTCTCGCCAAGCAGCGCGATCATGTCGCGCAGCGCACGCACCGCGCACTGGTCGAGATCGGGGTCCATCGCCATGGTCATGTAGTGCGTCGCCGTTTCGGCGCGGGGGTAGTCGAGCCGCATGTCCTTGCGCAGCGTCAGGCGGAAGCGGCCCTGCAGCGCGGTCTCGATCGCGGTGACGCAGACCTCGCCATCGCCCTGCACGCCGTGTCCATCGCCGCAGGAGAACATCGCACCCGGAACGAACACCGGCAGATACAGCGTCGCCCCGGCGCCGAGTTCCTTGTTGTCGAGATTGCCGCCCATCGCGCGCGGAATCAGCGATGAGATGCGGCCCCAGGCGGGCGGCGGCGAAACGCCCATCACGCCGAAGAACGGCTTGAGGGGCAGCTCGAGGCCCCACGGCATGCGGCCAACCATCTGCGAGCGGTCCAGCGGGATGTTGAGAATACGCGTCTCGTGGAAATCGTCGGGCAGGGTGCCGGACAGCGGCTTGATCATGTTCCAGCCCCAATCCTGCCGGAGCTGGACGTCGAGGATCTCGACCGCGAGCACGTCGCCGGGCTCGGCCCCCTCGACCGCGATCGGACCGGTGAGGATGTGGCCGGGCAGCATGCGCTCGTTCCTGGCATGGACCTCATGCATCTCTGGCGGAATGTGAAATTTGTCCCGATCGGGCAGCATGTCGGGTCCGCCGCTGATCGTATCGACCGTGACCTCATCGCCGCTGGCAATGGTGAGGACAGGCTGAAGCGCGGCTTCGAAGAAGCCCCAATGGCAGGTTTCGGGGCTGGAATGCAGGTGATGATGGGTCATTTGCCGCGTCCGCTTGGTTTCATCGGCCGCGGGCTTGACCCGGCGATCGATCCTCTTTCAAGAAGATTTCTGAAGAAGTGCGGGGCGGTCAAGCCCCGCACGGACGGACAAGACGATTCCAGCGAGGCTCCCCTGTATTTCGTTCTTTCCAAGACGCTCGGCACCGCGCTGCTGCCGATCAATCTCCTGGTCGAGCTCGGAATCCTGTCACTGCTGCTGATGGCGACGCGCTTTGCCGCGCTCGGCCGCAGGCTTGCGGTGATCACACTGGTGCTGCTGGCGCTCGCGGCGTTCTCGCCGCTCGGCAACCTCCTGATCTATCCGCTGGAGTCTCGCTTCCCGGCGTGGGATCCGTCGCGTGGCGCGCCCGACGGCATCATCGTGCTCGGCGGCTCGGTCGACACCGATCTGTCGGCGGCGCATCGCACTCCGGTCGTCGCGCACGCGGCCGATCGTCTGTTCGCGCCGGCCGAGCTTGCGCGCCGCTATCCGAACGCGCGCATCGTCTTCACCGGCGGAACGGCGAACCTCGTTTCGACCGAGGCGAGGGAGGCCGACTACTCCGCGCCAATCCTGGAGAATCTCGGCATAGCGAAGGAGCGCCTGATCCTCGAGCGCAATTCCCGCAACACATGGGAGAACGCGATCTTCACGAAACAAATGGTGGCTCCGAAGCCGGGCGAGCGCTGGCTCCTGGTGACGTCGGCCTTCCACATGCCGCGCTCGATGGGGATCTTCCGCAAGGCCGGGTTTGACGTCGAGGCCTATCCGGTGGACTGGCGGATGGGCGGGCGTGACGATCTATTCTCCTTCACCAACATGGCAGCGGACGGGCTGCGACGGACCGAAGTGGCCGTCCGCGAGTGGATCGGCCTCGTGGCTTACCGTCTGATGGGCCGGACCGGCGATTTGCTTCCGGGTCCGGGCAAGGACTAGAACGAGGGTCGCAAAACAACAACACGGCGCGTGATCGCCGGCCGGGAGGGACCGCCATGCAGGAGCAGAACGCAGAGAGAATCGATCTTGCCGGCCTCGTCGCCGATCTCAACGGCCTGCTGCGGCTGAAGACGACGGTGATCGGCATGAAGCTTTTCGCGCAAGCAGCCGAGATGGAGGCGATCCCGAAGATCCGCCGGCCGAATGCGATCCACACCACCGACCAGATCGTCAGCATGGCCGCGCGGCTGGGCTGGACGGTCGGTATCACCGCCGAGGATTTGGTCGGCGCGCAGTGCCGCGCCGTGATCGGGCTGGCGCCGCAGGATGAAAAATGGCTCGCCGGCGAAAACTACGTCGGCGTCTGGCACGGCACGGCGGAGGACGCCCGCAGGCGCCAGGAGGCGCTGGACGTGGTTCCGTTCGGGCAATATCAGGCGCTCGCCGTCAGTCCGCTTACGAGCGGACGGCTCGAACCGCCCGACATCTGCCTCGTCTATGCGACGCCGGGGCAGATGATCATCCTCATCAACGGGCTGCAATATACCGGCTACAAGAAGTTCGAATGGGGCGTGGTCGGCGAGACCGCCTGCGCGGATTCCTGGGGGCGGGCGCTCAAGACCGGGGAGCCCAGCCTGTCCTTGCCATGCTATGCCGAACGGCGCTATGGCGGCGTGCCGGACGAGGAGATGCTGATGGCCTTGAAGCCGTCGCACCTCGCCAAGGCAGTCGAAGGCATGAAGGCGCTCGCTAAAAATGGCCTGCGCTATCCGATCCCGCCCTATGGCATTCAAAGCGACGTCCGTGCGGGCATGGGCGTGAGTTACGCGAAGAAGTAAAGGCCGACCATGAGCTCTTCGAAATTTGACATCGTCGTCTACGGCGCGACCGGCTTTACCGGCCAGCTCGTCGCCGAATATCTGGCGACGCATTACAAGGACGACAAGTCCCTGAAATGGGCGATGGCGGGCCGCAGCCTCGACAAGCTGAAATCGGTGCGCGAGGCCATTGGTGCGCCCGCGGACACGCCGCTGATCGTGGCGGATGCGTCGGATGCGGCGTCGCTGAAGGCGATGGTGGCGCAGACCAGATCGGTGATCACGACGGTTGGACCGTATCAGTTTTACGGCGAGGAGCTGCTCGCGGCCTGCGTCGCTGCGGGTGTGGACTATTTCGATCTCTGCGGCGAGCCGGTCTGGATGCGGCAGATGATCGACAAGTACGAGGCGGCGGCCAAGGCGAGCGGCGCGCGCATCGTGTTCTCCTGCGGTTACGACTCCGTGCCGTTCGAGCTCGGCACGTTCTTCGTGGAGGAAGAGGCCAGGCGCGTGTTCGGCGCGCCGGCCGCGCGCGTGAAGGGCCGCGTGCGCGACATGCGCGGCACGCTATCGGGCGGCACCGCGGCGAGTGCCAAAGCGACCTTCGATGCGGTCGCCAAGGACCTCAGCCTCGTCGCCATTCTCAACGACCATTTTGCGCTGACGCCGGGGTTCACCGGTCCGAAGCAGCCGAAAGGCAACAGGGCTGCCTACGAAGAGGATCTGCAATCCTGGGCCGCGCCGTTCATGATGGCGCTGATCAACACCCGCAACGTCCATCGTTCCAACATGCTGATGGGCTTTCCCTACGGCAAGGACTTCGTCTACGACGAGATGGTCCTGACCGGTCCCGGAGAGAAGGGCGAAGCCAACGCCAAGCGCGTGATGGCGGCCAACGCCGAGAAGACCGGTCCGAACGCGCCGAAGCCTGGCGAGGGCCCGTCGAAGGAGGAGCGCGAGAACGGCTTGTTCGATCTGCTCTATGTCGCGATCGCGCCGGACGGCCGCATGGTCCGCGCCGGCGTCACCGGCGACCGCGATCCCGGCTACGGCTCCACCTCGAAGATGATCTCCGAATGCGCGATCTGCCTGCTGCGTGATGCGACGGATGTTCCGGGCGGCTTCTGGACGCCGGGCGCAGCGATGCAGCACAAGCTGATCAAGCGGCTGGTCGATCACGCTGGGCTGACGTTCAGGGCGGAAGCCTAGGCTTCGTCTCGTCCCGCTCTCAAGCTGAAGATTCTTCGTCGCCAGCCTTGATCTTGTAGGCCTGCGCGGCGACGAACATGCCCCACATCGCGCCCAGCATCATCCAGAAGTGCCGCCAGTGGTCGGTGTCGATCACGAAGCTTTCGCCGACGGTGCCGAGGAAGGCGGAAAACACCGCGAGATAGGCGCGCTGCCAGGGTACACGCACGAAGATGTGTCTGAAGCCCATGATGACGGTGGTGAAGACCAGCGCGGGATAGCACACGCCGGAGAGCCAGCCGCCGGACATGAAGGCGTTCAGGTAGGAATTGTGGGTGTCCTCGGGGAAGAAGCGGTGGAATTGCAGGGGGCCGATGCCGAACGGCAGGTCCAGCGCCATCTCCGCGCCGAGGATGTGCCGGCCGAACCGGCCGAAGCGGCCCTCGTCATAGCTCTGGTCGAAGCTCGCGCGCTGCTTGAACATCTCGGCGGTGGAATCGAGCGACAGCAGCACCGCGATCAGCGCGAGGCCCAGCACTGCGGCGACGATCGCCATGATGACGATGCGCGAGCGCTGCGCATTGGTGCGGCTGGTCAGCACCATCAGCGCCAGCATGAAGGCGGAGGTCAGCACCAGCCCGCCCCAGGCGGCGCGGGAGAAGGCGAGCAGGATCGCCAGCGACATGATGGCGAAGGCCATGACGTTGCGGAAGGCTTTCGCCAATTTGTCGGAGACGACGCTTTGGAGCGCGAACAGCGCCGGCAGGATCAAAAAGGCGCCGAGCACGTTCGGGTCCTTGAAGGTGCCGCGCGCGCGTCCATAGAGCGTCAGGAGATCGTTGCCGCCGGGGACCAGGTGGAAGTAGCCGGCGACGGCCAACAGCGATGCAATCATCGCGCCGACAATGAGGCCGCGGCGGAGCATGTCGAGCCGGGCCGTCGTGTCCTCGGCAATGACCATGGCGAAGAACACCACGGTCACCGCCATGTACCATGAGGTTGCGATCCAGGTCGCCACCGTGGACTGCTCGAGCAGCGGGATCGCGCTGATCGTGTAGCCGACATTGAGAAGAACCAGCAACGCGACCAGCGGCATCAACGCGAGCTTCAGGCGCAGGCCGGTGGCGAAGAAGGTGACGGTCGCGAGCAACGTCGCGATCTCGTAGGGGCTCGGCTCGATGAAGACGATCGCGCCGCAGGCGCCGACCAGCCACACCAGCGCGCGCTGCAGCGCCAGCACGCCGGGCGCAGCCGGTGAGGCTGCGTTCACTTCGCCGGCTGTCGCCGCATACGCCATCAAACGCTCATACGCTTACGCTACTTGTACGTCACAAACACCGCTGTCATCGCCCGGCTTGACCGGGGCATGACGGAAAACTCAATACGCGTTCTCGTTCTTGGTCAGCAGCGAGATCGGCGTTTTCAGGAGAATGTAGAGGTCGAACAGCACCGACCAGTTCTCGATGTAATAGAGGTCGAACTCGACCCGCTTCTGGATCTTCTCTTCGTTGTCGATCTCGCCGCGCCAGCCGTTGATCTGGGCCCAGCCGGTGATGCCGGGCTTGACGCGGTGGCGGGCGAAATAGCCGTCGACGGCTTCGTCGAACAGGCGGCTCTGGAGCTTGCCCTGCACCGCATGTGGACGCGGGCCGACCAAAGAGAGGTTGCCGGAGAAGACCACGTTGAAGAGCTGCGGCAGCTCGTCGAGGCTGGTCTTGCGGATGAAGCGACCGACGCGGGTGACGCGCGGATCGTTCTTGGTCACGACCTTGGAGGCGGTCGGGTCGGCCTGATGGTGGTACATCGAGCGGAACTTGTAGACGTCGATGCGTTCGTTGTTGAAGCCGAAACGTTTCTGCCGGAACAGCACCGGGCCGGGGCTGTCGAGCTTCACCGCCAGCGCCACCAGTCCCATCACCGGCAGCGCTGCGAGCAGCGCGAGGCTGCCGACGACGCGGTCGAACAGCCACTTCATCACCAAGTCCCAGTCGGTGATCGGCGCCTCGAACACGTCGAGCGTCGGCACCTCGCCGAGATAGGAATAGGAACGGGGGCGGAAGCGCAGCTTGTTGGTGTGCGCGGACAGGCGAATGTCGACCGGTAGCACCCAGAGCTTCTTCAGCATCTCCAGGATGCGCGTTTCCGCCGAGATCGGCAGCGCGAACAGCACGAGGTCGACGCGGGTGCGGCGGGCAAACTCGACGATGTCGTCGACCTTGCCGAGCTTGCGCGCGCCGGCGCAGGTGTCGAGCGCGCGGCTGTCGTTGCGGTCGTCGAACACGCCGAGGATATGGATGTCGGAGTCTTCCTGCGCGTTCAGCGCCTCGACCAGCTGTTCGCCGTTGCGGTCGGAGCCGACGATGATGGTGCGGCGGTCGAGTCGCCCCTGGCGCGCCCAGTCGCGCACCAGCGCGCGCAGCACCAGGCGCTCGGCCATCAGCGCGGCGAGCCCGAGGACATAGAAGGCGGCAAGCCATAGCCGCGACACTTCGCTGCCGAACTTGGCGAAGAACGAGATGCCGATGAACAGCAGGAAGACGAACGACCAGGACGAGATCATCCGCGTCATCTGCCGGAGCTGCCCGCGGAACAGCTGCACCTGATAGATGTCGGCGGCCTGGAAGCAGACGACCGCTGCGATGGCGACGGCGACGACCTCCGCAGGATAGACCCAGCTGAAGCCGGAGAGCGGCATGACATAGCCGACATAAAGGGCGATGCCGACGAGGCTGAGCAGCGCCAAATCGGCGAGGCGGACGAAACCCGCGATCACGATCGGCGAATAGGCGCGGGCGACCTTCTGGTTGACCACTTCGAGTGCGGCGGGCGAGAGCCGGCGGCGGCGCTCCACGAAGGCCTGGTCGGCAGGCTTCGCCGCGGCACTGGTCGCGGCATCGAGCATCGAGCGTGCGTTGAGCGGTTCCACGGCGTCCACGTCCATTCCAGAGCCCGCGGCACGGCCTTGCGCGCCCGGACAAGCATCCCCTGGCGCCTCGATTATCGGACAAATCGGAAGATTCTCTAAAGCGAGCTTAAGGATGGTTAATGATTTGCAAATGCATCGCGATAACCGGCGAGCACGCCCTCGACCATCGCGGCTTGCGAGAAATGTGCCGAGATGCGTTCGCGCAAGGAGAGTGCGCGCTGCGCCGTCACTTGCGGGTCTTGCAGCGCCCCGGCGATCGCCTCCGCCATGGCCTCGGGATCGCTTGGGGCGAACAGAGCGGGGTTGTCGGCGCCGAAGATCTCGGGAATCCCGCCGATGCGGGACGCGATCATCGGAATGCCCGCGGCGCCGGCCTCGATCACGACGTAAGGCATGGAATCGCCGCGCGAGGGGACGACCAGCAGCCGCCCCTTGGAGAAGCCGTAGCGCGCCTTGACGTGACCGATGAAGCGGATTGAACCGGAGAGGCCGAGCCTCTCGACCTGCGCCTTCAGCGCGGCCGTCTCCTCACCGTCGCCGCCGAGCGTGAGGGTGACCTTGTTGCCGCCCTCGTGCAGGCGCGCCACGGCATCGACCAGCAGATCGGCGCCCTTGATGTGCCGAAACTCGCCGACATAGCAGAGGTCTGTGGCATCGTCGGCGATGACGACCGGCTCGAATTCCTCCGGCGTCACGCCGTTGAAGACACAACGCACCACGCCCTTGGGCGTGCCGACGATGCGCTGATAAGTGTCGCGGGCGAACGCGCTCTCGAACAGGAACAGGTCCGTCGAATCCATCAGCGCGCGTTCGAGCCGCGCGTAGAACTCGCCCTTGAAGGTGTTGAGGGGATAATGCAGCGAGCCACCATGCGGGGTGTAGATGCGGATGGTGTCGTCCGAGCGCCGCCGCATGCGGATGAAGGCGCCAGCCTTGGCGCCATGGCCGTGCAAGACGTCGGGCTTGAGCATGGCGATCAGGCGCCGCATGCGAAGCCATACCAGGACATCGTCGGGCGACGGCTCGCGGCGGATCGCAAGCCGGTGCACGCCGAGCTTCAGCCGCGGCGCGAGTTCCGCCAGCGCCTTGTCGGCTCGCTCGCCGCCGGTGAGGCTGTCTGCGAGGATGCCGACATGATGGCCGCGATCGACCTGGCCGTTGGCGACATCGAGGATATGGCGAAAAATGCCGCCGACCGGAGCACGCACGGCGTGGAGGATGCGAAGCGGCCGGTCGGGAGAGGGGGGCATGATCAAAACCAGCTCGACGGCGACTGCCGAACAATTCTCACGAAATAATCGAGGGGGATTAAGGGCCTTCGTGGTTAACAAACGGTGACGAGTGCGCGTGGGAAGGCCGCCGGGCGCAGCGATTAACCGAGCGGCAACCTTAATGGAGTGTAATCGCCCCGGTTGAGGTAGAGTCGCAGCGTTGCCCTGCGGGAGTGTTCGATGCGTTTAGCGTTCTGGCGTGCCGGCAAGGACAAGGCGGTGATCGAGCGGGCGGTTTCGAAGGCCAAGCCCAAAGCCGAGTCCAAGGTCCAAGCCGACATCGAAGCCAAGGCCGAAACCAAAGCCCAAGCAAGGCCTGCGCCCGTCGTCACGAAGCAGGCACAAGTCGAGTCCGGCGACATCGACCTGCACGCGCTCGGCGCGGCTCTGGCGCGCAAGCGCGGCTGGATCATCGTGCCGACTGTGCTTGCGCTCGTCGCATCCCTCGCCATCGTCAATCTCGTCACCCCGCGCTACAAATCCGAAACCCGCATCCTGATCGACGGCCGCGAGAACGTGTTCCTGCGCCCGAACAGCGATCGCACGGAGGAGCGGCAGGCGCTCGACGCCGAGGCGGTCACCAGCCAGGTGCAGCTGGTGTTGTCGCGCGATCTGGCGCGCGAGATCATCAAGAAGAACAAGCTTGCGGAACGCCCTGAATTCGACCCGGTGCTGCAAGGCATCTCGCCGCTGAAGTCGCTTGCCGCGCTCATCGGTATCGGCCGCGATCCATTCGCGATGACGCCGGAAGAGCGCGTGCTCGATGCCTATTACGAACGCCTGCAGGCCTACGCGGTCGACAAATCGCGCGTGATCGTGGTCGAATTCCAGTCCGCCGATCCCGAGCTCGCCGCCCGCGTCGCAAATTCGATCGCCGATGGTTATCTCGTGCTGCAGCAAGGCGTGCGTCAGGAGCAGGCCAAGAACGCCAGCCAGTGGCTGGCCGGCGAGATCGAGAGCCTGCGCAAGAAGGTCTCGGAGGCCGAGGCCAAGGTCGAGGACTTCCGTTCCAAGTCCAGCCTGTTCGTCGGCACCAACAACACCACGCTGTCGAACCAGCAGATGGGCGAGGTGAACACCCAGCTCAACAATGCGCGCTCGATGAAGGCCGACGCCGAATCCAAGGCGCGCCTGATCCGCGAGATGCTCCAGAGCGGCAAGCCGATCGAGGCATCCGAGGTCGTGAACTCCGAGTTGATGCGCCGGCTGTCGGAGCAGAGGGTGACGTTGCGAGCGCAGCTCGCCGAACAATCGTCCACCTTGCTCGGCAATCATCCGCGGATCAAGGAGCTCAAGGCGCAGCTAGGCGACCTCGACAATCAGATTCGCGACGAAGCGGCCAAGATTTCGCGCTCGCTCGAAAGCGACGCTCGGATCGCCGCCGGCCGGGTCGATGGCCTGACCGTGAGCCTCGAGCAGCTCAAGAAGCAGGCGGCCTCGACCAACGGCCAGGACGTTCAGCTCCGCGCGCTCGAGCGCGAGGCCAAGGCACAGCGCGATCTGCTCGAGACCTATCTGGCCAAGTACCGCGAGGCCAATACCCGCGAGACCATCGACACTGCGCCGACGGATGGCCGCATCATCTCGCGCGCCATCGTCTCGAACACGCCAGCCTATCCAAAGAAGCTGCCGATCGTGCTGATCGCGACCATCGCGACGCTGCTGCTGTCGTCCGGCGTCGTCGTCACCGGTGAGCTGCTGCGCCAGACCGCGCCGCGCGTGGCGGCCGCACTTGGTCCGGTCCAGGCGCCGGTCCGCCGAGAGCCGCTGGTCCAGCCGGCCGTCGAGCCGATCGTCGATCCAGTCATCGAACCGGACGTCCCTCCCGTCTCGGCAGAGCCCGCGCCGCTGCAGCCGCAGATGGCGGCCGACATCGACGTCACCGAATTCACCGAGATCGAACGTCTGGCCGAAAGTCTGCGCGCCGCTGGCCCTTCGGCCAGGAAGGTCACCGTGCTCGGCACCGCCCCCGGCGAAGCAATCACTTTGTCGACCTTGACGCTGGCCCGGCACCTTTCGCGCGATGCGCGCGTCGTCGTGGTCGACCTCGCAGCGTCCTCGCCGACGATTGCCGCGGTCTCCGTCGATGCGTCGGCTTCGGGCCTCGCCGAGCTGATGCAGGGCGAGGCGTCGTTCGCGCAAATCATCACCCGGGACAAGCTCTCGCGGCTCCATCTGGTGATGGCCGGCCGTCCCGGCTTCGACCGCAGCCTGTTGCAATCGCCGCGCGTTGCGCTTGCGATCGACGCTCTGCTGCGCGCCTACGATCACGTGCTGGTCGACGCCGGCAGTGCCTCCGACCTCCCGGCCGAACTGCTGACGGCGCATGCCCGCGCCGTCGTGGTGCCCGATGCATCGATGGCAGCGGATGCGCGCACGCTGATGTGCGAGCAACTGAGGGCGGTCGGCTTCAGCGAGGTGACGATGCTGAGCAAGCCCGTGCAGCCGTCGAGCGCGATGGAAACACCGCGCGTGGTGGCGGCGTAGGCTCTTTTCCCTCTCCCTTTGTGGGGCCCTTTGTGGGAGAGGGTTGATCTTCCCCCGATAAAGTGGACGGGTTAAGCGGCTTTTAGCTCCATCTCGAT
>NZ_LSIC01000113.1 GCF_001556045.1 Bradyrhizobium sp. CCH5-F6
GTCACGGGCGTGAGCGGCGGCGTCAACGGCACCGTCAGCTTCAATGCCCAGACCAATACGGTCACCTTCACGCCGACCGCCGGCTATACCGGCGCCGCATCCTTCAGCTATGCCATCGCCGACGGCCGCGGCGGCACCGCAACTGCAACGGTCGGTCTGACGGTCAATACCGCACCCAACCAGTCGCCGGTTGCCAACAACGACAGCGGCTACAGCACCACGCAGGACACGGCTCTGACCATTGCCGCGTCTGCCCTGCTTGCGAACGACACCGATCCGAACGGCGATCCGCTGACGATCACGGGCGTGAGCGGCGGCGTCAACGGCACCGTCAGCTTCAATGCCCAGACCAATCTCGTCACCTTCACGCCGACTGCCGGCTACACCGGCGCCGCATCCTTCAGCTATGCCATCGCCGATGGCCGCGGCGGCACTGCGACCGCGACAGCCAATTTGGCGGTGACTACGCCGATCGTGAGCCTGTTTTCAAATTCGGATACACCGGCCGTCCTCTCGGATCCCGATACGGCCCAGGTCAATCTCGGGGTGCGTTTCACGTCATCTGCGGCCGGCACCATCAACGGCATCAAGTACTACAAGGGCACGGGCGACACCGGCACCCATACGGGGTCATTGTGGAGCAGCACCGGCACGCTGCTGGCGAGCGCTACATTCTCGAACGAAACCAGCAGCGGGTGGCAGACCGTCATCTTCAACAATCCGGTTTCGATCACCGCCGGCACGACCTATGTGGCGAGCTACCACAGCAACGGCCATTACACGTCCACGGGCAACTACTTCACCAGCCCGCACGTCAATGGTCCGCTCACAGCGCCCGCCGGCAACAATGGCGTCTACACCTACGGCTCCGGCAATCTGTTCCCGACCAGCACCTACGGGGCCAGCAACTACTGGGTGGACGTGCTGTATAGCCCCGCGAGCGGCGGCGCCAACCTGGCACCAGTCGCCGCGAATGACTCCGGCTTCAGCACAACTCAGAACTCTCCGATCTCGATCCCAGCCTCGGCCCTGCTTGCCAACGACACCGATCCCGACGGCGATGTCCTGACGATCACGGGAGTGAGCAATGGTGTCGGCGGCGCGGCAAGCTTCAACGCGCAGACCAACACCATCACTTTCACCCCCAATTCCGGATATACTGGAGCGGCGTCGTTCGCCTATGCCATCTCTGACGGTCGCGGCGGGACGGCAAGCGCGTCCGCCTCTCTGGATGTCAACGCAACATCCGGCAGCATCGTAAGCCTGTTCAGCAGCAACCCGACGCCGAGCGTGGTAACGGTCAATGATCCGAACCCGGTGGAGCTTGGGTTCAAATTCCAGGCATCCAGCCCCGGCGACGTCACCGGACTGCGCTTCTACAAGGGCCCGTCGAACGTCGGCACTCATACCGCAAATCTCTGGAGCGGCACCGGCACCCTGCTGGCCACCGCGACCTTCAGCAATGAGACGGCGAGCGGCTGGCAGCAAGTCAATTTCGCCACGCCGGTCGCGATCACGGCGGGGGCGACTTACGTTGCGTCCTATCACACGTCAGGAAACTACTCCGTCGAACCCAACCTCTTTAGCTCGGCGGTCAGCAACGGACCGCTGACTGCGCCATCCTCGGCTTCGAGCGGAGGCAATGGAGTGTATGCCTATGGATCCGACAGCCTCTTCCCGACCAACACCTATAACTCATCGAGTTACGGTGTGGACGTTTTGTTCCGTGCGCAACTGACCGCGTAGCGAGGCAGCGGCTGACTGAGCCACTGCTACCGTGAGAAAAGCCATGTCGCGGTCGAGGCGGATGTTTGCGCAGCAGTGTTTGCGAGAACAACCGACCGCGGTGAACAGCACGATGTTCGTCAGCTCCCGGCACAACCCGGTCAACGGGTGAGGCGTGCGAATGCGCCTCGACCAGAGGCGCGGACCTGATACGCCCCAACGCATCCGATTGTCCGGCGTCGTTTTCGGTTGACCCTCGTCCCGACATGTAACATATACAGTTACATGAGACGCGATTCCCGCTTGTCCGGCGTGCTCCACGTTCTGCTGCACATGGCGCAGCAGCCTGGGCCGTTCACGTCCGAGACCCTGGCCAAGGCGATGGACACCAACCCGGTGGTGATCCGGCGCATCATGGCGGGCCTGCGCGACCTCGGCTATGTCCGCTCCGAGAAGGGGCATGGCGGCGGCTGGACGCTGGCGTGCGACCTTTCGAAAGTAACGCTGCGCGACGTCTACATTGCACTTGGCAGCCCGGCGCTGCTGGCGATGGGCAACCGCACGGAGGCGCCCGGCTGCCTCGTCGAGCAAGCGGTCAATGCCGCGCTCGATCAGGCCTTTCACGATGCGGAAGCGCTGCTGCTGTCGCGGCTCGGTGAGGATCTCCGCAAGCGGCTCGGCTCCCGCAAGCTTCAAGCCATAAGCGCGCATCACACGTGATGGGGGCTTCAGCAAGGACGACGTCATGACCGGCATTCAAGACATGTTCTCCGATCCGCAGGCGGTGGCGAACTACACCAACGGACCGCCGCGATTTGTTCCCGGCTACAACGCGATGCTGTCGATGGCAGCAATCCTGCTGGCCGAGCGCGCACGTGAAGATGCGCGGATCCTCGTCCTCGGCGCCGGCGGCGGCCTGGAGCTGAGGGCGTTCGCGCAGGCACAGCCGGGTTGGCGCCTCGACGGTGTGGACCCGTCCGCCGCGATGCTGGGGCTCGCGAGGCAGACCCTTGGCGAGCTCGCGCCGCGCGCGCGTCTTCATCAGGGTTACATCGACGATGCGCCGGAGGGGCCGTTCGACGGGGCGACCTGCCTGCTGACCCTGCACTTCGTCGATGTCGCGGAACGGCGTCGCATCGCGTCGGCAATCCACCGGCGACTCAAGCCGCGCGCACCTTTCGTGGTCGCCCATTTGAGCGCGCCCAACGGCGATGAGGAGCGCCCGCTGTGGCTGTCGCGGTACTCCGCGTTCCTGGCCTTCTCCGGGGTCGAACCCGAGAAGGCGGCGGCCGCGCGGGACGCCGTGACCAAGCATCTGGACATCCTCGCGCCGGCGCAGGACGAGGCGGTTCTGCGCGAGGCCGGCTTCACCGACCCCACCCTGTTCTATGCCGGCTTCGCCTTCCGCGGCTGGGTGGCTTACGCCTGAGGCGTCGCGGTTCGGTCACCGATCAACCGGCATGCCGGGGCCGAGATGATACCTGCTGGAGAAGAACACCAGCGGTGTGGAGTCGCGATGATCGCAGCTCGAGACTTCAGCGATGATCAGCGTGTGGTCGCTGACCTCGACGTGCCGTGTGACCTCGCAGGCGAACCAGGCGATGCATCCCTGCAGGCGCGGAAGGCCGTCGACGATGTCGTAATGCGGCGCCGCGCCTGCGTTCGGCTGGCTGGCGAAATGTCGTGACAGATCCCGGCCGTGGTCAGGCAGGACGTTGACGCAATAGCGTCCCGTCGCCGAGATCGCGCGGTGCATGCGGCCGGGCATGACGGAGACCAGCACGGTCGGCGGCGACAGGCTGACGGTCACGAAGCTGTTCGCGGTCATGCCGCAGACGCGGCCGTGCTCGTCCAATGCGGTCAGCACCGTGACGCCGGTCGCAAAGCGCGACGCGGCTTCGCGAAACGATGCCGGGTTGGCGCGCGGCCTCTCAGTCTCCGCTCGCATCGATCCTCACGCGATCGCCCTGACGGGCTCGGGCGGCGCCGACATGCGTTCGATCCAGGCCTGGATGCGCTGCGGCGTGGAGATGCGATCCCACTGCCGGTCCGGATAGTTGAAGTTCTCGGTGAATTCGTTTGCCAGTATTGGATTCTGGCTCATCGCGCCGATCAGCATGCCCAGGGCTTCCGTCGGCGGCTGCAGCATCACGTTGGTCCAGCGCGAGGCCGCCAGCACGCGGTCCTGCCGCTTCAGATCAATCTTCTCGCAGAGGCGCGCGTCGAGTGCGTCGGCGTTGACGATCTCCTCGCCGAGCACGAAGGCCGCATAGGAGGCGACATTGGCGCCCTGGCCCATCATGGGATCGACGATGGCATGGACGTCGCCGAGCGCGATGGCGCATTTGCCATCGTCGAATTCGACCACCGTGTTGCGCACCGTCGGGACCACGCCGCCTTGCAGCAGATCCTGCGGCTGCGCGAGATCGAAGCGCGCGGTGTCGATGCGGTCGTAGGTGGTCGGGTGATGCTTCTCCAGTTTGCCCAGCAGCACCTTCAGAAAGTGCCTGGGGTCATCGTCGTAGCTGAGCGTGGCCAGCTCCTCCATGTCGCCGCCGGGCACGTTCTCCATCAGCAGCGCGTTGGCGATGCCGCCGAAGGTGACGGTCGGGATCACGATCATCTCGCCATGACCGGGCGACACAGAGAGCGTGACGTTCATGGGATCGGGCTGACGCACGCCGGTGTAGAGGCCGACGCACAGCCGCCGCTGCGGCTGGGAATAGGGGGTATGCTCGGGACGATAGGTGAAGAGCTGACCGAGCGGCCCCTTGCCGGTGGAGACGACCAGCAGGTCGAAGCGCGCGACCAGCGGACGGATGTCGCGCTCCTCGATGCGGCGGTACTCGATGATGCCGCCGCGCTTCGTGAAGTCCTGCATCAGGGCAGGAAGATAGATCCGGTAATCGACGGCGCGGCTCGCTTTCGAGAAGTCGCCACGAAAGCGCAGCGGCTGCGGAAAATTGAAGACGTGGTCGTGGTAGTAGTAATGGTCCTTCGGATCGGTCCAGTGATTGACGCCGAGATAGTCCTCGCGCGCGATCGTCACATGGTGGTGCGCGACGGTGTTGAGCAGCCGGCTATCGCGATAGTCTTCCGGCGTCCGGTCGGTGATGACGGTGGCGTCCACGCCATGCTTTTGCAGGTAGAGCGCGAGATGCAGGCCGGCGATTCCGGCGCCGACAATTCCGATATGGCGTGCCACGTGACTCCCTCCCCGGCTGCTTGTTTTGAGGAAGCCTAGCGGCACGAGCCGTTGCGCACCACGGAATATATGGGATATGATTTATTCCAGCTCGGAATTAATCATGGACCGGATCGACTGCCTCCGCGCTTTCGTTCGAACCCTGGAAGGCGGCAGCTTCTCGGCGGCGGCCAAGGAGCTCGGCATTGGCCAGCCCTCGATTAGCAAGCGCATCGCGATGCTGGAGAGCGAGTTCGGTACGCAGCTGTTCTCGCGCACGACGCGCACGCTGAAACCGACGGCCGAGGCGCACCGCATCTACGATCTCGCGCGCCAGATCCTCGACAATTTCGACATGGCACGGTCGAGCGTGGAGCAGGCGGCGCCACGCCCGACAGGCACGCTGCGGATCGGTGTGCCCTCATCGTTCGGGCGGCGCTACATGATGCCGGTCATCGCCGAGTATGTGCGGCACTATCCGGAGGTCCGGGTCGACATCCGCTTCAGCGAGCGGTTCGTCAATCTCGTCGAAGAAGGCATTGAGCTCGCGCTGCGCATCGGAAACCTGGAGGCGAGCACGCTGGTCGCCCGCCGGCTCGGCACCGTGCAGCGCTATTTGGTTGCGACACCGACCTATCTGCACGGCCGCCCGATGCCGCGGACGCCCGACGATCTCAGCGCGCACCAATGCATCGTCTATTCCAGGATGTCGCCGGCCCACCAATGGGCCTTCGAATCCGAGCATGGCCGTCACGTCGCGTCGATCAACGGACCCATTCATGTCGACGATGCCGACGCGATGCAGGAAGCAACGATGCATCATCTCGGCATCGCGGTTCTGCCCGACTGGAATGCCGCGAACGGTCTTCGCAGCGGCGAGCTCGAACATGTGCTGCCGGACTACACGATTGCCGCGCTGCCGCTGCATGCGGTCTATCCGGAGACGCAGTGGATGTCGCCCCGCGCGCGAACCTTCCTGGATCTCCTCGTGGAGCGCGCCGAACATTTTGCTGTGTCCTGGCCGCAGAGCACCGGCATCAGTGCGGATGGTTGACGCCGTCCCACGCATCATTAAATGACGCCCATGAAAAAGATCGGATTCCTCTCCTTCGGGCACTGGACGCCCTCGCCGCAATCGCAGACGCGCTCTGCCGGCGACACGCTGCTGCAATCGATCGAGCTTGCGGTCGCGGCCGAGCAGTTAGGGGCCGACGGCGCCTATTTCCGCGTGCACCATTTCGCACGGCAGCTGGCCTCGCCGTTCCCGCTGCTGGCCGCCGTCGGCGCGAAGACGAGCAGGATCGAGATCGGCACCGCCGTGATCGACATGCGCTACGAGAACCCGCTCTACATGGTGGAGGACGCAGGCAGCGCCGACCTCATCGCCGGCGGCAGGCTCCAGCTCGGGATCAGCCGCGGCTCGCCCGAGCAGGTGATCGACGGCTGGCGCTATTTCGGCTATCGGCCGGCCGAAGGCCAGAACGACGCCGACATGGGACGGCGCCATGCCGAGGTCTTCCTCGACCTGCTCCGCGGCGAAGGTTTTGCCGAGCCCAATCCGCAGCCGATGTTTCCGAACCCGCCGGGGCTGCTTCGCCTCGAGCCGCATGCGCCGGGCCTGCGCGAACGGATCTGGTGGGGCGCCGGCTCGAATGCCACCGCCGTATGGGCGGCGAAGCTCGGCATGAACCTGCAGAGCTCGACGCTGAAGAACGACGAGACCGGCGAAGCCTTCCATGTGCAGCAGGCCGCTCAGATCCGCGCCTATCGCGCGGCATGGAAGGAGGCGGGGCACAGCCGCGAGCCGCGCGTGTCCGTCAGCCGCAGCATCTTCGCGCTGATGAACGATCGCGACCGCGCCTATTTCGGCGGGGAGCGCGGAGGCGAGGACCAAATCGGCTTCATCGATCCGCGCACGCGGGCGATCTTCGGCCGCTCCTATGCGGCGGAGCCCGATGTGCTGATCGAGCAGCTGCGGCAGGACGAGGCGATCGCCGAGGCCGACACGCTGCTGCTGACGATTCCGAACCAGCTCGGGGTGAGCTACTGCGCGCATGCGATCGAGGCGATCTTGAAGCACGTGGCGCCGGCGCTGGGATGGCGGTAGCGCAAACCAACGATCTCCATCGATGAACAATTGCCGGCTCAGCTTCCTCATGGACGGGCAACCCTGAGGAGGTGGACGCAGCAACGCACGTCATTGACAGCACGACACAACCTGAGAGAGCATCTGGCGTTTCATTCAGACCTTTGGAGAATGCCAGTATGACCGCCATCCACATGGATTCCTCAGTCAGCCAGACCATCACCCGCGCCGTCATGAATGGCGGGGTTCTGAGCTGCACCAAGACCAGCGACAAGGACGTCTACTCCCATTCCATATGGGCGACGGAGAGCAACATTCGCCAGTTCACGATGCATGAGGGCGACAGCATCGTCGTTCCGCCCGGCTCGACCCTCACGATCTGGATTTTCCGGAAGCTGCCCGGGCAGTCGACGTGGCAGATGGATTTCGACCTCACGGAAAAGGCGGCCTGAGGCCTCAAACAGGTTCAAGACCGAGCATCGCCGCGACGTGCAGACGACGGCGCGGCGATGTCATCATCCAACCGCAAGACCCAGTGCGCCACCCTCGGGGTGAGGCGCCACCGAACCGGCGGGCACGTGATTGACGACGAGGCCGGTCGGCACGGCCGCATATTTCGACAGCGCCGCGGTCACCCTGCGCATCGCGCCCGAGCCAAGCTCGCCCGCGCGCGCCACCAGGACGATCAGGTCGGCATGCGCGGCCAGGGCGACGGCGTCGGGCTGCAAGGCGAGATTGCCGGCATGGACGACGATCAGGTCGAACTCCGAACGTATGTCGTCCTCGGGCCTCGCATCGGGTTTTCGGCCGGCACTCAGGAGCTCGTCGATCGACTGAAGTCCCGCCGTGGTCGAGCCGTCGTTCCATTCGGTCACCGGCGGCTGGTGACTTGCGAATTCCGGCTGGAGCCGGATCAGCACGCTCATCATGCCCCGATTCACGGCGGCCCGATTGAGGGAGCGCGCAACCGTGTTGCCGCCGGCGCTCTTGCCGACCGACAACACCAGCGCGACCTTGCAGCCGCGCACCGGCACACGGTCGATGCGTTCGAGCAGCGGCCGCAGATGGATGCCGAGATCGAGCTCTGCTGAAGTGGCGATCGGTCTTTGCCAGACCGTGTTGGTCCCGGCTCCGGACGCCAGCTCGGGGATGCGGGCCCAGACAGGAAGGCCGGGCATCGGCTCGGCCTTCGACATCGCTTCGGTTCGGTGCATGGCCGCGGCCGGAGGCTGGGCTTCCCGGCCGGGCGTCTCCTCCGCGTCCAAGGATGCAGGCGCCTGAACGGACGCGGGCTTGTCGGCGGTCATGCTCGACGTCACCGAAACCGCGGCGGTGGACGTCAACAGCGAGCCGATCGCCAGCGCCGCGAGCAGCAAGGCGAGCGGCGGACGCGTCGGGCGCACCGGCGGAATGGCGGGCGAGGCGATCTTGGTCTGGGACGCCTGCAGCTGACGCTGCTCATTGGTGGTCTTGAACCTCGACAGGAACTGCTCGTAGATGTTCCTGTTGGCGTCGGCGTCGCGCTGCAGCTCCTGCAGCTTCACCAGCGCCTGGCCGTCGATCAGCATCTTCGTCTCGAACGCCTTGAGCTGCTTCTCCAGCGCATTCTGCTGCTCGAGCTGGGCCTCATATTCGGACTTGGCCGTGTCGATGTTCTTCTTGCGCTCGATCTCGATCTGCCGGTTGATATCCGCCAGCTGGCTGTAGGAGATCGCGAGGTCGGGATGGCGGTCGCCGTACACCGCCTTCTTCTGCGCGATCTGGTCATTCAGGGCCGAGCGCTGCGCGCGCAGCATGCTGAGGAGGTCCTGCTTCACCGGCCCTTCGACGTTGGCCTTGAGATCGCGCTGCACCTGCTCGTAGCGGGCCTTGGCCTCCTCGGTGCGCAAGCGAGCGGCGGAGACCTGCTGGGTCAGATCGGTGACCCGCAATTGCTGCGTGGTGGATTCCTTGCCGGCATTGACGATCTTGTGCTCGAGCCGGAAGGCGGCGACGGCGTCTTCCGATGCGCGCAGGCGCTCGTTCAGCGTCTTCAGCCGGTCCTTGAGCCAGTCGGCCGCCTCGTCGGTCGCCTCGGTGCGAACGCGGCCCTGACTGGCGACGAACGCCTCTGCGATCGCATTGGCGTAGTAAGCGGCCCGCTCGGGGCGGTTCGAGGTGACGGAAATCGCCATGACGTAGGTGAGCCCGCGCCGGGTGATCTCGAGGCGGTTGCGGAATCTTTCGAGCACGCGCGTCATGTCGGTATAACCGCCCGCGATGTCCTCGTCGTCCGCGATCTTGAGCTGCTCGATCAGGGGGCGGAGAAAGCCGTCGGATTTGGCGATCTCGATCTGGCTCTGGAGCGCCGCGGCATCCTGGCCGATGCCCGGCAGCACCTCCTGATCCGAGGTCACGCGCAGCTCGCGGGGATCGAGCACGACCAGGGCCGTCGCGGCGTACCGGACCGGAAGAACCATCAGAACCACGGCGCCGAGGGCGAACAGCGCCAGGGCCAGCGTCAGAATGCGCCGGCCATTCTCGCGCAGAAAGGAGAGCGTACCGGAGACGGTCAGCGAACCCTTGACCATTGCCGGCCCGGTGCCGTCGGACTTCACTCTCGCAGCCCGGGGCGCTTCCCACGAAGCCGCTTGCTCCGTCGGGGCGATGCTTCGCGGAGATGCGCGGCTACCGAACGCCATGGGGTTGGACTCGAAATCAACTGACAGTCATAGCCGAGAGGCTTGTCACACCGTAAATATCCATGGTTAACCGCCGGTTACGGCCGCCGCGCGAAGCCGTTATGGCACGCGGCTCGGCCATGCCGCCGGCGACGGCGCCTTGGCGGCGCCCGCAGGCTCGAGCTTACGATCGCCAAGCAGGCAGGACCGCAGGGTCTCGATCTCTGGACAATCGGCGGTGCCGAGCGGGCCGATCAGGAAGCCGCTGTCCAGAGGCTCGCACCTGTAGCCGGTGCAGCGCTGCACCCTGTCCGCGATCAAGACATCGACCTTGCCTTCGAGCAGCTCGTGCAGCCCAGCCGGCTGGCTGATGCGAACGGCGAGCTGTGGCTGAGCCCGACGGAACTGTGCCAGGCGAGTCCGCAACCCATCAATGGCAAAACTCGCGTGGAGCCCGACATGCAGCAGGCTCGTGACGCCCTCAGGCTTGAGTTCGGCGGTCGCCTCGGCGAGGCAACGAAACGCCTGACGCACCCGCGCCAGATAGGTTTCGCCTGCCGACGTCAGAATGACCTGCCGCGTCCGGCGCTCGAACAGCTGCACGCCCAGCCGTTCCTCCAGCAGGCGGACCTGCTGGCTGACGGCACCAGCCGTGACGTGCAGCTCGTGGGCGGCCTGCTTGAAGCTGAGGTGGCGGGCCGCGGCCTCGAAGGCGCGCAGGGCATTGAGTGGCGGCAACAGATACGTCATGGCCGGCTCCGGACGATGCGGGAAGGATAGGGAAGATGCATGAGTTTCGTTCGCCGGACAAAAGAGAAATCCTGCTTTGTCGCCTGTGACGGCGGACGATACCCCGGGCCGTAGCTCCCCAGCCCGAGGAGATCTGCCGCAGTGCCGCCTGACATTCCGTCGATCGAGGCTCCCTATTCCTGGATTCGTCTTTCGGCCTCCATCATCCTCAGCACATTGGGCTGCGTTGGGATGTGGTCGCTGGTCGTGGCCTTGCCGGCGGTGCAGGCCGACTTCGATGCGCCTCGCGCCGCGGCGACCTTGCCGTACACGCTTGCCATCATCGGCTTCATGATCGGGGGCATCGTCGTCGGCCGGTTGGCGGATCGCTTCGGCATCCTCCCGCCGCTGGCCGGCGGCACGATCCTGATGAGCCTCGGCTACCTCCTCACCGCCTTCGCGCCAAACCTGTCTGTCTTCGCGACGATCTGCGGTCTCACGATCGGCCTCGGCGGCGCCGCTAGCTTCGCGCCCCTGGTGGCCGACGCCTCGCTGTGGTTCGACAAGCATCGCGGCCTCGCCGTTTCCCTGGCGACGGCCGGCAGCTCCCTGGCCGGAGTGGTCTGGCCACCCATCGTCCAGAACGCCATCGCTGCGGTCGGCTGGCGGCAGACCCATATCGGCATCGGCCTGTTCTGCCTCGCGACGATGCTGCCGCTGTCGCTGGTCCTGCTGCGCCGGCCGGAGTTGCAGAAGGCGACGCCCAGAGCCGTGAGCAGCGGCGGCACGGTACGAACCATAGGCTTGCCTCCCGCTGCCACGCAGGGCCTGCTCGCCTTCGCCGGCATGTGCTGCTGCGTCGCCATGTCGATGCCGCAGGTGCACCTGGTTGCCTATTGCGGCGACCTCGGCTACGGCCCTGCGCGCGGAGCCGAGATGCTGGCGGTCATGCTCGGCTTTGGCGTGGCGAGCCGCCTGATCTTCGGCTGGGTGTTGAACCTCATCGGCGGCCTGCCGACCTTGCTGCTGGGCTCGGCGATGCAGGCCGTGGCACTCGCGCTTTATCTGCCGTTCAACGGGCTGGTCTCACTTTATTTCGTTTCCGCCATTTTCGGACTGGCGCAGGGTGGCATCGTGCCGAGTTATGCGGTGATCGTCCGTGAGCTGTTCCCGGCCCAAGAGGCCGGCTTTCGCGTCAGCCTCGCCATCTCGGTCACGCTCGCCGGCATGGCACTGGGAGGCTGGATGGCCGGCGCGATCTACGACTGGACCGGCTCCTACGCTTCCGCGCTGGTCAATGGCATCGCCTGGAATATCGTGAACATGGCGATCACGGCCTGGCTGCTGGAGCGCCAGCGTCGGCATGCTGCCGGCGCGTGCGCGTCGAACGCAGCGCTCAGCTGATGTTCAGAAGGATCCGTCCCGATGTGCCGCTGCGCATCAGGTCCAGCGCGTCGTTGATGTCATCGAGCGCGAACTCGTGGGTGACGATGCCGCGGTAGCTCACCTTGCCGGCATCGCTCAGGCGGACCAGACGCGGGATATCGCGCGCGGGCTGGCATTGCCCGCCTTCCGAGCCCTTCAGCACCTTCTCGAAGTGTAACGGCAGCGTGTAGATCTCGGCCTTCTCGCGGGGAACGCCGACGAGGATGCAGCGGCCCTTCTTCGCCGTGATCTCGTAGGCGAGCTCGATCAAATTCTTGACGCCGGTGGTCTCGACGACCTTGTCGGGTCCGTCGGGCCCCGTGATGGACCGAACCTCGGCGGCCACGTCCTTCACCACCTCGGAATTGATGATGTGCGTGGCACCGAAATCCCTCGCCATCGCCAGCTTGTTGTCGAGGCGGTCGATCGCAATGACCGGCCAGGCGCCGACCATCGCGGCAAATTGCACGATGTTCAATCCGACGCCGCCGACGCCGAACACGACGACCGCTTCGCCGATGGCGATTTGCGCATCGTTGTTGACGACGCCGAGCGCGGTCGTCACCGCGCAGCCGAGCAGCGGCGCGCTGGTGCGATCGATCGAGGCGGGAACGGGCGTGACGCGGTTCTCCGACACCACGGCATATTCATTGAAGGTGGTGACCCAGCCCGCATTGAGGCGCTTGCCGCGCCAGGAATAGACCGGCGTGTTGGACTGGATGCCCTTGCCCGGCCGCCAATGCATGACGACGGTGTCGCCCTGCTTGCAGGAGACGACGCCGGGCCCGGTTTCGACGATGGTCGCCAGCGCCTCGTGCCCCAAGAGATGCGGCAGGAACTTGTCGACGCCCTTGACGGCGTCGATCTCGTTGATCTGTGCGCCGCAGATGCTCGACGTGTGCACATGCGCAAGCACCTGGCCGTGCTCGAGCTTACCCGGCAAGGTGAACTCGTCGACGACCAGCGGCTTGCCGGACTCGACGAGAATGGCTGCCTTCGCAGTCTTGATGTCCATCGGCAGCGCCCGGTCACTCGAAATAGATGAATTCGTAATCGCCGGTGTAGCCGAGCTTGCCATACAGCCAGATCCATTCCGACGTGTGCAGGATCGACTCCGCCGTCAGCGCCCAGCATTCGAGATTGTGCAGCTCGGCGACGGTCCGGTAGCCCTCGACCATGACGTATTTGTTCTTGCCGACCCGCTCGATCTCCTTGAGCGCGGCCTCGAGCTCGTAGAGCCTGAGATTGTGCAGGGTGCCGAGCGAGATGACGAGGTCGAAACTGTCGTCGCCATAGGGATAGACGTCCTGGGCGCGATAGTTGAACAGGTACGGCTTCACCTGCTCATGCGCGTTCGCGAGACCGTGCTTGGAGATATCGAAGCCGACGACCTTCAGGCCCGGCAGGATCTTCTGCATCTCGTACAGCAGAAAGCCCTTGCCGCAGCCGACGTCGAGCACGCTGGACTCATCCTTCAGACCATAGGTCTCGATCAGCGCCTTGGCGACCGGCGCCCAGCGCCCCTCGATGAAGCGGTAGCCGCCATAGCCGAAGCGGCGGTCTCCATCCCAGTAATCGGCCTCGTATTCCCGCGCCTTCAGCGAGCAGCCGATCTTGTCGTCGTTCATGCGGGCCATGTAGTCGCGCTTGGTCGCCGTATGCAGCGGCGTCACGATATTCAAAAGTCGTCCCATCGAGTCCTCGGATTCCATCACGCGCTGAGATCGTCTTGACCGGCCTGGGGAGCCGTGCGCCGTGACCTGCGACTCGCCCTAGCATTTGTGCCGAATTGCCGTCATTGTTTCAGATCAATGATGCCGCAATCGAACGGCATCGGCCCCACGTTCCGCGCGCGGGACGCATCGAGATTGACCGCATCCCGATCGACGAGCAGGGCCCGCGGTGCAGGTTCAGCTTCAAATTGTTCCGACTGCATCCTTACGAACATTTCATTTTCTGCGACCGTCTGACGCTCGCACTGCCCTGAGGGAACGGAGCGTGCAACCGGCCGTTGCTCCATCATTCGACAACATGGAGTCCACATGACAATCCGCAGAACTTTCGTCGTCCTCGCGGCCGCTGGAGCGATGCTCTCGACGGCTGCCGCGCCGGTGCTCGCGGCACCTCTGCCGATCGGCAATCCCGGTCCCGACTCGGGCGTTCAGCAGGTGCAGTACCGGCACGGACATGGACACGGGCATGGCTACGGCCACAGGCATCATCACCGGCATTACGGTGGCGGCGCAGCCGTACTCGGCGGCCTCGCGGCGGGCGCAATCATCGGCGGCGCCATCGCCAACAGCCAGGCCCAATCCAGCGCCGCCTCCTACTGTGCGCAGCGATATCGATCCTACGATCCTGGCTCGGGAACCTATTTGGGTCGCGACGGACTGCGTCGCCCCTGCCCGTGACGCACGCATGAGCATTCGGCAGCCTCCTCGCATCGCGCGGCAGGCTGCCGACCCCGCGAGAGACGAGCGCATCTTGATCGCACCGCCCACTGCGGTGTACCTTCCCGACATGATGTTCATCTCCACATTCTTCCCGCTGATCTGAACGGCTGACGTCGTTTCCAGCGCATCCGCGCCAATCAGATCAAACGGCTTCGCTTGATGCGATAGCCGAACGGAGAATGTTGAATGCACAGGAACGAACAGGCGGGCCTGTCTCCCCGTCAGGTCCAGAACTTCATCGAAGACGGTTTCATCAAGATCGAGAATGCCTTCAGCACCGACCTTGCGAAGCAATGCAGGGACGAACTGTGGGCGGATATCGGCCTGTCGCCGGAGGAGCCCGAAAGCTGGACTCGCCCCGTTGTCCGGGTGGGATCCAAGGCGTCGCCCCCATTCATCGAAGCCGCGAACACGCCGGCCCTGCACGAGGCCTACGATCAACTCGTTGGCAAGGAGCGCTGGCTTGCGCCCAGGGGCCTCGGAACCTTTCCGATCCGCTTCCCTTCAGCGGAATGCCCTGGTGACGATGGCTGGCACGTGGATATGAGCTTTGGCACCGCCAATCCGGATTTCATGGAGTGGCGCGCCAATGTGAAGAGCAGCGGCCGCGCATTGCTGATGCTCTTTCTGTTCTCGGATGTCGGCCCGGACGATGCACCCACGAGGATCCGGAAGGGCTCGCATGCTGCTATCGCGCGGGAGCTGCTGCCCTTTGGCGAAGCAGGCGCGACGCTCCGGCAGCTCGCTTCCGAAAACTGGGTGTCGACGGAGGACTGCGAGGTCGAACTGGCAACCGGCGCGGCAGGCACCGTCTATCTGTGCCACCCGTTCCTGGTTCATGCCGCGCAACCTCACCGAGGGAAGCAGCCGCGCTTCATGGCACAGCCTCCGCTACTGCCGAGGGGCGAACTCGATCCGGCGTTGCCACCATCGCCGGTTCAGATCGCGATCCGGCGGGCTTGCGGACTGAGATTCTAATTGGACGGTATCCGGGGCCGTTCGCGGCCCCGGATATCAGCCGGATTCGCAAGACTTATTGCACGTCGATGTTGGCGTCCTTGACCAGCCTGCGCCAGCGCGCCTCCTCCTGGGAGACATAGCGATCGAGCTCTTCCGGAGCGCTGCCGACCATGATGAGGCCTTCGTTCGCCTCGAGCTTCTTGAAAGCACCGGACTGGACGGCTTTTGCGATCGCCTGATTGAGGCGTGCAATCACTGTCGCAGGCGTTTTGGCCGGAGCGTACAATCCATACCAGGATTCAGCCGCGTAGCCGGGAACCCCGGCCTCGGCAACGGTGGGCAATTGCGGAAACACCGCCGACCGCTCGGCGGATGTGACGGCCAGCGCGCGGAGTTGCCCGGCTGCCACCAGCGAGGCCGCGCTTGCCACCGTGGTGAACATCACGTCGATCTGTCCCCCCAGGAGATCGCTGATCGCGGGTGCCGCGCCCTTGTAGGGCACCGCCGTCATCTTGACCTTCGCCATCGCATTGAACAGCTCGCCCGCGAGATGGGCCGAGGTGCCGGTGCCGAACGTGCCGAAATTGAGCTTGCCCGGATTGGCCTTGGCCTCGGTGATCAGATCGGAGATCGAGTTGATCCTGGAGGCCGGATTGACGACGACGATATTGAAGGACCGCGCGATCAGGGAGACCGCCGCGAAATCCCGGTGCGGATCGAACGGCAGCTTCTTGTACAGGCTCGGGTTGACCGCGTGCGCGAAGGTCGCCATCAGCAGCGAATAGCCGTCGGGCTCGCTGGTGGCTACCGTTTGGGTCCCGATGATGGTCCCGGCGCCCGGCTTGTTCTCGATGATGACGGGCTTGCCGAGATCGGTCTGGATTTCCTGGGCTGTCGTTCGCGCCATGATGTCGGTCCCGCCGCCGGCTGCGAAGGGCACCACGATCTTGATGATCTTGTCGGGATATTCGGCGCGCGCCGGCGTCACTCCGAGGCCTGCGACGACCGCACAGGCGAGGATGGCAAGACTTCGCCTGCGCTGCACAGCAAAACCCTTCCCGCAAACGCGGTCGAATTTGATGATTCCGCCACTGGCCATCTGGATCTCCATCCGATTTTGTTCAGACATTGAGAACGACCAATCCGTCTGCCGCCTTCACGCCCCGGCCCGCCGGCAGGACGAACACCGGATTGATCTCCGCCTCTGAAAGTCGATCGCCCAGTTGCGCAACCATGCGCGAGAAGTCGACGACCGCTTCCGCCAGCGCTTCGACATCGCATTTCGGCCGGCCGCGAAAGCCATCCAGCAGCGGCCAGGAGACGAGCTCGCGCGCCATCGCGCTCGCCTCGGACAGACCCAGGCCACCTTCCGGTGGCAGCAGACGCATCGTGGTGTCCTTGAACAGTTCGGCGGCGACCCCGCCCATTCCGAGGAGGATGGCGGTTCCCAGGGGATCGCGATGCATTCCGAGAATGATCTCGACGCCACCTGAAACCATCTCCTGCACCAGGAATTGGTCGGGCCTCTTCCCGGCCCTGGCCTCGACCTCGTCTGCCATTGCCGTCAGGCGGCTGCCGACCGTCTCGGCGGTCAGGTTGACCGCGACGCCGCCGACGTCGCTCTTGTGCGCGATCTCGCGCGACAGAATCTTGAGCACGACCCGGCCGCCGAAGTCGCGCGCCGCCTGTTCCGCTTCGCTGGCCGTTGCGACCACTTTCTCTGCAGCGACCGGAACACCAAAGCGGGCGAACAACGCCTTGGCCTGAGCCTCATCGAGCGAACCAGTCGGGAAGTCGCCGATATCGACCGAAGCCTCGATCGCGCCGGATGTCTGGACCTGCTGCGGCACCGCGGCCCGCAAGAGCCCGTCGAGCGCAGCCGTGCAGCTCTCGGCAGACGTGTAAGCCGGAACGCCGCGCCGGGTGAGGACGGAAACCACCTCGGGCGCGTAGGGGCTGACATAGGCAATGACCGGCTTGTCGCTGAGCGGCAGGCAGTCGCGGATGGCATCGGCCATCAGGGCCGGCGATCCCACAGCCGACGAGCCGGCAATGACGACCAGCGCATCGTAGGAGGGACTGGCGAGCAGGATGCGAATGGCGGCACGAAGCAGATCGGGCTGCAGGCCGGCGAGGGTCACGTCGATCGGATTGCGATCGAGATTGGCCTGCGGTCCCGACTGGAGGCTGCGCAATTGCGCGGCCGTCTCCGCATCTGGTGCGGGCGTTGCAAAGCCGGCGACGCCGAGACTGTCTGACACGATCGTGCCAGCGCCGCCGGTCGAGGTGAGGATCGCAACACGCCGGCCGGAGAGCTTCCGTCCCGCGGAAAGGACTGCGGGAATGTCGAGCAGGTCTTCGAACGTTTTTGCGCGGATGACGCCGAGTTGCCTGAACAAGGCGTCATACATGCGGTCGGAGCCGGCCAATGCGCCGGTGTGCGAGACGGCCGCTTGCGCGCCGGCCTCCGATCGACCGATCTTGAAGGCGACAATGGGCTTGCCGGCGCGGCGTGCTTTCAGAACCGCCTCGCGGAAGCGAGACGGATTTCGGATCGCCTCGACATAGAGCGCAATGACGCGCGTTGCGCTGTCGTCGGCGAGGAAGTCGATGAAATCGGCGAGCTCGAGATCGGCTTCGTTGCTGGTCGACACCAGCTTGGACAGACCGACCCCGCGCGCCGCAGCGCGCGACAGCAAGGCACCGAGAATGCCGCCGCTTTGCGAGATCAATCCGACCGGCCCCGTCGGAAAGTCATCCATCGCCAGCGCGCCCGACGCCGACAGCACGATATTGTCGGTGAGATTGACGAGGCCGATCGTGTTCGGCCCGAGGATCCGCATGGAGCCGGCGGCTTGCATGAGCTGTTTCTGGCGCTCGGCGCCTTCCGCACCCGTTTCGGTGAAGCCGCTGGCAAGGACGATCGCCGCGGCAGCCCCTCGCTCGGACAATTCGCGCACCGCGACGTGCGCGCGCTCGGCGCCGAGCAGGACGAGGCCGACGTCAGGCACATCAGGCAGCGAGGCGATGTCGGGGTAGCAGGTCAGACCACCGATATCAGCGACCTTCGGATTGACGGGATAGATTGCGCCCGCAAAGCCATGCTTCCGGAGATAGGACACCGGCCGCCCCGAGGTCTTGCCCGGGTCCGCCGATGCACCGATGATTGCGACGCTGCGGGGCCGGATCAGGCGTTCGATGGCATCCATGGCTCAATCCTTCGAGGCGGATTGCGCAAGGAACGCGGTCACAGCATCGCGATGCTCCGCGCTGGTGTAGCAGATGGCCTGCGCCTGGCTGCCGAGACTGAAAATGTCGTGCGCGGAATGCTCGAAGGTCTCGTTCAGGATCTTCTTGCCCAGCGCCAACGCCGTGGGAGACCCCTGAGCCAGTTCGGACGCCCAGGCCTGCGCTGCCGACAGCAGCTCGCTCGAGGCCACCTTGCGATCCACGATGCCGAGCGCGAGCGCTTCGTCAGCCTCGACGACGCGCCCGGTGAAGATCAGCTCCTTGGCCTTGGAAAGCCCGACCCGGCGCGGCAGGAAATACAGGCCGCCGCCGTCGGGGATCAAACCTCGCTTGATGTAGGACCAGGTGAACTTCGATCGCTCCGTGCCCATGACGAAGTCGCAGGCCAGCGCGGTGTCCGCACCGAGCCCCGCCGCCGCGCCGTTGACGGCGGCAATCGTCGGCTTCGGCAGGCCGAGCAGGAACGACTGCACGTGATGCACGCCCTGCTGACGGCTCCATCCGTTGAAGGCGACCTCGCCCTGCGGCGCCGCGAGCCGGCGCTTCATTCCGCTGATGTCGCCGCCGGCGCAGAACGCACTGCCGCACCCCGTCAGCACCAGGGCCTTGATCGCCTTGTCGCGGGCCACGGTTTCGAGCGCGGCGACGAACTCGGTGCGCATGTCGTCGCTCATGGCGTTGCGCCGGTCCGGCCGGTTGAATGCAATCGTCGCGACACCGACCTCGACGGAAAATTCGATGAGCTGATAGGACATGGCAGGCCCCCTGGCTGGAGTCGGATCGATCGCCGCGACGCATGCGGAGGCCGAATGCCGATTTCGGCCGTGCCGTTTCCTCGTCGAGCCCCGGCGCGGCCGGGCGTTCTTCTTGCCTGTGCTGATAGCGGCTTGCGCTGCCCGAGACATCCCCATATTTCCACTTAGTGGAAATGTCAGAAGGCCCAGATGGCGCGCATTTATGCGGGCGGAGTTGATGGCAATCGCTCGCTCGAACGAGGCATCGAAATCCTCAGGGCCTTCCGCCCCGGCGTCGACACGCTCGGCAACGGCGAGATTGCGGAGCGGACCGGATTGCCGCGATCGACGGTCAGCCGTCTGACGCGAACGCTGGTCGATTCTGGGATGCTCGACGAAGTCCGGAACCAGCGGAGCTACCGCCTTGCCGCCTCCGTCATCAGCATCGGCCACGCGATGCGGACGGGATCACCGGTGCTCAACGCGATC
Source organism: Bradyrhizobium sp. CCH5-F6 (assembly GCF_001556045.1). Classification (GTDB taxonomy): domain Bacteria; phylum Pseudomonadota; class Alphaproteobacteria; order Rhizobiales; family Xanthobacteraceae; genus Bradyrhizobium. Next base: position 19,695 of record NZ_LSIC01000113.1, read on the forward strand.
GGACCGATGATGCGGGCCGAATCGGCCAGGCGCCGGCTGAACGTCGGGCTCGCGACCGCGGATCGAACCATGATGGTCTATCTGGAATCGATCCGCTACAGTCCGCGCGCGGCGTTGCGCAACGTGGTCGCCGGCCAGCAGGTCCCGATGGAGCTGACGTCGCTTGGTCGCGCCTACCTCGCCGGCACTGCCGAAACCGAGCGAGAGCGTTTGCTGAAGTTGTTCAAGCGGCGCAACGCAGCGGCCACCAAGGCGCTGCTCGCGGAGGTCAGGAGATCGATCATCTCCGTCGAACACGACGGCTATTGTGCCGTATCCTGGCAGCCCGCCGTGCTCGCCGTCGCAACACCGATCGTGCTGCCCGGGCTTCCGGTCTACGCCCTCAACATGAGCCTGCAGAATATCGACCGGTCCGATGCGCTGGCGAGCGAGATGGGCGCGTACCTCAATGCGTTTGCGGCGAAGTGCAAGGAGGTGCTGGCGGTCGGTTGACGTTGATCGAGGCCCTTACAGCTTTCCATAGACCCTCCCGGCGACCGCCTTCAGGCGCTCGACCGAGCCGGACTCGGGATGCGGCTTGACCGGCGCGAACAGGATCGAGGCCTGCCTGCCATTCTTCCAGACATAGATGGTGACGGCGTTGCCGTTGCCCTTGCTGCAAGAATGCTCGCCGAACGCTTCACGGCCGAGCTCTTGTATCGCCACATGCTTGCAGGGGCCAGCGCGCTTCATCATGCCGATGGCGGTGTCGCGCGAGGTCGCGATCACCGCGACGGTCATGGTGTTGGCCTCGCGATCAAACATCATGCAGCTGCCCGCGCCGGTGCGCTGGACCGTCAGCGTGCTGTTGTCGAGAAAACCGTCGGCATCCGCGGCCGTGAGCCACTCGCAATTGCCGAACCGCTCGCTGCTCTTGCCTACGCTTCCGATGGCAATGCGCGCGGCTTCGCTGAGCGGTCCGAACAGCGCATCGTCGGCACGCCGGCCGATCGGATAGACGGTGAGCTGGAGGATGTAATCGCCGGACAAGGCGACGACCGAGGCCTCCTGGCGCTCCGCGCCGGCGGCGCTTGTTCCGCCCTGGCCTTCGTCACCGATCCCCGTCACTGCGCTCAGCGGCATGCGCTCGCCCAGCGTCTTGACGAAGGTCGCGTACAATTCCCTGGCGCGGTCCTTGTCGGGATTGCGGAATACGGTGAGCATCATCGTGTCGCCGCGTCCGGCCTGGTAGATGCAGCCGCGGCCGTCCTGATTGGAGATCAGCGACCATTTGAACGCCGGCATCGCGCGGGCCAGCTCCTGGGCGCTGATGAACGGGCAGGTTTCCGCCGCGCGCGCGGGAAGCGCCGCTGCGATTGCAAGGAACAGAACGAGGCTGCAGAACAGACGATCGATGGTACGCATGGGACGTACTTACTACCGAAACGGCGCGCCGGGAACGATTCGAACCTGTCGTCACCGTCCCTGATATTCGGCCCAGCAGTCCGCCGTCTCATAGACCCGGACCGCCGACAGCTCGCGAAGGCTCGGCTTCAACCGGTCCCAGATCCAGACCGCGATGTTCTCGGCGGTCGGATTCTCGAGTCCTTCGACCTCGTTCAGGCAGTGGTGGTCCAGCGCGGACATGATGTCGGCGAAGCTCTTTTCGATATCGAAGAAGTCTGCAACGAAGCCGGTGTGCGGGTCCACCGGACCGTCCAGTTGGACCTCGACCCGATAGGAATGACCATGCATCCGGCTGCATCGGTGCGTCTCCGGCACGTTCGGCAGCCGATGCGCCGCCTCGAACTTGAACGCCTGCGATATCCTCATCCAGTTCCTCACACGGCATGGCCATCCGGTCTCGGGCCCGTCTGGCGACCAGATGCTGCCTTGTCCTGACCTTCCGTCGAAGAATGGCGCGCCCGGAACGATTCGAACGTCCGACCCTCAGATTCGTAGTCTGGGCTAAATCATTGATTTTGCGTTGACTCGTTACCGTCAGAAAGGACTAAGCACATAAACGTTCGGCTTTTCAACCTCTTTGGATTCGACGGTTACCGTGGAAGAAGGAAGAGCGTTCTTCGTCCTCCACGCCTCCTCCTCGCCAGCGGGGATGGCCTCGGGGCCCTTTGGAAAAGATCGCGATGTCTGCATCGACCGATGTTGTTCGTGACTGTCATCAGCCGGAGACCGTACGCTCGCGAATTTCCTGAGCCCCGGAAAGAATGCCGCGCTGGAGCGCGCGCGCGGCAGGCGAGAGATCGCGGCCGATGCGCCAGATCAAATAGAGCTCGCGCTCGATCACGGGCTCGACCAGCTTGCGCCAGGTGAGCACGGGATGGCTGGCCTCCGGCCAAGCGAGACTCGGCAACGGTGCGACGCCGACGCCGGCCTCGACCAGCGCGAGCAGCGTCGCCGGATGCTCGGCCTCGTGGATCGGCATGCCCTGACCGAGATCGGCGACGCCGCGCTCGATCTCGAGCCGGATTCCGGTGCCTGATGCCATCACGACGAGGCCGGCCTTCGAGGCTTCCGCCCAACTTACGGCGTCCCGGGCGGCGAGCGGATGGTCGCGGCGCATCACCAGTGCGAAATTGTCGACGAGCAGTCGTGAAGCATCGAGCTCGGGATCGTCGCCCGGGACGTTGGCAATGCCAAGATCGACGTCGCCGCCGCGCAGCGCAGCGAAGATCTGATGCCGCGAGATCTCCTTCAACGTCACCGCGACCATCGGATGCTCGCGCTGGAACGCGGCGAGCACGCGCGGCATCAGCCGCAGCGCGACCGACGGCACGCAGGCCACCGTGACGTGACCGCGGCGATGTTCGCGCAAATCGCGCAGATCCTGAAGCTGTCGATCGAGATCGGCGAGCAGGCGCTGAATGCCCGGCATGAAGTCCGCGCCGACCTTACTGAGCTGAAGCCTTCGCGTGGTGCGGTCGAGCAGCCGCACGCGCAGGCCGTCTTCCAGCTGGCGCACCAACTGGCTGACAGCGGATTGCGACATGCCGAGCGACCGTGCCGCGGCGCTGAAGCTGCCGGTCTCGACAACGCTGACGAAAACGCGGAGCTGTTTCAGGTCGATCTGATCTATCATTCCTGCTTATAAATATATCTCTCTATTCCCAATTGCTAATGAAAATCTCCAGTGCAAGGATTTTGTGCGAAGACCGGGAACGATCAGAAATTGGGCACAATGGGAACTAACCCACTGTTCCAACAAGCAAAAGGATTGGGACGTGATCAACCGACGCGACCTCATGAAATACTCGCTTCTGGGCGCAGCAACGGCGCCACTGGCCGGCCTCTCCACCCCCACCTTCGCAGCCGGGAAAGTGACAATCACCGAAGCGCTGCGGCTCGGCATGTACAACTCGCTTTATGTCGCGGCTGACAAGGGACTGTTCGCCAAGCATGGCCTCGATGCCGACCTCTCCACCGCCGGCGGCATCGCCCTGCCCGTGCCGATCCTGCTTTCAGGGCGCGGACAAATCGGGGTGACCAGCCCGGGCATGTCGGTGAATGCAGTGCGCGAGGGCGGCAAGATCAAGAACATCGCCAAGATCGTCGGCGGCGTGTCGATGTGGGGCATTGCGAAACCCGACAGCAAAATCAGGACGATCGAGGATCTCCGCGGCAAGACCATCGCGACGCTGAAATTCCCCTCTTCGACGATCCAGGTGCCGACTTATGCGATCAAGACCATCGGTAAGTTCGATCCGAAGGAGGCCGGCGTCACGTTCCTCGAACTGCCGCCGGGCGCGCAGGCCGCCGCGGTGAAGGACGGCCGCGCCGACATCGCTACCGCCTTCGAATGGGACGTCAGCATCGCCGCCGAGCAGTTCGGCCTCGTGCCGGTGCTGTCCTTTGCCGATGCGCTGGGATCGCTCTGCTTTACCACCGCGATGGCGACGGAAGAGACGATCGCGAGCAACCCGGCGGCCATCCAGGGCTTTTGCAATGCGATCGCAGAAGCGCAGAAGCTGATGCACGAGAACAACGCTGTTTTCACCGAGGTCGCCGAAAAATACTTCCCGAAGGTCACACCATCTGTCGTCGCCAGCGCAACGAAGAACTTCTTCGGCTCGAAGACCGCGATCCCGCGCAACCCGACCATCTCCGCCGACGAATGGGACCGCGCGATGCGGCTCGAACAAGGCGGCGGCGCAGTGCAATCCGCACTCCCCTATACGCAGATGGTCGATAACCGTTTCGCCGAGCAGGCGACCAGGCAGTTCGGTCTCGCGTGATGATCGTGAACACCTCCGACGCGCACGAGCAGCGCTTTGTCACGCTCCCGGCGCGGCCCGAGCCGCTCCGGCTCGCCGTCGACGAGACGGCCGTGGTCGTCGTCGACATGCAGAACGCCTATGCCTCGCCGAACGGCTATCTCGACCTCGCCGGCTTCGACATCTCCGGCGCCAAGGCCGCGATCACGGCGATCCAGGACGTGGTGGCGGTCGCGCGGGGCGCCGGCGTTCCCGTGATCTTCTTCCAGAACGGCTGGGACGCCGACTATGTCGAGGCCGGTGGGCCGGGCTCGCCGAACTGGCACAAGTCGAACGCGCTGAAGACGATGCGCAAGCGGCCCGAGCTGCAAGGCAGGCTGCTCGCCAAGGGCGGCTGGGACTATGCGCTGGTCGACGAATTGACGCCGAAGCCCGGCGACATCGTGGTGCCGAAGACGCGCTATAGCGGCTTCTTCAACAGCCAGTTCGACAGCATCCTGCGCGCGCGCGGCATCCGCAACCTCGTGTTCTGCGGCATCGCCACCAATGTCTGCGTGGAATCGACGCTGCGCGACGGCTTCCATCTCGAATATTTCGGCGTGATGCTGGAGGACGCGACGCATCAGGCCGGCCCCGACTATCTCCAGAAAGCCTCCGTCTTCAACATCGAAACCTTCTTCGGCTGGGTCTCGAACGCGAGCGACTTCCGCCGCGCCTTTGCCCAGACCGAAGCCGTTCCAGCCAAAGAGGACACACCATGACCGACCGCGCCATCATTCCGCCGGGCACCACCGCCCCCATCGCCCCGTTTTCGCCGGGCATGATGGCCGACAACGTCATCTACGTCTCGGGCACGCTGGCGTTCGATGCCAACAACGACGTGGTCCATGAAGGCGATGCCGCCGGCCAGACCCGGCACATCCTTGAGACCATCAAGCGCGTGCTGGAGACGGCGGGGTCGAGCCTTGCAGACGTTACCTTCAACTCGATCTTCATCACTGATTGGGCGAACTATGCGGCGGTCAACAAGGTCTATGCCGAATATTTTCCCGGCGAGAAGCCGGCGCGGTACTGCATTCAGTGCGGCCTCGTGAAGCCCGCCTGCCTCGTCGAGATCGCCTCGATCGCGCACAAGAGGGCGTGAGGTGGCCGTGCTCGATGCAGGCCAGACAGCGGGAACAAGTGCGCGGTTCAAGCTGCCCACCGCAGCTCGGATTGCGCTGCTCCAGATCGCACTATTGGTCGCACTGCTGGCGGCCTGGGAGCTTGCGATCCGCCTCGGCTTCATCGCCGTCTATCTCTACGGCCAGCCGAGCGGCATCATCGCGAAAGCGGGCAAGCTCATCGCCAGTGGCGAGTTGCTCCGCGACGCCGGGCTGACCGCATGGGAAGCCATCGCCGGTTTCCTGATCGGCACGTTGCTCGGCAGCGCTGCGGGATTGTCGCTATGGCTGTTCCCGACCGGCGCGGCGGTGCTGCGGCCGTATCTGATCGCGCTCAACGGCCTACCGAAAATCGCGCTGGCACCGCTGATCATCGTCTGGTTCGGCATCGGCCTCTCCTCGAAGATCGCGATCGCGGCGATCATCACCTTCATCGTCGCGGTCATCACCGCGCTCCAGGGCGCCAAGGAGGTCGACGCAGATCTCGTCAAGCTGCTGCGCTCGCTCGGCGCTTCGCGCTGGAAGACCTGGCGCGCCGTGATCGTGCCCGGCGCGATGCCGTGGATCGTCGCGGCCTTCCGCCTCAATGTCGGCTTTGCCCTGATCGGCGCCGTCGTCGGCGAGTACATCGCCTCGAAAGAGGGCCTCGGTTACATGATCTACTATGCCGGCGTGCTCTACGACCTCAACGCGGTGTGGGTGGGCATCGCAGCGCTGATGGCGGTGGCGCTGCTGATGTACGCCGCGATCGACTTGATCGAGCGGCGCCTGCTGTCCTGATCCGAAACTCATCACTCAATAGCTGGGACGTCATGGCTTTTGCACGCGGCAAGGATGCCGAGATCTATTACGAAGTTCACGGGCACGGTACGCCGGTTTTGCTCTCGGCCGGCATGGGCGGCAGCGGCTCGTTCTGGGCGCCGCAGCTGGATGCGCTCACCGAGCGCCATCAGGTCATTCTCTACGATCACGTCGGCACCGGCCGCAGCGCACGAAGCGATCGCAGCATCGCCGGCATGGCCGACGACATCGCCAGCGTGCTCGACCATGCAAACGTCGATGCCGCGCATGTCGTCGGCCACGCCATCGGCGGCATTGTCGGCATGGAGCTGGCGCTGCGTCATCCGAAACGCCTGCGCAGCCTCACCATCGTCAACGGCTGGGGCCGCGCCGATCCGTTCCTGCGGCGCTGCTTCGAGATCCGGAAAATGCTGCTCAACCAGTCCGGACCGCAAGCCTATGTGCGCGCGCAGCCGCTGTTCCTCTATCCGCCGCAATGGATCTCCGAGAACATCGCCCATCTCGACGCGGAGGAAGAACGCATCCTGAAACACTTCCCGTCCGTCGCGACGATGAACCAGCGCATCGACATGTTCCTGGCATTCGAGGGCGGCCGGCGCCTCAAAGAGATCAACGTACCCACGCTGCTGTCGTCCGCAAAGGACGACGCGCTGGTGCCGGCCTATCTCACCCGCGAGCTCGCCGCTTCCATTCCCGGCGCGCGCGTGCACGAGGTGGGTTGGGGGGCCCATGCCTTCAGCGTGGTCACACCGAATATCTTCAACGACACGCTGCTCGACTTCTGCAGGGAGGTGGACCGATGAACGCGCTCGCGCAGAATATTGCAGGCTCGGAGCCGATCGTGCTGCGCGCCGAGAATGTCGGCGTCACCTTCGAAGGCGCCGGCCATCCGGTCGAGGCGATCCGCAAGGTGGATTTCGAGCTGCGCCGCGGCGAGACGCTCGCGATCGTCGGCCCCTCCGGCTGCGGTAAGTCCACGCTGTTCAACGCCATCGCCGGCCTGCTGCGGCCGACCCGAGGCCATGTCGAGGTCGGTGGCCGCCGCGTCGACGATGCCGCGGGCCATGTCGGCTACATGCTGCAGAAGGATCTGCTGCTGCCGTGGCGCAGCGTGCTCGACAACGTCATGCTCGGGCTGGAGATCCGCAAAACGCCGAAGTCGCGCGCGCGAGAGATCGCACTGGAGCTGATCAAGGCCTATGGCCTCGCCGGCTTCGAACAGGCCAAGCCAGCGGCGCTCTCCGGCGGCATGCGCCAACGCGTCGCCATCATGCGCACGCTCGCCTTCGATCCCGAAGTGATCCTGCTCGACGAGCCGTTCTCGGCGCTCGACTTCCAGACGCGCCTGCTGATGCAGGCCGACGTCTCCCGCATCATCGCCGAGCGCGGCAAGAGCGCGATCCTCGTCACTCACGATATCGGCGAAGCCATCGCCATGGCCGACCGCGTGCTGGTGCTGAGCGCACGGCCCGCCACGGTGCGCGCGCTACACGTGATCGAGTTGCCGCGGGAGGGCCGCGATCCCGCCGCGCTGCGCACCGATACAGCGTTCCAGCATTATTTTGCTCAGATCTGGGCCGACTTGGAGAAGCCTGCCGGCGTCGCGTGAGGCCAGCCCACCCCTGTGCCGGGCCGGGCACTCGGGCATTGAACGTTGTGGCCTTCAATCGGGCAAAAGGCTCAGCGCGAGGAATTGTACGCCGTTCTGCACCGAATGGCGGAAAATGGCGCGCCATTCAGAACAAAACTACGAACTTGTATATTATTGAAATAGTTATCTAATTTCAAGCAGCCAATGATCGTTTTGGGCCATCCGCCCCCGGGTCCGGAGCGGCTTGTCTCGGGCCGCTATACGCATCGCGTCGCCATCGCCAACAGCCGGCTGACTCGCTCGCCGATGGTAAGGTGAGCGTCGAGTTGCGCCAGTCTTATGCGAGGGTGGGCACTTCGCCCTGATCAAGCATCAGCGCTACGCCCATGCCAAGCTGTTCAAGCGTGCCGGGCGGGCGCTGAAGACGTTGCGCACCTTTCTCGGCCGTGTGATGCGCGACATCAGCCGCAAGATTGCGGGCGACGCCGCGCTTGAGAGGAGGTTTGCCAAGCTGTTATGCTGATGGTGTTCAAGCTCATCCTCGCCGCATTAAAGATCTGGCGGCAGCTCAAAGGCACAAATCATTTGTCGAAACTCATTGCAGGTGTCAGATTCAACGACCGCATCGAGGTCATCCAAAAGCCGGCGAACCGGGTCGCCTGATCACCTTGTCGTCACCCAAATATTCCGCATAGCTCACTCAAGAACGTCAGGTACCCGCGCCCTCGCAATCGAACTGCGCGGCAAGCGTGAGTTTTCGCCTGAGCGCGCCAAGCGTTGTATCGACCGTCGAACAAGCGCGACAGCTCCGACCTACCGACCGGCTCTTCTTAAACTGTTAGCACAAGGTCTTCAAAACGATTCTCGGGGGATTGTCTCACTCCCATACGCCAAGGACAGTGGCGTGCGGGTTACAGTTCGCGCCATACGGAAATCTGCTTACGGCTAAGACGCGCTTCCAAAGTTCGCTAAGGGCAAGTCTCGTCACGCATTCTCATAGGTCGGTTGTTAGAAGCATTCCAATTTGACAGCTACTCCGCGGCAGATTTTAGAAAACCTACAAGTCAGGCCGATTCGAAAAGGGTGTTGCCAGGAATCCATTGCGGACTTCCGGTTCCAATGATCCATTTCATCAAGCGACGAAATCGCGCGAGAAGAGATTGAATTGGGGGCTATATGTTTTGCGTGAAAATACCAAGAACGCTTCGCGTTGGTAAGAACGGGATCAAGTCGACCGCTGAAGAATGCCAATCCGGAAAGGTGTCTGCGGTGGCTGGGCTGATTGCTGTCGCATCGTTCTCCGGCGCAAAAGCCCAGCAATCCGATCTCCCTCCCGTGACGGTCGACGCGCCGATTCAGCGGCCGCGGCCCAAGGCATCGAAGCCGTCACCCGACCAGATCCGGGCTCGCGATGCGCTCCGGCGCGCACCGACCCGGCAAACGACGCAGGCTCCGCCTCCGGCCGCCGGAAGCCGGGCTCCCGATCGCAACCCGTATGCCGATCCGTCCGCTCCCTACAAGGTCGACCATCTACAGGCAGGCGGCAAATTTCCAGAGCCGCTGCTCAATACGCCGAAGACGGTGACCGTTCTCAGCAAGGAGGTGCTCGCGGACAAGAACGCGACATCGCTGAAGCAGGCGATTCTGAGCACGGCCGGCGTCACGCTCGGCACCGGCGAAGGCGGAAATGCCTTTGGCGACCGCTTCTTCATCCGCGGTTTTGACGCGCGCAATGACATCTTCATCGACGGCGTGCGCGATTCCGGCGTCAGCGTGCGCGAGAACTTCTTCACCGAGCAGGTCGAGATCTTGCGCGGTCCGGGCTCGTCATTTGCAGGCCGCGGCACCACCGGCGGCGCGATCAACATCGTAACCAAGCAGGCCACGACCGATGGCAATTTCTACAACATGGACACGACGTTCGGCACCGACAGGACCAAGCGCGTCGTGCTCGACGTCAACCAGGTCATCAACCCGACCTGGGGGGTGCGCGCCGGCGGACTGTTCCAGGATGCCGGCGTGGCCGGCCGGGACTATGTCACCGACAATCGCAACGGCGGCTTTCTGGCAACGACGTGGACGCCGACCGATGCTGTCAAGATCTACGCCAACTACATCCACACCGAGCTGACCGGCTTCCCGGATTTCGGCGTTCCCTATTACCGGCCGAGCACGGCGACTACGGCCGGCGGCCCGTTCCCGGACTTCGGCTCGAACCGCAGGAATTGGTACGGCTTTGTTAACCGCGATTTCTCCCGGACGGGCCAGGACATCGGGACACTCAATGCCGAATTCCAGGTGACGCCCGACGTGCTGATCACCAACAAGTTCCGCGACTCGCACTCGACGCAGAACTACATCGGGACGCTGCCGGAAGCGCCGGTCATTGCCACTCCGCTCTCGGCCTCGACGCTCAGCGCCAACCCGCAGAGCCGCTACCAGGCCACCGACGTGATTGCCAACCAGACCGAGGCGACCTACAAATTTACGGACAATGCCGGCTTCAAGCATACCGCGCTGGGCGGCTTCGAATACGACCGGGAGAGGTCGTCGATCGACCGCTATCTCGGCCTCAGCTCGGAAGCGCTGCCCGGCGGCTTTAGCGGGAACGGTTCGCTGGCGGGCGTGAGCGTGTTCTATCCGCAGTTCACCAACCTCCCCTTCGGTGTGCCGTTTGGCCTCTCGGGATTGCCGACCAAGATCGCGATCGACACCAAGAGCATCTACGTCATCGATTCCGCCAACTACAACGACCTACTGATCCTCAATGGCGGCGTCCGCTATGACGACTACAACATCAAGGTGAACGGCTACGGCACCGTCAACGGCGTCGCCAACGTCTTCGGTCAGCAAGAGCAGCATACGGGGATGCCGAACTTCAACCTCGGCCTGACGCTAAAGCCCTTGCCGAACGGAAGCGTCTACGCCGCCTACGCCACATCGTCGAACCCGGTCGGCGCGGAGTTCGACGGCACCAGCATCCAGTATGGCGGCCTTGCACCGGTGCTGAACGGCAATCCGCCTCAGATCTTCGGTCCGGAGAAGAACAGGGCGATCGAAATCGGCACCAAGTGGGAATTGTTCGACCGGCACGCGCTGCTGACCGCCGCACTGTTCCAGACCGAAAAGGAAAACGCACGCGAGTCACGCAACATCACGGCCGCAACTGCGACCGCGGCGTGTCCCTACCCAGCCGGCACCACCGGTACCGTCTCCTGCCTCAGCGCGGGCGCGGCCTATCGCATCCGCGGCATCGATCTCGGCCTTGGCGGCAACATCACCGACAAATGGAGCGTCATGGCGGGACTCGTGCTGATGCAGTCCGAGGTCACGAAGTCCAACATCCCGCCCGCCAATACCACGCTCTATGCAACCAATGTCGGCCGGCCGCTTGCGAACGTGGCGCACCAGTCGTTGAGCCTGCTCAGCAAATACCAGGTGACTGATGTCTGGGAGCTTGGCGGCCAGGCCGTCTATCGTTCGAAGGTATATGGCGGCACGTTCCTCGCCGCCAACCAAGGCACATCGATCCCGAGCTACTGGCGCTTCGACGCCTTTGCCGAGGCGAAGATCAACCAGAACTGGAAGCTGAAGGTTCACGTCAACAACATCTTCGACAAGCGCTACTACGATGCGCTGTATCAGAGCGCCGCACCGTTCGTCTTCCAAGCTCCAGGACGCGCAGCCTATCTTGTGATTTCAGCGCGATACTAAGTCGGAAAGGTGTGAGCTGGCAGTTGGTCAATTCACGCTATTCACCGCCACGGCGGGATATGCCTATCACACCCAAAAACCACCGCATTTGTTACGATGCACCAAAGAAGTCGCGCTCAGTTCGCTATAAAGCTATAAGCTTGTTTCAGAACGAGTGATTGAGTCGTCCTTCCTTATGGTGAGCCGAAATGAAGCGCGAGCCGGGCCGGGATCGGCTCACTGCTGAAAAACGGAACCGCGCCGCGAAAGAGCGGCAAACGCCCTGCTTCACCCTGGAAATAAATCAGAGGCCGGTGTTGGTTTTCACTGCGCCGTCCTTGTCGAGCGCCATGAGACGCATTTCTGAGGATTGGTTCGTCGAAGAGCTAGGACGAATGCGCTCAGTCGGATGCTCACTTCTGAGAACACGCGACCAACGTCAAATCAGACCTGCGAACCCGGAGGAGGCAACGAGGCTGGAGTTGGAACGTAGCTTGGACCGGGCTCGTGGCGAGGATACGAAGTATGCGTTTGCCTTCCTCATCCCGATCGACAAAGATCCAAACTGACGCGCGTCTAACGACCTCGCGGAGCCGGATTTGTTCCAGCTACGGCTGACGGACGAAACATCGCGGGAGTGGAAAGTACATAAGCGTTGCGGCGATCAATCCGTCCGCAACAGTTCTGGAAATCTGGGGAAAGCACACGCGGATCCCAGGCCGGCACTTCACCGTACGCAGGCCTACTCATTCAAATGGGCAAGTCAAGCCTGCCGAAAGGGCGGGGCTAGAGTTTGAGTGAAACAAACCCAACTTAACCTAGCGGGCAACTTAATAACTTAGACTGCAAGCCGGAATTCGTGTGGTTCCCGTCGGACAGCCGCCTGGGCTCTTTTGTCAGTCAAAATGATGGATCACTCGTCGCGTCGAATGATCAACAATCACGGGCCTCTCGTTGAGGAGACCGTATCCGTAGTGGCTTCCGTGCGGGACGCGCGTAGCAAGCGTGTCAGGAAGGGGATGAAGCTCCATTGCGTCCGGAACGACATCTCCGACATGGGCATGAAAGTGAGGATCGCGGAACGAACTGTAGTGCTGATGTCTAAAATGCTGGTGGAGCATTTCCCTATGTTCTGTAGTGAAAGTGGGTGCGCCATCATGATGATGCTGCGCGGTTGCGACGCCTGCCGAAGCCAACAGAAAAGCGGACCCGGCGATTGAGAAAATAGTCAGTCGTTTCATCTGCATACCTCGGCTTTAGAATGGCGGCGAATAATCAAGCTACGTATCGGCATTCAAAGGGTCGTGGCATTGCGACAAATGGAACCATTCAAATACCATCCGAACAATATACAAAATTCCGAGATTTGTGAATTGCCTCGTCTATGCTGGGCTGTTTTGGAACGCCATAGCGGCAATTCGACTTGCGCAAGACGACGATTGCTTGGCGGATCCGAGGGCAGCGAACCACTATGCTTGAGCCTTGATTAGAGTGTCCATCATTGTTTGCACAACAGACATGATGCGCGCATTGGCGGCGTAAGCGTTCTGCAACTGGATCAGGTTCGACATCTCCGCGTCCAGGTTGACGCTGGAGGTCGAGTTGAACTTGGCTTGCAACGTAGAAACCACGACGCTCTGCCCCTGCTGCAGCTGCGTCGCCTGAGTCGATGCATTGCTCTGCACGCTCAGGAATTGCTGCAGATAGCGCGAAACTGAACCGGTGAAGGGTTGCCCTGTTGAGCCGAGCCCGGTCTGCGGCGAGTACGAGAATACGGCATTGGTGAGCTGGGAATAGAGGTAGTCCGAACGCGTGGTGTCGCCGGCTGGCGTCTGCGGCGAGGTGCTATAGATCGACATCTTGGTCGGATCGCTCAGTACCGCCGCGTTCACCTGGATGCGCCCGGCAAGTCCCGTCATCTGCGAGCCGGCCGCGGTGATCGCGCCGGTATAGAGCGCGCCGCCGTCGGTGAAGAGCGGCAGCTGCGGATTGCCCGACGCCAGCGACGAGATGGTCTTGGTGAGCGAGGCACTGTTGACGGCCGCCGAGCCCGTGCCGTCGTCGCGGATTTGCAACGTCGCGCCGGAGGTGGCGAACGTCAAAGGCGTGCCTCCGAAAACAGAGTTGAGCGTTGCCAAGATCGAGGTCATGCCTCCGCTGAAGTCGACCCCGACCTTGAGAGGGTTGGCATTCCCCGCGTTTTGGAGCGGCAATGCCGCGGGGTCAGTCACGTTGACGAGCGTGATCTGGCGCTGGGTATTGCTCGTTTTATCCGTATAGGTCAGATTGACGGTGTTGCCGGGCAAGGCGCCTGACAGATTGACGTCGAAGCCGGCAGGCGGTCCCGTTACAGCCTTGCCGGCCGCGGTCTGGTCTGACAACGCGCTCGCAATTGCTGCGGCGAGCTGGTCGATTTGGGTCTGCGCTTGCACCAGCGTCTGGTCGCGCAGCTTGATATCTGCGGCGATCTGACCCGAGGATACCACATTGTTGGCGACCACATCGATCGAAGAGCCATTGGGCAGCTTGACGTTCAGCGCGCCGACGCCGGACTTGGCCGGATTGGGATCGTAAAGCGCGATCGCATTGAGTGCGCCTCTCGAAGAGAAGGCGAACTGCGATGCGAGATCGGCGCCGACGAGCTGAATGCCCGTGGTTGTGAAGATGTTGGCCTGATTCGAAGCGTCGGTTACGACCCGCACGTCGACGTATTTCGACAGCGTGTTGATCGCCTGGTCGCGCTGGTCCATCAGCGTTGCGGCGGACGGATCGTTCAGGGCCAGGCCCTGAAGCTTTCCGTTAATGGCTGCGATCTGCGTCATAGCCGCGTTGGCCTGCTGCGCCGAGATGCCGAGGTCCTGCTCGACGTTGGAGCGCAGCGACTGGATTCCCTTCGTGGACACGTTGAGCTGCTGCGCCAATGCCTGAGCGGCTGAGATCGCTACGGTCTGCGCCGACTGCGCGCCTGCACTCGTCGACAGCGCCTGCAATGCGCTGGTCAGCTTGTTGAGCCCGCTTTCGAGCGTGCCGCTGCCGCCGGGGTTGCCATAGACGCTCTGCAACTGCTTCAGGATGTTGGCCATTTGATCGGCGTAGCCAGCGCCCCCGGTCTCCGTACGGAGCTGGTCCTGCACATAACGATCGAGCTCGCGGCTGACGCCGGTGGTGATAACCGAGGATCCGAAGTCGCCGGTCGTGACCTCGATCTGGTTCGGCGTCTGGGCGACGTAACCTGGCGTCTGCGAGTTGGCGACGTTCGACGAGACGATCGAGAGTGCGGCCTGGTTGGCACGCAGGCCACTCATCGCACTGGCCAAGGCTGAATTCAAACCCATGTTAGCCGCCGCTCACTACCGTAAATATTCATTGAGCCTGTCTCCGTGCATCACGGCCGGTCGATCTCTCTTCCGCCCATGATCAGCCGAGAGAAGGCAAGCGCGATGCCATTGCGGAATCAGTTGCAAAATCAATGCTAAGATGACGCGATTGCGGTGATTTGACAGGGGTAATTTGCCGGATCGGCAAAGATTGCCCGGTTGATCCTGCAATTTCAGGCATCCAGGGGCGCTAACGATAGCCTGGCCAAGCGCCGTGCCCGATTGATGCGCATGGCCGTGGTTGCGGCGACATCAGAGGCGTTGACGGTACAACTTCCCTCGCGCTCGGGAAAATCTGCGCGCGCTTGATTAAAGCTTTCGACGTTGAGTGCGTCGCCAACATGCATTTGTGAGCTATGGATCAGCTGGTTTGTTTAGTGGGTAAAGCTGCGCCAACGTGTCTCGTATACGCTTCATTAACCATACTTTGACAAATGACTGCTCAACTGGGAGCTGGACGCCGCATGATTGTAAAGCGAAATGGGTAAGGCACGCACCGTAATCCTGGTGGCCGCCACTGGTGCCGGCGAAGCCGCGCGCCTCGCCGGCTGCTCCGACAAGTCAGCCCCGCCTCCCGCCGCCCGGTCGTACAGCTTCCCATCATTGACGTCCTCGTCGCCAAGAACGCCATCGGCCCCCGGCCAGCCCGTCAAGCCGGAAGAGGTCCCGTGGCAGACCTGCCCGGCCGTGACCGCCAGCGCCACCTTCATTCGCCGCACCGATCGTCCATCGGAAACACCCAGGCTCGGCGCGATCGCACGTGCTTCCTTAATGCGGGGTGAGACATCCGCGACCAGAAGTAGGTTAAGGCCGACTTCTGCGGCGTCAGGGCTGCGATGCTGCCGCCTGACGTCCGCGCCGTCGCCGGCCCGAACCGTCCTGCTCGAGGTCACGCCGGAACAGACCGAGACGCTCGCCCGTGCGCGCCAGAGTGGCACGCTGTGGTTGGCGCTGCGCAGCATCTCCGACGCCAATGCCAAGGAACCCGCGTCGGATGAGCCGACACGCAAGCGCGGCGAGAGCATCTCGATCATCCGGTTCGGCGTGCCGAGCCAGATGACGGCACAGAAGTGACGATGAGGACTTTCGATATGAAATGCCGGGTCACCACGGCGAGCTTGCGGACCATGATTATCCGCGCCCTGTCGATTTCCGCAGCGGCCGCGTTGACTCTCAACCCGGTGCTGACGCCGGTGATCGCCGACGATTATCGCCCGGCGGCGCAGGTTTCCGCCGCCGACGGCCAGATGAACGCGCGTTTCCTGTCGCTCGGCATCGGCAAGTCGATCGTGATCGACCTGCCGCGGGACATCAAGGACGTGCTGGTGGCCGATCCCAAGATCGCCAATGCGGTCGTGCGCTCGTCGCAGCGCGCCTACATCATCGGCGCTGCGGTCGGCCAGACCAACATCGTGTTCTTCGATTCCGCCGGCCAGCAGATCGCGTCCTATGACATCGCGGTCAAGCGCGACCTCAACGGCGCGCGTGCCGCACTGAAGCAGATCCTGCCCAATTCCGATATCCAGATCGACGGCCTCGGCGAAGGCGTGGTCCTTACCGGTACCGCCCAGAGTCCGATCGAGGCGCAGCAGGCCAACGACATCGCCGCGCGCATTGCCGGTGGTGCCGACAAGGTCGTGAACTCGGTCGTCGTCCGCGGCCGCGACCAAGTCATGCTTAAGGTGACGGTCGCCGAAGTCGCGCGCAACATCATCAAGCAGCTCGGCATCGATCTCTCCGCAAACCTCAATTACGGCACGGCGGTGGTGAATTTCGCTCACTCCAACCCGTTTACCGCCTACGGACGCAACCTGGTAGACGGCAACAACCTTACCACGAAGTTCGGCGCAACGCCGTCGGTGCAGACAGTCCTGCGAGCGATGGAAAGCGCTGGCGTTTTGCGCACCTTGGCGGAGCCGAATCTGACCGCGATCTCCGGCGAGTCGGCGACCTTCATCGCCGGCGGCGAATTCCCGGTTCCAGCGGGCTATGCCTGCGATCCCACCACCCGTGTTTGCACCACCCAGATAAGTTTCAAAAAGTTCGGTATCTCCCTGAACTTTACCCCGGTTGTGATGACCGAGGGTCGAATCAGCCTCCGTGTGATGACGGAAGTGTCGGACCTGTCGAACGAAAACGCGATCACGCTGTCACAGGCCGTGAGCTCGACGTCGGTCAACTCGTTGACGGTGCCCGCGATCAAGACCCGCCGCGTCGAGACTTCGCTGGAAATTCCGTCCGGTGGCGCGATAGCGATGGCTGGCCTGATCCAGCAGCAGACCAAGCAAGCAGCCAGCGGCCTGCCAGGCCTGATGCAGCTTCCGATCCTCGGCTCACTTTTCCGCAGCCGCGACTTCGTCAACAACACGACTGAGCTAATCGTGATTGTGGCGCCTTATATCGTCCGCGCAGTCGCGCAAAAGGATCTGTCGCGCCCGGATGACGGCTTTGCGGCGCCTTCGGATGCGCAGGCAGAATTGCTCGGCAACATCAACCGCATCTATGGCGTGCCCCGTCGGACCGAGCCGGCGCGCAAATACGGGGGCTCCTACGGGTTCATTGTTGACTAACCCAAATAGAATGCAAAAGCGATTTGTTGACCAGATTCCAGCGTTGGAAGTGCTTAGATCTGTGTTCGACGAAGCTCAACCTAGCACGATAGGTGCGCTGTCCGATTTGCGTCGCCCGCTGATGCCGAGTGCTTCCATTTTCCGCGCTCGTGGTTCGTGCAACCCAAAAACGCGGATCGTCACCACCTGAGAACGCTCACCAGTCGTGAGGGAATCGGAGCCGTCATAGGAGAACGCATTGGCTCAAAACTCCAGCGCCAGCTTCAACCGAGCCTTGTCCAGGCGCTTCTTGATCGAAGCGAGTTTGATGCTGAACTCGCTCAGCTCCTTCTCGCAAAAATCCTGGAAAATAAATTCGCTGAGCGCGATTTCTTGCTCGGCCACGCTGGCAAGTTGCTGAACTGACGCTTTTGATAAAGCGAGCCGCATAACGCGGGCGTCTGCAGGACAAGGCTTCCGGCTTAAAAAGCCCATGTTCTCCAGCTTTTTTGATTGCGTTGTCACGAATGAAGCGTCGACATGCAACGTCTTGGCGACAACGTTGACGGGGATTCCGTCGTTTGCATCTTCATGGTCGGAAATGGCCAACAAGATCTTCCACTGCGGGCCGCTGATGTTGAGGGCTCTTGCCCGAATGCGATGAAGTTTCTCAATGGAGAAATTAATCGAGATTATCTCCCAGGTTAGGCGTTTCAGCGCGTCCTGCTTGCGCTGAGCCGGTTTCGAAGACGCGGGCGAAGTTCCCTCCTTGGGCTTCATTCTTGCGAACTCTCAACGAACGAGATGGGTAAACGAACATGAAAACTACCGCAACTACATCCGGTGCGATCGAAAGCGGATGCCGTTGGCGACCTGCAGTTCTCTGACGTACTGTACGATCGACATGATCTGCTGTGCGCTCACCTGCGGTTGAGGCGGCATGTTGCCATAAGACCAGTGGTGCTGGCGCACGCCGTTCTGGGCCGCGAACACAAAGGCCGCATCGGCATGATGGCCTGGATTGTAGATGTCGTGCACCAATGGCGGACCGTGGTCCGTACCCGCCGCCTTCAGGCCGTGGCAAGGCGCACAATTCGTATCAAAAAGCGCCTTCCCCTCGCGCCCGGCGAAGGAGAGTTCTGGCTCCGTCACATCGACGATGTAGCTCTTGGGCTTTTCGGCCGGCGCGAGCAACTGCCACATAGTGACCGCCACCCCAGCGCCCAGCAGTGCGACAATGAGGTATTTGGGAGCGTTGGCGACAAATGTCATAGAGTTCTGTCTCTGGTCGTCGGGCTTGATTGTTGTCGCAGGCGTTCAATGCTCGCGGTAGCGAAAATGCGTTCCGACTCTAGAACCGTGTGCCCGCGCCGAACAAGCCAGATATGCCCACGCTCGATTGCACTTTCGCTCCAAATTCGCAGTCGTGACCGGTCGAGTTCCACCTCACCGGATCAAGATGGCGCGCTGCATTGTCTTGGGATCAGGGACGAGCGGCTGGCCAACTCATGCAGGCGGCCGCCAAGCAGTTTTGAGCTTAGAGGTTTGTCTCCCGGTCCTCACGCTTTCTCGAGGTTCTTGGCGTTTGCCGGCCTAGCGCTTCCCGATTGCTGTCTTAAGCAGGTTCAGGCTTTTCGAGTACAACGAGGTGGCAGCCGCATAATCCATTTGATTTTGAGCCGACTTCATCATTTCCTCCTCCAGACTGACTTGATTGCCTGCGGGACGGGTCTGGTAGCCACTTTTTGCGTTTTGACTCGGCCCTGCACCGCTTGAAATTGACGCCATATGGTTCGGCGCGGTCTGGAGCATGACAAGTGAAGCTGCCGGAACTCCGACGCCCCGGCCGGTTCGATCGAATTTGGTTCGACCAAATCCAGGGGTTTGAATTTGGGCGTATCTGAATTTGCGACGTTTTGTGCCAAAACGCGCTGACGCTCCTGGTGCCATTGCATTTTCGTGCGCAGCACGGACAGGGTGGAAATATCGTTGATTGCCATCGGCAGCCTCCTGCGGAGCTAGGCAGAAATTGCCGACTACATGGTTAATTTTTCGTTAATTGGCATTCGGCTCTTAAGAGAACCAGTGACTTGCACGAAATAACAAATGGCGGCGGTGAGCGCGGGACACAGCGGAGCATTTCCTCCAGGGCTGATACCGCAAAAAGCCGCAAAGCGAGGTGAACGGCTCCCCCATAATTTTCGTCGTAGCCGGCCTCTTTGTTTGGCTCAAAGAGAGACGACCGCCGGCTCATGAGGCGAACCCGCAGGCCGGCGGTCTAAGCTCGGTGGGCGTCTGGGAACGGCCGAGCCTGTGAAGAAACTAGCATTTTCTCGAGAAAGCCGTCACTGCTCGCTGCCAAATTGCGTGGACAGACAGAGCTAGAAAGGCCGCCTCACCCTGGGGGTGTTGGCCGCAGTAGAAGCTTTGGTCGGCCGCCGCCTCCCATCGCCGCGCTCGCTTGAGCAATATCTCGTGCCTGGCTCCGGCGCCATTTTCCCGGCCTCAGTTCGATCCGCCAGCGCACGGTCTATCAACCGCTTGCAGTCCGGTAAGCTTTCGCGAATCCACTTCTTTGACGCTCCATTTGTAAGCTCGTAATCCGCAGCTCGTCTCTTTGCACTAAATACAGCTTGTGTCTGTTGCTTATGCCCGCTTCGATTGTTAACCACATCTAACCCGCCGAACTCGACCGTTGAAGAATATTTCAGGTCGGGTGCGGGGTGTGGATGCCAAGGCACAGCTCTTCGTGACGCCCGCAACGACGCGCGGTTGCGCTATGGCCAATGCCTGTTTGGCATACATGGCGCGACCAGCCTCAGTAACAGGCTAAAAGACCCAGCAATCTGCGATTAAAACCAGGAGCGTAGCCCCACAACAAACCTTGTTGAGCCGCTGTCTTTGCCTGAACTCCTCGCGTACGCAGCTGTATTCCCAAGCTTCTGATCGTAGGAGACGCCGATATAAGGGGCAAATTCCCGGCGGAATTCATATCGCAGCCTTAGGCCTAGTTCGGCGTTGGAAAGGCCTGCTCCGACGCCAATATCCTGCGAGTTCTGAGCCGCAAAATTCAATTCGGCGCGCGGTTGCAGAACCAACTGTTGCGTCAACAGCAAATCATAAGATCCTTCGAGCCGGGCGAGCAGCTCTCCTTTGTTCGAAACAAAGAGAGCTCCCTCGAACTCGAACCAATACGGAAAGAGCTGCTGCACGCCTAACGTCAGATAGGCCCGCGAGGGATCGGGTTTGAAATCGTAGCGAATACCTGCCTGCACGTCTGTGTAAGGTGCCACGGCTCGCGAATAGAGCAACTGGACTTCGGCGCTGTCGAGACCTTCGCGACGGCTGCCATCGCCTTGGCTTTTGACAACGAATCGGTTGATATCGCCGCCCAGCCAAGCCTGTCCATCCCAGCGGTAACCGCCGGGCTGGCCCAATTGAAATTCAGCGATGTTGAAAAACACCTTCGAGTATACTCCGCCGCCCTGCTCTTGACGGAGTTCGCGCCGCGCCTCAGCCATCTGCGCGGGATCGTAATAATAATCCGCAGCATGGTCTGGCGGCGGCGGAGGAGGCGGCGAGTGAGGAATGGACGCCGCGGCGGGCGCGGCATTTTTTCCCTTGGTCTTCATCCCGGGCATTTGCATGCCTGACATTGATCCATCCTGAGCGCCTTGCGAGTTCGGCGACGTCTTTGCAGATGCCGCTCCTTTTGCGGCGCTCTTTTTTTTTGGCGCAACAGCGGCAGCCGGCTTGTTAGCGGGCATGCTCATACCCGGCATATTGCCACTCATTTGGGCTCCGGCTGGAACGCTGCACGTTCCCAGCCCGGCCGCCGCCAAGATCAGCACGGACCTGTTCATGCGTTATCGCCTGTGAGTGGCCGCACACTGAACACCTGAAACATGCCCGCATGCATGTGGTAGAGCATGTGGCAGTGAAAGGCCCAGTCACCCGGTTCGGCAGTGATGTCGAAGCTTACTTTTCCACCTGGCAACACGTTGACCGTATGCTTGCGTGGCCTGTGGTTTTCGGGAGCGCCATTCACCACTTCGAAGAAATGACCGTGCAGGTGGATGGGATGGAGCATCATCGAATCGTTGATCAACGTCACACGAACACGCTCGCGTTTTCGGAACGTGTAGGGTTTGGTGGTTTCGCTGAACTTTTCCCCATCAAAGCCCCACATGAACTTTTGCATGTTGCCGGTGAGGTGGATGTCGAGCGCCCGGGTCGGGGTGCGAGGGTCGGGATTGCGCTCAAGGGCAATCAAATCCCGATACGTCAGGACCCGATGCCCTACGCTTTCAAGCCCCATGCCGGGATCCCCCGTTCGATCTTGCGGCATGGGCGCAATCGTCTGGACGCCAGGCCCCATCTTGACGCCTGGTGCATTTTTGGGATCGCGCATATCCATTTCGGGGCCGCTCATCAGGTCTGAACCGCGCGGCTTTTGCGGAGCCATTCCAGGCGGAGTGGATGATGACATTCGCGCCATGCCCGACTTACCGGACATCCCCGACATGCCCTGCATGCCGCCTGATTGCTGCATTCCCTGTTTGGCTTGAGCGCCCGTTTGGACGCCCTTGGACATGCCCGACATCCCGGACATCCCGCTACTGTTCGATCCTGTTGATTTGTCCATGTCCCCCATATCCATGGAAGACATGTCCATTCCCATGTCCTTCATTGTCGCCAGCGGTCGCTCACGAAGCGGCGGGACCGGCGCCGTCATCCCCAGCCTGGGGGCCAGCGTGGCGCGCCCCATTCCGGAGCGGTCGACTGCCTCAGAGACGATCGTGTAAGCTTTATCGTCCATCGGCTGGACGGTGACGTCGTAGGTTTCGGCGTTGCCGATCTGGAATTCATCTACGCGAACCGGCCGCACCATCTGTCCATCGGCGGCGACAACTGTCATATGCAGGCCGGGTATCCGCACGTTGAACACCATCTGCGCGCCGGCATTGATGAACCTTAAGCGGATGCGCTCACCTCGCCTGAACAAACCCGTCCAGTTATCTTCCGGTCCATACCCGTTGATCAGGAACGTGTATATCGCACCTGTGACATCGGAAATATCGGTGGGGTCCATCAGCATCTTGGCCCACTGAAGTCTCTCGGCCAACGTCTGGTCCCGGCCCGCGAGCAAACTGGCGACAGTTTGCCGCTGATAGTTGAATACACCGCCCTCCTGCTTCAACCGCTGGATGATCATCTCTGGAGATAGGAAGCTGAAGTCCGAGAGCATCACCACATACTCTCGATCGTATTGGACGGGATCAACGCCCTTTGGATCGATGACGATCGGGCCGTAGAGCCCGACCTGCTCCTGAAAGCCGGAGTGGCTATGGTACCAATAAGTTCCGCTTTGGACGACGGGAAACTCATAGACGAAGGTGCTGCGGGCCGGGATTCCCGGAAAGGTCACGCCGGGCACGCCATCCATGCGGAATGGAACCAGCATGCCATGCCAATGGATGGAAGCGGCTTCGTCCATGCGGTTTGTGACAGCGATGCGGACTCGTTGTCCCTCTTTCAAGCGCAAAATCGGACCTGGCACAGTTCCATTTATTGTGATCGCGGAACCTGCTTTGCCGTTGATCGGCCAGGCCGCCCTGTCGAGGGTCAGATCGATGCTGCTTCCGGAAACCTCTGAGAGCCGGCTTGCAGGATGGAAGGGGCCGCTTTGCGCCCAACTCGGCAGGGCTGACGAAGCTAAGCCGGCAGCGCCGGACAGTGAGGCGAGCCGGAGTAGATGGCGACGGCTGAGCTCGTTCAAGGTCCAATCTCCTTAAGGGATGCGGGCTGAACTGTTCGTTCGGTAGGCGCGCGATGGTGAGAGTACTCGGATGGGGAGCCTTGGTCTCAATAACATGCAGCAAGAATCCCGAGAGCGGCGGCTTCGCGAGGAGATTCTGGCTGGATGTGATCGCTTAGCCACACACTGGCCACGAAGCGTCAAAGGAACAGCGCAAGATTGGAAGAGTTGGCTGGCAGCATTCCTGTGCGCTGAGCAGGCGCAAGACGAGGTTTTGCTATTGGAGATGACGCAACATGGCATCGGGCGGAATTAAGGAAAGCGGCTCAGTCGTTCTCATCACCGGCGCCAGTGGATTCATCGGCCGCGGGATTATCGGACGCTTGGGCCGACAATATACGCTAGTCGGTCTGGACCGTGCGGGCCCCCCTCACCCTCCCTCTCCAGCGAATGTCATCGACTTCGACTTGACGTCAGAAGAGAGCGTGAAAGCAGGCCTTAACGAGCTGCAGAGGCGTTTCGGAAAGCGGATCGCTTCCGTCGTGCACCTGGCAGCTTATTACGACATATCGGGTGACCCAAACCCGCTATATGAACGGGTGACGGTTGAAGGAACACATCGCCTGATCGATGCACTACAATCATTCCAGGTCGAACAGTTCGTGTTTGCCAGCACGATGCTTGTCTACAAGGCAACAGACCGGCCCGATGCAAAAATCAGGGAAGACTCTCCGATCGAGCCGTCATGGGCCTATCCGGAGTCGAAGGTCAGAACCGAGACGGTGCTGCGCGAACGGCATGGTCACATCCCCGTGGTCATGCTTCGGATCGCCGGCGTTTACGATGATCTCGGCCATTCACCTTTCATCGCCGAGCAGGTGTCGCGAATTTATGAGCACCGCGCGACGGCGCATATCTATCCCGGCATGCTTTGCGCCGGGCAGTCCTTCCTGCATCTTGATGACTTAGCGAACGCGATCGCTCGGCTGATCGAGCGAAGAGATCGCCTTCCCACCGAATTGCCGCTCCTTGTGGGCGAACCCGATGCGATTGGCTACGCCGAAGTGCAGAACATCATCGGCGAGGCGCTGCATGGCGAGGATTGGACGACTATTCGCGTCCCCGAGACCCTGGCGCTTGCCGGATCGTGGCTTCAGACCGAAGTCTTGGGGGATGATCAATTCATCAAGCCCTGGATGGTCGAGCAGTCAAGCGCTCACTATGTACTCGATATATCGCGCGCGCGGCAGTTGCTGGATTGGCAGCCGCGACATTCATTGCGACAGACATTGCCAAAGATCATCGATGCGCTGCGCCGTGATCCGACCGCATGGTACAAAGCCAACAAGCTCAATCCCGCGCTCGTGGCGTGGTACGGACAGCGTCCGGCGCCGGCCCAGTCAGGCAATGAAAAGAAGGATGCGCATGGCGCCGCCCAGGCCTCTGCGCCCCCTCACCATGGGACGGATCATGCCACTCGAAGCGGCCACGACCACATGTCGAAGATGAAAGACGAAGAGCGGCGCACGCGATGGGCGCATTACGCGAACGTGGGGCTGGGTCTTTGGCTGGCTGCCAGTCCCCTGGTTTACGACGCTATGCGTGCAGATAGCATCAATACAAATGTTCTCGTCGTGTCTCTGGACCGGGACCTGCCTTCGCTCGAGTGGCGGACGAGCTTGCTCCTCGCGAGCGATGTGATCAGCGGGCTCTTGATTGCCTGCTTCGGCGCGCTTTCGCTCTCGAGCAGAACGGCCTGGTGGGCGCAATGGGCAGCGGCTGCTGTCGGTTTATGGCTGTTATTCGCGCCCCTCTTGTTTTGGAGCCCGAGTGCCGCGCAATACAATAACGATCTCCTGGTAGGAGCGCTGGTCATTTCGTTCGCGGTGCTCGTGCCCATGATGCCTGGGATGAGCATGGCCGGCATGATGGACCCCAAAGTAATTCCCCCCGGCTGGACTTATTGCCCATCCACGGGCGCACAGCGGCTGCCTATAGCCGCAATGGGCCTCATTGGCCTGATTATCGCCCGCGTGCTGACGGCATATCAGCTCGGACATGTGGACCACGTCTGGGAGCCATTCTTTTCCGGCAATCCCAATGATCCAAGGAACGGCACCGAGGAGATTATCACGTCTACTGTTTCCAAGGCATGGCCCATTCCGGATGCCGGCCTTGGGGCTGTCGCCTATACGCTTGAAATCTTAATGGCTGTCATGGGGGGCCGCGACCGCTGGCGTACGATGCCCTGGATGGTGACGTTCTTCGGCATTCTCGTCATTCCCTTGGGCGTCATCAGCATCTACTTCATCATTATCCAGCCCATCGTCATCGGGACCTGGAGCACGCCAGCACTTATTGCAGCGCTTGCGATGCTCATCATGATTCCATTCGCATTGGACGAAGTCATCGCGATGGGCCAATTTCTGTACTGGTCCAGTTGCCGGGGCAAGCCGCTCATTCGCACTTTCTTTAGGGGCGATGCCGTGGATGCCGGGGCAGAGGATCGATCGGATGGGCTGGCGAGCTGGGGCGCATTCTGGACCGATACAATGCGGGGCGTCTGCGTGCCTTGGAATCTCGCTGGCTGCATGGCCATCGCCGTGTTTCTGATGTTCAGCCGACTTATCTTCGGCACGACCAACGCGATGGCTAACAGCGACCATTTGATGGGGGCCCTTACGCTGACCGTCGCAATTATTGCGACCGCGGAGGTGGCGCGTATTCTGCGACTATTGATCGTGCTTTTCGGAGCTTGGCTGATCGCAGCGCCATGGATTCTGGATGGGGCAACGAGAACGGCGTCCTGGAGTAGCGTCTTCCTAGGTGTCGCATTAGCTATTCTTAGTCTGCGGCGTGGCAAGAGAACCCGCGAACACTACGCTGGTTGGGACCGCTTCGTCATCTAGCATCAACCGAAAGGGAGCGCCCAAGTCCAGGAGACCGCTCGGCCTAGCGAGGTGCGATTGAGATGAAACGTCATCGCGCTATGATTTATTGAGCATGATCGTTCCCCTTCGACTTCTCAGGATCATGCTCACATATGAAAAGGGCGGCATGCTCCATATGAAGTCGTCCGTTAAGAAAACCGATTTGAGCTGTGAGCGGTCGCTGGCGGCCGCGATGAGCGTGGTCAGGATCAGGCACCAAAGAGCCCTCGGCCAGGCGAGGATGCGACGGAAGTTGTGGCCGACGGGGAGAGGATGACGTTGGCCGCATCGCCGAGGCGGCCTTTGAGGTAGCAGCGGCCGAGGTGACCATCGGTCTTCAAGTGCCCGATGATCAATGGCCGAGCGGCGGCGCAGCTCGCGCTCGATGACACCGAAGACGCCGCGCTTCTGGCCGGAGATGAAGACGCGACGACGATTTTGCGCGTGGTGGCCACGGTATCCCTTGTCGACATAGGCCCGCTCGATCGCACAGCCGGTGAGTGTCTCGGTGCGGTCGATGACGTCCGCAAGGTGTGACCGTCGTACGCATTATCTGGTAGCGCCCTGGCGTGCAGCACGAATAGAGCGCCGGGAGAGGCTTTGACACCGAACTCGTAAGCGCGGCTGCCTTGGCCCTTGCCGATTGCACTCGACCTCCGGAGCGTGGAAGGAATAAAGCTTCTAGCCGCGCTGGCGCTGCTGCTGCGAGCGGATCTGGGAGGCCCGGCCGAGCGGGAGGGCGACGGCATTCTCGAGCGCGGTCTGACCTTCGATCTTGCGGCGAATATCGCGGATGATCCGGCCCAGCGTAAGCGAAGCTTTGTCCCCATTTGATTGATGGGTTTCCCCTCGGTTTGTGGTCTGCGATTCTTGGTTGATCAGGCAGCCAGGAGGAGACTGAGGGCGATGGAACTATCGGGCGAGGAAGCCGAAGCCGACGGTTTTGTAGGGAAGCTTGCGCGCCGTACCCTTTCTGGAGGCCGGTTGTGGTCTGCGGAGACCAAGGGGCGCGCTGTTTTCGAGAGCATGAAGCCCGGTGCCCGCGTATATGATGTCGCACAGCGTTATGGCGTCAACGCGCAGGAATTGACGACGTGGCGCAGATTGGCGCGTGCCGGCCGGATCGCATCGGTCACGGACGAAGCGGCGGATTTCGTGTCGATCGAGTTGAGTGATCCAGCGGCGTCAGGCAAGAACGTGGGGCCTGGCGAGATTACGATATTGGCAAGGTTTCGGTTCGCCCGGACGCGGACGTGTCAGCGGTGCGGATCGCGGAGATCGTGACCGCGATCGAGCGCGGCGCAGCCCATTTCGGCGCAGGGACTGGGGATTGTGCTTACGGTACGTCCTCTCGATTGCCGGTGCGGGCACGACGCGTTGACCGGCCTCGTGCATAACACGCTCGGGCTCGATCCGCATTCGGGCCTGATTGTGGTTTTTCGTTCGAAGCGCGCCGACCGGCTGAAGATTTTGCTATGGGACGGCACGAGCCTCGTTCTAATTTACAAGCGTCTTGGTCGCGATGGCCGTTTTGAGTGGCCGCAGATCAGCGGCGGCGTCGTGCATCTGACGCGGGTGCAGTTCGAAGCGCTGTTTGACGGGCTGAACTGGAAGCGTGTGGGCGAATGGATCGTCGCAACACCAGCTGCGGCGAACTGACTCGGGGGCTGACCATTTGTTTCGCACGGCGCCTCGGGATGATAGCTTGCGGATGTGTCACCGTCCGCCATTGATCCCGCCCGTCTTGCAGCGCTGCCCGCCGATTTGCGAGCGCTCTTCAGCACGCAGGAAGCGATGCTCGAAGCCGAGCGTCGTCGCGCTGATGACGAACGCACGGCGCGCCTTCATGTCGAGAACGAACTGGCTGCGTCCAAACAGATCGTCGACCGTCTCGAACTGCTCGTGAAGGAGTACGAGCGCGCACGCTTCGACAAACGCTCGGAGAAGTTCAATCCCGATCAGATGCAGCTGGTGCTCGAAGACATCGAGATCGCCATCGCCGAAGTCCAGGAGCGCCAGGACGATCGTGCGCGCCGCACCGGCGCGGCACCGTCGGGCCGCCGGGCCAGCCGCGCCGCCCGCGCCTTTCCCGCGCACCTGCCGCGCATTGAGCAGGTGATCGAACCCGAGAGCCTCGAGTGTCCCTGCGGCTGCGGCCGGATGGTCCGGATCGGCGAGGATCGCTCCAGACGCCTCTACGTGACGCCGGCCCAGTATCGCATGGTCGAGACGGTGCGACCGCGCTACGCCTGCGCGACAGGATGCGCTGGCGTGCGCCAGGCGCCGGCTCCCGCCCATCTGGTGGAGGGTGGCCTGCCCACCGAGGCGATGCTGGCGCAGGTGGCGGTCGCCAGGTTCAGCGAGCACATGCCGCTCTATCGTCAGTCCCAGGTTCTCGCCCGGCATGGCATCCTCATCGATCGCGCCGTTCTGACGGATTGGATGGGAACGGTCGCCTTCCACCTCCCGCCGCTGATCGAGCGTATGAGCGTCGTGATGAAGCAATCGGGCCGCTTGTTCATGGACGAGACCAGGGCACCCGTGCTCGATCCGGGCCTGGGCCGGACCAAGACCGGCTATCTGTGGGCTGTCCTGCGCGACGATCGCGGCCACGGCGGCGCTGATCCACCAATCGTGGTCTACCACTACGCGCCAGGACGCAGTGGCAAACATGCCGAGCATATCCTCGACGGCTTCGACGGCATCCTTCAGGTCGATGGATACCAGGGCTATCACAGGCTCGCACGACTCGAGCGTCAAGGCGGCGCGCCGCTGCGGCTGGCCGCATGCTGGTCCCACTCCAGGCGCGAGATCATTGCTGCGACTCCGAAGGCCGGCTCACCCATCGCCGAAGCCGTCCTCGCGCGCATCGCAGCGCTCTATGCAATCGAGAAGGAGATCCCTGGCTCCGACGCCGCGATCCGACAAAAGGCGCGCAACGAGCGATCACGGCCGCTCGTCGCCGAACTCGAGAGATTCCTGCGCGAGCAAGCTGCGCGCCTGTCGCCGGGCAGCGAGATGGGCAAGGCGATAGCCTATCTGCTGAACCATTGGGATGGCCTCACTTTGTTTCTCGACGATGGCCGCGTTGAGATGGACACTAACCCCGTCGAAAATCAAATCAGACCGCTGATTCTGACGCGCAAAAATAGTTTATTTGCAGGTCACGACGAAGGTGGCCGTTCATGGGCCCGCATAGCTTCGCTCATCGCCACCTGCAAGATCAACAGCGTGGAGCCCTACGCCTGGATGAAAGCGACCCTCGAAGCGATCGCAACCAGTCACCCGCAGTCGCGGATCGACGAACTCTTGCCCTGGTCGTTCGCCCGCACCTCCTAATTCTCCGTAGCTGCCGCCGCAGTCGCGACTTCAACGATTTGCAACGCGTTGATCAACGGATTTGCAGTCCGTGGCGCCAACGCGTTGCAATCCGTCCCTCCAAATCTTTGCGAATGGGACGTGGACGTCGCTTACGGCCCAGCCGCCTGCGCAGGATGCGCAACGGCCGCTTGGCATGGGCATAGGGCCCCGCCATCATCCACTTCGCCGCTCTTAACGGACGGGCGGCAAATCAAGGTCAGCGGCGGAATCTGAGCAGACTGACGATCTGCCCCTGCAAGCCAGTCATATCGACCCGTTGGTTTATTGCTCGCGGAAAGCGCGAGTGACCTGATCGGTTATGGGTTTTGCGAAATAGGACAGCGCTGTCCTGGAGGTGGTTTGGACAAACGCTTCAACGGGCATCCCGGGTACGAGCTTCTCCTGTTTCAGGCGAACCAACTCCTCCGAAGATGGTGTAATTTGAATCTTGAAATACGACTTGCCACTCTTGTCATCCGTGATCTCGTCGGCTCCCACCAGCGTCACCGTTCCGTGAACTTCGGGCGTCGTGCGCTGATTAAAGGCAGTGAAACGGAGGACTGCTGACTGCTGCAGCCTGATTTCATCAATGTCTTTCGGCGCAATCTTGGCCTCGACCACGAGGACGTCGGCCTGGGGAACGATCAGCATCAACTGCTCGCCTGGGCTGATCACTCCTCCGACCGTGTGGACCGAGAGCTGATGAACCATGCCGCTTTGCGGCGCCCGGATATCTATTCGGTTGAGCTGATCCTGAGCCGAGACGCGCTTCTCAACCAATTCGCCAACTTTTCCCTCCGTTTCGCGAAGCTCCTTTGCAACCTCGCTTCGAAGATCCTGATCGACCTGGATGATCTGCAATCCAATTTCAGACATCTTTCCCTTGGCTTCCGCCGTCGACGCCACAAGCTGGCCGTGCTCTCCCTTGATGCGTGCTGCATCCCGCTCTAATGCGGTTACGCGCTGGATCGGAATGAGATTTTTGGCCCAAAGCTCGCGCACGCCGACAAGCTCCCGGCTGATCAACTCGGTCTCCTGCTTTTTGCCCGCAATTTGCTCGGTCAGGCCCTGGATCTGCTCTGTGATTTGGCCGATCTTCTCGCGAAGCTGGGCTTTTTGCCCCGCCCGTGCCGTTTGGCGCAGCTCGAACAGTCTTCGCTCGCCTGCGAGCACCTCGGCGGCTCGCGCGGCGTCCGAGAAGCCACGCAGAGAGGACGGTTGTTCGACTGTGCCCAAAGCGTCGCGCTCGGCAGTCAATCGAGCTTGTCGCGCATATAATTCCATCAGGCTATTTTCAACAGCAGCCAGATTTGCACGCGTTACAGTTTCGTCGAGTCTGATCAGCACGTCTCCCGCGCCGACGACGTCGCCCTCATGAACCCGTAACTCTCCGACGACGCCGCCCGTCGGGTGCTGGACTTTCTTGACACTGGAGCGAACGACCAAAGATCCTGAGGCGACAACGGCGCCAGCGAGTTCTGTGGTAGAAGCCCAGCCACCAAATCCGCCTATCAGCAGAGCAGCGCCGAACGAGCTCAACAGCAGATGACGACGAACTGAACGACGCATGTCCGCGGAGCTGGCCATCATGTGCCCACCCGCGTGATTCGTAACGATGCACCCGATTGCGGTGCAAGCGTTCGCGCGTTTTGGGGCAGTTGCTCTGCTCTATCGGCCGGCTCCACTCCTTGTCGCAACGCCTTCAGCACCTCGTCCCTTGCGCCAAACGCCCGCATTTGGCCTGCTCCCAGAACAAGGATGCGATCCACAGCGGCTAGGATGCTCTGGCGATGCGCCATGATAACGAACGCCATTCCCTTCTCGCGCCCGCGCCGGATGCCCTCCAGCAGCGCCGCCTCGCCGTCGGCGTCCAAACTGGAATTTGGTTCATCCAGCACGACCAGGAACGGGTCGCCGAAAAGAGCGCGCGCAAGCGCAACGCGCTGGCGTTGGCCGGCCGAGAGCGACGTACCCCGCGGACCGATATTGGTATCATACCCATCGGGCAGAGAGCATATGAGATTGTGAACCCCGGCAGCCGTGGCAGCCGAAATGATCGCTTCCGAGTTCGCACTAGCTGAAAAGCGCGAGATATTCTGGGCGACGGTGCCTTCGAACAGCTCAACGTCCTGGGGCAGGTAACCTATGTGGCGGCCGAGCTGATCGGGCGACCATTGATCCAGCGGGGCGCCATCAAGTCTGATCCTGCCCCTCATCGCCTGCCACACTCCGACGAGCGCGCGCGCAAGTGACGACTTTCCGGCCCCGGACGGGCCGACCACGGCCAAGACCTGCCCTGCCGATAGGGAGAAGTTGATATCGCGCAGCAACAAACGTTCTCCTCCCGGAGCCGCCAAGCTGACAAAGTCGACGCTGATTTCGCGAAGTGGCGGGGGCAGCCTAATGGACGGACGCTTCTGCGGCGACCGGAGCAGGAAGATACGCAAACGGCTCCAGCTTTGGCGGGCCGCCACAAAGCCCTTCCAATTGGCGATTGCAAGCTCGACAGGCGCGAGTGCGCGAGCCAGCAGGATTGAACTTGCGATCATGATACCGCCTGTTGCTTCGCCCTGAATGACCAGCAAAGCTCCTGTGGCCAGCACGCTCGACTGAAGGCCTAAGCGGACGACCTTCGTGATCGCCCCTAAGCCTCCGGCCACGTCAGCGACGCGGGCGTAGTTGTACCCATGATCATCGCGCCGTTGCTCCCAAACATCGGCCATTTGCGGAACCATACCCATGGCCCTGAGCACCTCAGCATTTCTTTGCGCAGCTTCAGCGAGATCCATAGCGGCTGCGGCAGCGCTCGCCGAGCGAAGCGTTGGCCGGCGGGACAGCAATTCGGTCGTCAGCGTCAGAGCGAGGAGCAGCACAGCGCCAATCGAGGCGACCACTCCGATCCAGAAGTGGAAGGCGAAGCATAACAGGACATAGATGGGAACCCAGGGAAGATCGAACAGAGCCGCCGGCCCGGTGCTCGACAAAAACGTCCTGATTTGATCGAGGTCCCGCAAGGGCTGAAGCCCTTCACTGCGGGAAGCCGGTCCCAGTGGCGCCTGCACGACCGCCTCGTATGTTTTTCGGCGAAGCGACATGTCCACCGCCCCGGCCAGCCGGACCAGCAGCCGAGAGCGCATCAGATCAAAAAACCCTTGAAAGGCATAAAGTCCGGCGACGATCACGCTCAACCCGACCAAGGTCGGGATGCTTCGGCTCGGCAAAACACGGTCGTAGACTTCAAGCATATACAGCGAGCCGGTCAGGTACAGCACGCTGACCAGCGCACTCAGGCAGGCGATTCCAACAAGCGCAGCGACGAGCTGCGGGCGGTATGTGTCCTTGTCATCGCGCAAAATGTCCAAGGCAAGGTGCTCCGCGACCGTCTATGACTTACAAAAACGCTCGTGATGCGAGCCATGATGGCCCGCATCACGAGCGACGTGAGGGGAGGAGGAAGGCCTCACGCCATCGGCCAATCGGGGTGCCCATTCTGAAACAGCATGCGGCTTCCTTCCGTGCTGATTTGGGGGTCAGGAACAAACGCCCCGCCTTCGACGGCGTTGAACATGAAATCATCCTGAGCCATCTGGCCTTTGGCGATGCCTTCCAGGAAAATTGATCCATCGCCCCATGCGACGAGCACGCCTGTATGAGCATCTCCGTGATTCGAGGCAGAATCCGCCACATTGACTTCGTTTGGCATGATGTCGGTGAATGCGATGTGATCGAACGCTCCGGGACCTGGATCAAAGCCACCCACCACAACATCATTACCGCTGCCATGCGCGACAATGAACGCGTCGGCTCCGGCCCCGCCGCTATAGACGTCGTTGCCCGCGCCACCATCCAGCATGTCGTGCCCCGCACCTCCGCTGAGATAATCGTTACCGGCTCCGCCCATCAAGTTGTCGCCCATGGCGCCGCCGTAGAGCTTGTCGTTCCCATCACCGCCGCGCAGGTCGTCCTGTCCAGATCCTCCGACGAGGGTGTCATTACCGGCCCCGCCGTCGAGGTGATTGTCGCCCGCACCGCCAGACAGATAATCGTTGCCGCCCAGACCAAAGTAAAAATCGTTCTTGGCGGTGCCAAGAAGCATGTCATTTTGAGCGTCAGTTCCGAATTTCACGTTGTTGTCGTCAAAAGAACTGGTGAATGACGCATTGGTGGGCGCGCCAGTCGGACCTGGGCCGGCCTCGTTGCCGCCGGTCGTGCCTAAGTGCTCAGCGGAGAAACGATCAGAATGCGCATCCGCCGGATTGAGCAGGTGGCGGTCGTCGGTAAACATGAAGTCGTCCTGGGCCAGATCTTTCTTGTAGACGCCTTCCAACAGAACCGAACCATCTCCTTTGCCCGTATCCCAACTGATCAGGACACCGGCCTTGGTATCCGCAAAGCGCAGTTGCTCGGGTTCGAGATTCATGACTGCGATATGATCGAACATTCCGGGCCCGGCGCGGAAATCCTTGATGATATCGTTGCCGCTATCTGGGGAGATGACGAAGGCGTCGGCTCCCAGACCGCCGGTCAGCATGTCATTGCCCGGCCCGCCTTCCAGATCGCCGTGACCGGCGCCTTCGTTGAGAACATCATTGCCGGGACCGCCCATCAGCATGTCAGCTTGGTCCCCGCCAACCAGTCGGTCGTTGCCGGCACCGCCGACAAGATGATCGGCGCCCGCACCACCCGTGAGGACATCGTTGCCGGCTCCTCCGATCAAATCGTCATCCATGGACGCGCCGGATAGTTGATCGTTGCCGCCCCGACCGAATGTGATGTTCATGTCGCTGCTCGGGCCGGAAAAATGGTTTGAGCTGCCATCGCCGATATAGAGCTGATAGTCATCGAAGGTCTGAATTATCGCGTCATCGTTCCCGCGGTGATCGTTTTTATGGTTTCTGCTCATGCCGGTGCTCCAAATCTGTGCCCTGGAGCTGCAGCGACCGCCGCATCCTCCGCTCCGAGCCTGCAAACGACAGGTCTCTTCAAACGTTCCAAACGCCGCAGGCTAAACCAATTGTCGGCATTTTGCCGTTCGTAGCGACTAACTTCGAGATGCCCGTGCGAGGCGGAAGTTCCGATGAGGAGGACGAAATCCCGGGCTGAGCGCTGCCGAGGAGCGCCTGGGCTTCGCTTTGGAACCACGAGCACCATCGGATGGTTCACGCGGTGTCGAAACCCCCAATAAGGAACTTATGATGAAAAAGCTCGGTCAGTTCACATTCGCCGCGACGTTGTTGGTCTTGGGTGGCCTTCCGGCAGCGGCGCAGCAGGCACCTGCGTCGGGCGGATCCATGCAAGGTATGTCAGACAAGAGCATGCAGGGCATGTCGGATAAAAGCATGCAGGGCATGTCGGACAAGAACATGAACCCTTTCCAGAAGGACGCAATGTCGGCAATGGACAAGATGAACAAGTCCATGATGGAGGGCATGATGGACGCCGACCCCGAGATGGCGTGGATGAAGAGCATGGCCGCCCATCATCAGGGAGCGATTGATATGTCGGAGGCGCTTCTCAAGAACACAAAGGATACAGACACTGCCAAGGAAGCGCGCAAGACCCTCCAGCAGAATGAAAAGGATTTGAAAGAGCTTCAAGCAAAAATGAAGAAGGAAGAGAAGAAGGAGGATAAGAAAGGCTAGGTGAGCGGGCTCGTACAGGCCACGATCAGAGCCTCGTCCGAATGCGGTGCAAGCTTCTCACGTTGCTTGCACCGCTGCGAGAGTTGGGACGCTTGGTCAGTGCTGGTGCCCCGCCGGTTTGTTCGCTTCACCCATAGGCTTGTTTGCTTCGCTGGACGATTTGTTGGCTTCGCTCGTTGGCTTGTTAGCTTCGCCGGTCGATGCCTTGTTGGGCTTTTCGGGTCCACCTTGCGATTGCATATTGGGCATGTCTTGCATGTCATCGTCAGGTGGAGCTTTCGCGACGATGTCTTCGTACTGTGGGCCGGACATTCCCTTTAATTTCATGACGAACGCCACAACGTTCCAGATCGTATCGTCATCGTGGGTCCGCCCCCACGCCGGCATTCCCGTCATTTTGATTCCGTGCTTTGTCACCCAAAATATCGTCTTGGCATCCAAGCTCATTTGATAGAGATTCGGTGGCTTAGGATACAGCCCCTCGCCCAATTCGGTATCGGGTTTGCCGGGCGCCGAATGGCAGTTTACGCACATTGCGGCATACTGCCCGGCTCCCTTGAGTATCCGTTGCTCGTCGGATAGATTCGGTATGGTGAGAGACGTCGCGCGAGCCGCGATTGAGCGCTCGCGCGTGACCTCCATGATCTGTCGCGTAAGCGCCCAGTGGGGCGTATCGGCGCCAATGTCGTATGTGCCTGATGTGATAAACAAAACGGCTCCTATTGCAACGCCGATGACGAGCAGAGCCGCCGCAGTTAAGACTTTCCTCACTCCATCAATCCTTATCTTTGAGTTCTTCGCATCGGTTTAGCGCCGCTGCGCTTGTGGCCGGCCACTATGACCGAAACTCTGCCCGCGACGATCGAAAATGACCGATCATGCGCAAGCACTCGCAGGCCTGCTGGAGGCAGGCATTTGCGCCAGGTGTCATCAAAATGCGGCGCAACAGCGTCAGTTCCCCAAAGCAGGGCTGCAAAACCGAGCATCTTGCCCTCTCGGACTGAGGCCGGCCGGTCCAGCTCGACGACATGGAGACGACCGTCGGCGCGCAACAAGGGCGCAAGACCCCGCAGCAATGCAATTTTGTTTGCTGGCATGAGCCGATGCAGCGCGAAATTGCAGATGATCGTATCGAACGCCTCGTGCGTGAACGGAAGCGGCGCGTCTGCGGGCACTTCGATAAAGTTTACATTATTGAGGCCCTGGCGTCCCGCAGAGCGCGTGTACCGTTGACTTCCCTGCGGCTCGACCGCAACAAAGCAGACTTCGGGGTAATGGGTTGCGAAAGACAGAGCAAACGCAAAACTGTGCGGCCCGACGATAAGCACCTGCTTTGCACAATCGGAATCGAGCATAGGGTAAAAACGGCAGCACCACTCGACATCGGTGACGAGGGATCGCAGTATGCGATCATAGACAAGGCGCGCCGCGCTGACCCGGAGCTGAAAGACTGCGGTCTTCAGCCGTCCTGCGACTGCAGCCGGGATTGTCTGCCGTCTCGCAGCATGTTCGGTCATTGGATTGCGCCAGCGCTGGAGGGGCCTGGACCCGGAGAGTTATTCTTGGCCGGCCAAGATCTCAGCCAGGCGACAGCAGCTAGAAGGGCGATACCGCCGATGCTCACCGCGATCTGCATCAGCAAAGAATTGGAGATGAGTTCGAGCAAGAAATGAGCGACGAACGACAGGAAAATACCGACGCAGAAAACCTCCAGCGATCGGCGTCCGCAGAGCATCATCGGGCGAAGAAGCGGACTGCGAAGCCAGGGTCGGTCACGAGGGACCAGGCTGATCGTAAGAACAGCCAGCGCAATGAAATGCAGAAGACGTGACGGCGCAAGATTGGTTTTGTCGTCGATGGCCAAACCATCTGACAACCAGGCGAGGGCGGATGATTGCATACCCAGATTTTGCGGCAGTGCTACAATGAGTGCGAAAACGAGGTAAAGGATACAGAACCTCAGTACGGCCGGAGAGGTTAGCAACCAGTGTAATTGCTTCGCGCCGCCGAGAGCGCACCAGGCACCAAGCACGAACAGCAGCTGCCAGGCGAACGGATTGAAATACCAGACGCCCTCAGGCCAAGCGGGCAGATTCCAGCCTAAGAGGCGCGCAAAAACGTACAGGCTGAGCGAGCAAAAGAGCGTCGTGTTGGGCCTCGCCAACATCGCGCGGAGCACGACCGGAAAAACCGCCATCAGCACGATGTAAAGTGGCAGGACGTCCATGTTCAACGGCTTGAACTTTAGCAGCAATCCCGCAGTGAGGTATTCAATCGGATTGGCGATGAGACCGGCGACGTTGAATTCGTCCAAGAGGTGAGAATGACGGTAGGTTTGGGCGACCCAGCCGATGGCGGCGACGTAGACCACAAATAGGAGAATGTGCGCCACATAGAGCTGCCAGACGCGCCGCATCAGTTTGACTGCACCTGCCCAAAAGCCGTCACGGCGCATGGCTTTGGAGTAGGCCAAGGCCGCCGTGTAGCCGGAGATGAAGACAAAGAGATCGGCGGCGTCGCTAAAGCCATAGTTCCTGGTGGTTAGCCAAGCGACCGCATTGTTCGGGATGTGGTCGAGAAAGATCGTCCAGTTCGCCAGCCCGCGAAACAGATCAAGCCTCACGTCCCGGCCGTCGCCAGCCGGCGTCCTGCCAGCACGCACCTGCACCGCTCGTACCGGTATATTCGTCATGCAGTTCATCGCCGCGGTCGGCACGCAGATTTGGCACTGTGACGGCGAAAAGGATTGACGTTCATCGATGTGTTTACTCGCATTGCGGTGGGCGACATGTTTAGGGGATACGGCAGTCGATCGTCAGATCGCCATCGCCTGGCAGCTATCGGCACAGAAACGACAAGCCTCGGCACATTCGTCCATGCCGCCGACACGTTCGCATTCCCTCGCACACTCCGAGCAGATTGCCGCACATTCCTCGCAAAGTTGGCGGTGGTGAGGCGATCTCAACAGCATGAGGTGTGCGGCGGTGCGACACATCTCGGCACATGTCAAGATCAGCCGAATGTGCTTCGCCGCGACTCTATTCGCCTCTTCGGCCAGGCCGCGCTTCACGTCCGTGTCGAGGCAGGTCCGGTAGCAGCGCAGGCCGTCGTCGACGCAGGTCGACAAATCCTCGTCCATCAGCTTGGTCGAAGCGTTGTTCATCGTTCCTACCGCACGTCGAGAACCAGCATCAGCCCGCCGCCGCCATGCTGCTCCACGTTGTTATTGGCCGTGTGATGTGGAATGTGGCAGTGCACCAGCCACTTCCCGGGCTTTCGCGCCGTCCATACTACGTCGTAGCGCTGCCCCGGACCGACGTTGACGGTGTCGGCCTGATAGCGCGCGCTGTCCTTTAGGTTGACGCCATCGACCGCGACGACCTCGAACGGCCCGCCGTGAACATGCATCGGGTGCACGAAGTTGTTGTTGGTGCCGATGAAGCGGAGCTTGATGGTCTGGCCGACCTTCATGGCGACGGTGTCAGTCGACGGATAGGCCTTGCCGTTGATCGTGAAATAGTTCGGCAGTGCGCCTTCCATCAGCATGGCCGGATAGGTCAACCACTCCCGCTTCAGCCATTCCTGAAGCTGGATGGTGTAGTCCAGATCCGCCTTAATCTCCGTCGACGGATCCTTCGGCGAGATGAGCAGCGCACCGTAAAGCCCGAGCGCCTGCTGCCGGTCTGGATGATCGTGGCTATGGTAGAAATACGTGCCGCTCTGGCCCACCTCGAAGTCGTAGGTATAGGAGCCCCCTGGCGGCACCGGATCTTGCGTGATTTTTGCGGGTCCATCCATTTCGTTGGGGATGATCAGACCGTGCCAATGGATCGTCGTGCTCTCCGGCAGCGCGTTGCGGAGGTTGATCCGGACGTGATCGCCCTCCGTCAATTGCAGTCGTGGTCCCGGGACCTGCCGATTGTAGGCGTAGGCATCCACTGCGACGTCCGGGAGTATATTCCATCGGATGACGGACGCTTCGATATCGAAGACCTTGACGCCGTTCTCGATGCGCGGTTGAAGGATTTGATCTCCTTTGGCGTCTTTCGGCGCGACATATGTCACTTTCCTAGGCTTGACGGCCGCCATGTCTTTCATGGCTTCGCCCGGAAGGTCGAACGTGTTGATCATGCCAGGCGGCATGATGGAGGCATCGACGTCACGCAAGCTCAGCCGAAGATTGACCGAGAAGCCCGGCAGAACCATCCCCGAAATCAGCAGGAACGATGTCACGCCTGCGAGCGCCGCCAGTTGAGGCGTGGTGGCGTCGCTGGTCATCTGCTGTCCGGCTCCATGCCCCGCATGGCCCCCGGCGGCTGATGGAGCCTTTGCCTCCCCATGCCCTTCGTGACCCCGAGGACCGCCTTGCCCGCCCTCATCCCGCTCGGTCATCAGCCCGTGCTTGATCTTTTTCTTCACCATCCAGACGTTAAACGGATGGGCGGTTGCAAATCCGACCATGACGCCGAGCGACATCACGGCCCAGAAGATCAATTCGAGCGGGTCCATTGCGCGCATGTCGCGGCCCATCATCAGCAGGCTCATCGTTGGCGCCATGCCCGCCATCATGGCGTTCATGCTGATAAATTCGGGCATAAAACTCTTGCGGACGTTTTCCCAGTAGGTCCCGCCCATCATCTTTTTCATGAACAGGGATTGGAAAATGAACAGTCCGAAAGAGAAGCCGGCGATGTATTCGACGATCAGGTCGATCCACATCGGCAATCCCAGAGAGGCTGTGACGGCCGCCGCCAGGATGATTCCGGTCGCATCGCCAGCGACACAATGGATCGTGCTGCCGATGCCCTGTTTCCACAGCGGCGAGGTGAAATGCTCATGCTCGCCCGGACGCGGCTCTTTGTCGGCAAGCACGTAGAGCAACAGTCCGAACGGGCCCATATAGAGCGTGACGAGGATGAAGCCCCACTTCATCACCGTCGGTTCGGGATTGCCGTTGAATTGATCGAAGGCGACGTATGCGGTGGACGCAAAAGCGAGCCCGAACCAGGCGATCAGGAAATAGTCATAGGGAAGAGCGATCATGGGTGATCCTCGTCTTGGAAAGCGGGCACATCGGGGACAGTACGTAGCGGCAGCTTCATGAGCAAACTTCCGCCCTCGTGTGGCAAATCGATGTGCCATGGAATCGGGGCGCGGCCGCGTTGACGAAAGCCAAACCTTCGATAGAAGGCGACGGCACCGTGATTGTCCGCCCATACATGAAGCGTTAGAGAGGCGTGCCCCTGGCGTCTTGCGTCGCGGACGACCGCCTTCAACAGAGCGGTTCCGACGCCCTCACGACGATGGTCGGGGCCGACGCAGATGTTGTTGAGGAGATAGCTTTTCCAATCGTTCAGCTCGAACCGGGGCTTGAGCAGAACATCGCGAGAGGTCGGACTGCGGACGGGATACTCGTTGTGAATGAGGCCCGCCGGAAATGCATTGGCCATTCCCACAACGGCATTGCCGGCGACGGCGACCACACATCGTTCGAATGAGTAGATGCCGCCGGGTTCGCAGACCATCTCATGATAAACATCCAGTGCAGCCGCACTTTGACTGAGCCCTCCCAGAATAAATTGAAGAACGTCCCCGCCAGCTGCATGAGCCAGCAGTGCGATCGCTGCAGCGTCGGAGATGCGCGCCTTCCGCACGCAAAAAGGGTGGCGTGGCCCGGCATGGTTGGCATAGGGCGGGTGCAAGCGGCCTTGGTCCGGCCCGGTCATTTGGGTGGCCAGCTTGCGGAAAGAAGCCTCTTGCTCCAGTGTTCGCTCGAGGTCGCGAAGACGTTGTATCCGACCCAGCTATGCTTCTTCATTCGTGCAAGACCCTTGAGTTGATCAAGCTGCATGAAGACGCCATTGTCCTCGTCGAAGATAAAACGCTCGAGCGAAGTCTGTTCCGCCAGATAGCGCGACACGGCATGCGTCTTATCAGAACCATGCTCTTCGCAAATCACGAGGCAATCACCCGCGAGCAAACCGCGCGCGCCGCGCAACGCCTCGATCTCGACGCCTTCGACGTCCAACTTGATGACAAGCGGAACAGACGCGTCGATCAGCCCGGCCTCGGCTAATCCGTCAAGCGACACTGTCTCGACGCACCCCGGCTCTGCTCGTGCGAGCGGAACGGTTGCGAACTTTTCATGTCTAGCGCCGTGAATACGGACAAAGTCGCCGCTTCGGCCTGCGAGGGCGGCATGCAAGTAGCGAAAGCGATTCCCATTCAGTTCTGCATTGCGCTTGAGCTGCCCAAGATTCGGTCCGGATGCTTCGATTGCAATCGCCTGTTGCACACCAAAAGCGCGGCTCGACGCAAGGATCGACCAATAGCCAAAATTGGCACCGCAATCTACAAAGGTATAGCGATCATGGCGTGCGACACGTAAAAGCGCTTCGATCTCTTGTTCGTAGTGATAGCTGCAATTAAGTAGCCTGCTCCAATACGCATCGCAGAATGGCATGGCAAACAGCGCATCCTCATTCAATCGCACAAGGAGTTCGCGCGGCGCCATGATTGACCCAACCACTCGGCACCCGATGCCATAACCTCGGTGCCCGACAGGCTTCGTGGCTGCGGATCCCGCCCGCAACGCGGCGATAGCGGCACGAACAAGCGAGCTCGCGCCCGTGAGTTGGCCCCTGGCGCGATCAAATAAAAGCGGTTCGGGCTGTTCTCGAGCAAGCGTTCCTGAACTGGCCGTCGAAGGTGGCATCGCTGCTCCTGTCAAAGGAATGGAGACGCACGCATGTGACCAAGGTCGGTGCCGCATCCGTTACGGCGCGGCACCGCCAACTCCTCATTTGGCCTTTTGCAGCTTGGTGATGGTGATGCCTCCTGAGGCCCGTTCGGCTTCGAACTGGACCTTATCGCCGACCTTCACCTGCTTGAGCATCGACGAATCCTGGACACGGAACACCATCGTCATGCCATCATCGTCCATATCGAGGTTCTTGATGGGAC
The DNA here is from genome assembly GCF_001556045.1 of Bradyrhizobium sp. CCH5-F6. GTDB lineage: Bacteria > Pseudomonadota > Alphaproteobacteria > Rhizobiales > Xanthobacteraceae > Bradyrhizobium. The sequence continues at coordinate 61,733 of NZ_LSIC01000113.1, forward strand.
CATGCTTGAGCGTGATTTTTCCAGCGGCTTCATCAATCTTCTTGACTTCGCCGTTGACCATCGCGGTCTGCGCGAATGCGACGGTGGACGACCATGCGAGCGTCAGCGCAAGCGCGGTCATTGCGAGCTTGTTCCGTTTCATCTTCAATTTCCCTTCGTTTGTTTTGGTCGGCATTGCCGTTTGATGCCGCCCCGCTTCGTTTAGCGCCGCGTTAGCGAACGCAAGTTCTGGTCATTTAGCCTTCTGCATCTTCGTGATAGTCACTCCCTCCGGGGCCCGCTCGGCTTCGAACCTGACCTTGTCGCCAACCTTCAAGTTCTTCAGCATGCCGGGATCGCTCACGCGCAGCACCATGGTCATTGCGTCCATTTCAAGGTTTTTGATCGCCCCGTGCTTGAGAGTGATTTTGCCGGCGGCAGCATCGATATTCTTGACCTCGCCCTTGACCACGGGGTTGTCAGCGAATGCCGACCCGAAAGGGACGATCAAGGTCAGGAGAACGGCAATCTTCAGGCTTCTCATGTGAACTCCAATTCTTATGGGATTGAAATCACGTAGGATTACTTCACGGTCACGGTGCCGACCATGCCAGAGTCCCTATGGCCGGGAATCAGACACGAATACTCGAACTCGCCGGCTTTGGTAAACTTCCAGACCATCTCGTTGGCCTTTTTTGGCGCGAGCCGCTTTGCGTTCGGATCATCGTGCTCCATGTCGGGGTTCTTCTTCATGGCTTCGGCGTGCTTGAGGTTCTCGGCGGTCGTGGCAAGCACGAATTCATGTTCGAGTTCACCGTTGTTGCGCAGGACGAACTTGATCTGTTCGCCCTTTTTCACATCGATCTTCGTCGGCATGAACATCATCTTGCCGTCCATCTCGCCCATCGTGACCTGCACGGCGCGGGCCGGCTTCTGAGGATCGCCGGGTTCGCCGGCCGAAAACGATTCGTCGTGGCTGTGGCCCTTAGGACCTTCGCCTGCCCAAGCGGTTGCGGAGATGGACGTCACCGCGGCGAAAGCGATCAAAGTGAGCGTTGCGTGTTTCATGATCTTGTTCCCCGTGTTGTTGGTTGAAGCGGCCTTGTTTCCCAAAAAACTACATGCCTTTCATTCCCTTCATGCCTTTCATAGCCTTCATGTCGCCCTCTTTCGGAGCCCCCGCTGGCTTGTCCTTGCGAACAGGGGGCTGCGACGGCGCGTCGACCTCATAGGAGACGGTACCGGCGGGATATTTGTAGGGGCCCGGATCCTTGTAATCGTCACGCGCCAAGTCTTCACGTATCTTCATGACCGTGAACATGCCGCCCATCTCGATCGGACCGAATTGACCGGAGCCGGTCATCATCATCAAGGTGTTATCGGGCATCGGCATCTCCATTTCGCCCATTGCCATGCCGGTCGATCCCATCACCATCGCATCTGGCGCGAGCTTTCCGACGGCTCTTGCGAGATCCTTTTTCGACACACCGATCAAATTGCGCACATCGTGCCCCATCGCATTCATGGTGTGGTGCGACTTGTGGCAGTGAAATGCCCAGTCACCGGGATTGTCGGCGACAACATCAAAAGCGCGGATGGCACCGACCGGTACGTCGATCGTCGTTTCCGGCCACTGCGCGCTTTCCGGCACCCAGCCTCCGTCGGTGCAGCTTACGGCAAAGCTATGTCCGTGAAGGTGGATGGGATGGTTCGTCATGGTGAGGTTGCCGATGCGAACCCGCACTTTGTCGTTCAGCCGGACGGCCAGCGGATCGATGCCCGGAAACACACGGCTGTTCCAGGTCCACATATTGAAGTCGGTCATCTCCGTGATCTTCGGCAGGTACGTGCCGGGATCGACGAGATAGGTGCTCATGATGAACACGAAGTCGCGATCGACTGGGCGGAAACTGGGATCGCGTGGATGCACGACGATCATCCCCATCATGCCCATCGCCATCTGGACCATTTCGTCCGAGTGCGGATGATACATAAACGTCCCGCTGTGCTTCATCTGGAATTCGTAGACAAAGGTTTTGCCCGGCGGAATGTGGGGCTGATTGAGCCCGCCGACGCCGTCCATGCCGTTGGGCAAAAGCACGCCATGCCAATGAATGGTCGTCTGTTCCGGGAGTTTGTTGGTGACGAAAATGCGCAGTTTGTCGCCCTCGACCGCCTCGATGGTGGGGCCGGGGGATTGACCGTTATAGCCCCACAAATGAACCTTCATCCCTTCGGCAAATTCCCGAACGACCGGCTCGGCGACGAGATGGAATTCCTTCCAATCGCCGTTCATGCGCCAAGGCAGCGTCCAGCCGTTGAGAGTGACGACCGGATTGTAATCGGGTCCACTCGAGGGACGCAGCGGCGGCTGCATCACGGCTTTGTCCATGGTCGGCGCTTCGGGAATGCTCGCGGCCTGAACCCGCCCGCTGACAGCGCTTGCGCTGATCGCGGCGGTAGCTGTCAAAAGACCTCTTCGGGATAGCATGACTGTGTCTCCACTCAGTTGGTAGCTGCGTTCGCTTGCGTGATAGAAGGACGTGTCTGCCGACGCGTCTCTGCGCTGCCCCCACCATTGACGGCCGTTTGTAGTTCGGCCTTTGCCAGCCAAAACTCTCGTTTGGCTTCAATCGCGGCCCGCATCGCCACCAGCCGCTGGCGGGCCTCTTGCAGAACCGTGAAAATATCGACCTGCATGCTCGAAAAGCGGAGCTGCATCTCGTCTGAGATGATTTTCCGGAGCGGCAAGACTTCGCGTTGATAATGGCCCGCGATATCGTAACTCGATCGATAGACTCGATAGGCCTCTCGCGCCTCGGAGCGGACGTTGACAGCTTTTTCCGTCACCAAATTAAACGCTTCATTGTAGGTTTCGAGCGCGCGTCGAACACGAACCTCGCCGCCGTCGAAGATCGGAATCTGGAACTGCACGTCAAAGCCACGTTCCCGGAACGGAGTTCCGTCGGGATCACGCGTCTTGCGGTCGATGCCTGCAGCATCAAGAACCGTGATGAACCGTGTCGCATTCGTCAGCGCAAGGGACTTTGCCAGAGCAGCCAGCTCGATCCGCGCAATTTGGAGATCGAGACGATGGGTGACCGCATCAACTTCGATAAAGGGCAGAGACAAGGGCCGCGCTGGTAAGATAGGTAGCTTACCCGGCAGGTGGAAGCCCAAATCGCCGTCCCACAATCCCAGGAGGCGCACCAGGCGTTCGCGCGAGGATGTTGCCTCCTGGCGAAGAGTTGCCAACTCTGCCGCAGTTTCGGCATAGAACGCCTGTTCCCGGGCCTGGTCGAGCTTGTTCATCGCGCCGGTCTGGCCGAGTTTGAGCGCGAGCTGCGCGGTTGCCTCAGCCGTAGATTTCGCCTCGGTGAACAAACCGACGAGTTCATTGGCGGCGAGCGCCCGATAATAGGCTCGTCTGACCTCCGCCGCGAGCCTGAGCGTTTCTTCGGCGGCCCGCAGTTGCGCGGCCTGAAAACGTTGGCGAGCGATTTCGGAACGGAACGGTAGTGTCGCGAGCGCCAGTATATCGCCGACGATCTGGCGCTCGATTTCGAGCGCTCCATCGCCCGCTATCCGCGTAATCGAGAAGGTTGGATTAGGAGGCAGACTGTCCTGAACAAGATCCGCCTCTGCGATCGCAAGTTCATTGTAGGCTGCCTGCAATCCGCGATTGTTCAATAAGGCGATCTGAACGGCGGTGTCCACGGTCAGGCCGCGTCGCAACAGCCGGCGCACGTTGTCGTGTGCCCATTCTGCGTCTTGCGGCGTGCGGATCGCAACGACGTCTTTCTTGATGGTGCCCTGCGCCACGTCTGCAACGACAGACATGCCGGCATCCGGGGAAAAGGCCGCGCATCCGGAAAGCAGCGCGGCTGCGAACGCCGCCAGCATCGGCATCGCACGACGGATAAGTATCGCATTTGATCGTTTAAACATCGCGCTTCTCCTATTGAGCCCGCTTCGGCGCTGGCGCGACTTGTTGGTTCTGCTCCTGCCAGCCCTTCGGTGCGGCCGGGCGAAGATGCGTGTAAGGCGCAACGGTTGAGCGGTAGCCTACCGGCGCGACGGGCACCGCCGGATCGGCCGGATCTGCTCCGACGAGCAGATAGGATCCCGGAGTACATCCCGCCAACGCCATAACGCTCAGAGCCAGGCTTGCGGCTGCCAATCGTTGCCACGTCATCCTGCTCGCGCGTCTGATCGTCCAGGCCGCGCGCACTGTTCCCCCATTACGCATCTTTTTTCCTCGTTGCCTCGCTTGGAACCGAACATGCAGCCCGTGCCAGGCTGTCACTTTGGGCGGGTGTGCTTTGAGCCAGCATGATTCGACTGTCAGGCGATGTCAGCCGCCCCTCCTGCGAAACCAGTCCTACGCGCAAAGGAATGGCGCACCCCGAGAGGCCGCCTCCGATCAGCAGCATTTGCGCAGACCTGAGCACGAATTTACGTAAGCGAGCCGCGTTCGCCATGCCGGCGAACGGCGCCTCCAATTCGGCGGCCATCTAATTCTCCCAAACCATTGATGCACGACTGCGAGGCGCGCCCCTCGGGCTCGCTACGCGAGTTTCGAACCGCAGTTCAGGCGATTGGCGGTCGATAAAGCGGCTTGGAGGGTTTGTTCCCCAGAACTTGCACAACTAAAGCTTGATGCGTCGTTGTGAGGACAGCGGGGCGGCCGACGTCGGGCATGGCTGCAGGCAAGGCGCTCACGCAGGACAAGCCACAGCATTGGTTGCTGCGATGCCTGTGCGTATCGTCGGAACCGTGGTCCCCCGCAGATAGTTCGTCCGCCGCATCCGCTACAGCAGACATTTTTCCGTCGCTTTCCTGCTGAGCAGGATCGGCATCAACGTGATGAACACCGGCGGATGGAACCGGATGAATGTGGGAGGCACTAGAGCTATGATTGTCCTGGACAAGACAAGCGACGCTTTTTCCGCTCCCAAGAGTTAACGTGAGAGCTGGGGACATGACGCAAATCAGATAAAAAGCCGCGAGCAGCCAAGCTGCCCTTGCTCGCAAAGATCTGGTCACAAGCGTCAGCATCGTCGCCGCTTCGTCCACCAAACGGTTCTGTTAGACTACCTTCCCGGAATATCTGCACCAAAATATAGTTCATGCCAAGCTGGACGAAACCGAAAATTAAAGTTTTTGGCTTGGTGTGGCTTGTCGGTTAAACGGTCCGCTCGCACGGCGGTCGCTCACCTCAGGCCGTCTGAGTTGTCCCAATGGGCGCCAATATCCGTAAAGCGCATGATCGAGGGCCTTGGATCGTCGTTTGACTAATCAGTTATCTACGGAGCGGGAGCTCTGGAAGGTTTCCAAAGAATAGCACCCACATACTTGCCGCGGGGCAGGAGACGAAATGCTCAGCCCGCCGAACGAGGTGTTCAAAAATCGAGCAAGCATGATAAAGAATTAATCTGGCTGGGCTTTCGTAGCCCGGCAAACTTCGGCAGAACGCCTCCTGCTGGAGCGGGGATCGCACAACCCCGGATCGTGGTGGGTGGGGCACAAGACCGCTCGAAGTCGCGGCCGCGCCCACCATGATTGATCTCAGAATCATCCTCCTTTCTAAACGGATACTGCGTGGCTTTACTGCGAAAAAAACAATATCGGGCGCACGCTGACGATCATCGTGCTGGCAAGCCAGATCTTCATATAGCAACGACGATGTTCCCTATGTTTGCGATGCTCGGCAGCGGTATGTTCGACCTGATATGGTTGAGGTTGTGTCGAACAACTGAGATCCGGCCCGTGTCATCCTCCAGCGCACCTCGTGCAATATGACCGGCCCGTTGCTTGATTGCATCGTCGTCGGTGGCGGTCCGGCCGGGCTGACTGCTGCACTTTATCTGGCGCGATTTCGACGCAGGGTCTGCGTGATTGACGCGGGCGAAAGCCGAGCCGCATGGATTCCGGTTTCACATAATCAGCCGCTTTTCCCTGCCGGCATCAGCGGCACAGAGATTTTGGGGCGCATGAGAGAGCATCTCACGTCTTTGGGCAGCGAAATCCTAGCCGACAAGGCGATCGCTCTTGCGCGGATCGACCAGGGATTTCTGGTCGAACTCGCCAAAGAAGCTGCAGCGGCGCGGACGCTTCTTTTGGCAACGGGCGTTGTCAATCACCAGCCTGACATGGGTGCGCAGATCCACCGCGATGCCGTTGCAGCCGGACTTATCCGCTATTGTCCCATTTGCGACGGCTTTGAAGCCAAAGACCAAAAAATTGTCGTATTGGGCAGGGGGCCCCACGGCGTACGCGAGGCGTTGTTTCTGCGCACGTACAGCCAGGATGTAACGCTCTTTTGTGATCCTTCAGCAATAGATGACCGCAGTTCGACACAGCTTGCAGCCGCAGGCATTTCGCTCATCAAACAGCCCGTCGCTTGCCTGACCGTCGATCAAGCCAAAATACTCATCCAAACCGCGTCCGGCGCGCGCCTCCGGTTCGACACCCTCTATCCGGCGTTGGGCTCCAGCAGCAACACGGACCTGTTTTTGTCTTTGGGAGGTTCTCTCTCAAGTCAGGGATGCATTCCCGTCGATTCGCATCAGATGACGAATGTGGAGGGTCTTTACGCTGCCGGAGACGTGGTGCAGGGCCTCGATCAGATCAGCGTCGCCTGCGGCCAAGCCGCCATCGCCGCAACTGCCATCCATAATCGGCTACGCGATCTTGACGGCTTCGGCGATCCCTAGGATTAAGGAAGATCGACGGCCTTGGCAACCTCCATCACTTCGCTCCAGGCTGGAAGCGAGCGCCGATGCGCGTTGCTTTCCGCCAGACCAGATGGCACTGATAACGGCCTCCATCCCGATCGATGACCAGCTCGAACTTGTCGGGTATGTCGAGCGAGCTCTCAACGTCGAGTGCGGCCCCTCGCGAGGACATGTTGCGGACAACACAGCTGATGGCACCACCATTGCCAAATCTAATGGTTGCGGCCTTCAACACGCGGGATCGAAATTCGTCGCGCTTTTCGTCCATCGCGTAAAACCAGCTGTCACGTGCTCCTAAGCTGGAACTTTCTCCTAAAATTCATTCCTCTGCAAGTTCCGTCTTTTTGCAATGCGGAAAAAAGGTTGTCCGCTGCGCCGACGTTAACCTTTGTTTCGCTCAAGCCAGGAACCGGCGCAGCCCTCGATTGCTTACAATGCCATACGTTATGTAGGAGATCCGATCATGTCCGTGTTCCACAAATCATCGCAGCGCTTGGCAATCGCCAGCCTCTTCGCAATGACGATTGCAACCTCGGCATCCGCGGCCCCGTTGGCACCGAATTCGCCAGCCGCCTTGGCGTTTGGACAAACTGCGGCGAGCCAATATGCGCAGCCGGTCCACCTTGTCTGCGATGACTATGGCAGATGCTATCGGTCACGCCGCTATGTTCGAACTCCTTATTATAGTGGCGGTTACTATCCGGGCAGTTACGTTTATGCGCCCGGCTTCGGCTTCGGCGGACATCATTACGATGGCGGCCATGGTTTTGGCGGTCATGGATTTGCTGACCACGGATTCGGAGGCCACGGATTCGGAGGTCACGGGTTTGGAGGTCACGGGTTTGGAGGCGGGTTTGGCGGACACGGCGGCGGTCACCACGACTGAATTGGTGCGCGGTCACTCGGAGTAGGCGAGTGAGCAATGAGTATGGAGACTTCAGCGTGAACGGGGTCGGGCGAAGCTCACAGACGGGCCGGAGTGGAGACACTCACTCCGGCACGTTGCTGAGCTTATTGAGATCGTCCGGGTCTTGGGAGCTTTTCAGAAGTTTTCCGACCATCTCGTAGGAGCGTGTAATTTCAGCCAGGCGGCTCATTTCCCGCGCGGTGGCGACGTTGGATTGTTCGAGGGCGCCGCTGACGAGGGTCACTTGGCCGAAGCCAAGCTCGATCGGCGGTTGGTCGGTTCGCAGCAGACTTTCGCCGGCCGGTTGCAGGCGCTCCCGGTCTGCAAATCTAACCAGGCGAAGCTGACCCAAAATGGCTCGCTTGGTGCTAACGATACCATCGCTGGCAATGCTGACCTCGCCGTCTTTCGAGGGAATTTGGATTGGGCCGCTCTTGCCCAAAATCGGTTGGCCCGCAAGGGTGACGATCTGTCCTGAACTGTCGATCGTCAGGGCGCCGGCTCGTGTATAGCGATCACCTTGCGCGGTTCGAACAACCAAATACCCCTCGCCTTGAATGGTCACATCAAGTGGGTTGCCGGTTGGCTGGAGCGCGCCCTGACTGGAACTTCCGAACTGGAAGCGCGGATCGACCAGGGATAGCGGACGCTCCCTTTTGCCTGTCTCATCGACTCCTTTTTCGGGCTTCAGATATTCCCGAAACGCCAGCTCGCGCGCCCGAAATCCTGTGCTGTTCGAATTGGCAACATTGTGGGCGACGACGTCAAGCTTGCGTTCAAGCGCGATCAGACGTGAGAGGTGAATAAGCGTGGTTTCGCCCATGTCCCCGACCCCACTTAGCCGAATCAGGCTCACACAATGTCAAGAAGCGCTGGACACTGCAATAGATAGACGTCTTCTGCAAAGCAGGCGCGCCCACACTTGAAGGGCACGAACGGGTCTGAACGCAGCCGCCTCATTTCCATCGAGCCATTAACGGCCGGCAAGTTGAAGTTCCGACTGCGCCGCGCTGAAGACGGCATCGAATGCCCGGCACTTGGTCACCACCCGTTGCAGCAGCTCTTTCGACCGTGTTGAATCGCCCCGATGACCTTCATAATCGCCGACGAAGAAATCGGCTTCGCACCCGTGCTTGCCCGTATCGTCGTTTGTCGCCAGGGCGGCGGAGACGACTTGTTCCGCGTCAGATGTGCCGAGGTAGAGATCGACCACTTTGCTGGGCCAAAGGTCCCGTTTAAGCTTGGCGGCATTTTCTGCAAATTCGTCATCGTCCCGATCGTGGGCATGCAAGCGGGCGATGTGAAGCCAGATGACGGAGTAGGGATTGAGCGGCCGCAAGCGCACCGCCACTTTGAAATCTTCGATGCTGGCTTTGAAATCTTCAAGAAAAAGATGAGCTTTTCCGCGTCCCAGATAGAGCGCGGGGTGACCGGGATCGATCTTTAATGCGCGATCGAACTCATCAAGCGCTTCGCTGTAACGGCCGAGCGTTGAAAGCGCATTGGCGCGGTTCTCCTTGAACTTGACATCATTTGGCGAGAGAGCAATAGCGGTATCGAAATCGGCGAGAGCCTGTTCGGCCTCCCCATCGATGCTCATCAACACGCCGCGATTCTCATAGGCGTCAGCAAATTTCGGCTGCAGCATAATCGCTTGATTGAGGTCGCTGAGTGCTCTTGCACGATCGTTCTTCTGGATGTAAGCGACCGCCCGACTATAATAGAGCTTCGCTGCGTCGGGACGCTCTGCGATTGCCTGTCCGTATGTCTCTATGGCGCGATCGACTTGCCCAAGGCGCGCAAATGCGCCCGCCAAATTCATGAGAATGGTGGGGTCATGCGGGACGAGCTTTTGCGCGTAATGAAGATCTTCGATGGCCTGATCATACTGGCGTTCAGCAACCCAGATGAGGGCGCGATAGAGATACGAATTCGGAAACTCCGGCAACAGGACAATGGCTGAATCCAGATCGGACAGCGCTCGCCCCCTCACCTCCAGTTGCTCGTAACTGGCGCCCCGACCATAATAGAGCATTCCTCGTTGAGCCGCCGAAAGATTGCTCTCCAACAGGGCGCGATCAAAAAGCCCAATCGCGAGCGCAAATTGTCCACGCATCTTGGCCTCAAACGCCGCGCGGCCCAGCTCGAGCGTTGGCTCCTGAGCCGTCACCGGGCCGATCGTCAACAGACCAAGAATGAAAGGCATCAGGATGGCGAACAAACGCGACATGATGACAGCCTCGTGTGAACGTTCGCCAGCCTAGCACATTGGGCTGGTGGAAAAGGCGTCCAGCCGACCGGGATTTCATCGGAGACCGCATGCCGAAGCTCGCTCGGACCGGCCTCTCCCTTCCTGTATAGTAGCCTCGCAGCGGCCGTCCTGACCAGAGGCTTGTTAACCTTTCGTTAACCATTTCGGACCAAACAGAAACTGCTCAACTCATCCTGAGGGGATTCGCGATGACGGGCGCGGAAGTAATCGCTTCGGCCGAAGACGCTCTCTTTACCGTCGTTCTCGTGTCCGCCCCTCTGATGGTGGTGGGAACCATCGTCGGAGTTCTCGTGTCGCTCTTTCAAGCCCTGACGCAAATTCAGGAGCAAACGCTGATTTACGTTCCAAAGATCGTAGCCACGTTTCTCACGTTTCTCATTGCGCTCCCGTTCATGGCGGATGAATCTCATCGGCAGTTCTTGCGCGTGATGACGCGCATCTTGGCTCCCTAGATAAACGGCGGTCAACCCGATCCGCTTCACCGCAAAGCCGAGCGTCTCAAGAAACTCAACTAACGCGTCGGGTTCGCTTGTGACCTTCGCCTCCTTCAGAATTACCCTGGCATCCACAACGCACACGCTCGAGAGTTCCAATGACTTGGGAAGTTCCGTCGCGAGGAAGCGCTTGCCGTTACCCCCTATAAACAGTCGCGGGCGCTCAAATACCCGCGCGACAGCATCTCTACGCCCAACGCCACCTCGTAGCGTGCTGCTTCTCAAAACTCAAATCCGCGCATCGCAAAGCCGCTTCGAAGAGACAGCCCGAAATTACGTTGCGCTCGTCACCTTCGCACCATCTTATGGATGCGATATGTGTCCACACCACCTAGTCCGGCAGCCCCGCAGTCCGGAGGGCGCCCAGAAATTTTTCGCGATATTCCGCAGACCGGATCAGAAAAATCGCGGCAGCGCCCGACATCCGGAAGGAGGGATCGAATTCCAGCAGACGCCGGGCGGCCTTCCTGGCCTCCGGCAGATCTCCGAGCGCTACGCTGTTCACGATGTAGGATGCGAACGGCTGAAGGTGCGGTCGAATCTGAATGGCCTCCTTGGCAAGCTCGCACCCCTCCTCGAAACGGCCCTGAAACCAATGGCAGTGCGCAACGCCGGCCACGAAGAAAGGCTTGAGCGGATCGAGAGGGCTTAGCCGCATCACCTTCTCGAAGCTTTCGATCCCCCGCTCCGCGTCAGCCCGCATGACCGAAACCCAGCACCTTGCGAGCCATGCGACGGACAAGTTTGGATTCAGGGCGATCGCCTGCTCTACCAGCGAGGCCCCGCGGTCGTATTCGAGGCCGAGGTAGGTGAGGGCTTGGGCGGAGCGGGCCAGCACGAAGGCGTCCTGGTTAGCGAGTTTCAGGGCGGCATTGGCAAGCGCGGCGGCATCGGCGCGCATGCCCGCGTCCGCTATCGCACCGTACTGAGCTTGATCCACGAGGTAGATGTAAGCCGCCATCGCGTGAGCAGCGGCGTATAGCGGATCCTGCTCGATCGCCCGCTTGAACAGGCTCCTGGCCTCGGCGCCTTGCCCGCGACTAGCCAGCGCCAGTCCCTGCAGATAGGAATCGTAGCTGTCCGGTACGTTCGTAGGATTTTGCCGGACCCGCTCGATCTCCGCCTGTTCTATCTTCGGCGCGATCGAGGATACCACGCTCGTCGTTATCCGGTCCTGAAGCTCGAAGACGTCGGTCAATTCGCCGTCGATCCCGTCCGCCCAAAGATGGGCGCCGCTCGCCGCATCGATCAGCTGACCGGTGATGCGCACCCGGCCACCGGCCTTCCGGACGCTTCCTTCCAGCACGTAGCGCACGCCGAGTTCGCGGCCGACCCTTTTGATGTCGACCGCCTTTCCCTTGTAGGTAAAGCTCGAATTGCGGGCGATCACGAACAGGGAATTGAAGCGTGACAGCGCAGTGATGATGTCTTCCACCATGCCGTCGGCGAAATACTCCTGCTCGGGATCGCCGGACATATTCTGGAACGGCAGCACCGCGATGGAGGGCTTGTCGGGTAAAGCCAGAACCGCTGGCGCGGCTATGCCCGAACCGGATGTGCCATGGACGAAGCTCGATTGGTCAATTGAAGGCGCCAAGCCCGCATCGCATCGGCAATATTCTTGAGGTTCTGTGGTCCGAGGTCGTCACATGCGATGTCGACCTTGCCCCGGATCTGCCGATAGGTGTCATCCGAAATGCAAACCCCGCCAGGTTCGGCAAGACTCTCTAGGCGGGCAGCAATGTTGACGCCATCGCCGAAAATGTCGTTATTATCTAAAATGATGTCACCAACGTGAATGCCCATGCGAAATTCGATCCGTTGATCCTGCGGCACGGCGGTCTGCTCGGCCATGCTGCGCTGGACTTCAGTCGCACCGCGCACCGCATCGGCGCTGGCAAACTCCACCAGCGACCGTCGCCGGTCGTCTTAACGATCCGGCCACGATGGGAGGTTATAGCCGGCTCAACCAGGATGTTTCTGACAGCCTTTAGCCGGGCCAATGTGTCTTCCTCGTTGGCCCCCATCAGTCGGCTGTACCCAGCGACATCCGCCGCCAGCACCGCTGCCAGTCGCCGGTCCACACGCTCGGTCGTCAAAGAAACGCCCCCTAGATGATCCGCAAATTCGACCACACAATCAAAGCACGGGGGGCTATTCTTGGGCTAGGGGCAATGACGGTCATTTTCAACGGTTTCAGCGGAGATTGTCGGCTGGCTCATGTTTGCTTCTACTCGGTAAGCGTCCACCGGGGCCTGACCGGAAGCGTTGCGTCTGGCGCCTTTAGTTGATTCAAACTTCCAAACTGGCTCGAATCATGCGCTACAAACTCGCCGATTATGAATGGATTGCCGTCCAGCCCATGCAACCGATTAAGCCGCTTGGCGTCCCTCTAGTGAACGACCGTCGTGTCCTCAATGGCATCTTTTGGTTCTTGCGATCCGGCACCCTGGCGTGATCTGCCCGCGGCGTTTGGACCGTTACACCCCTTGCTACAACCGTTTCGTCCGCGGACGACGGGGTGGCGTCTGGGCCTGATCGTAGACGCACTTGCTGCAGCCCATGATGCCGCAGTCCGGATGATCGACACCTCGATTGCTTGCGCACATCAGCAGGGCGCCCGCATCGCGATCTAGCGCCAATCGATGGGAAGATCATGATTCGGCTTGACGATCAACAAATTCGTAAGCGTCGTTCTCAGGCCACGGCTTTGAGGTTTTGACGACAATAGGCCCACGGAAGCAGCTGATCGATGTCGTTGTTTAGATGGCCGGTGACGATCCTGGTGAAGGCGTCGGTCAGGTAAGTGAGCGGATCGACGTCGTTCAACTTACAGGTCTCGACCAGAGAGGCGATGATGGCCCAGTGCTCGGCGCCGCCGTCGGAGCCTGCGAACAGCGCATTTTTTCGGTTGAGCGTGATCGGACGGATCGAACGCTCGACAGCGTTGTTGTCGAGCTCGATACGGCCATCATCGATGAAGCGCGTCAGGCCCTCCCAGCGCGAGAGCGCATAGCGGATGGCCTCGGCGAGCTTGCCCTTCTGGCTGATCAGGGCGAGCTTTGTGTGGAGCCACTTTTGGAATCTATCGGCAAGCGGCCGGCTTTTCTGCTGCCGGACGAGGCGACGCTCCTCGGCGCTGCGGCCGCGGATGTCCTTCTCGATCGCGTAGAACTCGGCGATGTGCTTGAGCGCCTCGCTCGCGATGGGCGCCGTATAGCGCGACAATCTGGGTGGGAAGCGCGCGACAATCAGGAT